>JADJZJ010000001.1 GCA_016715765.1 Opitutaceae bacterium
GCGACGATGGCCGAGCACCTGTTCACCCGTCCGGCGGACCTGCTGGAATGGCGCACGTCCCTGGCGGCGGTCGGGCTGCGATTGGGCGTGCTGTCCGCAGTGTTTTTGCTGCTGGCGAAATTCGGACCGTTTTCCGCGGAGCTGAAGCATGTCATCCTCGTGCAGGCCACGATGCCGGCGGCGTTTCTGCCGCTGGTGATCGTGAAGCATTACGAAGGGGATTCGCTGACCGCGATGCGCAGCGTGCTGGCAACCGTGGTGGCGAGCATCGTGCTGATGCCGTTGTGGCTGAAGTGGGGCTTGGCGTGGGTGGGATGAAGTTAACCACGGATCTCACGGATGGCACGGATGGGGAACCCGGAGGATGGCCGTACAAGTCACAGACGGCTCAGTAAACCAATCCGTTTTACAGGAGAAAGCAGAGAGCGCAGAGAGGAACCAATCCCTCCGTTTCCTCTGCTGCCTCCTGTAAAACGGTTTGGCCAGTCCTTGCCCATTTTCTTTCCCATCTCACCGGTTGCGCCCGGCGTGATGCGCGGTTCAATGGCATCCATGCACCTGCGCAAACTTGGCTCCTCCGATCTCCTGGTTTCCGAACTCTGCCTGGGCACGATGCAGTTCGGGTGGACGGCGGATGAAGCTACTTCGTTCGCGATCATGGACGCCTACGTCGCGGCGGGCGGCAATTTCATCGACACGGCGGACATCTACACGACTTGGGGTCCGCGCGGCCTGGCGGGGGGCGGGGTGACCGAGGAAATCATCGGGCGGTGGCTGAAGGCGCGGCGCAACCGCGACCGCATCGTCATCGCGACCAAGGTGCGCGGCAAGATGGCCGAGGGTCCGGGTGGGGAGGGCCTGAAACGGGACCGGGTCATCCGCTGCTGCGAGGATTCGCTCCGTCGGCTGCAGGTGGACTGCATTGATCTTTACCAGCTGCACTGGGCGGACCTGACCACGCCGATCGAGGAGACGCTGGGAGCGCTCGACCAGCTCGTGCGCGCCGGCAAGGTGCGGCAGCTCGGTGCCTCCAACTACCCCGCATGGCGGTTGATGGAGGCGATCTGGCGGGGCGACCAGCAGGGTTATCCGAAGCTGGTGAGCTACCAACCGGAGTATTCGCTGATGGAGCGCGCCGGCTTTGAGGTCGAGGCGCGGCCGCTCTGCCAGCACTACCGGCTCGGCGTCATTCCCTACTCACCGCTGGCGGCGGGATTTCTCACGGGAAAATACCGTCGGGGGCAGGCCGTGCAGAGTGAGCGGGCGAAGTTTATCGGCGAGAAATACGCGAACGACCGCGGGTTCGCCGCGATCGAGAAACTCGAGACCATCGGCCGGGCGCACGGGAAAACCGTCGCGCAGACGGCGCTGGCCTGGTTGCTGACGAATCCCGTGATGACCGCCCCGATCATCGGCGCGAACAGCCCGGCGCAATTGCAGGAGTCGCTCGGAGCGGCGGGTTACCGGCTCAAGGCGGAGGAGATGGCGGCGCTCAACGCGGTGACGGATTACCCGAAGAACACGCGGCCGATTTGGGATTGAGGGGTGTTGTAGGGCGGGGTCTCCGAACCCCGCCTTGTTTGAATTGTAGCTACGAGCGTGAGCGAGTGGACCAACCACCACTCGCTCACGCTCGTAGCTACGCAAAGGCGGGGTTCGGAGACCCCGCCCTACAGCCGTGCAGACTCCTGATTGACGAAACCGAACCGGTCCGGCTGACTCCCGCGCCATGGACTGGATCTACGAACCGCAGGCTTGGATCAGCCTGCTCACCCTCACCGGGCTCGAAATCGTGCTCGGCATCGACAACATCATTTTCATCTCGATCCTCGCCGGCAAGCTGCCGCCGGAGCAACAGGCCAAGGCGCGGCAGACCGGGCTCATGCTGGCGCTCATCACGCGCATCATGCTGCTGGCCAGCATTGCCTGGATGGCGAAACTCACGACGCCGCTGTTCAGCTTCCTCAACCACGGCGTTTCGGGGCGCGACCTCATTTTGATCATCGGCGGCCTGTTCCTGCTCGTGAAGAGCACGATGGAGATCCACGAGAAGCTCGAGGGTCACGACGGCGCGGGCAATCCCGTCAAGGGTGCGGCCAAAATGGGGCACGTTCTCATCCAGATCATGCTGCTCGACATCGTCTTCTCGCTCGACTCAGTGATCACGGCGGTCGGCATGGCGCAGCATCTGGCCGTGATGATCACGGCGGTCATTCTCGCGATGGGCGTGATGCTCATGGCGGCGGGATCGATCAGTGATTTCGTCAACAAGCACCCGACGCTCAAGATCCTCGCCCTGTCGTTCCTGATTCTGATCGGCGTGACGCTCGTGGCCGAGGGCACGGGGGCGCACATCTCGAAGGGCTACGTCTACTTCGCCATGGCGTTCTCGTTCGGTGTGGAGATGCTCAATCTCCGGCTCCGGGCGAAGACGCAGCCGATTGCACTGCATCAGCCTTATCGTTGAAGCCGCCGCGCATGGCGCGGTGGCTTCAACGATGGGAGATCGGAGTTCGGAGATGGGAGATCGGAGATCGAACACCGTGGCCATGTAGCTACGAGCGTGAGCGAGTGGAAAGTTTCGCAGATTGCAGATGGGAGATCGCAGATCGCACAATCCACTCGCTCACGCTCGTAGCTACGCCACCGGAGGCCTTCGAACTCCGAACTGCGAACTGCGAAACTTTCCACTCGCTCACGCTCGCAGCTACCAACCGGAGGCCTTCGATCTCCGAACTCCGATCTCCAATCTCCCGCGATCGCGCAGCGATCGCTAGGTTTTCGGCAGTGCCGTGTCTAGATCCGTGGCGTGCGGGTGGTTGCGCTTGTCCTTGCGCAGGCCGTGGCGGCGTTCGAGCAGACGGTCGAGCTTGTCGACGAGCAGGTCGATGGACTTGTAGCAATCCTCGCTGGAAACACTGGCAATCAGGTCGGGGCCGCCGATCTCGATGTGGCCCTTCGCGATGAACTTGTGGTTGATGTCCTTCGTCTTATCGACCTCGAGATCGATCCGGATGCGCACGATGTAATCGTTGTGGCGGAGCAGACGCTCGGCCTTGTGCTCGACGGCCTGGCGGAGCGCGTCGGTCAATTCGACATGCACTCCGCGGATGATGAGCTTCGTGGCGGGATCGGTGGGGTTTTTGGATTGGGTCATGTTATGTGTTGGACACTGAAGTCTGCCAAACGTTGAAAGCAAATTCAAGTTAGTGTGCGAATTGCAGAACATGGACTGATCCGGATTAGGCCGGCTTTTTTCTGGCTGTCCGGCCAAGGCGCATTTGTGATGCGCCCCACGATGCGCCGCCGATTCCCGTCCTGGACCATGTTGTGGCTGGCGGCCTGCACCGCGGCGTGGACGACGGAGGCCATTCACTGGGAGGAATTGCCCGTATTGCCGGATCCGGTGGGATTCGCCGCCCCGTTCGCGGGGGTGACGGATGGGGCGTTACTGGTGGCCGGGGGCACGAATTTTCCGCACGGCAGCCTGTGGTCGGGCGGGGCCAAGGTCTGGCATGACCGCATCTTCCTGCTCGATACCCCGGCGGGAGCTTGGCGGGAGGCCGGACGCCTGCCGGGAGTGCGAGCCTACGGAGTTTCCGTCACGATTCCCGAAGGCGTCCTGTGCATCGGTGGATCGGATGACCGGACGGTAACGGCCGACGTGATTCTCCTGCGCCGGTCCGGCGAGGGGATCGTGACCGAACCGTGGCCGGCACTGCCGGCGCCGCTGCATTACGCCTGCGGGGCGCTGGTTGGCCGCACGGTTTACGTGGCGGGCGGATTGCGGGAGTTCACCGGCGCCCCGGGCAAGTGGTTTTACGCCCTCGACCTTGATGCGCCGCCGGCCACCCGCGCCTGGCGGGCTGTCGAGCCGTGGCCGGGTCCGCCGCGGCAGACCGCGGTGGCGGGATCGCTCGACGGGGCGTTCTATCTTTTCGGCGGATTGAATCTGGTTCCGGGCGCCGACGGAAAACCGGAGCGGCAATACCTGTCCGATGCCTGGCGCTACACGCCGGCCGGCGGCTGGAAGCGGCTCGCCGCCATGCCCGCGGCGCTGCAGGCCTCGCCTTCGCCGGCCCCGGCGCTGGGAGTTGCGCACCTGCTCGTGCTGGGTGGTGACGATGGGAAATATCTCAAGGAAACACCCATCTTGCAGGACCGGCATCCGGGGTTTCCCGCCGAAGCGTATGGCTATCACACGATCACGGATTCCTGGACCGTGACGGGATACTTGCCGCGGGACTTGGGTCCGGATCCGGTTGGCAATCCCAACGCGGGCCGGTGGCCGCCGATCGTGGCCCCGGTGGTGCCTTGGGCGGGCGGCTGGGCGGTGGTGAGCGGCGAGGTGCGGCCGGGCACGCGCACGCCGCGGGTGCTCCTGGCGAAGTCGGTGCATGAACGCGCCGGTCTCGGCTGGCTCAACACGGCCACGCTGGGGCTCTACCTCGCCGGCATGCTCGGCATCGGCATTTACTTCGTGCGGCGCGAGCGCAACACCGACACCTTTTTCCGCGGCGGGCAGCACATTCCCTGGTGGGCGGCGGGCCTGAGCATCTATGCGACCATGCTCAGCGCCATCACCTTCATGGCCCTGCCGGCCAAGGTGTATGCGACCGACTGGGCGTACAGCTTTGGCTTGGTCTCGCTGGTACTCGTCACGCCCCTGGTAACGATTTTCTACCTGCCGTTTTTCCGGCGGCTCAACGTCACCTCGGCCTATGAATACCTCGAGCACCGCTTCAACGGCCTCGTGCGCCAGGTCGGCAGCGCGGTGTTCATTCTCTTCCAGCTCGGGCGCATGGCGATCGTGCTTTACCTGCCGGCCATCGCGCTGGCGACGGTGAGTTCGCTGGATGTCTACACCTGCATTGTGGTCACGGGTCTGTTCTGCGTGGCCTACACCATGATCGGCGGCATCGAGGCCGTGATCTGGACGGATGTCGTGCAGGCGGTCGTGTTGCTGGGCGGCGCCCTGGTGAGTCTCGGCATCATCCTGTTCCAGTGCGAAGGCTCCCTCGGGGCCATGGTCTCGGTGGCGCAGGAGCACGGCAAGTTTCTCGGTTCCACCGCATGGTGGAGCCCGGACCTCACCCAGGCCTCGGTGCTCGTCATCCTGCTCGGCACGGCCTGCAACAGCCTGCTCTCGTACACCGCCAGCCAGGACGTAGTGCAGCGTTATCTGACCGCGCCCACCGAGAAACTCGCGCGCCGGTCGATCTGGCTCAACGTGTGGATCTCGGTCCCGGGTTCGCTGCTTTTCTACGCGGTGGGCACGGCCTTCTTTGTCTTCTACCGCCAGCAGCCCGAGCGCCTTGATCCCACCATCGCCACCGATGCGATCTTTCCGCTGTTCATTTTGCGGGAGCTGCCCGCCGGGGTCGCCGGATTGGTGATCGCGGGGATCATGGCGGCGTCGCAGTCCACGCTTTCCAGCAGTCTCAACAGCGTGGCGACCGCATGGGTGACCGATTTTCATGTGCGGATCTGGCCGCAGGGCACCGACCGGTCGCGGTTGCGGGTCGCGCAGGGTCTCATTCTCGGCATCGGGCTCGTGGTGACCGGTGTGGCCTGCCTGATGGCGAGCACCAAACTCGGTTCGATGATGGATGCGTACTTCGCCGTCATCGGTTCGGCCGGCGGCGCGCTGGCGGCGCTGTTCGTGCTCGGCATCTTCACGCGGCGGGCGCATGCCGGTGGCGTGCTCGTGGGCGCCGCGGTGAGCGTGGCCGTATTGCTGTGGGTGCAAACCCAGACCAAGGTCAGTTTCTTCCTCTACGGCGTGATCGGCATCGTGGTGTGCGTCGGCGTCGGCTACCTCGCGAGTTTGGTGCTGCCCGCCCCGGTGAAATCCCTGGCCGGCCTGACCCGGCACGACATGGGGAAGGAATGAGTCAGGGTGTAGGGCGGGGTCTCCGAACCCCGCCTCGCGACCGCCCTCGGTCGCAATCGTGCGCCCATTTCTCCAGGCCGAGAAAGAGAAAGATAAAGAGAACGAGAAAGAATGGATTCTAGCGGGAAGCCAAGAAAGGCGGGGTTCGGCGACCCCGCCCTACATCAAAGCCGCGGCACCTCACCCCAAAATCGTCAGCACGATCCCCGCGAGGACGCCGATCACCGCCGGGAGTTTGTAGGCGCCGTTCTTTTCCTTGAAGAGCCAGAGGCTGCCGAAGAAGGCGACGAGGATGCTGCCGCGGCGGAGGCTGGCGACAAGGGACACGAGGGCCTCGGGATCGCGCAGGGCGTCGAAGTACACGAAATCCGCCAGCAGCAGGGCCAGCGAGATGCCGATGATGCTCCAGCGCCATTGGAAGGTGTGCCGCGGCCAGAGCCGGAGTTTCCAGCCGATGGCCAGGGGCAGGAAGAGCAGGGCGAGGTAGATGCAAAACCACGCCTGCACCGTGGCGGCGCTGAAACCGAGGCGGCCGAGGAGCACCTTGTCGTAGAGTCCGCTCATCGCCCCGAGGAGTGTGCCGGCCACCTGCCAGGCGATCCACTTGTTGCGGTGGAAATGAATGCCCTCGCGCGCCCCGGCGAACGAGAGGCCGACGAACGAGCCCAGCGTGATGACCACGCCGAGGATCTGCAGCCAGGCCGGGCGCTCGCCGAGCACGAGCAGCGCGCCGAGAAAGGTCCACACCGGGCCGGTGGCGCGGATGGGCGAGGCGAGGGAGACCGGCAGGTGTTTGACCGCGAAGTAGGTGCAGACCCAGGAGCAGGCGACGATGGTGGATTTCAGGAGAAGCAGCAGGTGCTGGTGGCGGGTCAGCGGGGCGACGGTGAACAGCGCCGGAAATCCCTCGGGCCGCACGGCGGCGGCGGACATGAGGACGAGCCAGATCCCGGCGCTGCAGACGTTGGCGAGGAACAGCACGGGCAGGACCGCATTGTCGCGCACGGCATGTTTCGTCCCGAGGTCGTAGAGACCCAGGAAGACGGAGGAAATGATGGTGGCCGCGATCCAGTCCATGGAGCGAACGGCCAGCGTGCGCGTCCGCGAGCGCGGGGCGAAGCTATTTCACGAGGGGGTTCGCGTTCCGAAGGTAGGAGCCTGCTTGCAGGCAATTGGTGACGCCGGCGATGGGTGCCCGATCATCGCCTGCAAGCAGGCTCCTACGTTGAGGCTAAGCGCCCGCGAGTGGGCTGGTCTGAAGGATCGGTCATGTAGGGCGTCACCTTGGTGACGCCGGTTGTGGCAGCGATGCCGACGAGACGTTCGAGGCGTGGACCAAGGTCCAGCCCTACAAGGGCAATGCGTTCGCGCCAAAACCGCGCCCGCGAGCGGGCGGCCTACCGTTTCTTTTTCAGCGCGGCGCTGAACCAGTCGTTGTTGACCGTCTGCGGTGGGCGGGGTGCCTGGGCGGGTGCGGCCGGCGGACGCTGGGCGCCGGGGCTGGTGCGGGGCCTGTCCCCCGAAGTCTTGGCGGAGGGGGAGCCGATCTCGGGTTTGCTGCGCATGGAGAGGGCGATGCGTTTGCGGGCGAGATCAATTTCGGTGATCGTGACCATGACCTTCTGCTGCGGCTTCACGACCGCGGCGGGATCCTTCACGAAACTGTCGGCGAGCTGGCTCACATGCACGAGGCCGTCCTGATGCACGCCGATGTCCACGAACGCGCCGAACGCCGCCACGTTGGTCACGATGCCGGGCAGCTTCATGCCGGGCTTCAGGTCCTCGGGCTTGTTCACGCCTTCAGTGAAGCTGAACGCCTCGAACTGCGCGCGCGGGTCGCGGCCGGGCTTGGCGAGTTCGGCCACGATGTCCGTGAGCGTGGGCAGGCCGACCTCGGCGGAGACGTAGTTCTCCAGCTTGATCCTGGCGCGCAGGGTGCCGTCGCGCATGAGGTCGGCGACGGTGGCGCCGAGATCGGCGGCCATCTTCTCCACGAGGGCGTAGCGCTCGGGGTGGACGGCGCTGGCGTCAAGCGGGTGGACGCTGTCGCGGATGCGCAGGAACCCGGCGGCCTGTTCAAACGCCTTCGGACCGAGCCGCGGCACCTCCTTCAACTCGGCGCGCGACTTGAACGCACCATGTTCGTTGCGGCGCGCGACGATGGCGGCGGCGGTCGTGGCGTTGAGGCCGGAGACGTAGCTCAGGAGCTGCTTCGAGGCGGTGTTGAGCTCGACGCCGACGCCGTTGACGGAGCTGACCACCGTGTCGTCGAGCGAGCGCTTCAGCGCGGTCTGGTCGACGTCGTGCTGGTACTGGCCGACGCCGATGCTCTTCGGGTCGAGCTTCACCAGTTCGGCGAGCGGATCCATCAGCCGGCGCCCGATGGAGACCGCGCCGCGCACGGTGAGGTCGTGGTCGGGAAACTCCTCGCGGGCCACCTCGCTGGCGGAGTAGATGGAGGCGCCGGACTCGTTGACCATCACGACCGGGATCGCGGGCGGGAGCTTGAGCGTGCGCACGAAGGCCTCGGTCTCGCGGCCGGCGGTGCCGTTGCCGATGGCGACGGCCTCGACGCTGAAGAACTTCACGAAGCCGGCGAGTTTCTCCTTCGCCTCGTCGGGGTGGCGGTCGGGGTAGACCACGTCGTTGTGCAACAGCTTCCCCTGCCGGTCGAGGAGCACGACCTTGCAGCCGGTGCGGAAGCCGGGATCGATCGCCATGACGGCCCGCTGGCCGAGCGGGGCGGCGAGCAGGAGTTCGCGCAGGTTGCTGGCGAAGACCCGGATACCGGCCTCGTCGGCGCGCTTCTTTGACTCGAGGCGCATCTCGGTCTCCATCGCGGGGGCGAGCAGGCGCTTGCAGGCGTCCTGCACGGCAAGGGCGACCTGGTCGGCAGAGGGATTCTTCGCCTTCACGAACAGAGACTGCACCTCGGCAAACGCGGCGGATTCGTCCGGCAGCGTCACGCGCATCATGAGGAAGAGTTCCTTCTCGCCTCTCCGCATCGCGAGGACGCGGTGGCTGGGTGCCTTGGCGAGCGGCTCGCTCCATTCAAAGTAGTCCTTGAACTTGGCAGCTTCGGGCGAGTCCTGCTTGCCGGTGAGCACCTTGGACGAGACCACGGCGTCGCGGTGGAAGAGGGCGCGGAGGCGGGTGCGGGCGTCCTTGTCGTCGCTCACCTGCTCGGCGATGATGTCGCGGGCGCCGGCGAGGGCCTCCTCGACGCTCGCGATTTTCGAAACCTGGTTCTTGCCGTCGTCGGCGGTGTATTCGCGTCCGACATAGGCGGCGGCAGCGGCGGGAACATCAGTGGCGGCCTCCTGCGCCCAGAGCTGTTCGGCGAGGGGGGCGAGACCCTTCTCCCTGGCGATCGTGGCGCGGGTGCGCTTTTTCGGGCGGTAAGGCAGGTAGATGTCTTCGAGGGCCGTGAGGTTGGTCGCGGCGTTGACGGCTTTTTCCAGTTCGGGCGTGAGGAGGTTGCGCTCCTTGAGGGACGAGAGGATGGAAGCGCGGCGCTCATCCAACTGGGCCATCTGCTCCAGCCGGTCGCGGATAGCCATGATCTGCACCTCGTCGAGTTCGCCGGTGACCTCCTTGCGGTAGCGGGCGATGAAGGGGACCGTGGCGCCTTCCTTGAGCAGCCCGGCGGTGGCCCGGCGGTGGCGGCGACCGAGTGGACCTTGAGGTTCAGCTCGGCGGCGACGGCGAGCACGTGATCGGGGTTGGGCAAATTTGTTGTGACAGACATGAAAGGAGCAGCCGAGTGCAACGTTGGAAGTGAGGCGGGCAATCACGAAGTGATGTTTCCCGTGAAGTGATGGAAGCAAGGCTGGTGTAGGGCGGGGTCTCCTCCTTCGCCGGGCCTACGGAGGACAGGTCCGAACCCCGCCTTCCTTTCCCACGCTGATATCCAATCTTTCTCGTTTCCTTTTCTTTTCCGGATCGAAAGGAATGCGTCCGATGTGACCGAGGGCGGTCTAGCTCCCAGGCGGGGAAGACCCGCCCTACAATTGATCCGATCGCGCGCCGGCCTATTTCGCTGCGCCGCGCGGCGTGAACGGCGTCGGCCCCGTGAGCACGATGTCCGTGCCGCCCCGTGAGGCCGGGCGGAGGGCGACGATGTAGGCGATGGCTTCGCCGGGGGTGGCGGATTTCAGCACCCAGACCTCACGGCCCTTGGGCAAAATCCGGATCTCCGTCACCGCCGGAGCCGGGCGGCTCTGGGTTCGCTCCGCCTTGGTGATCAGCGCGAGGATGTCCTGCTGGAGCTGGGCATCGGCACTGGTGCCGCCCGCGGGCAGATCGATCATGATGCGGCGCAGGACGGTATCGCCCCGCACCTCATGAGTCTCCCAGCGGAAAGGCGAGCCACTGGCGACGGCCTCCTCATTGGCAATGCGGGCGGCCTGGCGGAGGTCGGCACTGGCGCAGCCGGCCAGCAGCAGAAGCAAGGCAAGGAGGGCGGTGAGGGATCTCATGGTGATAGTCGGGAAAACAGGTTGCACAGATTTGATCCGGATGCCGCGGTGGCGAACACTATTTCACGGCCGGGCCGCATGTGCCACCGGGTGGTTGCCAAATGCGGCCGGGCCGCTGCACAGTGCTTTTCCCCTCCCCATGAAACCCAAGCATGCCGGCATCCTGCTCCTGGCAGTCGCGTATTTCGCGGCCATGTTCATGGTGCTGCGGCGGACCACGGAGGAGGTGGTGAGCGACCGGATCACGATCCGGTTCTCGCAATGGCAGCTCGAGGGCACGGTGCGCCAGGCGATCGATGCCATCATCGCGCGCTACGAGCAGCTCAACCCGCACGTGAAGGTCGAGCACATCGCCGTGCCCGACAGCGTTTACCTGCAGTGGGTGCAGACCCAGATGGTCGGCGGCACGGGGCCGGACATCGTGGAGTACGTGTGGGTCTGGCCCAACGTCGCTCGCTACTTCCAGCCGATCGACGCCGAGGTGCTCCAGTCCAACCCCTATAACCGCGGAACCCCGCTCGAAGGCGTGCCGTGGCGCGAGACCAACGTGGACGGCATGACGAACGACGACAGCTTCGTGAAGTCGCTCAACCGCTACTACGGCATCACGCTCACCTCGCACATCCCGCGGATCGTCTTCAACCGCAAGCTTCTGCACACCATCACCGGCCGGAGCGAGCCGCCGCGCACCTACCGCGAGTTCCTGCAGGTCTGCCGGGAGGTTGACGCCTATGCCCGGGCCCAGGACCGCGTGATCGCGCCCCTCGCCACCTCGAAGGACAGCTACCCCTTCATCATGTTTCCCATCGTGGGCAACGCGCTCACCAAGCTCGCGGCCCGGCTCGACCACCGGCACCGGTTGCAGCTCACCGATCCGGAGGCGGCCATGCATTACCTGCGCGGCGAGTGGAGTTTCGACACTCCCGATGTCGCCGCCAGCCTGCAGCTGCTCCGCGAGTTCGGCGAGGTCAGCACCCCGGGCTTCCTGCAGCGCACGCGCGACTCGGCGCTCACGGATTTCGTCAACGGCCGCGCCCTCATGGCGGTGATGCCGAGCTGGGATGCGAGCAGCCTGCTCCTGATCTGTCCGTTTGAGATCGGCGCCTTCCGCTTTCCGCATCCGCGCGAGGACGATCCGGTCTACGGCCGTTTCACGCAGGGGCCGTTCAGCGAGGGCCAGGTGATGACCGGCATGGGATTTTTTGTGAACCGGCAGACCAAACACCGCGAGCAGGCGATTGATTTCCTCCGGTTCCTCACGAGCCAGGAGGGCAGCCAGCTGTTCACCGACATCAGCCACTGGCAACCGGCCACGGTGGGGGTAAAACCGTCGCACTTTGCCGCCCAGTTCACGCAGGTCACCGAGGGTGTGACCTGGGGCGTGAGCTTCATGACGCTGTCCGGCATCGATGCCGGGATGTTTTTGCGCGCCGAGCTGAGTTCGCTCTGGGGCAGCGGCGGCAGCGTCGAGGCCTACCGCGCGGCCGTGCAGCAGGGCCTGCCCGGCCGCCTGCGCGACGACCTGCGGCGCGAGGAGCGCGCGGCCCGCGAAAATATCCGGCGTGAGGACGCCCTGGCGGCGGCCGCGCTCCGGCTGGCCGACCCGGCGCGGGCTCCGGAGTTGCTCCACCTCGTCACGGTGGCGAACGAACTGAAACCCTACCAGATGCGTGCCGTGCACACGCATGCCGTCGTACCATGAAAAGCCTCATTCCAAGTGTGACGCCGAGGCCTGCATGTGGCGGCGAGCGTGAGCGAGTGGCGGTTTGGGCAGATTGCAGATGGGAGTTCGGAGATCGGCACAGGCTTCCACTCGCTCACGCTCGTAGCTACCTGGCTGGAGTGGCCGGCTGGCTCCTGTTCTCGCTGCTGGCGATTTGCCCGGTGCGCGCCGCGGGCGATCTCTCAACCGCCTGGCAGGCCCTGGCCGATTATCGCGCGGCCGAGGCCGTGCGGATCTTTGAGCGGGCGGCGAAGGCGGATGATCCGGCGACCGTGCGCGAAGCGCGCTTCGGCCGGGCGGTGGCGCTGCTGGCGCGGCAGCCGATTGAGCCGGCGCAGATCGAGGCGGCCCGTGTGATCTTCGCCGGGCTGGCCGGGGAGGAGAACAGCGACATCGCGCTGGCGGCGCGTTTCTACCTCGCCCGCATCGCGCAACACCATGCGGCCCAGCCCGACGAGGCGGCGGCGGTGGGGTATTACCGGCAGATCATCGAGCTGCAGCCGGAGTCCATCTGGGCACAGACCGCCCTGAGCCGGCTGGCGATCCTGCAGATCTACCCCCTCGACGCCGTCCAGTCGCCGGCGGAACGGATCAGCCGGACGGAAAAGCTGCTGGATCTCGCCCGCGGACCGGCGGCGCAATGCGAGCTGCACTGGCTGCTGGCCGAGGCGGTGTTCTTCTACCAATTGCCGGCCGTGCAGGCGTTGCCGCATCTGCTGGCCGCGGAAAAACTCGGCCGACTCGATGCCGTGGCGCAGGCGGATGTGACGGTGCAGATCGCCGAGGTCTCCGTGATCGCGGGTGACGTGGAGCAGGCGCGAACATTTTACCAAAAGCTGCTCGATGGATTCCCCCGCGACCAGCGCCGCTTCATGGTGCAGCAGAAACTCGCGGCGCTGGATGGGAAGTAGTGCCGGTCTTCAGCCGGCACTGGTGCGGGAGAGCGGCACTGCCGGAGTGGCGTGCCAGCGCGGGCTGAAGCTCCGCGCTACGAACGATTGACGACGTTTTCGGCATCGTCAGGCCGCGGCGGCCGCCTAGGCTGCCGGCATGAAACGCATTTTTGCGCTTTTCGTATTGTTAGGTCTGGCGGCCCGGGCCGGCACCCCGGCGGGCTGGCTGCTCGTTGAAGAGGAGGTGGCGGCGGAGACGGCGAAACCGCAGATCACCGTGGTGCATTTCTGGGCGCCGTGGTGTCCGAACAGCACGGTCGAACACAAGGAACAGGGATGGAGCACGTTCATCGTGTCCAACCCCAACGTGAAATTCATCTTTGTGACCATCCGCAGTTCCGCCGACGGCTTTGACTACCTGGCCAGGCAGAGCGTGGGCGGGCAGGACAATCTCAAGCTGTTGCATCATCCGAATCATGTCCGCAAGGGCGAGGGCAGCATCCAGAACTTCATGGACATCCCGCTGTCATGGGTGCCGAGCACGTGGATCTTCCGCGAGGGCAAGCTGCGTTACGCGCTGAACTACGGGGAGGTGCGTTTCCCGATGCTGCAGCAGCTCCTCCGCGATGCGGCGGATGATTGGGCGCATTGAGCTGAATCTCCCCGGCAAACGCTCAACGTTTAACGCTTAACATTTAACGCTCAATGGGCACCTGTAGCTACGAGCGTGAGCGAGTGGAGATCCGGCTACGTTGCATGATAACCACTCGCTCACGCTCGTAGCTACAGAACCTCACTTGAGCGTTGAACGTTGAAAGTTAAGCGTTGAACGTTCCTTCCCATGTCCTCCCTCGTGCGCAACATCCTCGCGCTCCTTGCCGGCGCCATTGTGGCCATTGTCCTGATCGGTCTCGTGCAGGCCGCGACGCATGCCATGTACCCTCCGCCGCCCGGGCTCGATTACAAGGACCCCGAGGTCCTGAAGAAAATCATGATGGAGGCACCGGTCGGTGCGCTGCTGATGGTGCTGCTCTCCTATTTTGCCGGCACCTATGTCGGTTCGTGGGTGGCGGCACGGCTCTCCGCCGATTCGCCGGAGCGCCAGGCCTTCCTCATCGGCGGCATGATGCTGATTTCCGGCGTCATGAACCTGATGGCGATCCCGCATCCGATCTGGTTCTGGGCGGGCAGCATCGTGGCCTTCCTCGTCGCGGCGTTCCTCGGCGCGAAGACCGGGGCACGAAAAGCGCCGGCGGTGCGGACTTAGGGCAGGCCGAACGGGCGGATCATTTGTCCGCATTCGAGCCACCCGTCCGGAGGCCGGGTGCTACCCACTTGGTGTACCATGCTGACTGCAGTGGGCGAACTGTAGGAGCGGCTTTACGCCGCGATTGGGAGCGCAACATCGCGGCATAAAGCCGCTCCTACAGTCAGGCCGGTGTCTACGCTCCCAGTCTGACTCGCGACGATTTCCCGCTGCGACCGATGCGGAAGGTCGCCACGGCGCCGGGCTCGACCGGGCCGAGGGCGCAGCGTTTGCCAACCAAAGTCAGCCCGGGACGCTGCGTGGCGTCGGTGCAGTTTTTCACGCGGACCTCGACGTCATTCGTCCCGGGTGCGTTCCGCAGCGCGAGCAATTGCACGTTGCCGGAGGTGAGCTGCGCGAGCGAGCCGGTGACCGGCAGATCGCCGGTTCGATTCTCCCAAACCTGGGTCGCCAGCGGCGGCTGGGTCATGAGGGCGGCGGCCTGTTCCACCAGGGCATTGCGCGGCAACAGTGAAAGTCGCGCGCGGAGTTCGCCGCGGTCCACGGTCGGACGCCACCATTCCTTCGACTGGTCGAGATTTTCGGCGCGGGCGTAACGCGTGGCGCGGGCGAGGGTGACGCGCAGATCGCCGGCCTCGAGGTCGTAGGCCGCGAGCACATCGCTCACGACGGCAAAGCCCTTGTTGCCGTTGCGGGCCCGGAGCCAGCGCAGGACGGGAATCTCACCCTCGGTGGAGCGTGTCACGCGCTCGGCGGGCACCTCGCACTCGACCGAGCGGGCGCCGGGCAGCACCAGCTTGATGCGGGCGGCTTCGAGGTCGGTGAAGACCCGGGTCTCGACCGCCACCTCCTCCACACCGGCATTGAGACGGAGGGTGAGGTCGGCGTGGGCCTTGGCGCTGGTGAGCCGCACGACCAGGGCGGCGCGCAGCGGACCGGACTCGGTCACGGCGACGCGGGTGATTTTCCACCGTCCCATAGTCTCCGTGAGCCTGACGCCGGCAGGTTCCTCGGCCATGGCCCCCCACGAGCCCCAATTGTCGGCGACGGTGGTCATTTGCAGACCGCGGCGGCCGAAGAGATCCTTGCCGCGATGACGGATGCGGATCCCGTCCGTCCCCGGCTGGGCCGAGACGGTGTAGAAGGCATTGCGAATGGATTGTCCGCGGCCGGTGGCCGCGGCGGCAGGTTCCGGCACAGCGGGTTTTTCCACCCAACCGACGGAGGCGACGTTCCAGCCGGCGGCGGGGAGCGTGACCGGCAGGACCACGCGCTTGCGCCAGGCGAGATTGCCGAAGGAATCGTGTTCGGTGGCGATGACCTGATGGGCCACGGGGCGTCCGCCCACCCGCACTTCCAACGGCAGTTCCGCCGCGCGGTCGTTGTACGCCCCGATGGGCCGGTGATCGAGGCACGCCTCGATCTCGACGAAGGTCTGCACCGGCTGCAGGTGCGGGTTCCAGAGCAGGAAAGGCACGGCCTTGGGATGGTCGCGACCGACCCGCGGCAGCGTGATGCGCACGCGGCCGGCGAGATGGTTGAGGGCGCGGAAGGCCGTCGTGCGCACCGCATGGCGCACGCCGCCGACCTCGTCGATCTGCTCGTCGAACGCGCGCTCGATGCTCGAGCCCGGCAGGATGTCGTGGAACGAGTTGAAGAGGACGGATTCCCACGCGGCCGTGAGGTCGGACGCCGACGCGATGCCGGCGCGCTGCAGGAGCGCGGTCGTGCGCTCGGCGCGGAGCAGTTCGTGCTCGGCGCGGCGGTAGCCGTACTTGAACCGGGCGACGGAGGCGTAGCAGCCGCGCATGCAGAAATTCATTTCGCCCTTCACGGAATCGATCCGCGGCGCACCGGGCGCCGCGATTTCACGGCGCAGGGCGGCGAAGAACGAGTGCAGGCCGCCGAACCGCACCTCGAATTCCGGGTGCGCCCGGGCCCAGGCGCGCACGTCGTCCACGAGCCGCTGGCTCGGGCCGCCGCCGTGGTTGCCGAGGCCGATGAACATGGCGATGTTGCGCAGCGTCGATTTTTTGGCGTACGGGACCAGTTGATCGAAGCGACGGTTGATCTCGTCGCGTTCGCAGCCGTACCAGCCGACGGGCGCGCGGTAGGCGAGGATGCGCGCGCCGCCGCGGCCGTGCCACCAGAAGGCGGGGGTCTTGAGCGGCAGCACTTCCTGCGGTGGACGCGTGAACGCGAAGTTCTCGATGCCGCCGGCCGCAAGCACGTCGGGCAATCCCGCGGTGTGACCGAAGGAGTCGGCCTGCCAGCCGCACTTCACCTTCACGCCGAGTTTCTCCCGGAAGTAACGCAGGCCGGTATCATAATGCCGGCAGAGGGTCTCGCTCTCGAGCAGGTTGGTATCGGGCTGGATCCACGTGCCGCCCACGACATCCCAGCGGCCGGTGCGGATCAGCTTCCGGATGCGGTCAAACGTCGCGGGGTCGGTCCGGCGGATGTGCTCGTAGATCGCGGCCTCGCCGCGGATGAAGGTCAGGTCGGGGTTGGCGTCGAGCAGGTCGAGCATCGTCCGGCAGGTGGCGACGCCCTCGTTGAGGCCCTCGCGAAAATCCCAGAGCCAGACGGGATCGAGATGGGCGTTGGGGATGACGTGGACGACGATTTTCTTCATGGGGAGAGGGGAGTTGTATTTAACCACGGATTTCACGGATGGCACGGATTGATTCCCAGGCAATGGCCACAGGAGTCACAGAAAGCACATAAGGCCAAACCGGGTTACATGAGGAAGCAGAGGGAGCAGAGATTGGGAACTCAGACCTCCGTTTCCTTTGCTTCCTCCTGTAAATTGTTCGGGTCCTTATGTGGATTTTGAGCCTTATGAGGCTATTCTCCGATCCGTGTCATCCGTGCCTGCCCTCCATAGGCTTGGCGACGGAGGGAAATCCGTGGTTAAAAACTTCAGGCTTTCGGCGGTGCGACGAGGCGCTCGGCGTTTTGCCAGTAGATCTTTTCCACGACGGCGGCGCTGAGCGGGAGGGTTTGCAGGAACTGGTGCAGGTCGGTGCCGTAGTAGTCGCGGGCGAAGAGCAGGCGGTCGGCGTAGCGATTGATGAACTGCAGGGCGTGCGCCGGGTCACGGGCGAGGGCCTGCCGGCCGGAGCCGGCGGAGAGGTCGGCCCAGAGGTTGGGGTAGGTGTCGAACAATTTGTAGAGCCGGCCGCCGGGTGCGACCGGGCCGACGGGGTAGGGCGAAGGGCTGGCATCGGCGTCGCCGCTGATCTCGCGCCAGAAGCCCGGGGCGTGGCCGATGAAGACCGTCTCGGGGCAGGCCTGCAGCGCGCGTTCCAGCGCGGCCACGGTGCCGCCGTACCAGAGCGGCTGGAAAACGGGCTGGCCGGTCTTCGCGTCGGGCAGCCACGGCACATCGAGGTGCAGCACGACGGGCAGCTTGAGTTGGCCGGCTTTTTTGAAGATGGCGAGGCAGCGCGGATCGTCGAACGGTACGCGGAACTTCCATTCGCCGCAGACGCGCACACCGTACATGTGGTACGCGGCTTCCAGGATGCCTGGAGCGTTGGCCCAGAGCGGATGCGGGCAGAAGCCGACGATGAAGCGCGACGGGTATTGTTTCCGCGTCTCGAGCAGGTCGGAGAGCGGGATGCCCGGGTGCGAACCGTCGGGCGCGAAGAGCGCGGGATTGAGCGCGTGGTTGTATTCCGGCGCCTGTTCGTCGCGGTGCAGCTGCCAGGAGAGCAGCCACGCGTACGCGATGCCATGGGCGTCGAGGTCGGCCACGAGGCCGTGCTCGTCGCGCTGGTGCCAGCGGACGTGTTGGTGGGAATCAACGAGACGTGTGGGCGCGGGCATGATGGAAAGCAGCCTGTCGATGGCGGACGAAGGCGTAAAAACAAAAAGCGGGGTGGTTTTGTACGGGATCGGCGGCGCGCGGAAGCGTGCGCGCAGCGCAGGGCCCGGCGGCTGCGGCGGCTGGCCGACCTCAGGGCGCAGCGGGCGGCGAGGGCTTGAGCAGGGGCCACACGCCGGGGCGCAGTTGCCGAGTGCGCGCACCAGGAACGGGGGGGGCGGCGGGGGGCGGGGGGGGGGGGGGGGGGGGGGGGGCCGGGGGGGGGGGGGGGCGGGGGGGGGGGGGGGGGTGCGCGGCGGGCGTGCCCAGTCCGGCAGGTAGGCGAGCACTGCAGCGCTGAGGGCGCGCCCCTAGGGGGGGGGGGCGCCGGCGCGGCCCGCCGGGGGGGGGGGGGGGGGGGGGGGGGGGGGGGGGGGGGGGGGGGGGGGGGGGGGGGGGGGGGGGGGGGGGGGGGGGGGGAGCGTCTGCGGCGTCCTGGCAGGCTGGCGGTGGCTGGCGCCCCCCACGCCCGTTTTCGAGCGCCTGGTAGGTGAGCACCTTGAAACGCTTGAGCGTGGTCTGGACCTGCGGGTAGCGCTGGGAGAACCAGAGGCCGACAATTTGGTTGCGCCGGTCGATGAAGTAAAACGTGGCACCGGCGCCGTTGCCTCGCCTTCGAGCGAGGTCCTCGCTGGCGGCGGATCCAGCGTAACCCATCCCAGCCGAAGCCTTGCGTCCGTTGGGTCCGTCGGGCGGCATCACGCCCGCTGGGACGTGGCTCCGGAACATGTAGTCCACGGTCACGGGACTGAGGAGGCGATGTCCGTCGAGTTCGCCGCCGTTAAGCAGCATCTGGCAGAAGCGCCGGAAATCGCCGGTCGTGGAGAAGAGCCCGCCACCGCCAGACAGATAGACCGGCGGGTGATCGGGCGCATCCTGCCGGGGCAGCGGTTCGACCACATTGCCGGAGTTGAGCTTGTAGCCTTTGGCCAGCCGGCCGGCCTTGGCGGCGGGCACGTAGAAATCCGTGTCCACCATGCCGAGCGGATCCAGGATGCGGCTCTTCACAAACGCATCGAAGGGCTGGCCGGACCAGACTTCCACCAGCCGCGCGAGCACATCGTAGGAGAGCCCGTAGCGCCAGGCCTGGCCGGGTTGGTGGGAGAGGGGAACGGAGGCGATTTTTGCGACCGTCTCCTTGAGGTTGAGCTGCGGGTTGATGCCGGCCGCCACATAGCCCTTGAAATTGAACAAACCCGAGGTGTGGGTGAGCAGCTGCCGGATGGTGATCGGACTGGCGGCGGGTAAGACCTGCGCCGGGTCGCCGCCCTCCGTGACGAGCACCTGCAGGTGCGCAAATTCCGGCAAATATTTCGCCACCGGATCCTCCAGCAGGAATTTTCCCTCCTCGTAGAGCATCAGCACGGCGGTGGCGGTGACCGGCTTCGTCATGGAGGCGATGACGAAGATCGTGTCAGGCTGCATGGCCTGGCCGGTCTCCAAGTCCTGATAGCCGAAGGATGCCGCGAGCACGGCCTCGCCGTGCCGGTAAACTGCGACATTGACGCCGGCGTATTCCTTGCGCTGCACGCTGGCCGCGACTTCCTGCCGCATCCGCTCAAGGCGCGCCGGTGAGAAGCCGTTGGCCGCAGGCGGCGGCGGAGTGAGCACGGCGAGGCAGGCAAGCAGGGGCAGGAGCATGGATTGGATGGGAGGCGGGGAACCGTGGGCGTGGGCCGGGTGCGGCGCAAAAGGAAAACCCGGACGGGTGCGGCGTGGGTTGAATAATCGCCTACCGGTAGGAGCCCGCGGGTCTCGCGACTCGACGCGACTCTTACTCAGTTCTAGGCATTGGTATCTTCCCATGGACATGCCCGCCCAAGTTGCCTCGACCACCCGAACCTCATCTGCGGTGCCTGCAGCCGCCGGTGGCTACGATCCGCGCCCGCATCTGACTCCGCGCCGGCTCACCATGGCGATGTGGGACCAGGCCTTTTTGCTGCGCCACGGCCCGGGTGGCAGCTTTGCCGATTGGGACCGCGTGCTGGATGAAACCGTCGAGCGCGGCTACAACACCGTGCGGCTCGACCCGATGCCGCAGTGGATCGACCTGAGCCAGCCCGACCGCGAGCTGCACTGGCCCGATCCGCAGGCGCCGTACCTCCCGTGGGACTGGAATACCGCCGTAACCGCGCCCGCGGGGAGGTGGCTGATCGAGTTCATGGAGAAGCTGCACGCGCGGCCGTCGCTGCACTACACCCTCAGCGCCTGGTGGTTCGGCCTCGTGCCCGGCGGTTCGCATATGGGTCCGCCGCCCCTGGGCCGGCCAGCCAGCTTCAGCGAGGGTGCGGAGATATGGGCCGTCATGCTCCGCGAATGGAAGCGCCGCTTCGGGTTCGGGCGGCTCGTCTATTTCGACATCGCCAACGAGGTGCCGTATTTCTTTCCCGGCTTCCTCGAGCGGATGAAAAAGGAAACCGGCCTCGACTGGGGCACGGCGGCGGCCTTTTCCCCGGCACAGGCGGCGGCGATCGCGGGCGAACTGAACCCCGCGCTGGCGGCGCTGCGGCGCGAGTTCCCGGAACTGCGTTTCACGGCCTCCATCCATGGCGACCTGCGCTGGCTCGACGTGCCGCTAGAACTCGACTGCCTCGACGTGCATTTCTACGCGGATGCGGATCCGCGCTGGGCGCAGCGCACGAAGTTCCACGAGCACATGCCGTACCTGTACAAGCGCACCGACTGGCACGCGGATTTCACCGACCGCTGCAAAAAGACCGCGGCGGCCATGGCGCCCATGCTCCGGCAGCGCCAGCGCGCGAAGCTCATGCGCTTCGCCCACTGGTCCGCCGAGCGCGGCATGCCGCTGACCACCACGGAATCGTGGGCCTCCTGGTACATGTACGACAGTCCCGACCTCGACTGGGGCTGGCTGCTCGACTGGGCGGAGTGGAGCGTCGAGGACGCCATCGACGCCGGCATGTGGGGCTGGACGCCGCACAACTACGTGCAGCCGCACTTTGCCAACTGGGCCGATGTCCGCTGGCACCGCCGGCTGACTGACCGCTTCCTCCGGAGCTGAGGTAATGGCCGGGGGGGGGCCCCGGGGGGGGGGGGGGCGGGGGGGTGGGCGGCGTTTTCCATTGTCACTCTCGCGGCCGGAGCCTGATGGTTGAGGCCGGTGCCGTTGACTCCCCTTTATCCATGAATTCCTCCCCGACCAAATCCTACAACGCGGACCGCCTGCCGGTCCGCATCTTTGCCTCGCTGGCCGACATGGCCGCGGCGGCGGCCGATGATGCGGCCGAGGTGCTGGCCACGGCGATCAAGGCCCGTGGACACGCCCGCGCCATCATCGCCACCGGCAACTCGCAGGACCTGTTCCTCGACAATCTGACCAGGCGCCCGGGCATCGACTGGTCGAAGATCGAACTCTTCCACATGGACGAGTACCTCGGCATGCCCATGACGCACCGGGCCTCGTTCCGGAAATATCTCAAGGAGCGCGTGTTTGACCGCGTGAAGCCCGCCGGGGCCCACTATCTCGAGGGCGATGCGCTCGAGCCGCTGAAGGCCATGCGCGCGTACGCCGTGGCGCTGGCCTCGGCCCCGGTTGATCTCTGCTGCCTCGGCATCGGCGAGAACGGCCACATTGCCTTCAACGATCCGGAGGTCGCCGATTTCAACGACCCCGAGCCGATCAAGATCGTGAAGCTCGACCAGAAATGCCGCCTGCAGCAGGTGGGCGAGGGGCACTTCCCGAACATCGATGCCGTGCCCTCCTATGCCATCACGCTCACGATCCCGACGCTTTGCCGCGTGGGCCGCATGATCGCGGTCGTGCCGGAAACGCGGAAGGCCGTGGCGGTGAAGGGTTCGCTGGAAGGTCCGATCGCAACGAGCTGCCCGGGCAGTTATCTGCGCCAGCAGGCACATTGCCGGCTCTATCTCGACCAGGATTCGTCGTCGCTCCTGACGAAATGATCAGACTTGAATGAACCTGGGAGTGCGGGCGGCCCGCCCGCTTCCCAATCCTGCGGGCCGGCGGCCCGCGCTCCCATGAAAACCATTTCCCGTGACGCCGTAGATTTCCGCACCGGCCGGGCTGTGCGGCTGATCAGCGCGGACGGCAAGATCACGGCGCTCGAACCGCTCGCCCAGGGACCGGCGGGCCTGCCCGTGCTGCTGCCGCCGCTGGTGGACATCCAGGTCAACGGTTACGCGGGCGTGGATTTTCAGCGCGACGACTGCACCGCCCCCGAGCTTGAACGTGCCGTGGAGGGATTGGCCGCCGCGGCCTGCGGACGCTGCCTGATCACGTTCATCACCAATCGCTGGGACGGGATGCTCGCCCGGTTGCGGCATTACCAGGCCTTGCGTGCGACCTCGCCCCGGTTGCGGCAGCGCATCGCCGGCTGGCATCTGGAGGGTCCGTTCATGAGTCCGCGGCCCGGTTTTCACGGGGCCCATCCGCCGGAACACATGCAGCCGCCCTCGGCCGCGCACATGCATGAGCTCAAGGCGGTGGTCGGCGACGAGCCCACCCTGCTCACCATGGCCCCCGAGTGGCCCGAGGCGCCGGCGGCGATCCGCGTCGCCCGCGAACTGGGTTTTCATGTCTGGCTCGGCCACACCGATGGCACGGTGGCGCAGATCAACGCCGCCATCGAGGCCGGGGCGGAGGGCTACACGCACCTGGGCAACGGCTGCCCGCCCGAGCTGCACCGCCACGACAACATCCTCTTCCGCGTCCTCGACGAGCCGCGGTTGCGGGCGAGCCTCATCCCGGACCGCATTCACATTTCTCCCGTGCTCTTCCGCCTCATGCACCAGGTGCTCGGGCCGGCCCGCATCTGCTACACCACCGATGCGATGGCCGCGGGCGGGGCGGGTCCCGGCATCTTTGACCTTGCCGGCATGAAGGTCGAGGTCGGCGCCGACGGCGTGGTCCGCCAACCCGGCAAGCTCAATTACGCCGGCTCCAGTCTCGCGCCGCTCGAGGGCATCCGTCGCGCCGCCGCGATGCTGCGCACGACGCCGCTGGCGGTGTGGCCGTTCTTTTCGACCCAACCCGCGGATTTCATGGGCCTGCCCCCGGCGCTGACCAGCGGGGCCCCGGCGGACTTCTGCCTGCTGCACGAGTCCGCGGCCGGCACGCGCATCGAGATCCATTTCACCGGCGAACCTGTGCGCGAGGTCGTGTGGAAGTAAGTTTAACCACGGATATCACGGATGACACGGATCCGATGCATTCGTTGTAGGGCGGGGTCTCCGAACCCCGCCTCGATTGTGTTGACACTTTCGCATGGCGGGGTTCGGAGACCCCGCCCTACAACCCTGGCCAAAATCTCACCATGAAAACCATGATCGGTGCCTACGGTCCCTGGGCGGCGTCACTTCTGCCGGCCAAGCCGGGTCCGCTGTCGTTGCAGCAATGTCCGGCGTCCGAGTTCGACGCCCGGCGCGCCCAGGCGAGGGCGCGCGTCCTCGAGTGCATGGCGCCGCCGGCGACCACCGGCGTGACCGGCCCCGAGGTGGTGCGCCGCTGGGAATACGACGGACTCTCCTTCGAGGAAATCGCCTGGCAGTTGCCCTATGGTCCGCGCACCGAGGCCTGGGTCATCAAGCCCATCGGCGCCACCGGCCGGCTGCCCGGCGTGCTCGCCCTGCACGACCACGGCGGCTTCAAATTCCTCGGCAAGGAGAAGATTGCACAGGGCGGACCCGTCGTACCGCCGCTGGTGCAGTCGCACCGCGCGGACGCCTACGAAAGTCTGGCCTGGGCCAACGAACTCGCCCGGCGCGGCTTCGTCGTGCTCGTGCATGATGCCTACGCCTTTGGCAGCCGGCGCGTACGCTCCGCGGACCTGCCGCCGTCGGTGCGCGGCACCCTCGATAACGACACGGATGATTCGCTGGCGGGGATGAACGACTACAACCAGTGGACCCTTGGGCATGAGCACGTCATGGCGAAGTCCCTGTTCAGCGCCGGCACCACCTGGCCCGGGGTGTTCTGGGCGGAGGACCGCGTGGCGCTCGACATGCTGTGCGCGCGGCCGGACGTGGATCCGGAGCGTGTCGGCATCGGCGGCCTGTCCGGCGGCGGCCTGCGCACTGTGTTCCTCGGCGGACTGGACCCGCGCGTGAAGTGCGCCGTGTGCGTGGGCATGATGACCACGTGGCGCGATTTCGTGCTCAACAAGAGCGTCACCCACACCTGGATGTGCTATGTGCCGCTCCTGCCGCAGGACCTCGACTATCCGGAGATCCTCGGTGTCCGCGCCCCCCGCCCGACGCTCGTGCTGAACACCCGGGCCGACCCGCTCTTCACCGTGCCGGAAATGGAGCGGGCCGTGGATCAGCTCAAGGCGGTGTATTCGTCCAGCGGGCAGCCGGATCACTTCCGCGCCTCCTGGTATCCCGGTCACCACCAGTTCAACCGCGCGATGCAGACCGAGGCGTTCGACTGGTTCGGGCGCTGGTTGGCTTAGGATCAGGTTTTAAACCACAGATGAACACAGATGGACACAGATCGATCCGGTCCGTCATTTCATTCGTGTGTCTTCGTGTCCATTCGTGGTCGCATTGCATGGATCGGGATCGGTGGTTTGAACCCGATCTGTGTGCATCTGTGTTCATCTGTGGTTAACCAATTTCCCCATGCACCTCTCTCCCCAACGCCTCCAAACGCTCCGTGACACCTACCGTCTCGGCCTGATCGAGAGCACCGTACCCTTCTGGCTGCAGCACGGCCTCGACCGCGAGTGCGGCGGGTTGTTGAGCGGACTGGGCGAGGACGGCACGGTCATCGACACCGACAAGGCCGTCTGGCTGCAGGGCCGCGCCGCGTGGACCTTCGCGACGCTGTACAACACCGTGGAGCCGCGGCCCGAGTGGCTCGCGGCGTCTAAGCACTGCCTCGATTTCATCCGGGCGCACTGCCGCGGACCCGGCGGCAAGCTCTACTTCACCGTCACCCGCGAGGGCCGGCCGCTGCGGATGCGGCGCTATGTGTTCAGCGAGTGCTTCGCCACCATCGGCAGCGCGGCCTATGCGAAGGCCACCGGCGACGCCCGCGTGGCGGCCGAGGCGGCGGAATACTTCACCACCTACCTGCACCACAGCTTCACGCCCGGCGTGATGCCGCCGAAGACCGATCCGGCCACGCGGCCCATGCAGGGCGTGGCGCCGCACATGATCGCCATCGCCACGGCCCAGGAGGTGCGCGCGCTGTTGGGTGACATCACAGTGAAGGGGGCGACCTGCTCGCAGTGGATCGACCGTTCGATCGCCGCCATCGAGCGCGATTTCTACAAGCCCGACATCGGCGCCCTCATGGAAATCACGGGTGCGGACGGCGCCATCCTCGACCACTTCGACGGCCGCACGCTCAACCCCGGCCATGCCATCGAATGCGCGTGGTTTATCCTCCACGAGGCCAAGGTGCGGAACCGCGACCCGCGGATGCTCAAGCTCGGACTCGGCATTCTCGACTGCATGTGGGAACGCGGCTGGGACCCGGAGCACGGCGGCCTGCTTTACTTTGCGGATCTGCACGGCAAGCCGATCCAGGAGTACTGGGCCGAGATGAAATTCTGGTGGCCGCACAACGAGGCCGAGATCGCGACCCTGCTCGCCTTCCAACTCACCGGCGACCCGAAGTACGCCGCCTGGCACGGGATGGTGCACGAGTGGTCGCACCGCGTCTTCGCCGACCCCGTGCACGGCGAGTGGTTCGGCTACGCCCACCGCGACGGCCGCATCTCCACCCGACTGAAGGGCAACACCTGGAAGGGCCCCTTCCACCTCCCGCGCATGCAGTGGTATTGCGGGCGGTTGGTCGACGAGTTGCTGGCAGAGAAAGCCAAACCCTGAATTTTTAACCACGGATTTCACGGATGACACGGATGGGACCAATCCTTGAAACAAAAGGGCACGGCAGAAGGCACAACGGCTATAAAAACCAATCCTTTGAACAGGAGGAAGCAGAGGGAGCAGAGGATTGTAATGTAGGGCGGGGTCTCCGAACCCCGCCATTTTGAATTGTAGCTACGAGCGTGAGCGAGTGGGGGAATCGGCATTCGTTGCACACAGTCCACTCGCTCACGCTCGTAGCTACAATAGGTCTGAAGGCGGGGTTCGGACCTGTCCTCCGTAGGCCCGGCGAAGGAGGAGACCCCGCCCTACAATGTGTAATACACTTCTCCGTTTCCTCTGCTCCCTCCTGTAAAATGGATTGGTCCCATCCTCCCATTCATAACCGTTTTTTATCCGTGGCATCCGTGTAATCCGTGGTTAAAAACCAACCTTCCCATGAGTCTCGCCGTATCTCCCAAACTTCGTCCGGTGCTTGATCCGGAGTTTCTGCCCGCGGTCCTTTGGAACCGGGCCTACCGCGAGCTCGTCGCCCGCGATCCGGGGGCGCGGCCGTTCGCGCTCGCGCTGATCCGTGCCGACGGCAAGGCCTCCGTCCATCGCGACCGCGTGCTCTCGGCCGGTCATCCGGCCGCGGCGCACACGCTGCGCTTCGTCGAGCGGTTGCTGAAGTTTCTGCTCTGGCAGAAGGGCGGTTGCCGCGTGCTGGTGGCCGGGGCCGACGAGGTCGCGGCGGCGCTCGCCAAGATCTACAGCCCGACCGGCGAGCGCGCCTTCGATCACCTGTTCATGGGCGAGAAGGTGCAGGGCCCCGTCTTCACCCTCGCGGCGGCGAAAATGGAATCGCTGCCGTCGGACGACGATTCCTCGCTCACGATGGGCCGGCACCTCGATGGCTGCCGCATCGGCTTCGACCTCGGCGGCAGCGACCGCAAGGCCGCGGCGGTCATTGACGGCAAGGTGGTCTATTCCGAGGAGATCCGCTGGGACCCGTATTTTCAGCAGGACCCGGCCTACCACATCGAGGGTGTGCACGACACGCTCACCCGCGCCGCGGCGCACCTGCCGCGGGTGGATGCCATCGGCGGCAGCGCGGCGGGCGTCTATGTGAACAACGAGGTGCGCGTCGCCTCGCTCTTTCGCGGCGTGCCGGCGGACCAGTTTGAAAAACACATCCGCCGCATGTTCTTCACGCTGCAGGCGCGCTGGGGCGGGGTGCCGTTCGAGGTCGCCAACGACGGCGAGGTCACTGCGCTCGCCGGTTCGATGTCCATGAACGCGAACGCCATCCTCGGCCTCTCGCTCGGCACCAGCACGGCCGGCGGCTACGTCACGCCGGCGGGCAACATCACGCCCTGGCTCAACGAACTCGCCTTCGCCCCGGTGGACTACCGCGCCGGCGCCCCGCGGGACGAATGGTCCGGCGACCACGGGTGCGGCGTGCAGTATTTCTCGCAGCAGGCGGTCGGCCGGCTCGCGGGTCCCGCGGGCTTTGCCTTCCCCGCCACCCAGCCGCTGCCCGAGCAGCTGGTGGCGGTGCAGGAGGCGATGCAGGCCGGCGACCAGCGCGCCCGCGCGATCTTCGAGACCATCGGAGTGTGCTTCGGCTATGCGATCGCGCACTACGCGGACTTCTACGAACTGCGCAACCTGCTCATCCTCGGCCGCGTGACCTCGGGCGAGGGTGGGGAGGTCATCCTCGCGCAGGCGGCCGCCGTGCTGCACGCCGAGTTCCCCGCCTTGGCGGAGCGGGTCCGCCTGCGCACGCCGGACGAGCAGGACAAGCGCCATGGCCAGGCCGTGGCCGCGGCGAGCCTGCCAGCATTGCGCAAAATCTGAGCAGCGTGCGGGATTGCCATGGCCGCCGACCGCCGGCCAAATCATCGAGTCGCCCGGATTTCCGGCCGGCGCCCCGATGCTCCCCCGTATTCGCGCGATTCTGCTCAGCCTCGCCGTCCTGGCCCTGGCGGTGACCGGTTTCTGGTGGTCCGGCCACAGTCACGAGCCTCCGCCCGCCCCCGGCCGCAAGCTGCTGACCTGGGTGCACTTTGTTTCGCCGTTCAAGTCGTACTACGAACGGCAGGTGGCGGAGTTCCAGCGGCTGCACCCCGATATCGAGGTGCGCATGATCCTGGTGCCGATGAGCGAGTACCACATGAAGTTCAAGACCCTTGCCGCCGCCGGCCAGGCACCGGATTTGTTCTACTCGGGCGACGTGTGGCTCAGTTATCTCCTGCCTTTCATGCGCGACCTCACGCCCCTGGTGGAGCGCGATGCCGCTGAAATCGGGCTGGATGATTTCTTCCCGGAGATCCGCGCGGCGCTGCAGCACGAGGGTCGCTACTACGTCATGCCGGAGCATGCGAACGTGGCCCTGCTCTATTACAACCGCCGGCTGTTCCGCGAGGCGGGCCTGCCCGAGCCGACGGAGGACTGGACCTGGGATGACCTGGTGCGCAACGCCGTGGCGCTCACCCGGCCCGCCACGGCCGATGATCCCGGCGTGTGGGGTTGCGGCCGGCAGGAGGGCTGGTGGGGCGAGTGGCTCACCTATGTGCGTCAGGCCGGTGGCACGGTGTTCACGGCGGACGGCCGGCGCTGCGCACTGGATTCACCCGAGGCCATCGCCGGGCTGCGTTTCTTTCAGGAAAAGGCCCTCAAGCACCAGTACAGTGCGCCCGCGGGCTTCGAGCCGCTCAACGGTTTCGTCAACGAGCGCCTCGCCATGGTCATGGTCGGGCACGTGAACTTCTGGCCCAACTACAACCAGATCACGGGACTGGACTGGGACATCCAACTCCTGCCGGCGGGGCCGGCCTCGCGCAGCGGCGGCGAACTGGCGATCGCCGGTTATGGCATCAATCGCAATACACCCTATCCCGAGGAAACCTGGGCGCTGCTCAAGTTTCTCACCCGGAAGGAGGCTGCGATGGAGGTCATGCGCCACGGCAGCATCTCACCCCGGCGTTCCGTGGCCGAGGCGCAGATCCACGACCGCAACCCCGGCGGGCGTCCGCGCAACATCGCCGCCGCCTACAAGCAGATCCAGTATGCGCTGCCCATCCCGCGTCATCCGCACTACATCGAGATCATGATCCAGATCGTGCAGCCGGAAGTGGACCGCATGGTGCAGGGCGTGCTCACCCCGGAGGAGGCCGCGCACCGCGCCGCCGACGGCGTCAACGCCTACCTCGCCACGTTTGACAAGGCTGACCCATGAAACCCCACATTCGTCATGCTGAGTCCGGCAACAAACGGCAGGGTTTGGTGGCACACACCAAAGAACCATACCCAATCCATTGTCATTCTGAACGCAGTGAAGAATCCAGTGCTCGAGAGTCGAAGGCTTCGATATGCGCACACTGGATTCTTCACTTCGTTCAGAATGACAAACGGAGGGGACGCCTGCAGTGGGATTTCGTCCACTCGCTCACGCTCGTAGCCACCGGCTGCGTCCCCTGACCCCATGAACTCCCGTCGCGCCCAGCTTTACTGGTTCGTGCTCTTCACCGGTCCCGCGCTGGCCGGTTTCGCGGTGTTCAATCTCTGGCCGATGGTCTACTCGCTGTGGCTCAGCTTCTGCCAGTATGACGTCGTGGCCGCGCCGCGTTTCATCGGGTTGCGAAACTACCTATACCTGATCGGGGCGGACCCGGCCTTCTGGCCCTCGGTCAAGGTCACGCTCCTCTTCACCGTGGTGCAGGTGCCGCTCTCGGTGGCTTCGGCGCTGGGCGTGGCGCTGCTGCTCAACCAGCCCGTGCGGGCGCGCGGCTTCTGGCGGGCGGTGTACTTCCTGCCGTCGATCCTCCCGCAGGCCGCGAGCGTCGCGGTGTTCGTCTATATCTTCCAGGCCGACGGCGGCCTGCTCAACCGGCTGCTGGCGCTCATGGGCATCACGGGTCCGGCGTGGACCACGTCGCCGGCCTGGGCCCTGCCGGTGGTCGTGCTCATCAGCCTCTGGGGTTTCGGCTATCCCATGGTGATCTTCCTCGGCGGCCTGCAGACGGTGCCGCGCGAACTGTACGAGGCGGCGCACATCGACGGCGCCGGGACGTGGGCGCGGTTCCGGCATGTCACGCTCCCGCTGATCTCGCCCGTGCTGTTCTTCAACGTCGTCATGGGCGTGATCGGCGCGCTCAAGGTCTTCGACCTCGCCTACGCGTTCGGCGCGGCGCAGGGACTCATTCCCGGCGGACCGGCGCGCGCGACGCTCTTCTACGGGCTCAACCTCTACCAGCAGGCCTTCACTTACTTCCACATGGGCCTGGCCAGTGCGATGGCGTGGCTGCTGTTCGCCGTCATCGTGGCATCACGTGGCTCAACTTCCGCCTCAGCCGCCGCTGGGTGCACTACGGGGACTGACATGGAACACCACCGCTCGCGCCGGCTCACCTTTCTGCTGACCGCCCTGCTCGCGCTCGGGGCGCTCGTCATGGTGCTGCCGCTGGGCTGGATGCTGCTCACCAGCCTGAAGACCTTCCCGGAGATCCTGCGCAATCCGACCCCCCTGATCCCGGCCCTGCCGCAGTGGGTGAATTACCAGACCGTCTGGGACGGGTTCGCCTACCACCGCTTCTTTCTCAACTCGGTCTTTGTCGCCGCCATGGTGGTGACCGGCACGGTGCTCACGTGCTGTCCGGCCGCCTACGCCTTCGCCTACTACGAGGTGCGGCACCGCGACCTGCTCTTCGGCCTGCTCCTCTCGACCCTCATGCTGCCGGCGCAGGTGACGATCATCCCGCTGTTCAAGGCCTACGCCGCGCTCGGCTGGGTCAACACCTACCTGCCCCTCGTGCTTCCGGCCTGGCTCGGCGGCAATGTTTTCGGGATTTTCCTGCTGCGACAGTTTTTCCGCACCGTGCCGAAGAGCCTCATCGAGGCGGCGCGGCTCGACGGGGCGTCGGAGTGGACCATCCTCTGGCGGCTCGTCGTGCCCATGAGCCTGCCCGCCGTGCTCACCGTGGTTCTGTTCACCTTCCTCTGGAGCTGGAACGACCTCTTCAACCCGCTCGTGTACCTGCACAGCGAAACCGCCTACACACTGCCCGTGGGCCTCCTCTACTTCATCGCCCGGGCCGAGCAGCTCACCGGCGGCAGCGCCGGCCAGGTGCCCTGGCACCTCGTCATGGCCCTGGCGACCGTGATGGTCCTCCCTGTCATCGTCTTGTTCGTGGCCGCCCAGCGCCGTTTCGTGGAGGGCGTTGCCGCCACCGGAGTGAAGGGGTGAAGCCCCCCCAACTCTTCTCTTAATCTTTCTCTTTCTCTCTTTCTCGTTCTCGTTCTCGTTCTCGTTCTCGTTCGTCAGGGTCGACCCATGGTCGCAATCCGTCAGCAAGCCCCAAGGCAGGAGAAAGAGAAAGATTAAGATAAAGAGAAAGAGTTCGGACGAGGGAGGAACCACCCGCCCTACAACCAATCTCGATTTTCCGGACCGTAACCGTTACCCAATTGCCTCGCATGGACCCGCTGCCCCTCTGCCCTTATCCGCAATCTCTGGTGCATGCCGGGCGCAGCGTGCCGTTTCCCGCGGCGATTGCTGTGCAGGGACTCGAGGCCGCAAACCCCACTGAGGCAGCCGCGCGCCGAACCATGGAACAGCTCGCATCCATGTTGCCGGGCGTGCCATGCACCTTGGGCGGTGACGCCGCCTATTGCATCCGCTTTATCGACGATGTCTCCGTGCTTCACCCCGAGGGCTATGTGCTGACCTCGGACGAAACGGGCATCACAGTGGCCGCGGGGACGCCGGCCGGCCGGTTCTACGGGGCGCAGACCGTCTACCAGTTGCTCACCGGCGTATTCCACGCGGGCCGTTTCCTGCGCTTCGATGCCGCGGTGGCCGCGCGCACGGCCGCCGCCCGGCGGGCGGTGCCGGTGCTGCGGATCGAGGACGAGCCGCGCTATGCCGTGCGCTCCTTCATGGCCGATGTCGGCCGGGCGCCGTTTTCGGTGCCGCTGCTGAAGCGGCTCGTGCGCATCCTCGCGCACCTGAAGCTCAACACCCTGCATCTCCATCTGAACGACGACGAGCTGTGCGGTTTTCGCTTCGCCCACCTGCCCATCGGCCGGGAGAATCCCTTCGCGCTGGATGCCGCGGCGCTCACCGAGCTGGTGGCTTATGCGCGGGGCTACCATGTCGCGATCCTGCCCGAGATCGAATCGTGGGGTCACGTGCACAGCTTCACCTACCATTATCCCCACCTGCGCGGGGCGGCGGGGCAGTATGGCGGCTCATCCTTTGGCATCGGCGAACCGACTTATGCCCTGTTGGAGAAAGTCTACGACGAGATCGTGCCCTGCCTCGAAACGGTGGCCGCCGTTCATCTCGGCCTCGACGAGGCGCTCTGGGCCGTGCTGCCGGGCGAGGAAAATCGCGGCCACACCCCGGAGAACATGGTGGGCCGGCTGCACGACATCCTCATGCGGGTCGGCGCACGCCATGGGAAAAATCTGTCGATGCACATCTGGGCCGATCATGGCGGCCGGCCGGTGCCCGCCGCGCTGCGCGACCGCATCGTGGTCCAACCCTGGGGTTACGCGGAGCAGAGCATCCCCGAGATCATCACGAAGATGCAGCGCTACGGCGGCGCCGGCAAACCGCCGGTCATGCTCGGCGCCGGCGCCAGCTGGATCCGCGTGCACGGCGACTATGAGGCCACGCGCGCGTGGTGCGCGGAAGGGGCGGTGCATCCGAACGTGCTCGGGGTGACCCTCTGCCTTTGGGGTACCAACGACGTGGCCGGCCGGTTGATCACCGCCTATGCCGGGGCCGACTGCGCGTGGTCCCCCGCGACCCCGGCGCATGTCCCCGGTCCGGCCCCCGTCGAAAGCCTGCGCAACGCCCTCGACCAGCAGATGCGCCAGTGGCAGATCCTGTTTCCCGAGGCCGACCCCGCGGCGATCAATGCCGATCGCGGCCCGGAGGTGGAACTCGGCCGCTATGTTTGGCCGCCCCGCGCCGGCGAGGCCGTCGCGCCGACGGCGGATTATTTTCCGGAGGAATGATGATGCGTCTATTCGGCCCGACTGTAGGGCCGGACCTTGGTCCGGCCTCGTTCGCGTCAAGGCGTCACCAAGGTGACGGCCTACATCCAAAGCCCCTCCTGGGAGCGCGGGCGGCCCGCCCGCTCCTCCGCGGATGCGGGCCAGCGGCCCGCGCTCCCAGGAAAACCTAACCCACCTTTTCCATGAACCCTGAAACCCCGTCCTTCACCCTCACCATTGTCCTGCCCTATCCAGGCGCGGATCTCCAGACCACTTACTGGGCCGGAGGCGAGGCACACGTGGACTGGAAGCAGGGCAGCCCCGAAGCGGACCGCTGCACCGTCGCCTTTGCCGCCGTCGAACTCCGCGACCATCTCGCGCGCACCGCCCCCGCGTGGAAATTCCGGTTCAGCGCCACCCTGCCGGCTGAAGGCCCGGTCCTTGTGCTCGGTCCGGCCCCGATCCTCCGGGCGGAGCTGGGTCTGGATGTCGCCGGCGTTCCGGCCGATCCGCAGGGTTACGTGATCCGTTCATTGCCGCATGCCGGCCATCCGCTGCTCGTGCTCGCCGGCGGCGGTCGTGAGGGCGTGCTCTACGCCGCGTATGCGTGGCTCGGCGAAATTGGCTGGCGCTGGCAAGCCCCCGGCCCCGGCGGCGAAATCGCGCCGGCGGAGCGGGCCGACCTGCCGCTGGCCGGTTGGGATCTGGCCACGACGCCGGACTTCCCGCTGTTCCGCGGCTTCCATGTTGAATACATGGGCATGGAGTCGCCCGACATGTTCCGGTGGATGGCGCGCAACCGGCTCAACTCGTGCTGTTATCATCCGCGCTCCGCCCCGTTGATGCGCAAGCTCGGCTTCCGCTACGTCTCCGGCGGCCATGTGCTCGAAAGCATCCTCGATCCCGACCGGCCGCAGCCCGACGGCCGCACGCTGTTCGAGGCGCATCCGGACTGGTTCGCCGAGGTGGATGGCCGGCGCGAGCGGGCGCAGGCGCACCGCTACCAGTTCTGCGTAACCAACGAGGCGGCCGTGAACCATGTCGCGCAGGCCGTCATCGAACTCTGCCGCACCGACTGGGCCGAAACCGACTGGCAGAACCTGTGGCTGTTCGACACGTGGGCGGGCTGGTGCCAGTGCGGACACTGCCGCGCGCTGGGCAACGACGCCGACCGCTACCTGCATTTACTCGGCCACGTGCGCACGGCGGTGGATGCGGCGGTCAAGGCCGGCACCCTGGACCATGCCCCCGGCTTCGTGCTCGTGGCCTACGAGGGTACTCCCTCGCTCGAAGGCCCGACGCGCGGCATCCCCGATGTGCTCGCCAGCGGCCGCGACCTTGCGCTCTACGCACCCATCAACCGCTGCTATGCCCACACGCTGGAGGATCCGGCCTGCGACGAACTCAACTCCCACTACGCCCGCACGCTCGGCGAATGGGGCCGGGAGGCGCACCGCCTGCCGCTCGCCGTGGTCGAGTATTACAATGTCTCAAAGTTCGAGGACCTGCCGCTGCTCTTCACGCGCACCATGGGCGCCGACTTTGCCTTCTACCATCGCACCGGCGTGCGCGGCATGAGCTACATGCACGTCCCCGTGGCCCTGTGGGGTCCGCGGGCCCTCACGCAGCTGCTTTATGCCCGCCTGTGCTGGGACGCCGCCGCACCGGTCGCGGCCATCGTCGCGGATTATCTCCAAAAACGCTACGGGGCGGCGACGACCGCGATGCGGGAATTCTACGACGAACTCGAATCCGCCTATGCCAACGTCACCGCCTGGCGAAACTGGCACAAGGACAGCGTGAACCGCCAGCTGCTCGCGTGGGATGGACTCACGCGGCCCGTGAAGTCGGTCTTTGTCCTGCAGCATCTGCAACCAGGGGGCGGCCAGGCCATCGGGCCGGAGGCCTCGCTGGCGCACCTCGACCGCGCGGCGGCGGCGTTGCAGCGTGCGCAGCAGGTAAAGGTGCCGGCGCCGATCCGCCGCCGGATCGAGGAGGATGCGCGGGCCTTCCGCTACGGTGACGAGGCTTTCCGTTTCTATTGGGCGATGGCGCGCTTGCATGAGGCCGAGCGCGCGGGTGACACCGGGGCGGCCCGGGCGGCCTGGGTCGAGGTGGACCGCCTCGCGACCTCGCTCGATTCGTACTACGTGCCGTTCAATTTCGAAAGTCCCGGCCCCGGTGTGCGGACGAGAACCGGCCTGGCCCGCACCCAGTTGCAGACGCTGGTGGATACGCTGCGGGATCGGTATGCGGCCGGATAGGAATACTTCCTTTAACCACGGATTTCACGGATGCCACGGATAGGGCCCAATCATTTTACAGGAGCTCGCTGAGGAAGCAGAGAGGTGCAGTAGGGTCTGGTGTGGTTGCCAGGGAAGATTTGTCCGTTCTGATAAGTTCGCTGCAAACGGTAGGAGCCTGCTTGCAGGCGATTGGGAAGCTGTAGGGCCGGACGTTGGTCCGGCCTCGAGGGCGTAGATCACACCCTGCATAAACCGGCTGGACCAAGGTCCAACCCTACAGTGGGCAATAATTAACGAACATCGCCTGCCCCTCGACAGGCTCGGGGTCCTGAGCCCGTCGAACGGACAAGCAGGCTCCTACCTCTCGGAACGTTCAGAGATCCGTCGGCTTGCTCAGGAAGATAGCCTTCAGCGCCTCGGCCGCGGGCTTGGGGCGGCCGAGGAAATCGAGCACCGCCGTGTTGGCGGGACAGGGGAACGGGTCGTGGCCCATCCAGACGATGAAACCGCCGGCGGCGGGGAAGCGACGCTTCGTGGCGCGGGCAGCGCGGTCCAAGGGCCTCGCGCTGGTAACGCTGGCTCCACGCCACATAGTCCGCTAGGTCGCGCGGGGCCCGGCCATTCGCCTCCTGGAATTCCTTCGACTGGATCCAGAAACCGAACCGCCGCCATTGCGGATTGCTCTCGTCAAGCGGCAGCAGGCCACCCGGCGCGTTGTAGCGTTCCAGGATATCCATCGGGCTGGCCCCGGCGGCGCCAACCTCGGAGCGGAAAAGCGAGTCGTCGCCGTCCCAGTAAGATTGAGCAGCCGGCCACCACGGACCGTGGACGTCCCAGTGCAGTCCTTTACCAAAGTCCTTTTCGTCCGCCGTGAAACGCGGACCCGAGGCGGACGTCACCAGGAAGCGCCGGCCTGAGTCCATGGCTGCGACCTCCCTCGCCATCATCGCAAGCAGTGGATGGGCGATCGTCGCGGGAATGCCGGTGCCGATCTTGCCGCCGTCGAGTCCGCCCTGCAGTTCGTTCCCGCCGCACCAGCACAGCAGCGAGGCGTGATGCTGCCGTCGGGCGATGTAGGAGCGCACCAGCGGTTGCGCGCCCGCGATCACCATCGGGTCCTCGGGCGGCCAGTTGTCGATGCCCGACGAGGAGAACGGAAATTCCTGCCAGACCAGCAACCCGTAACGGTCGCACAGGTCGTAGAAAAATTCCTTCTCGAGAAAGGCTCCGCCCCAGACGCGCAGCACATTGCAGCCCATGTCCGCGTAGGTGCGGATGCGGGCCTCGTAGTCGGCCAGCGTGAGATCGGCATAGTTCGGCCGGATCGGCGTCCAGTTGACGCCCTGCAGGAAAACCGGCCGCCCGTTCACGACGCAGAGCCACGGATCGGCCCCGGCCGGAGCACCCTTGCAGGCCTGCCATGTCACGTCCTTGAAACCAATCGTGCGGGTCCACCCATCATCCGCCGCCCGATCCGCATTGTAACGCATTGTATTACATGACGGATCGGTCGCTGCAGCGAGTCGGACTGAGAGGCGGTAGGTTTTCTGCGGGCCCTCGCGGTTGGGCCACCAGGCCTCGACCGGCAGGTGGTCGAAAGTGGCGCCGGCGGCGAGGGCGGTGGGTGCGACCTTGGCTTCGAGCAGGCAGCGGTCGCCGTCCAGCAGCTGCACCTCGACCTCGCCAGGGGCCGAGCCGAAGAGCGTGAAGCCCGCCGGCGCGAGCGCGCAGCGCATGTCCGCGAGTTCCCGCCCGTCGCCGACCTCGAGCGTGATCCGGTCCCAGATGCCGATCTGCACCACGCGCGGCTGCCAGTCCCAGGTGTAGTTGAAGCGGGCCTTCCAGTCCTTGATTTGCGACGTGTGGTTGAACTGTCCCAGCCAGCGTGGCGGCAGGTCGAAGATGATCTGCAGGGCGTATTCCGTGGCGGGCGGAAGTGCAGACAGGTCGAAGACGTGTTCGGTGAAACCGTTGTCGAAGCGGCCGATGAGCTGGCTGTTGCAGCACACCCAGCCCGCGGCATCGAGGCCCGCGCAGCGCAGCCGGCGAACGGGGCCGGCGGCGAACCGCGCCTGGGGCAGGGTGGTGGAGAAGACCCAGTTGCGGTGTTCGATCCACTCGGCCGCGCGGCTGTCCAGGTTGTGGTTCCAGTCGGGAATGACGCCCTGCTCCAGCAGGAGCTGCTGCACCGAGGCCGGCACGCGGGCCGGCATGGGTGCGATTTCCGGCAGGCTCGGGGCGCCGAGGCCGGTTCCGGCCAGGCCGCGCCAGGTGTCGGGCGCATAGCCGGTGAGGGTCCATTGGCAGTCGGAGAGGTCGTGAACGGTTTTCATTGGGCGGTGTTACCGGGACGCGGGAGAAAATTCCGGTGCCGGTGCCGGGGGGCAATGGCGAACTGAAAACATCCGACCAGTCAGTAGAGCAGGTCTTCGACCTGCTCAGTTCGTTTGATTGCCCAAGTTGCCCGGGTGCGGGACTGGTCCCGGTCGGGTTGGTGCGTCTGCAAATTGTGTTTTCCGCGATTCAGTCGGCATTGCGGCCAGACTGTAGGAGCGGCTTTACGCCGCGAGGTTGCGCACTCGATCGCGGCGTAAAGCCGCTCCTGCAGGGTGATTGCCCAGGCCGTCGGGAACGGATTCATCGCGGGGCTTGCACTTGGCTGGTGACCGGCGCATGTTGCCCGACCTGTTCTTTGATTGGCTCGCGCCCAATCATCCTGTCTTTCCCATTTTTGGGGGTGTTCCGGATTCGATCCTTGGTTGGAGTGCGCCGCTGCCGTTCGAGAGTGTTAGGTCTCTCGTAAATCCCCCTGCAAAACAATAATAGGCAACTACGAAGAAATGCCCTTGGCCGCCTAAGTGCGGCCTCGTTGGTCCGGCGACACCTGCTAGCCGGTACTAACGTCGACAGCAGGCATAGTGGATTGAGCGACTCGCGGTCTTTCCACTGTATCTTCATCCGGGAGTTGGCTGGGGCTTAAGCGCGCGTGAACGCGTAACCCCGGCGAGATCAATCTCACGCTACAACGGTAGACGCGGTGTGCAAAGGTCAGGGACACGCGGGTTCAACTCCCGCCACCTCCACCATTTTTCTTTCCGAAGCGGAAAGAAAAATGCCCTCCGTAGCCCCGGCGAAGGAGGGCATAACGCCGCGTCCGCCCATCTGCGCGCGGGTCAGCGCCCAATCCCGCCCGGCGGGGACGCCGGGCGCCACCCAAGGCCGTGGTTCCGTCGGGGGCTGGCCGATCCGCACATCCAGCCACGGCAGCTTTGAATGCTCGGCATGCAAGGCGAGGGGCTGGGACGTCCAGGTGGACGTTAGCCTGGCTTTGAGCCTTTCGCACCAGGTGCAGCGGACGTGGATGCAGGGTTCAGTCAGCCGTCCTCGGACTGATGATGGTCGCGACCTCGCTAACCGAGTTGGCCGGGAAGCCGCCTTTCTTGGCGTGTTCGCGGACCATCTCCTCGCTTGCGGCGAGGTAGACGCAATAGACCTTGTCGCCGGTGACATAGCTCTGGAGCCATTGGATCTGCGGCCCCATCTCCTTCAGCACGCCGCAGGAGGTCAGGGAAATCCCCTTGAGCTGTTCCGGCGTGAGCTTGCCGGCGCCCGGGATCACGCGTTCGATAACATACATGTGCTGGCCGGCCGGAAGGGACCCGGGCTTCACGGGCTCCGAGGCGAGGGCGGCGACGGCAGGGAACAGGGCAAGGACGGCGGCGAGGAGACGAGGACGTAGATTCATGGGTGTATTGATGTTGATCGGTACGCCGGAATCCTAGCGGGCCGGGCAAAAATCACCAAGGCCACCAAGCGGAAATATCGGGCCAAGGACGTCAGTTCACCCCAACCGGCTTCCGCCCCCGCGGGGAATGCCCGAAGTGGACCTGATACAGGTTGCGCAACTGCCTGCTCCCGGTGAAGCCGCAGGCCCGGGCGACGTCATCGACCTTCGAGCCTTCCTCCCGCAGGAGCGAACGGGAACGCTCCAGCCGCAGGGCCTTCAGGTAACCCCCCATCGAAATCCCGAGGCTCTGCCGGAAGCGGCGCGAAAGGTTGCGCGGGCTCGCCCCGGCCTGCTCGGCAAGTTGGCCGAGGGTGGGGGGCGCATCGAGTTGCTCGATCAGCAGGCTCTGGGCCCGGTGCACGAGGTCGTCGAGGTGATTCCGATACTGGAGATAGACGCTTTCCTGCTCCGTCTCACCGCTGCGCCGCAAGTAGATGACCAGGCGGCGCGCCACCTCGAAGGCGAGTTGCGGGCCGTGGCGCTGGGACATCAGGTGGATGGCCAGATCGATTCCGGCGGCCACGCCGGCGCTGGTGTAGACGTTGCCAGCTTGGGCAAAAAGAATGCCTTTCTTCACGTTAGTCCGGGGATAATTGAGCTGCAGATCGGCGGCGTCCGCCCAGTGCGTGACACATGGCGCCCCGTCCAGCAGGCCGGCCTCCGCGAGCAGGAAGGCGCCGGTGCAGGTGGAGCACACGGTTGCACCGGACGCGGCCGCCCGGCGGATCCAAGCGAAGAGCCCGGGATGTTTCCGCAGCGTGCGGATCATCGGCATCGGCAACCCCTGGAAGCCGGCCACGATCAGGACGTCATCCGGTTGCAACCGGAGCCGGGCATAAGGGATGAGGTTCGCGAAGTGGAGGTTGCCGGCGACCGGGACGGACTTGGTCAGGCCGCACACCTCGATCCGGTAGGCCTGGCCCAGGGCGATACCGGCCATCTGGAAGACCTGAAGCGGGCCGACCATGTCGAGCGCCGTCAGTTTGGGTGGGAGGAAAAATACGACACGCGGTGCCATACCGCGGCCCAACACAGCGACACCGGGACGGGTGGTCAATCGCCGGACGGGGGTAATTTAGTCCTGCCCGCAGTTCGAGGTGGACGGGGGCTGATTGGCCCGCAGCAGAATCAAAGAACATCGACCCTCTAGCACGGTCTTTTTGGGTCTCCGCGGCACTTGCTGGGAGGTTTCGTCGAAGGTGTGCGCATAACAAAGAGGAGAATCGAAACACCTTTCACTCCGGCTTGGCTGGTTTTCGGGGTGTGCGGCCCAATTGTCGGAGTGAATGACCGGGCGTCCTAGCCTCGCGCCTTCATCCATTGGGTCCGTGGCAAGGACATGATCGTGGCGGGAGGCTGTTGCGTGGCGAGCAGGGCGGCCATGGTGCGCATGGGCGAGTCGATGTGAGTGAAGAATTTCTTGTAGCCGGCGCAGAGGTAGTTGAGCCCCGGTTCGCCGTGGGGAGTCGTCAGGAACCGGTGCTTGGGACACTCGCCGTGGCAGGCGAAGCGCACCGGACACTCGCGACAGTAGCGGGGCAAGGTGGCGGACTTCGCCTGGCCGAAGGCCGCCTGGGCCGGCGAATCCACGAGGGCGGCGAGGGACGTGTTCATCAGGTTGCCCAGTTTGTACCGCGGGTAGACGTAGTGGTCGCAGCTGTAGACGTCACCGTTGTGTTCGACCGCGAGGGCCCGGCCGCAGTTTTCATTGAAGATGCAAACGCCCGCGGGCTCGCCGGCCCAGTTGGCGAGCGCGGCGTCGAATTGCTGGACAAAGACCCGGCCGACATCGCGCTGCACCCACTCGTCGAAGATCGCGATCAGGAACTGGCCGAAATCGGCCGGGCGGACGCTCCACGGCGTCACCTGCTGGTCGAGGGCGGCGGCATCCTCGTGGTCCGGCGGCGGGGCGAGCCACAGGCCGTCGGTCGTGTGGGGAGCGGCGTTGCGCTCCACGATCGGGATGAACTGCAGGTACCCCGAGCCGACCTCACGCAGGAACCGGTAGACCTCGAGGGGGCTCCGCGAATTCTTCCGGTGGACGGTCGTCAGTATGTTGAAGTCGACGCCGTGCTTTTTCAGGACCTGCAGCCCCGCGAACACCCGCTCGAAGGTGGGTTGGCCGCCCTTGTCGACGCGGTACGCGTCATGCAGCGGGGCGGGTCCGTCGATACTGAGACCGACCAGAAACCGGTGCTGTGCGAGGAACTCGCCCCACGCGTCGTCGAGGAGGACGCCGTTGGTCTGGAAGGCGTTCTCGATGGTCTTCCCCTGGGCGTACTTCGCCTGGAGTGCCACGGCGTTCCGGAAAAAGTCCACGCCGAGGAGCGTCGGTTCGCCGCCCTGCCAGGCGAAGGAGACGACGGGCCCGGGCTGGGCCGCGATGTAGTCGCGGATGTAGGTCGCGAGGACCTCCGGCTTCATCCGCATGCCGCCCGCGTCGGTGTAGAGCTTCTCCTTCTCGAGGTAGAAGCAGTAGCTGCAGTCGAGGTTGCACCGCGACCCGATGGGCTTGGTCATCAGGTGGAAGGGAGCCTGTGCGACCTGATCAGGGGCCCGTGGTGGCTCGATGGGATTGGGGCCGGGCATCGCTGGTCGGATTAAGGAGGGGTTTGCGACACTGGCGAATCATATCTAAATTCCGGGTACGGACGGGTTAATTTACGGTTGTTTTCACTTTCTCGGGATCCCAAGGTTGGCGGCAATTTCCACCCTCAGCCTTGCGCCAGCAATCCAGGACAACCACCTGAAGCCCGCCATGCGGATCCTGTATTTCGACATCGATTCGCTGCGGGCCGACCACCTGGGTTGCTACGGTTATCACCGGGCCACCAGTCCCAACATCGACGCGCTGGCGCGGGATGGCGTGCGCTTCAGCCAGTGCCATGTGTCGGACGCGCCGTGCCTGCCGTCGCGAACGTCGCTATTCACGGGGCGGTTCGGGATACACTCGGGCCTGGTCAACCACGGCGGCGCGGCGGCTGAACTCCACCCGGAGGGGGCGAACCGCGGGTTTTTCTCCGCCCTGAGCAGGGCCTCGTGGATGAGTTGCCTGCGCCGGCAGGGCCTGCGCACGGCGACGGTCAGCAGCTTTGGCGAACGGCACTCGGCCTGGCACTGGTACGCGGGCTTCAATGAGACGATGAACTGCGGGGGCGGGGGGCTGGAGATCGCCGACGAGGTCGAGCGGCTGGCCTGCGCCTGGATCGAGCGCGAGCAGACCGACAATTGGTTCCTGCATGTGAACTTCTGGGATCCGCACACGCCGTACAACACGCCCGAGTCCTTCGGGCATCCGTTTGCGGACGAGCCCCTGCCGGCCTGGTACACGCCCGAGGTGCTCGCCCGGCACCGGGCGGGGTGCGGCCCGCATTCGGCCCGCGAGGTGCCGGGCTTCGACGACCGCTGGGCGTACGCCCAACCGTGGCCGCGGCAGCCGCACGTGATCGACACGCTGGCGGATGCGCGCCGGATGTTCGACGGCTACGACACCGGCGTGCGGTATGCCGACCGGGCCATCGGGCGCGTGCTCGCGGCGCTCGCGCGCCGCGGCTGGCTCGAGGACACATGGATCGTGGTCTCCGCCGACCATGGCGAGAACCTGGGCGAACTGAACATCTATGGCGACCACCAGACGGCGGACACGATCACCTCACGGGTGCCCCTGATCATCCGCCCGCCGTCCGCCGGCCGGGACCAGGCTGGCCGCACCGACGATTCCCTGCTCTACCAAAATGACCTGGCGGCGACGCTGGTCGAGCTTGCCGGCGGCAGCGTCCCCGCGGGCTGGGACGGCCGGAGCTTTGCCCCCCGGTTCCGGGAGGGCCGCCCGGCGCAGCTGCGCGACCAGCTCGTGCTGTCGCAGATGGCCTGGTCCTGCCAGCGGGCGGTGCGCTGGGCCAACTGGCTGTGCCTCCGGTCGTACCACGACGGCTACCACGATTTCCCCGAGTTCATGCTTTTTGACGTGGCGGCTGATCCGCATCTCCAGTGCGACCTGTCCCCGACCCGCGGCGACCTGACCGCCTGGGCGGCGCAGCAGCTGGAACACTGGCACCGGGAGATGATGGCCTCGGCCGCGCACACCAGCGATCCCCTCGAGACCGTGTTGGCCGAGGGCGGCCCGTATCACACCCGGGGCGAACTGCCGGCCTATCTCGAGCGTCTGGCCACCACCGGCCGCCCGGACTGCGCCCGCCGTCTGGCTGCAAGGCATCCGCAGGCGCCCGTGCGCCGAGCCTAATCTTTTGGACGAGTTGAACGCAGAAAACACATTACCTCCAAATGAGTAACGACTATGACAGTCTCTCAAGTCGTTGTTGAAAAATAGGTAAACCCGGATTTTTACGCCAAACTCAGGCTAATGGGCTAGGGTATCTCCCCGCTCGTCGAACATGATTGAACAATCATTTTCGGGCGCATGGCAGTTACCCTTTTGTGTTTAAAGCGCTCATGTGCCGGTTGTTGGTCTCGTCGGGCGCATTTGCGACTGGGCATCACCCTCCTTGGCCTTTGGCTGGTGGTGCCCTGTTTGTTCGGCAGTTCTCGGTCGGCGGCGGTGGTGCCGGTCCTTGACTATGTGGTGGATAATCCGGCGGGCGGCTACACCGCCTGGTTCGGATATCGGAACCGGCAGGACCGGACCGTCCGTCTGCCCGTGGGCAAGGACAACCGGTTCACCCCGCAGGCAAAGGACCGCGGACAGCCGGTGGAATTTCTGCCAGGGAGGCACCGGAGGGTTTTCAAAGTGGATTTTCCGCGGGGCAGCCTGGTGTGGCACCTCGATGGACGAACCGCGACGGCATCGCCCAACCGGCGGCCGACCGTGCGGCTGATCGCGCCGTTGACTGGCGCGGTTGTTTCCGAACCGGGCGAACTCAAGCTCAAGGCCACGGCCAAGGATCCCGACGGCAGGGTGGAGCGGGTGATCTTTTATCATGACGGGGTGAAGATCGGCCAGGATGCCGAGGCGCCCTACACGCAAAAAGTCTCGGGCCTGACCGCAGGGGACCACCAGTTCACGGCCGTGGCCATTGACCGGCGCGATGCACCCTCGCTCGATTCCAATCCGGTCCTCGTCAGGGTGCTCGGCAGCAACCAGCCGCCGACCGTCACGCTGCGCTCTCCCTCTGATGGCGAGATCCATACCGCGCCGGCCACGATCACACTGTCGGCCGATGCGGCCGATCCCGATGGGACGATTACGCGGGTGGAATTTTTCCGGGACGGCACAAAGCTCGGGGAAGACACGGCGGCACCGTATGAGTGGATATGGAATCCGGTGGCGGCCGGGACCTATGCTTTGACGACTGCGGCCACTGACAACCAGGGCGGCATGGTCATGTCGGACGCGGTGACGGTCACCGTGCAGGTATCGAATGCCCTGCCGCTGATCGCCAATTTCGAGCCGGCGGAGGGCTATGGTGAGGGCGGGTTGGACGGCCAGCAGGGATGGGAGGCCGGTGGCACGGCGCAGGTCGTGACGGCACCGATCCATGCCGGCACGCAGGCGGTGCAGTTGAACGCGGAATCACCACCGGCGGTCATGGAACGTGCCCTGGCCGCAACGGCGGGGAGCGTGGTATATCTCGATTTCTACACGCGGCCCGTGGCCGGCAGCACGCCCGAGTCCGCCGCCCTGATCCAGACGGCGGAAGCCCGCGTCGCGCTCGTGCGGCGGGATGGGATGGGGGAGATCCACCTTGAGGCCGGCGATGGCACCGGCGGCCGCTCGTGGCAGGCCACCGGTTTCATGACGGCCCTGGATGCGACCGGTGCGGCGGACTGGCAGCACTTCACCATTCGCGAGGATTTTGCGGCGCGAACGTGGGATTTCTATGCAGGCGGCGTGATGCTCGCGGCAAACCTGGCCTTTGCCGGTGACGCCCCCGCGGGATTGTCCGGCTTCAGTGTCACCGGCCACGCCACGGCCCCGACGGCAGTGGATGAATTTCTGGCCGCCTACGACAACCCGCTCTTCATCGATGCGGACAACGACGGCATGGAGGATGCCTGGGAAACGGCCCGCGGGCTGAATACCGCGATCAATGACCGCGAGGGCGACGCGGATGCCGATGGGCTCACGAATATCACGGAGTACGTCCTCGGCACCGATCCCGGTTCCACCGACAGCGATGGCGACGGCATGCCGGACAGTTGGGAGACAAGGTACGGATCCGATCCCGCGGCGGATGATGCCGGCGACGATCCCGACCTCGATGGGGTGGGCAACCTGATCGAATTCCAGCAGGGCCGCAATCCAACGAAGGGGGCGGTGGCCGACCTGACCGGGGCCGTGAACCTGCGGCTCTACCAACCGGGCCGCTGAGTCATCGGCCAAGACTGAACTTTTTCACACCATGATTTTATCTGCATTGGATTTGATGCGTCGCAGCCTGGCCCGTGCCCGTCAGACGGAAGCAGGGGCCTTCCGGTCACCTTGGCTCCCGGGCTTGGTCAGGACCGGCCTGCGGTGGGGTCTGCACCTGCTGCCCTTGTGTGCGGTTGCCCAGGTTTGCGACACCGGCAAACCGGAGCCGGTCACTAATGTATCCCTCCGCTCCCGCGCGGGCACGGCCACTCTCGTGGGCTTCGCGGAATACAACAATCCAGCCACCCCGCCAAAAAAATACCGCCGGCAGGTTACCGCCGGCACCATGCACCTCGGCCAATGGTCGGTCGCCGGTTGCCCCGATGCCAGCGAGCCGGTCGGCTATCAAGCGGCTTTTCCCCCGAGCGAGATTTTTTGGGCGAACAGCACGGGTTCGGTAGCGCTTGAACCCGTGGCGATTGATGCGGCCACCAATCAGGTCAAGTACCGCCTGACCGGCCTCTCGTTTGCCAATCATACGACGGCCACGCCATGGGGTGACCTCTGGGCCCTGCGGGTGGCCGCTACTCCGGCCGATGGCTCGCAGAGCGTGATTTTTTCCTATGTTGGCCAGGAATTCTGGTTGAGCCGCACTGCCGCGCGCAATCCCTACAACTTTATCGTCCATGGCTATTGGAATCTCGCCGGTTGGGTCGGGCATGTTGAGACCCAGAGATTCGTCAATGTGCGGAGTGCGGTGGACAAATCCATCCGCGATGAATGGGACGAAATCATCGACTACCCGCGGCAGGGCGGCGATCCCGTCACAACCACCCAAAACCAGCGCCATGTCGGCATCGGCACGTTTCCGCTCACGTCCGGCGGTACGCCCGAGACGTGGCCGGGCATGGCTGCGACTGCCGCCTATGGCGACCTCGCCGCGGTGACCCCGTTGAGCGCCACGGAGCAGCGGATCGCCGGCAAGGCGGAATGCATGGGTGCGGCCCCGCTCTTCCAGCGGGCCGAGGGTGCCGTCACCCAGACGCTGAACGAGGAGGACACGGAGGAGGATGCGCTGGCGCGCGCGGCGGTCACCGCGGGCATGGGCAATGTTGCCTTTCGCGAGCGGCGCACGACGGGCTTCAGTTTTGCATTCAGTGGATTTACCTTTGAGGTCCCGCTGCAGATCCAATGCGAGGGCGACTACCTCGTGCATTTTCATTTTCAGCGGCAGGCCCGGAATGGGACGGCCGAGCCCGAGAAATTTTCCCTCACGCTGGAGAAGAAACTCCCGTCCGGGCACCAGACGCTGCCCCCGGGCCGGTTCGATATCGCCACCATGCAACTGCACCTGCCCGAAGGCGGGACGATGCCGCTGGAATACGACACCGATTACACCCTGCTGGGCGTGGAGCTGGAGCGGAGTTGCCCCGGGAGCGAAGCGGGCAGGGACCAGATCTGGCACGACAGCGTGCATGTGCATCTCAGCCTCGGGCTCGGCGAGGCCGGTCGCAGTGCGGGCCAGCTGATGCTCGACGCCGAGGCCATCACGCCGGCGCTCTATGCGCCCTCCGCCCTCGCCGTGGCGACACCCTACGGCAGCGGCACCGCCGTGGTGCGGGATGCGAACAACCGCCTGCGCCAGGTGAAGGCCCCGGCGGCCCTGGCGGACATTGTGGTGCTCGATGCCAATGCCTACGAAGTGCGTTTTTATGCACCCGATGCCATCGGGGTGCCCGATCCCGGAACCGGGATCTTCGCACTCAATGGGTCGCCCTATGTCGTGTGCAAATTTGAGAATCCCGATCCCGCGACGGCGACCCGCCTGCGGGTATCGCGGGTGCGCGGCACCCAGGTCCGCGTCAGCGAATTCGCCAGTGATGCCGACACCGGCTCATGGACATTCTCCACGGGCAACGGTCTCAGGCGGGAGAGCATCGCGGTGGAGGATCTGGGCGACACCCGCCTTGAAACCACGACGGTCACCGGTGCGGATGACGAACCTGTGGCCAAGGTCTGGCGCGAAATTCGCGTGTTTCCCTGGGGCGAGGAAACCATCCTAGAAATCAACGACCCGGACGGGGCGGCATTGACCACCGCATCCACCTATTTCGCCAATGCCGGCGAGCCCGGCTATGGGCGGTTGCAACGCCGCGATTTTCCCGACGGCTCATTCGAGGAACACACCTACGATGCCCTCGGCCGGCCCCTGACCACGGTGCGGCCCTACAGTGGCGCGGCCAATGGCAATCAGGTGCGTCAGACCACGTTTGCCTATGAGGCGATCAGCGACGCCGATGGCGATTCCTTGGTCGAGGCGCTGACCACGACCTCAGTATTTATCGGCGATGACGAGATCAGCCGCAGCCATGTCATCCGTTGGAGTCGGCCGATCATGCTCGCCGGCGAGGAGTTTCTCCGCCGCTCCGACATGCGTTGTGCCACACCAGGGGCCGCGTGGTCGGCGACGGATAATCTCGCGACCGAAACACTCACCTACGGTCCGGGTCCCTTCAATGGGCAGGTTCGGCGACGGCACAATCCGGATGGCACCGTGGAGCTCACCCAATACACCCTGGATGCATCCGGCCGCCAAACCACCGTCACTCTTAGCGGCGCGCCGAATGCGACCCTTGACGATGTTCTCGACGGCACCCGGACGGTAACCATGACCAGTGGGCGTGGCCGCACGCTGAGTGAGACCGTATCCGATGTCGCCAGTGGCCGCATGTTGTCGGCTTGGCAGGCCACCGAATTCGACCTGATCGGGCGTCCCACCCGCATCGACTACGACGACGGCACGCAGGTGCTGCGTGAGTATGCCTGCTGTGGCATTGCTACCGAACGCGATCGCACCGGCCGGGTCACGTCCTACCAATACGATGACCTCGGCCGGCAGTATGAGGTGGTGCGCGATGGCATCAAAACCCACAGCGCTTTCGATGCCGAAGGACGCGTCATCTCGGTCACGCGCATCGGGTCCGACAACTCTGAGGTACGGCTTTCCACCAATCTCTACGATCTCGCCGGCCGCCTGGTCGAGGAACGCGATGCCATGGATCGGCCCACGTCACATGACGAGGAAGTCCAGCCTTACCCGGGCGTCGCTTTCGTCCGCACCACCACTGCGCCCGATGGTGGCACCCGGATCGAAACCTACCTGCAAGACGGCTCGCTTGCCAATATCACCGGCACCGCGGTCGCTCCGCGCAGCTTTCAATACGGTGTGGATGCCGATGGCGTCTACTCCCTTGAAATCAAGGGTGAGGCGACAGGTGAACCCGGGCCGATGCCCGGACCGGCGACTCCGCCGGCCGCGTCCGAATGGACCAAGACCAGCACTGATTTCCTCGGCCGCATATGGAAAACCACCTTGGCTGATGGCGCCACGGCGTTCTCCCATTTCAACCCCCGTGGCCAGCTCGTGCGCACCGTCGATCCCGACGGCTTCGCCACTCTCTATGGCTACAATTCCCGCGGCGAGCAGGACACCGTGGCCCTGGATCTCAATGCCGACGGACTCATTAACTTTGACGGCACTGATCGCATCACCCGCACCGTCACGGAAGTGGGTGAGCGTGACGGCAAGGTTGTGCGCCGGGTTTCCACGCTGGTCTGGGAAACTGAAGGGCAGGACACGCCCACGACCGTCGCGGTATCGGAGCAAACACCCGATGGCCTGCGTGCCTGGCAGTCCGACCACGGGCTGACCACGTCCGTCGTGACGACCCATGAGGGTGACGGCCGTCGCACTGTCACCACCACCGCTCCCGATCAGGTGCAGACCGTCCAGGTTTTTGCGGGGGATCGGCTCACGTCCACCCTCGTGCAAGCTCCTGCACTTGGTGTTCTCTCTTCGGCCACGTTGGCGTATGATGCCCATGGCCGACTTGAATCCGCCACCGATGACCGCAATGGCTCCACCATCTATACTTACTTTGCCGACGACCAGGTCCACACCGTCACCACGCCCGATCCGGATCCCGCACGTACCGGCGTCGGTTACGATCCCCAGCTCACGACGTACGCCTACGATGAATGCGGACGCGTGGCCACCGTCATTCAACCCGATGGCGGCGAGGTCCACACCACCTATTGGCCTACCGGTCTGGTCAGGCGCACCTGGGGTGCACGCACCTATCCCGTCGAATACACCTACGATGCGCAGGGCCGGCTGCAGACGCTGACAACCTGGCAGGATTTTGCCGGCGACACCGGCCGTGCCGTGACCACCTGGAATTATCATCCCCTCCGCGGGTGGCTGAGCGGCAAACGTTACGCCGACGGCACCGGTCCTGATTACGCCTACTATCCCTCCGGTCGCCTGCGTACCCGTACCTGGGCGCGCACGCCCGCGGTCACCACGGACTACCGCTACAACCCCGCCGGGGAACTGACCGGCATCGATTACTCCGATGCGACTCCGGATGTCACCACCACCTTCAATCGCGCCGGGCAGGCCGTGGCAGTCACCGATGGTGCCGGGCAACGGACCATGACCTATCACGCCTCCGGCCGGCTTGAAAACGAGAGTTACACAGCGGGATTCCTGGCATCCATGGCCGTGCATCGGAGCTACGACGCCCTTTCACGACTGACCAATCTGGCGGTACTTGGCTCGCAGTCCACGGTCCTGGGTTCTGCGGATTATGCCCATGATCCCGCCAGTCGCCTTGCTACCGTGACGGCCGGTGGAAACACCGCCACCTACGGTTACGTGCCCAATGCTCCGCTCGTGGAAACCATCACCTTCAAGCAATCAGGCGCGACCCGACTCACCAGCACCCGCAGCTACGACAACCTCAACCGCCTTTCCGCGTTGAACAATGCTCCCGCCTCTGCGCTTTCGGCGGCGGGCTTCGCTTACACCTACAACTCCGCCAACCAGCGCATCCGGAACGGGCGCGAGAACGGGGCATATTGGACCTATGGTTATGATGCATTGGGCCAGGTCAGTGTTGCCGGGAAAAAGCTGCCCGGCGGTGAAGATGTGCCCGCCCATTCCTTTGCGTACACATATGACGATATTGGCAATCGTCGTAGTGCGTCCCGCAATGCGGCGTCCGCCGCACTGATGGCCACGGAGGAGTACAGTGCCAATCTCCTCAATCAATATGTCCAGCGGACCGTGCCCGGATGCATCGAGGTGCTCGGTGCCGCGCAGCCCGATGCCACCGTGACCGTCATGATTCCTCCGGCCAACGGGACCGTGCATTCCACCTTGCGGCAGGGCGATTTGTATCACCTCCAGTTGCCCGTGGATAACGCCCACTCCGGCAAGTTCGAAAGTCTCACCGTGTCCGGGGTGGCTAATCTCATCGGCCCGGCTGGCGAGGATGCCGTGACCGAAGAGACCCGATCGGTCTTCATCCCCGCATCACCCGAGACCTTTGTGCACGACCTCGACGGCAACCTTACGGCCGATGCGCATTGGGCCTATGCCTGGGATGCCGAAAACCGGCTGATTGCCATGGAGACAGCCGCGGCAGCGCTGGCGGTGGGGGTCCCCGGCGTGAAGCTGGAGTTTGCCTACGATGCCCAGTCGCGTCGGATCGCGAAAAAAGTGTCCAATTGGATTGCCGGGGTCTGGGTCCTCGCCAGCCATCACGTGTTCCTTTACGACGGCTGGCACATGATCGCCGAACTGGATGCGCTCAATGGCAATGCCCCGGTCCGCACCCATGTCTGGGGCCTGGATGTCAGCGGCACCCTGGCCGGTGCCGGCGGGGTGGGCGGGTTGCTGTTTACGAACTCCCATTTGCCAACTCCCAACTCCCACGCGGCAGCGTATGATGGCAACGGCAACATCGCCGCCCTCATCGATATGAGCACAGGGACGGCTGCCGCCACCTACGAATACAGTCCCTTCGGCGAGACCCTCATCGCCGACGGCCCCGCCGCCGCAGCCAATCCATTCCGCTTCTCTACCAAGTACACCGATCCCGAAACAAACCTCCTCTATTATGGATATCGCTACCTCTCGCCGTCCACGGGTCGTTGGCTAAACCGGGATCCGATTGAGGAGCAAGGTGGGGTAAATGTATACGGGATGGTTTCCAATGACCCCGTAATCAAATTCGATTTGCACGGACTATGGAGCCCAGAAACACACGACTACCTGGCTAGAATTATGCCTTCGCATTAGAAACGATGTCTACCTAGAGAAAATCGGTATCATTGTGAGAGATCAATGTCGAGCAGGCTTCGACGCAACGGCCACTGGAGTCGAATATGCTAATATGCACTCTATGTCCAAACCAGGGCAATCATCTGCATCGGCGCGTACAGAAAGAGATGCATTTGTTATGCGCCTTATAAATAAAGCAAAAAAACTACGGAAGGACTGTCGAATTGAGGAGGCGCACAAACTGCTTGGTGAAGCATTCCACCCTGTCATGGACAGCACCAGTCCCGAGCATGTTGATGATTGGGGAAATCCCAAGATTTGGCGTGGCGCTCTGCGGGATGGTTTTGGACATAGCCCGGCTCATCACGCTAAATGCCGGGGCCTAAAGATAATCGGATATGAAGGATCTGTAAACCCAACAAGATGGCTACTCCGGCAAACTATTATACAACGGCGGTTGAGCTTAATTACTATCATGATATTTATCACCAAGGATTGAACCAAAGTGTTCTTAAACTTGGCGGGCACGCCTGTTAGACAGAGACGGCATTTCAATGTTGGGCATTACCGGAAATGGTATACAATCGCATCATTATTAGCGAATATTGCCGTAGGCGCAGGTCTGCATGGAGCGAAGGAGAAAGCCGTTTACGAGTTGCGAGCGTCCTCGCTAGGGCTGTTTGTATTGCGCTGATGTTTGCAGGCATGGTCATGCGTTTTTAGAGTCGCTGCATCAAAGGAGCAATCGACCTGTCTGGTCGCCCGAACTGGGCAGATAAGTATTTGATGTTGACCATGCGGTTGTCGCAAACCCGTTCCTGGCGTTATCAACCGATTGGGCCCAAAAGCAAATCTTGAGGTACCAAGACGGGAAACATGGATCGGGCTTTCAGTCCTCATCACAATGAGTTGATCCATACCTGGGGCGTTGCCCCAGGCTGTTATGGCAGCGCGCCGTTGGCGCTGGCCGCATCCGTGTCGAACCCCCCTCTATGGATCATTTTGTAGACGTTCGCGAGGTATGAACCAGCGAAGCCATGACGGTATCTTCAAGCAGTGCCAAAATCCGCGCGTGGAGGCGCGGATTGGACTGCGCTTAATATGCTAATCACTCCCGCTGCCTTATCCTGCCTCAAATCACCGGCGGCTTCGGTGCGTTCAGCTCGTGCGCCAGTTCGGTGACGTCCTTGTGGATGGCGGGGTCGTCGGCCTGCTTGGGGAGGGTGGCCTGGGCGGCGGCGGCGGTGGCGACGGCCATGGCGGCCGCGGCGGGCACGACACGCTTGAGCGATGAATGGGAAATCTCGGGATGCAGGAGGGCGGCCTGGCGGGCGGCTTCGACCGAGGCCTGATGATCGGCGCGGGCGCCTTCATCGAGGACGGACTGCGGGACGGGCTTGAGGCCCCAGATGAAACCGGTCCGGGCGAGAAGCTTCAGGCCGTAGTAGGTGGGGTCGATCTCCCACCAGTAGAAACCGTTGCGCGTGGAGGACTGGTAACGGTGGTGGTTGTTGTGCCAGCCCTCGCCGAGGGTGATGAAGGCGAGGATGGCGCTGTTGCGCGAGTCATCGCCGGTCTGGTAGCGGCGCCGGCCCATGAGGTGGGCCATGGAATTGATGCAGCCGGTGCCATGGAACAGGACGGTGGTGCTGATGAAGAAGCCCCAGACGAGGAGCTGCCAGCCGTTGGTGCCGAGGCCGGGCGCATAGGACTCGAGCAGGGCGCCGAACCCGAAGAGGGCGGCGGCGAAGAGGATGGGCACGACGAGATCGAAGCGGTTCAGCCAGACGAGCTCGGGAAATTTCGCGAGGTCCTTGATCTTCGTGTAATCCGTCGGGAAGTTGCGCCGGCTGGTGATCCAGCCGATGTGCGACCACCAGAAACCGTGGACGTGCGGTGAGTGGGCATCCTCGGGATCGTCACTGTGCAGGTGGTGGTGGCGGTGATGGTACGCCCACCAGAGCGAACCGCGCTGGACAGTGGTGCCGGCAAAGAGCGCCAGGAGGAACTGGCCGAAGCGCGAGGTGCTGTAGGTCTTGTGCGAGAAGTAGCGGTGGTGGATGCCGGTGACGGCAAACATGCGCAGGAAGTAGAGCGCCACGGCGGTCCAGACGGCAAAGGGGCTGGCGCCCACCCAGATGACCCCGAGGCAGCCGGCATGAAGGAAGACGAAGGGCATGACGCGCATCCAATCCACCCGGTCGGGCTCGGCGCGCAACTTTTCGGCCCCTTCCGGGCAGTAATCTGAGTCAACCCACTGCGTGAATGCAGTCAGGGCGCGGCGGAACGGCGGGAGGGTGGATGATTGATCGGACATCAGAAGTTGTATGCGTCCAGACAACGAACCGGCCGAAACTGCGCGGGGCAAGCGGTGTTTGCTGTTTTTGGGAAGATTTCACCCGATTGGAATGGGGCCCGGCCCGGGCCGTGGCGGCGCTTGCCTCGGGACGGAGGGGACGATTGTCTGCCCGCCCGTGAGCGCCCGCACCGTATCGCCTTTCGACATGCCGCCGGCCCGGCGCCGCGAGATTTTCGGCTGGTGCTGCTTCGATTTCGCGAACTCGGCCTTCACCACGATCATCATCACGACGGTGTATGCGGTGTATTTCAACAGCGTGGTCGCCGGCGGAAATCCGAACGGCCCCGGTTGGTGGGGTTCGGCCCTGGCGGTTTCCCAGATCGCGGTGATCTTCATGTCGCCGCTGCTGGGGGCCGTGGCTGACGTAACGGCGCGCAAGAAACGTTTCCTGATGAGCTCGGCGCTGGTGTGCTCGCTGGCCACGATGAGCTTGTTTTTCGCCGGCCCGGGCGAGGTGTGGCTGGCGCTCGGTCTGGTGGTCGTGGCCAATGTGGCCTTTTCGCTGGGCGAGAACTTCTGCGCGAGCTTCCTGCCTGAGATCAGCACGTCGGCGACGGTCGGCCGCATATCCAGCTATGGGTGGAGCTTCGGCTACCTGGGCGGACTGCTGAGCCTGGTGCTGGCCCTGGTCATCATCCAAAGCGGGGAGGGGCGGGTGCCGTGGACGCTGGTGATGACGGGCGTTTTTTTCCTGCTGGGCAGCCTGCCCACGCTGATGCTGCGCGAGCGGGTCCGGCCCCGGGTTCTGGCCGCGGGCGAGACGGCGCTGGGCTTGGGCTGGCGGCAGCTGGCCCGAATACGGCGGGAGCTGCCCCAGCACCGGCATCTGGCGGTCTTCTTCGGCGCCATGACCCTCTACCTCGCCGGACTGTCGGCGGTGGTGGCGTTTGCGGGCGTATTTGCGACGCAGGTCCTGGGCATGACCCAGAGCGAATACATCAGGCTCTTCATCGTGCTGCAATTGGCCGGAGTAGCCGGCGCGTATGGCTTCGGCGTGTTGCAGGACCGGGTCGGGGCCAAGCCGGCGCTCATTTTGTCGCTGCTCCTCTGGATCGGAGTCTGCACCTGGGCGGCCGTGTGCCAGACCAAGGGGGAGTTCTTCGTGATTGGCGTGATGGCCGGAGCCGCGATGGGATCCCTGCAATCGTCCGGCCGGGCCGTGGTGGCCATGCTGACCCCCGCCGGTCGGTCGGGCGAATTCTTTGGCTATTGGGGCTTCTTTGGGAAGCTGGCGGCGGTCATCGGTCAATTGACCTATGGCTGGCTCGCGACCTTTGGCGGATTCAGGTTGGCCATCGCCTGCAATGCAGGTTTTTTTCTGGCCGGCCTGCTGATAATCATAGGCTTAAGGCTTAAGCCGCAGGTCCGAAATCAAACGTCCTGATGTGATCGGGATGTCTGGATGCCCGTCCTAATCCTTGCGGTCAGTTACTGAAAATGCGCGAAACTGCAGGGATGAACCGTTGGTGCGGTTCAATCCTGCGAGTGGCCTCCTCCCGGGGTATCGGGGTCGGTGGCTACGAGCGCGCTCAGTAGCACAAGGATTACGATTGGTATCAACATGGTCAGGTGTTTGTAGTCGAACGGTCTGTAACGCACATTACTATGCAGGTTCCAAACCAAATCAACCTGCTCCAATACGCATGCTTGCGTAGAAAGTTACAGGATTTGCGCGGTGGAATTAAAATGCTTCGCAGCCTGCCCTGTGAAAGCCGGTCTCGCGCCCGTGTCGGCCATTGCCTGGGACTAATACTGTAGGGTTCGTCACCAAATTGGGTCTCTTGGTCGTCGAACGGCGCCGGCCGCAGGGAGGCCAAGTAGGGCAGGTCTGTGACCTGCCTTTTCGCGCCTACTTGCGGATGAGGCGCCCCATAGCGGATCACAGGCCCGCCCTGGTTGCGAAGTCGTAGGGCCGGTCTTTAGCCGGCACTGGTACGGAGAACTGATCTGCCGGGGTGGCGTGGCAATCGCGGGCTGAAGCTCCGCGCTACGATCGTGTGGCCTCCGGCTTATTCCGTGCGGAAGAAATTCTGCCCCTGGGGCTTGAACTTGAAGGCGGAAAAGCCGCCATCGATCACGATGTTGCTGCCGGTGATGAAGGCGGCCTTGTCGCTGGCGAGGAAGATCGCGAGCTCGGCGATGTCCTCGGGACGGCCGAGCCGGGTGAGATGGGTGGACTCGGCGGCGGCGCGGGCGGCGGGATTGTTGTACCAATCTAGCTGGCACTCCGTGATGACGTAACCGGGACTGATGCAGTTAACCCGGATGTTGTGCGGGGCGTAATTGAGCGCCATGGCGCGGGTCAGGGCGACGACCCCGCCCTTGGCAGCCGTGTAGCTGTCCACGCCGGGTTCGGCGATGAGCGCATCCACGGTCGCAGTGTTCAGGATCACGCCGCGCTGCTGCTTCATCATCACCGGCAGGGCGGCCTTGGACATCAGGAACACGCCCTTGAGGGCGACGTTGATCATCACGTCCCACACGGCCTCGTCGAGTTCGTGCACGGCACGGTCCTTCTCGTTGCAGAGGCGCGTGGGGGCGGCGTTGTTGTAAAGGATGTCGAGCCGGCCCCAGCTCTCGATGGCGGCGGCGACGGCCCGCTGCGCGTGGGCGGACTGGGATACGTCCGTGGCCATGAAACGGGCGGTGCCGCCGGCGGCGTTGATCTCGGCCGCGGCCGCCTCACCGTTTTTTACATCGAGGTCGGCAAGCAGCACGCGGGCGCCCTCGCGGGCGAAGAGCCGGGCGGCGGCCCGGCCGATGCCGGAGGCGGCTCCGGTGATGAGTGCGACGCGGTCCTGGAGTTGCATGGCGGAGGTGGGGTTAGGGATGATGGACTGGAAAAGTGGCGTGGCGGTGGGTAGCGCCCGGCCTCCGGACGGGCGTTCGGCGGGCGCGGACGAACCGGCCCGTCCGGAGGCCGGGCCCTACCATTGGCGTTACTGCGCCCTGGCTTTCCTGGGTGATTTGCACTCTAGAGCGCCGAGGTCTGGTGGGAGCGGGAGAATTTTTTGACGGCCGCTTCGCTGAGCGTCACCCCAAGTCCGGGCCGGGTCGGGACCGTGACATAGCCGTCGGATGCGACGGGCAGCTGTTCGTTGGTCATTTCCCAGCGCAGCGGCGAGACGCTGGTGGAGAACTCCAGCAATTCCTCGTCGGCATGCGCCGCGAGGAAGTGGAGATTGGCGGCCACGGTGATGTTGGTCTTGTAGCCGTGGGTGATGACGCGCTTGCCGCGGACCTTGGCGGCGGCGGCGATTTTTTGGATGCCGGTGAAGCCGCCCACCATCGTGATGTCCGGCTGGCAGATGCTCGCGCCGCCGCGATCCATCGCCTCGATGAACTCGAGCACGTGGGTGAGCCCGAGATCGCCCACTCCGGTGGGAATCCCGTGGGCGGCCATGGCCGCATGGCCCTCGACATCGTCCAGCGGCAGCGGGGCCTCGAGAAACAGCAGGCCGACCTCCCGGTAGGCCGGATAAAGCTTCAAGCCCTCTTCCTTGGTCTGGTAGGCGAGCGCGCAGTCCACGATGAGGCCGCGATCCGGGCCGAGCACGCGGCGCGCGGCCTTGAGCAGGCGCGTGGTCTGCGCGATGTCGTCCATCCACCACGGATCCGCGGCAAACTTGACGGCGCTCAGATGCAGGCGCGTCAGCCGGTCCGCGACCTGCCGCTCCACTTCGGACTCGGTCCGGCCCATCGGATAGATCGTGCCGTAGGCGCGGACGCGCTGGCGTTTCGCGCCACCGATCAAGGCGTGGACGGGCTGGCCGGCAGCCTGGCCGCGCAGGTCCCAGATTGCCAGATCGAGTCCGCCCATGGCGTGCATGGTCAGGCCGCGGCGGCCGACATAGTCGCAGGCATTATAAAGATCGGACCAGAGTTGGATGTCCCGCGGATCGCGGCCCAGCAGCACGCCGGCGAGGCCACGGGCGTGATTGTGCGCATCGGGTCCGTGGATCAACGCCTGGATGGCGGGCGGAAAGGATTCGACTTCGCCGATGCCGACCAACCCGGTGTCCGTCGTGATCCGGATGACGCAGTCATCGTAAGACCCGTCGAACAGGCTGATGCCCGGGTCCTCATGGCGCATGTGAAAGGTTTCGATACGGGCGATTTTCATGGGAATTATCCTTTGCGATGGTGCGTGAGCACTTCGTTGCCGCTCTTGGTCACGAGCACCACGTCTTCCAATCTCACGCCGGCCTCACCGGGAAAATAGACCCCCGGTTCCAGGGCGATCACCATGCCTGGTGCGAGCACGGTCGCGTCGCCCTCCACGATGCGCGGGGCTTCGTGATAACAGACGCCGATGCCATGACCGGTGTGATGAGGGTAGGGCGTGTAGCCGCGCGCGGTGATGAAGGCGCGGACCTGCCGGTCGATTTCACCGGCAACGGCGCCGGGCCGGATGAGGGAGATCGCAAAGTCGAGCGCATCACCGGCGATGTGCTTCAGTTCGAGCAGTCGCGCCGTCGGTTCGCCGGCGGGAATGACGCCGCAGATGTCACCCCAGTAGTTGCCGAGCCGGGGCACGATATCGGCCAGCACCCATTCGCCCGCCGCCACGGTGCGGCCGGTCGGCGGACCGCCGATGTCGCCGGTGCGGGTGCCGGAAACGAAATCCGCGAGCAGGGGCAGGCGGCGGCCGGCGCGCGACTCCAGGGCAGCGCGGAGATCGCCCCAGATGGCCAGTTCGGTCCGGCCGGGCCGCACGAGCGCGGGCAGCAGGGCCTGGGCATGGTCGCAGAGATCGAGCGCGGCGCGGAGGGCGGTGAGCTCCGCCGGGGTCTTGATCATGCGCAGATCGGCGAGGTCGCCGTCGATGGCCCGGGCCCCGTCAAGCATCCCGGCCAGAGCGGCGGGCAGGTGGTTGAACTCGACGCCGAGTTTGCGCGGGTCGCGGCCGGCCAGGAGGTCCCGCGCTTTTTCCAGATAAGGCCGGCTGGGTGCCAAGGGACCGGAAGGGGTGTAGCTGGCGTAGGGGAGGCCGGTGAGATCGAGGGCGGCGGGGTCGGGCGTCTCGCAGTCGGGATAAAGCAGGGTGGCGCGGTCCGGTTCGATGAGCAGGAGTGACGGACCGCCCGCGAAGGGATTGGGACCGGTTTCAATGGCGGACTCGTGGCCGGAGGCCCAATCCACGGAAAACGGCGAAGTCAGCAAAACGGCGTCGAGGCCGGAGGGCCGCAGCCAGGCGCCGAGCCGGGAGCGGATGTCGGGGTCGAGGGGCATCGCGCCGCAGTGGAGCAACAATTCCTGAAAAAGAAAAGCGCCGCGCGGGGAAATCGCGCGGCGCCGAAGAATTTTCAGGAATGACCCGGGCTTATTTCGCCTTCCGGAGGGTGACGTCGCCATTCATGGCGGTGACGTGGATCTCGGTGCCGCCGCCGTTGAGCGTGCCGGAGACCAGCTTGCCGCCGGTCATCGGGGGCAGGGGCGGGAGTGGCGGCAGGGGGGCGACCGGGCCGCCGGCCTCCGTCTGATCCCGGGCTTCCTGCGCGGCTTCACGGGCGGCCTGCGCCGCCTCGCGCATGGCCTCGGCGGCCTCGCGGGCGGCTTCGGCGCCGGCCCTGATGGCCGCGCGGACCGACTCCCGCACCTCGGAGGAACTGTCGCTGTGGACGCTGGTGTCCGGGCCGACATTGACGATCACGCGCCCGGTCTTGAGTTTGCCGCGGATGGACTCGGTCTTGGTGACCAGGCTCTTGTCGTCGAAGTCGGTCAGGATGGCGCCGTTCTGGGTGCGCAGGCGGACATTGGCCTTGGCATCGGCGGGCACGACGAGGTCGATCTCGCCGTTCATGGAGGTGAAGGAGAGAGGTTTGCCTTCACGGAGGGTCTGGATGTTGGCGGAAATTTCGCCGTTCATGGTTTCGACCAGCGCGCCGCCGGTGACGTCCTCGAGCACGACTTCGCCATTGAGGCTCTTGATCTCGATGTCGCCGGTGATCCGGCCGACGGACACCTCGCCGCCGAACGAGCTGCTGATCACGACGTTTGTCGTGCGCGGCACGGTGATGTCGAAACTGGAGTCATTCCGGCCGAAGTTGAATTCGTGCCCGGCGTCGAGGATGACGACGTTGTCCTTTTCTGTGAGCGAGTAGGACGAGGATTCCGAGAGCACGCGCAGGCCGTCGGAGCGCGGGTGGTCCGTTGCCGCCGGCATCTCCGTGCTCACCGCGACCTCGGCTGTTTCGGCGCCGCGGATCCGGATGTCGCCCATGGCAATCGTGATGCGCAGGGTGCCCGGCTTGGAGGGGTCGGAGAACTTGATGGTGTTTTTATCGGGGCTGTCGGAGGCGCGGGCCACGGTGGCGGCCGGCGCGATGGCCAGCAGGCAGCTGGCGACGAGGGGAAGGAAGGGCAGGCGGATGGTATTCATTTTAAGGGTGGGTTTTGGGTGGTGGGCGGTTCGTTTCGCCGGTCGTGTGAAGGGGCTTCAGATCTGGACCAGGGCGCGCTTGGCGGCGTCGCGCACGGAGCGGTCGAACTTGTCGGAGCGGGCCATCTCCTGGAGCGTGGGGGCGGCTTCGCGGTCCTTGGCGGCGACGAGGAAGTCGATCATGGACACCTGCACCAGGGGATTCTGTTCGCGGGTGAGCGAGGCGAGCACGCCGGCGCGCACGACCTCCTTGTCGGCATGCTGGTAAAGGGCCTCCAGGGCGGTGAGGCGGACATTGGTGCTGGAGTCCAGCGCGAGGGTGCTGATGAGCTTCGTGATCAGCTGATCGTCGTCCTGGGTGAGATTCTGCGCGGCGAGCACTCCCTTGAGCCGTTCACCGGCCGGCTGCTGCTGGAGGAGGGAATAGCCGACCAGCTGGGTCATGGAATCGACCTTTTTGCGCAGGTCGGCGAGTTCCTGCTGCGTGGCTTGGTCGGGGGAACTGGTGGCGGGAATCGTGACGGGGGCGGTCCGCTGCGGCGAATAGTGCCCGGCGACAAATCCGAGGGCGAGGAGGCCGCCGGCGGCGAGCGGGGAGAGGATCCAGCGCCAGACATTGGCGCCCGGGGTTGGGCGGCGGCGGGCGGCGACCGGGGCGGCCGCGGCGGCGGAGCGCTTCTCGTCCTCCAGCATGGCGTAGAAATTGGCGCGGAGGCGCGGGCCGGGCTTGGCGGCGGGCAGCGCATCAAGGCGGTCGAGGGTGTCCCGGAGCGAGGCAAATTCGCGCTGGCAGGCAGGGCAGGAGGCCAGATGGGTGCGGATGTCGCCGCTCACCGGGCCTTCAAGGCGCTGGTCAAGGAGTTCGGCGAAACGATCGCGGGCTTGGACGCAGTTCATGTTGTTTTCTCCTTTTGCAGTTGGAAATAGACGTCGCGCAGCTCGCGGAGTGCGCGGTGGGCGCGGACCTTGGCGGCGCCGACGGAACATTCCAGGATTCCGGCGATCTCGGCGAAGGACAGTTCCTGGAAACGGCTCAGCAGCAGGATCTCGCGGTCGTCGCGGTCGAGCCGGTTGAGCGCGCGGTGCAGAAAGGCGTGATCGTCGCTGATCCCGGCCTCGTCCCCGGCGTTGGGCCGGGCATCGGCGTATTCCTGCAGGTCGGCCGGATCAGTGGCCGCCGGGGCGGCGTTGTGCTTGCGGAAATAGTCGGCGGCGCAGCGGCGGGCGAGATGGTACATCCACGCCGTGAACGAGCCGTCATCGCGGTAGGTGTGGCGGTACTTGAGCATGCGCTGGAACACCGTCTGCACGATGTCCTCGGCGGCGAGGCGATCCCCGGTGAGTTTCCCGAGATAGCCGTAGAGCGGGCCGTGATGGCGTTCGAAGAGTTCACCGAGCGCGTCGAGTTCGCCGTCGCGAACGGCCAGCATCAGCGCATGGTCGGTGTGGTGGGGTGAGGTGGTGTCCACGTTGGAATGACGTGCCAGTCTAGCGTTGGCCGGGCCGGAGGAAATACGGAAGTCTGTGAGATCGGCAATCACGGGTGGTAAGCGGCATGTGCTGGTTGCAGGAGGGGAAACCGCCGGCCGGACCAATGGTTACCAAAAAATTTGGCCAAAAGGCCCGGCCGGTGCATGATTTTCGCCATGAACCGCCGTGATTTCCTGCTCCGTTCCTCGCTGTTGGTTTCAACGGGTTTGCTTGCCCGCGTTCCGTTAAGCGCCCAAACGTCGGCTCCGGGCTGCCTCCGCTGGGCCGGTCACCACGTTCAAATCGCTGCGCCGCCATACCGGCATCTTCACCGGTCGCGGGGGTACCATCGGCTGGCTGGTGAATGCCGATGCGTTGCTGGCAGTGGACACGCAATTCCCTGATACAGCGGCGCTTTGCCTGGCCGGCCTGCCGGGTCGGGACGGCCGGATGCTCGATGCCGTGATCAACACGCACCACCATGGCGACCACACGGGCGGCAATGGCATCTTCAAGGCGGCGGCCAGGACGATCGTGGCCCAGGCCAATGTGCCGCGGTTCCAACTCGCGGCGGCGGAGCGGGCGGGCACGGTTGAAAAGCAGGTCTTTGCCGACCAGACCTTTCCCGAGGTCTGGCGGCGCGAACTCGGCGACGAAATCGTCACGGCGCAATACCACGGCCCCGCGCACACCGGCGGCGACGTGATCGTGCATTTCGAGCGCGCCAACGTGGTGCACATGGGCGATCTGGTCTTCAACCGCCTTTACCCGGTCATCGACCGGCCGGGCGGGGCCAGCATCCGGCATTGGATCACGGTGCTGGAGGAGGCCGCGGTCAATTATCCGGCGGATGCCATCTATGTCTTTGGCCACGGCAATCCGAAGTTCGGCGTGACGGGCGAACGCGGGGACCTGCTGGCATTCCGTGACTATCTGGCGGCCCTGCTGGCCCAGGTGGAAAAGGAAATCGCGGCCGGAAAACCCAAGGATCAGATCGTGGCCTTGGAGAACCTGCCCGGCTTTGCCGACTACCACCTGCCCCGGCCCAACCGGCTCGGCAGCAACCTCGGCGTGGCCTACGATGAGCTGACGGACAAGGCGGGTTGAAGCTGGATGTAGGGCGGGGTCTCGAACCCCGCCTAGGGCTTGTGCTCCGGTAGGCAGCGAGCTTGCTCGCGCTCGAAACGCGCGCGCAGCACCATCAAGCGCCCGCAAGCGGGCTGCCTACCAATGCAGGCGGGGTTCGGAGACCCCGCCCTACCATTTAGCCGCTGCGCATGGTTTAACCCGGCTGATGGCAAGATATGGCGAGCAATGCCGCTTTCCCCTTGGCGGATTCTGCATATACTCACCCTCAGAAAGGAGGCGTTATGAATCTCCAACCCTCGCTTCAGCACGCCGAAGCTTACATCAACATTCATGTTTCCCGTACCGGCCCGGATTATCATGAGAAAGCACCGGGGCCGTTTGTCACCATCTCCCGGGAAGCCGGGACCGGGGTGTCCGCCTTCGCCAACCAACTTGCCAGCCGGCTGGATCACGAGTTGCCGGGGGAGAAGCCGTGGACCGTGTTCGACGGCAATCTGGTCGAGACCATGCTCAAGTCGCGCGAGCTCTCGCCCCGCCTCGCCGTCTTCCTGCCCGAGGACCGGGTCTCGGATTTCCAGGCGTCGGTCGGCGAGATTGTCGGATTGCATCCGAGTCTCTGGGACCTGATCCAGCGCACCAACGAGATGATGCGGCAACTGGTGCGGGCGGGCCACGTCATCCTCGTGGGCCGGGGCGCCAACTTCGCCACTGCCGAGATCGCGCATGGCGTCCATCTGCGTCTCGTGGCGCCGGTCGAGTATCGGGCGCACAGCAAGGCGCACGAAATGGACATGGCCACCGAGGCCGCCATTGCCCACAACGCCCGGGTGGATGCCGCCCGGCGCAAGTATGTGCGCTCGGTCTTCGAAGCCGATGTCGAACGGCCGCAGGCCTACGATCTGGTGATCAATGTGGCCCGGGTGCCGCTGGAGCAGGCGGTGGGTTTGTCGGTCGCCCTGGTCGGCCGGCATGTGCCCGTGACGGCTTGAAGCAGGGCAGGTCAAAGACCTGCCCTGCTTGCTGCGATTCGGCGGCACATCATTACACGAGCATCAGCCGTCCGCCCGCCCGGGTTGCGCGGCGTGCGATTGCAGCATTGTCATGCGCCGGACCGCGGGCAGATTCGCCGCATGGTTGCCCCCGGCCAGACCACCGTCCGCACGTGGACCGAATTCCAGCGCCGCTGGTCCGGCGTGCATAATTTTCTGCTGGCCGGCGAATGCGTGCCCTTTGCCTTCGACCTGCCGCCGTTGGATCGCGTCGTGGCGGAACTGCGGGCCGATGAGAAGGCGCGCATCACGCCCGGTACCCGCGGCGACCGTTTGCAACTCGCGGACCTGGCGGGGGCGTTTCGCGCGCTCCCGATCGAGCAGGCGCTGGCGTCGTCCTTTGCCCTCGCGCATTTTCAACTCGACCGGTTCGACGCCCCGGGCCGCTGCCTGCATGGGTTCACCCGGGCTGTCCTGGAACCCTGGCAACGGGCGTTGACGGCGGCGGGCTTCACGTGGGAGCGCTGCTATCCGATCATCTTCATCAGCGGCCGGGGTTGCGCCACGAACTACCACATGGATTTTTCGCATGTGCTGGCCTGGCAGATTTACGGGACCAAACGGTTTTGCGGGCTGCGTGATCCCGGGCGCTGGGCCCCGCGTGACGTGCGGCTGAATTACCAACCCGAGGGCTTCGCCAAGCCCGCCGCGCTGACCGACGCCGACGCCCTCTGCTACGACATGCGTCCGGGCGAAGTGCTCTGGAATGCGCTGCTCACGCCGCATTGGGTGGAGGCCGGCGAGGAGGTTGCCCTCAGCATCAATCTCTCGCACGGCGGCATCCGTTTCCGCGGCGAGCTTTGTCCGCACGAGGCGGAACTGGTGGCGCATCGCGGTGCGAATCCCGTGACCGTGACGAAAGCGGCCGCGGGTTGAGTTCCTGTACTTTCCCAGTGAACGCCCCGATCACTGCCATCCCAGGTCCCGGCGGACCGGATGAAGCGCGGCTCCCATTGCTGGCGGGACTGCAGATCGACCTTTCCCGGCCCGGAGTGCGCGTGGTGCATCCCGCGGACGCAGCCTATGCCCTGGTGGCAAACGAGCTCGCGGCGGCCTTGGCGGCTGCCACCGGTGCCACCCCGGCAGTGATCGTGGAAACCGAACCGCGGTCGTGGCAGGGCGCCGGGCCCGTGGTGGTGCTTGGCAATCTCATGGAAAGCGAACTGGTGCGCCGGCTTTATTTCGAGGCCTACGATTTCACCGACCACGCTTTCCCCGGTCCCGGCGGCTATGCGCTGCGAACGATCGGGGAACCATGGGACGCGGGTGCACCGGTGCTGCTGGTCGGCGGCAGCGAGGTGGCGGGGGTGCGCGCAGCGGCGGGGCGGCTGGCCGCGCGGGTGCGCGACAACGGACCGGTGTTCGGCTATATTAACGAAGTCCGTCCCGGACAATGGGCGGACGCGGGATCGCTCGATCTCGTGCGTTATCTCGGGCCGGATGATGCGGTTTGGGAACGGGTCGGGCAGTCCGGCAGCTGGGACTACATGGATAACATTGCGAAGTGCGGCACCGGCTACCTGCGGACGGGCGACGAGCGCTACCTTGAGCGGTTTCAGCGCGAGTTGCATCACTTCATCGCGCACGATGTCTTCCACCCGAATCCCGAGGCAAGGCCGATGCTGCATGGGCGGATGTATGTGCTGCTCATGGTCTGGGATCTGATCTGCGACCACCCCCGGTTCACGGCCGCCGAGCGCCGCAGGGTCGACGCCATGTTTCTCCATGTGGCCGAGTCGGACGAGGGCACGGCGCAGATCGCGGAAATTTCCGCCACCCGGGCGGTGCGCTTCAATCATCACACGCGCTCGGGTCTCGATGCCTTTTGTCGGGCGTTTCTTTGCCCGCCGTTACGGCCTGCCCGAGGCGCAGGCCTGGCTGGCGACGGCCGAGCGGCTGTTTGCTCCGCAGCTGGCCAGTGCCAAGCCGGCGTGCGACTCATGGGGCCACCAGTGGGCGGCTTCGCTCTTCAACACCTTGGTTTATGCGCTGGCGACGCAGCGGACGGATTACCTCGCGGCCCCGGCTTTTCGTCAGGCGGCCGACCGGGCCCTGATCGCCTACGGTCGGGGCGCGCCGCGGCATTACCTGTCGGCCTGCGCGGTGGCGACGGGCGACACCGGCTACCTCAGCCTGGAGGAAAGCCTGCCGGCGCTGGCGCGCGATGCGGCACAGCTCCGGCTGTTGCCGGCCGCCAGGACCGGACTGGTCAATTTTACCGATGAGGTGCTGCGCACCTTTACGGGAAATGCACCCATCCGTCGCCGTGTGGATTTGCTGGGTCAGGCGGCGGCTCCGCTCGACGCGCTGTGGCATGGGACCATTGAGACCCAGGTCTACAATCCCGACGGCATATTTTTGGCCAACGTGCCGGTGGCGGAGGGCTTTGACAAAATCTCCCTGCGCGATGGCTGGGGGCCGGATGATTTTTACCTCCTCCTCGATGGCATCTCGGGCGGGCATCATGCCTATCAGGATGCGAACTGCCTGGTCTGGTTGCGGGAAAAGGGAGTCGATTGGTTTTTGCCCCGCACCGGCTACACGCACTCCTTGGGACCGCGCTGGCAGAACGGTGTCAACCTGGCGCTCGATGGCCGTGGCCCCGGGAGGATTCCGCGTTACGCCCGGCTGCTGTATCGCGGCACATCCGGCGGATTTTCCGTCGTCGGAACGCGGATCGACGCTGCGGATGAAACCGCCTGGGAACGGCACATCGTGCGCAAGCGTGGCGACTGGACGCTGGTGCTGGACCGGGTGACGGCCAGGGCGGCGGGCGAACTGCTTGCGGAGCGCAGTTGGTTTCCGCGCGGGGAATGCACGGTACAGGCCGGCGGATTCAGCAGCCGGCTGCAGTCGGACAGAGCGGACGCGTGGCTGCATTTTGCGACGAACGAAGAGGTCGGCGACGAAGGTGTCGGCCATGTCGTGGAACGGATGCGTTCCGCGGTCGGGGCCGGAGGCGGGGCGGTGTTGGCCGGTCTGCTCTGGGCCGGAGATGAGGCGGAGTCGGGTGCATGGACTCTCCGGGCCACGGCGAGCGGCTGGAAGATTGGTGGACGGGCGGGAAATCCGATCGAAATCGAACTTTTTCAACGCGACGGGCAGGGTTGCGGTGTTCGGCTGCAGTTCGGGACAGGCGAGTGGGTGATAGGTGCGACGGGGCAGGCGGTCGAATCGCGCCGCCCCGGTTTGTTGCCTTTGCGGCCCGTCGTTCCGGAGGAGGCTCCGCCGTGGCATGAGACGCGGTTTGAGGGCCAGAGCATTTCCGCGGTGGCCGGACGCAGTTCCGGCCATGTGGTCGGCACCGCTGCAGGCGCGGTCGTGGCCTTTGATGCGTCGCACCGCGAACTCTGGCGGGCACATATGCCGGGGGCGATTCTCTCGCTGGAGTGGATGGTTGGAAACGTGATTGTCGGCGAGGAACGGGGGGCATTGTCCCTGTTCGATGGCCAGGGTGTGAGGCGATGGACGGTTGAGATTCCGTGGGTGACCCTGCCCTGGGCGTATTGGAGCGAGGAGCGCAGCCGGATCCGCGAGATCGCGGTGGCCGACATCAATGGCGACGGGGTGGCGGAGATTCTGGTGAGCAACGCCGACCGGCGGGTTTACGCCTTCGACCGCAACGGGCGCGAACTTTGGAAACGCCCGGTCGAATGGGGCGTGTTTACCGCGATGTGGCCGGGAATGTTTCGCGGCAGCTTTGCCTTGTTCGGCGGAACGTCCCGGCCGTCCATCCATGGCTATGCGATCGTCCTCGGTGGCGACGGGACCGTGCGCGGGCATTGCCAGAGGTCCGACCTCACCTGCTGGTCAATGCCGTCGGCGATGCGCGATATATTGCTGGCGGACATTGATGGCGACGGCGCGGATGAACTGGTCACGGCGCTCGATACCAACTGCCGGCAATTGGTGGCCTACACCGCCGGCGGCAACGTGATGTGGGATATTGATGTCGCCGGAGCCGCCGCCGCGCTGACCTTTGATCCGGCCGGTCGGCGAGTGGTCTGCTCCTCCGATGCGGGTTACGTCGTCGCCGTGGCGGGGGCGACGGGCCGGCGCGAGTGGTGCGCGTGGATTGGAGAGCAGGCGCACTTGCTCTGGCTGCTGCCGGACCGGCGGGTGCTGGCGCTGGCAACCCGGGGGGCCGGCTGGATTTTGTCCGCGGACGGCGTGGTGCAAAGCCGGTTCGACCTGGGGGCCAGGCTTACGGGTTTGCCGCGTCCCGGGGATCACCGCAGCGCGGAGCGCAAACTCGTGCTCGGCACCGCGGACGGTCGCGTGTTGGTGCTGCCGAGGAACGATTCTGCATTGGAGCTACGAGCGTGAACGAGTGGGTTGGCGGGCAGGAAACGCCGAACGTCGAATCACAGATCTTGGAAACGCTAATCTGCGCTGAGCTTCGCTAATTGGAGACAAGCCATCCGGGCTGCGGATTCAGTGATTAGCGTAGATCAGCGCAGATGAGCGTTCCAACCGGATTGAACATCAGAACAGATCCGTGATCACACGGATCGTGCGCTTCACCGTGTACGCGTCGACGCGTTGCCAGCCATAGACCGGCAGGCACGCCTCGTCGGCGGTATCAATGCGCTTGTGGCGGATTTCGACTTCCAGCGGCCCGGCGAGGGTGAAGGGTTTAACCTTGGTGCGATTGACGACGGCGGCCTGGGCGGCGGCCTCGATTTCCTTGAGGACGCGGTGCGGATGTTTGCTCAGGGCGGAGTTCCAGCTGTAGCCGATCTTGGTCGTCACCGCCGTGACCTCCGGGAGCAAGGCCTTCAATTCCGCACAGGCCTTGTCATCGCTCGCCACGAAAAGCACCGGCACGCCGAGTGCGCCCGCGACGGCGGCATCGACGGTCATTTCGCCGATCTCGCGGCCATTGATCTTGATCCACTGGTAGCGGGCGCTGCTGAAAGTGTGGGCCAGGGGCGCGGCCAGCGTGTTGTCGCGCGCATGGTAGCCGATGAACAGCAGGCCGGAGAAACTGCGGTCGAGCATGGACAGGCGGCCGCCGTTGGCGCCGTGGAAGATGTCGCAGCGTTCGTCGAGCTCATCGTAGACGAGGTTCACGCCGCCGCCGTGGGTGTCCCAGACGATCACCTGGGTGGCACCGGCGGCGAAGAGTCCGCGCGCCGCCGCGCTGGCCTCGGCCGTCGCCTGGCGCCGGGCAAATTCGTACTGCGCCGGGGCGTCGTTGAGCGAACCCCCGGGTGCGCCGACCACGCCGGCCGGCCCTTCACAATCGACGGCGATCACGAATTTCATGGGGCTCAGTTGACCTCGAGCAGATCACGGGCGGGCAGGGCGGGGAAGGGGACGGTGGGCAGCGTCTGGTACCAGAAGGCCACCGACGAGATGTCGTCCTGCAGCGGCAGGTAGCGACCGTCGCTCCGCCAGCCGAGGGCCTGGATCGTCACGCGCAGGTCGGACGTGAAACGCACGGGGTCCATGATGTGCCAGCGGTAAAGGCCGAAACGCTGCTGCGAGCGGTAGAGTCCGTCGGGCCGCAGCACCTGGTGCAGTCCGGCGTAGGGCGTGCAGAATTCCTGATACTGCTTGGTCTCCTTGTTTTCGAAATTATAGGAGCCGCAGAAATAATCCTCGGTCCCTGTGCCGCAGATCGTCGGTCCCTCCCTGTCGCCGTCGAGGAAGAACTTGATCTCGCCCTCGCCCCACCAGCCGTTGCTGTTGACGCCCCAGCCCATCACGGTGCCGACGTAGTGGCCGCGGCCGCGCACGCCCTCGAGGATGGTGTAGTCCTGCTTGAACGGCAGCGGATTGGTCCGGCGGAACTGGGCGTGGAAGTAGGCGCAGTCGGCGGGAACGTCGGTGAGCGTGTAGTTCACCTGATAATAGAGCGTCATGTCCTCGTGGCCGATGTTCGAGAGCGTGATGCGGCACGATTTCCGGAACGGCATCTCCCAATAGCAGTTGAACGCGCTGCCCGGATTGACGCAGACGGGCAGGGACACCAGCGGCGAGTAACGGCCCCAGGGCAGGCCGAAGAAATCGCCGACGGGACACTCGACCGAGGGCTGCTCCTGTCCGTCCCAATAGATGCGCAGGATGCTGTAGCGCCACGGGCCGGTGGGGGTCATCCAGATCTGTTGGATGGCGCCGCTGCCGGTGATGTCGGCGACCGTGAAGGTTTCGCCGACCTTGATGCGGACGGAGGGGGACACCTTCCAACCGCGGCCCAGATCACGGGCGCAATTGGCCCCGGTGCCCTCGGTCGCCATGCCGCCGGCGCCTTTCGCGCCGGTGAAATTCTCCGCGCTGATCGAGCGCGTCTGCGCCGCGGAGAGTCTGCTCAGGTTGCCGAGGTTGAGGCCGAGTCCGTTGAAGGAATTCATGGGGAGCAGCGGTGACTTAGCGCGCCCCGCGCGGCAATGCAGGCTTTTTTCCGCGCCCGGGGCCCATTCAGGTCGGCAAGTTGACCAATGACAGTCGGGCAGCCCGGATATCCCGTCGCCCCCGGGGGGGGGGGGGGGGGGGGGTTTGGGGGGGGGGTGGGGGGGGGGGGGGGGTGGGGGGGGGGGGGGGGGGGGTGGGGGGGGGGGGGGGGGTGGGGGGGGGGGGGGGGGCCCAATCAATCCCTACATGAAGAGGTAATTCAACGGCACGGTCGCCATCCGTGGTTCCAGCGGATTGCCGGCCCGTGCGGTCGAGGCCGCAGGTGCGGTGGTTTCGGTCGCAATGGAACACTGCGATGATGCGGGTGCCGGCGGGACATCACGTTGGCAGGAACTGGCGGTTGCGCCGGCAAACACACCGAACATGAGCACCGGGATCAGGCGCCCCGCCTTGCCCCCATCGCGGCCCGCCCGCTTAAAAACATGTGGAGGGGCCCACAACGGCCCCTCCACAACACACAACTGATTACTACAGACTGACGGTGGCCGAAAAAACCGGGAGCGCGTGAAAAGTGCAGCCATCTGCGACCAAACTCCGAACAATCGCGACGGAACGCGGCGGAGACGCGGTGGCGGAAGTGGGTGATGACGACGCTCCAGCATGCCCCCGACAACACTCGGTAAACCGCAATGGTTACAGGAAACTATGACTGGCGGTCGCGCAGACCGGGTGTGCGGTCGCTCCGGCGGTCCAACCAAGCTGATTAACCGGTGCGCCGCCAAAGTGCCGTCCATTGTCATTCTGACCAGCGAAGGCGAGAGAAGTCCAGTGCTGCGGCGCATGTATCCAGCCCGTCGAGGTAACGCTGACCTGGTTCTTCACTGCGCCTTCAGGGAATGACAACCGCCTGCAAGCAGGTTTAAAATGCGCCGTGGCCCGTCCGCCCTACAGCTTCTCCCGCAGCAGCGCGGCGATGCGGTCGTGGTAACCGCGGCTCAGCTTGAGCTTGGTGCCGTCGTGGAGGATGACGGCATATTCGCCGCCGAAGGACGGGCTCAGTTTCCGCAGCCGGTCGATGTTCACGATCGTGGACCGGTGGATGCGGTAGAATTTCCGGGCGTCGAGGCGGGCCTCGAGTCGCGCCATGGTCTCGCGCATCAGGTAGGAACGTCCGCCCGAATGCAGCTTCATGTAGTCGCCCTCCGCCTCGATCCAGTCGATCTCATCCGCCTTCAGGAAGAAGATCTCGCCCGCCGACTTGATGAACACGCGTTCGTCCGCCACGGGCACGGGCTCGCCGGCGGGTTTCAGGCCCATGTGTGACTGGAGGTAGTCAAGCAGCTGGTTGAGCCGGGTGTTGTCGGTCTCCAATTTCCGGCGGTGGACCTCATCCTTGGCCCGGGTCAGCGCGGCCTGGAAGCGGAGGTCGTCGTAGGGCTTGAGCAGGTAGTCGATCGCGTTGACCTCGAAGGCGCGGAGCGCGTGCTCGTTGTAGGCGGTGACAAAGACGACCACGGGCGCCCGGACCACGCCGGCCTGCTCCAACACCTCGAAGCCGTTGCAACCCGGGATCTGGACATCGAGGAACACCAGGTCCGGCTGGTCGCGCCGGATCATTTCCACCGCGGTGGGCCCGTCGGCGGCCTCCCCGGAGATCTGAATGGCGGGATCCTTTTCCAGCAGCAGGCGCACGCCCCGGCGCGCCGCGGGTTCGTCGTCCACGATCAGGGTGCGGATGCCTTTGCCCGCAGGCGAGGGTTGGGCGATCATATGCGGTAGGGTAACTCAATCTGCACGGTGACGCCGCAGCCCGGCTTGCTGCGGAGCGAAAGGCGCGCGCGGGAGCCGTAGAGTTTGGCCAGCCGCTCGCGGGTGTTGGTGAGCCCGATGCCGCTGGGCGGTCGGTGCGAAGCCTCGCGGGTCAGTCCGATGCCGTCATCGCGCACCTCGAGGTGCAGGGCGCCTGATTCCACGCGGCCGGTGATGTCGACGCGGCCCGGTCCCGCCTTGGGCGCCACGCCGTGCAGGATCGCGTTTTCCACGATGGGCTGCAGCAGCAGGTTGGGAATGAGGGCCCGGCGGGCATTCTCGGGCACGTCGATGTTGACCTGCAGACGGTCGGAAAAACGCAGTTGCTGGATTTCGATGTAGTGCGCGAGAAAGTCCATCTCCTGCTGGAGCGTGACTTCCGGCGTGTTGTTTTGATCCAACGACATGCGCAGAAGAGAACCCAGCCGCGCGAGCAAAGTTACCGCGGCATCCGGTTTGTTATCCCGCACCAGCACGGCGACCGTGTTGAGGGTGTTGAAAAGAAAATGCGGATGCAGCTGCTGCCGGAGGGCCTGGAGCTCGGTCCGGATGAGGCGCGACTCCAGCTGCATGCTCTTCAACTCCTCCCGCCGGTAGCGATGGTAGATGTCCAGGCTGAAGCCGACCGCGAGGACGCCCCAGTAGTAGGCCATGTCGATCAGGTTGCGGCCGTAGAATCCCGCCACGACCTCCCGCCAGAACCCGTCGGGCGGCCAGGCGGACTTGATCCAGACGTAGTAGCCGAGCCAGCGGCCGACGTAATACACGGCCATGACCGTGAAACTGAACAGGGCGTGAAAGGTGATGCCGCCGATCCATCGGCCCCGGTGGAGCGGCACGCGCTCGCGCAGCTTCAGGATCAGGGGCGCAAGGGCGGCCCACATCATCGCGCGGACAAACTGCGGCGTCGCCAGCTCCCAGAAGTCCGCCTGTTTCCAGGCGCTGTCGGCCCCGCGACTCATCGCACGCTCGTTGAAGTAGAGCTCGAGCGAAAGCACGAGACCGACCAGCGCCCAGCCGGCCGTGATGAGGGCGATCTTGAGCCAGCGGGATTTCATGACCGGGCGCGGAGGCGGGCGATGGTCTCAACCGGTCCTGGGATCGGCGTACTGCACGGCAAACGCCACTCGCTCACGCTCGTAGCTACCCGAAAGTCCAATTGTCATAGGCAATTGGTTTCATAGGGGAGTTTTCACCGCTGGCGTGCGGTTTTGCGATGAAAGGCTCGTTAGCTGCGACGAACGGCGGCTGCGGCGGGTTGAAATACCTTTTGCGACTGCGCCTGTGCGAACCCGACACGGGGTGCCATGGGCCCCGATTGGCCGTTCCCGGACGGCTCGGTCCGCATCAGACGTCCCGGGGGGACCAGCCCGTGTCTTCCCGGATGGCGCGGCCATCGACGAAGCTGGCGAGTGGGGCGGGAACTTTCAGCGGGACGCGCGGGAAAAACTGCTGGCGCAATGTTTCCACCTCGCCCGCCACCATGGGCAGGGGAGCGGCCGGAAAATAGATGCGGAAGCCGCGCAGGGGTGCGACGAGCACGGCGCGGATGAGCCGCGCCCCATCGGCATACGTGAGCCAGGTGAAGGCCTCGTCCAGGCGCTGGCAGTGTTTGGGCTGCAGGGTGCGCGCCGGAGGGTTGGCCATCAGGAAGGGGAAGCGCAGCGACACCGCCGTGATCTCGGCGTGTCGCACATTGTAGCGGAGCATGTCCTCGCCGATGCTTTTGCTCAGGGCATAGGGATTCGACGGAGCCGCGGGAATATTGCCGTCGAGTGGCAGCCAGGGGAGTGTGCTTTGCGTGACGGGATCGCTGAACAGGCGCTCACCCCGCATGACCTGAACGGAACTGGCATAGACGATCAACCGGACCCCGGCCGTCCTGGCCGCCTCAAACACATTGAAATTCATGGCGACATTCTCGGCGAGGATGTGGTCGGGCATCCGGCGGGAGCGTCCCGGATGGTTGCCCAGATGCACCACGGCTTCCGCGCCCACGAGGGCCTGCATCACGCTTGCACCGTCCAGCAGATTGATCCGGCGCCAGCGGCGGGAGAAGCCGGCAAACTTCCGGTCAAGGCCCAGCACCTCGTGGCCGGCCGAGCGGAGTTCGCCCGTGACCCTGCTGCCCAAGTTTCCGGCCGCACCGGTGACAACAACCTTCATGGCTTGAATGTGACGCCTTCCCGCGCGGTTTCAATCCATGCCGGGGAGTGTCCTCAAACATCTACCTTCTCTCTTTGTCATTCTGAACGAAGTGAAGTTACCGAGCCGTAGGCGACAGGGATCTAATCCAGTGAACGACAGTCGAGGGCCTCGATTAGCGCACACTGGATTCTTCGCTACGCTCAGAATGACAATCAGTGGTTTGAAGACACGCCTTGGAGAAGTGTCTCTGCCGAGGGTAGCGCCCGGCCTCCGGACGGGCGGTTCGGGATGCGCCTGCCATTCACGGCCCGTCCGGAGGCCGGGCCCTACCTTCGGAGGCAATACGCGGCACTTGGCGCGAACTATTTCTTTTTCGTCTCGGCGGCGCCTTCGTCCTGGTACTTGCGGCCCTGGCCGCCCCACTTGTCGCAGCCGCCCTGGCCGCTGGGGCGCACGCTGGGCTTCTGGATGTCGGTCAGGCCCTTGAAGGCGTACGGGTCCTTGCCGGCCACGACGATGATGTCGCGGTAGTCGTAATGCGCGTTGTGATCGCCCTCGGGGGTCTTGCCCCATGGCAGGCGCGACTCGCAGCTCATGTAGTGGTTGACCAGGGAGCGGCGGTACGTGCCCTCGGGCGCGCGGTTGGGCAGCGAGCGGTGGAGCAGGTAACCGTTGAACAGCACGACCGAGCCAGCCTCGACCTCGACGGGAATGGCTTCCTCGTCGCGATAGGGAAAGTCGAACGATTCCTCGGCGCAATCGAAACGCCGGTCACCGTGCCAGCGCTGCTCCCAGAGGATGCCGGGTTTGTGCGAGCCGGGCAGCACCCAGAGGCAGCCGTTTTCAATGGTGGCGCGATCAAGCGCAATCCAGGCGCCGCACAGTGAGCGGTCGCGCGTGGGGATGTAGTCCTCATCCTGGTGCCACGCCTGGCCGGGCTTGCCCGAGGACTTGATGAAGAGCATCGATTGCATGCACTTCACGTTGGGCCCGATGACCGTGCTGAGCGTTTGCACCGTCGGCTGGTTGTGGATGGCCCGGCGCATCACGTCGGAGCACTTGTGCGGAAAATGGATGCAGAGGAAACGGTTGAGCACCGACACATCAGGCTCGGCGGGTTCGGCCTTCGGGTGCTCGGGCAGTTCCCCGCGGTCGCCTCGGCAGATGAGGGTTGTTTCCTGCTTCAACTCTTCGACCTCGGCGGGATTGAACGCATTCTCGAGCACGAGATAGCCGTTGGCCTCAAAGAACGCCTTGACCGCGGCCGGATCGGCGTCGGGGGAAAAATAGCCCGGCGGACGCTGCCGTGGAAACTGGCTGCGGCGGGTGCCGGCGAAGCCGCCGGTATCGATGACGAGGTTGCGGGGCAGGGTATCGGGGGTTGCGGAACTCATGTGGATATATATCCATTAACATACAATCATGGCCAAGACCAGCCACGGGGGACTTAAAAACATACCCATAAAAATACGCGCGGCCAACTCGGCGCGCGTGATGTTCGGCGATGTCGTGTATGCCCCGGGCGGCACGTGCGGTCCGCGCGTGCAGCGGGATTACCAGTTGGTGGTGCTGGTGGAGGGCCGGGCAACGGTGGACGTGGCGGGGGTGCAACGGGAGATCGGGGCGGGACAGGTGGGACTGTTTCTGCCGGGCAGGCGCGAACTCTTCGCGTTCGCGCCCGACCGCAAGAGCCATCACACGTGGTGTGCCGTGCATCCCAGCCTGGTGCCGGCCGAGGTGGCCGAGGCCTGTCAGCGGGCCGCGCCGGTGCTGCCCGTGACCCGGCGGTTCGAGCAATTGATCGAACTGGGCCTGTCGCTGCCGCTGACCGCGGGCACGCAGGCGCACGGGTTGATTGATGCGCTCGGACTGGCGGCATTGCAGGCCTATCTTTTCACCGACACGCGGCAGGAGCGGCGCGTCACCGACGAACCCGATGCCCTGCGCCGGGCGCTGGCCTGGCTGGGCGAGGCGGGCCATGAGACCGTGGATCTGCCGGCACTCGCACGGGCGGCCGGCGTTTCGCCGGCGCAGTTGGTGAAGCTCTTCAAGCGGCATCTCGGGACCACGCCGATCCGCTATGTCTGGGAAACTCGCACCCGGCGCGGCATGCAGCTGCTGCGCGAGACGGGATTGACGGTGGGCGAGGTGGCGCACCGCTGCGGTTTCCAAACGCCGTTCCACTTTTCGCGGTGGTGCAAGGAACTCCACGGCCTCGCCCCGCGGGCCCTGCGCGCTCAGGCCTGGGGCCGGACCTCCTCTTTCTCCTAATCTTTATCTTAATCTTTCTCCCCGTTTGAGACGATCTCCCAATCCGCCCGATCCGAGAAAGAGAAAGATAAAGAGGAAGGAGAAAGAATTGGCGGGCTGGAGGCAGGCCGGATTCACGTTGCGGGCCGCCTTCGGCCGGGTCATATCACCCGCCAACCCAAACCGCCCTCCGCCATGAATTTCAAAGCCATCCTGCGCACGATCGTCTTCCTCGCCCTGCTCTTCGTCATGCTCTACGTGGGCATGAACAACACGCACGTGATTGATTTCCATTTCCCGATCGCGGGCACGACGGCCAAGGCGCCGATCCATGCGTCGGCGGCGCTGATCTACTTTGGGGTTTTTGCCATCGGCGTGTTTGCCGGCATGGCGCTGCACACCGGCGGCGGCAAGAAGAAGGCCAAGGAGTAAACCGCCGCCGCCCCGGCGGGCGCGCTACCACCAGCCCAGGCGTCGTCCCCGCCAGAAGGCGGCCACAAAGGAGGCGGGAATCTCACTGCTGAGCACATCGCGCACATCGCTGAGGTCGGGATCGATCTGCCGTCCGTCCGGGTCAACCTGCCAGCGCATGCCGGTGGCATCGATGCGGGCAAAGATGCGTTCCGCGAGCGCCCGGGCGGCGGGGGCGATATCCGGGTCGTGCCCGGCGGCGAGGACCGAGGTGAAGAGGAAGCGGGCGAGCGGTTCCATCCAGCGTTTCTGGTTGATGTGCGAGAGATGCGGCTGGCTGAGGAACCACTGGTCGCGCGGCAGGCGCGGGGTCCGCGGAGCCGGCCGCCAGGCGCCGGTATCCAGATTGACGATGAAGAAGTAGTGCGGCAGCAGGTCGTCGCCGATGCCGAGCGGCCAGGTTTCCCACCAGCGGCGCAGGCAGCCGGTGAGGGCGGCGTGATCCACCAATTCGGGGGCCAGGTCGTGCACCAGGGTGGCGGAAATGGCGGTGAAGGCCGAATGGACGGTGGTTTCCCAGCAGAGGAACTCGCCGGGTTGCAGCACCCCGGCCGCGAGCCGGTTCGGCTCCCAGTCCGAGGCATCGCCGGCGCGGCGCTCGCGGCGCCACGCGTCCACCTTGGTCTCGGTCAGCCAGCGGCCGCGGGCAAACAGCCTCAGCGCCTCGGTGCGGAATTCCTCATCGCCGGACAGGTGGTGGGCGATGAGGTTCATCGCCGTGTAGATGGCGTTGTAGGAATGCACTTCCTTGCGCTGATCCCAGACGCGGTCGAGGTAGAAGATCTGGTAGTCCACGCTGCGCCAGTAGCGGGCAAACTGCACCAGCATCTCCCGGGCGCGGGCCGCATGGGCGGCCGGGGCGATTGGCAGGTAGCACCAGAGGCCCCACATGGCGCCCAGGTATTGGTCGCCGCTGGTCTGGTCGGATAGCCGGAAGCCGTAGGGCTTGCACATCCAGCCGGGTTTGCCGTCGGCCTCGCCAAGCCGGTAGATGGCCTCCAGGGAGGCGTACGCCCGCGCTGCCTCCGCCTGCGCCTCGGCTTCGCCGGTGGCGAGGAACCGTTCCACCTGGGCCACCAGCCACAGGCCCGACGTGATGGTGGAGTTCTCGTTGTTGCGATACTCCCAGGGGCCCTCCGGCGGAAACCGCCAGCCCTTGAAGGAGAAGGTCTCGACGCCGGCAAAATCCGCCGGACCAAACGGACGGATGCGGTCGCCGTCGATCTTGAGGAGGGAATAGAAAATGCCCGACGCGTGGTCGTGCAGGGCGGGGTAATGGGCGCTGATGCGGCGGGCTTTCGCCTCCGGGGTCAGGCCGGCCAGGTCGAGGAGTGGATGCATGATTCAGGGACCGGCCGACCGGCGCAGGTTGTCGCACACGATGGCGGCGGCGATGCCGGCGTTGAGCGATTCCGCACCGCCGTAGCGCGGGATGGTCACGAACTGCGTGATGCACGCCTTCACGGCGGACGAGAGTCCGCGGCCTTCGCTGCCGATGACGATCACGGCGTCCTTGAGCGGCGAGAGGGTGTGCACATCGGTGCCGATGAGATCGCAGCCGAGCACCGGGGTGGCGGCCGGCACGCCGGCGAGCAGGGGGGCGAGCGGGACGGTGTGCACGGTGACGCGCGCGAATGAGCCCATGCTGGCGTTGATGACCTTCTGCGAAAACAGGTCGGCGCAGTCCGGGGAGAGCACGACGCGGTCGAGGGCGTACCAGTCGGCGATTCGCAGGAGCGTGCCGACGTTGCCCGGGTCCTGCACCCCGTCGAGCGCGAGCGTGAGGCCGCGGGCCACGCCGCGGTCGGGCAGCGGGGTGCGGCGGATTTTGCCGACCGCGAGCACGCTGGAGGGGGTGGGGTAGTGGCTGGCCCTGGCCATCTCGGCGGGCGTGAGGATGATGGGAGCGGGCTTGGCGCCTTCCCGGCCGGCGGGCCAGTCCGGCGTCGCGTAGATTTCCTCGAAGGCGAATTTCGCCGCGAGCAGCTCACCGACGACCTTTTCCCCTTCGACCACGAAAAGCCCGAGGGTCTCACGGTGCTTTTTGTCGCGCAGGGAACGCAGGCGCTGGAGGTCGGCCTTGGTCGGCATGCGCGCAGTGTTGGGAAGGCAACGACGGGTGCAATCCTCCGCATGACCCTGGCAACATGTAACGCAATGCGTTACATGTTGGCTTGGCGGCCGGCGGGGGTGCGCGGCATGGATTCGGCGGAGTTGCTTCCGGGCCGAAAATCGCCACGTATCGCCGGACATCCATGAGCACCAAACTGGGCTGGGGGATTCTGGCCACGGGCCGGATCGCGGGAATCTTTGCGCAGGGCGTGGCCCGGTCGCAACACAGCCGGCTCGTCGCCGTCGGCAGCCGCTCGGCGGAAAGCGCCGGACGATTCGCCAAGGAATTCGGCGTGCCGCGGGCGCACGGTTCCTATGAGGCGCTGCTGGCCGATCCCGAGGTGCAGGCGGTCTATATCGCCACGCCCCATCCGCAGCACACCGAGTGGGTCGTGAAGGCGGCCGAGGCGGGCAAGCACATCCTGTGCGAAAAGCCCGCCGGGCTGAACCACGCCGAGGCCATGGTGATGACCGGGGCGGCACGGGCGCACGGCGTCCTGTTCATGGAGGCGTTCATGTACCGCTGCCACCCGCAGACGGCGAAGATCGTGGAGATCGTGCGCAGCGGCGTGCTGGGTGAGATCAGGCTCGTGCAGGCCGCCTTTGGCTTCAATGCCGGCTTCAACCCGACCTCCCGTCTTTGGGCCAACGCGGCCGGCGGCGGCGGCATCCTCGATGTCGGCTGCTATCCGGTGTCGATGTCGCGGCTCATCGCAGGGGCGATGGCCGGAGCACCGTTCCTGAATCCCGTCGAGGTCACGGGCGCGGGCCAGTTGCATCCCGAGACGGGCGTGGACATCGTCGCGGCGGCAACCCTCAAGTTTGCCACCGGCCTGGTGGCGCAGGTCTCGACCAGCGTCGGCGTCACCCAGGACAGCTCCCTGCGCATCTATGGCACCGCCGGCATGCTGCACGTGCCCTCGCCATGGATTCCGCCGAGCGACGGCGCCGAGGCCAGGCTGACCCTGACTGTAAATGGCAAGGCCGAGGAGATTGCCGTGGTCACCACCTCCGCGCTTTACGGTCTCGAGGCCGATGCCGTGGCGGTGGCCCTAGCCGAAGGCCATCGGGAGGTGCCGGCGATGACCGTGGCCGACACGCTCGGCAATCTCGCCACCCTCGACCAGTGGCGCACAGCCGTCGGCCTGGTTTATGAGCAGGAGAAACCGGAGAACTTCACCCATACGCACGCGCGCCGGCCGCTGCGCCGCCGGCCGGATGCGGTCATCCCCTCGGCAATGATTGCCGGACTCGCCAAGCCGGTATCCCGGCTCGTCATGGGTTGCGACAACCAGGCCACCATGCCGCATGCGGCCGCGGTGTGGGACGACTATTACGAGCGCGGCGGCCTCACCTTCGACACGGCCTACGTCTATGGCAACGGTCTCCAGGAAAAGCTGCTGGGCCAATGGGTGAAGCATCGCGGCCTGCGCGGGGAAGTCTCCCTCATCGCCAAGGGTGCGCACACGCCGTTCTGCAATCCGGCCGACATGGCCCGCGAACTCGAAATCTCGCTCGGCCGCCTGCAAACGGACCACGCCGACATCTACATGCTGCATCGCGACAACCCCGACGTGCCGGTCGGCGAATTTGTCGACGCGTTGAACGAGCAGGTGCGCGCCGGCCGCATCCGGATCTTCGGCGGCTCCAACTGGTCGTTCGACCGGCTGGCCGCGGCCAACCGCTACGCCAAGCGCAAGGGCCTGCAGGGCTTCGGGGTGGTGAGCAATAATTTCAGTCTCGCCCACATGGTGAATCCGGTCTGGCCCGGCTGCGTCGCCGCGTCCGATGCCGAATCCCGGCGCTGGCTGAAGCGGCAGCAGCTGCCGCTCTTCGCCTGGTCCAGCCAGGCGCGCGGGTTTTTCACGGACCGGGCCGGGCGCGACAAGACGGGGGACTGGCATTTGACGCATTGCTGGTACAGCGACGACAACTTCGCGCGTCGCGAGCGCGCCATCGAACTGGCCAGACGCAAGGGCGTATCCCCGATCGCCATCGCGGCCGCCTATGTGCTCCACCAGCCGTTCCCGACCTTTGCCCTGATCGGGCCGCGGTTCATTTCCGAAACCGTGAGCTCGCTGGAGTGCCTCGGGGTCACGCTGAGTGCGCGCGAACTGGCTTGGCTGAACCTTGAGCGCGAGCGGGTGTGAGCGTTGTGGTGGCGCCGAGGCGAACCAGTGCTGGCTGAAGCCAGCACTACGCCCGGCGGCGTGGCGCGGAGCTTCAGCCCGCGCTGTGTCGCGCACGCTGGCGGTTCAATTCATCCGATCCAGTGCTGGCTAAAGCCAGCACTACGCCCGGCAAGGTAGCGCAGCACCACATTCCGCCGGAATTCCAGTTGTCACCCTCGTGATCACCCCGCTCTGGGCGGCTACGGCCCCGGCGGCGACCCAGGCCAAGGACAAATCTCCGGGTGTCGCCCTGGCCACCACGGTGACCGCGGTCACGGGCATGGCGATTTCTCCCCTGCTGGGCACCGGAGCCTACGGTGCCTACCAGTATGCGATGGCGAAAAAGGACGGCAAGCCGACCGAACAACTGCCGTGGTTTGCGCAATGGACCTTCTTCGTGCCGGCGCTGGCGCTCGTCGGGGCCTGCGCGGCGAAGGACTCTCTGGGCGCGGTCCTGCCGCCGGGATGGAAGAAGCCCCTCGATGTCCTCGAGACGGTTGAAAACAAGGCCACGGGCCTCGTTGCCGCCGGCGCGATCATTCCCTTCACGATGGACGGATTGAGCAAGCTGCTCGTCGCCAGCGCGCCGGCCGCCAGCGACCCCGGCCTCGCGTCGAGCGGACTCGCGATGATTCATGTGGGGGCGATGGACTTCTCCTGGCTGCTGAATGTGCTGACCGTGCCGTTCGGCATCGCCGTCTTCGCCATTGTCTGGATGGCCTCGCACGCCATCAATGTTCTCATCCTCCTCAGTCCGTGGGGCGCGATCGATGCGACGCTCAAGGGTGCGCGCACCGCGCTGCTGGGCCTGCTCACGCTCACGGCCACCCTCAACCCGTGGGTCAGCGCCGCGCTCTCGATCATTTTGATCATCGTGGCCTACTTCGTGGCGGGCTGGGCTTTCCGGCTCACGATCTACGGCAGCATTTTCTGCTGGGACTTTTTCACCCTGCGCCGGGCGCGATACAAGGTGCAGCCCGATGAGAACAAGATGTTTGCCGGCGGCAATCTGCCCGAAGTGCCCGCCCGCACCTACGGCAAGTTGCGGCAGACGGACTCCGCGGTGGTCTTTGCCTACCGGCCGTGGCTGGTGCTGCCCGAGCGCAGCGTGACACTCGCCGAGAAGGACCTCTCCGTCGGCAAAGGGACTGTTTCTTCTCCACCGTCATCACCGGCAAGGATGAGACCTATTTCCTGCTGCCGCCGCGTTACCGCGGCCACGAGGAGGAACTCGTGAAGGCCTACGGCTGGGGCGGCGTGCAGCCGGCCGGCCTGCGCAAGGCCTGGAGCCTGCTGCGCGAGCTTTTCGGCGGCACCGTGGCCCGGACGCAGGTGACGACGTAAGGCTTGGGTGGGGGCGGCAGGGCGGGGATTCCTCCTTCGCCGGGCCTGCGGAGGACAGGTCCGATCCCCGCCTGTGTCCATGGCTCCGGTAGGCCGCGAGCTTGCTCGCGCTCGAATCGCGTGCACAGGCCAAGCGAGCGCCCGCAAGCAGGGAATGGCGCATATTTTAAGTGGTAACCATGCGAAGAGGTTTTGGATCGATGTAGGGCCGGACCTTGGTCCGGCCTCGACCGCGATGACGGCTGCGTTGGCCAATCAGGCGTCACCAAGGTGACGCCCTACAGGGCTCGCGCTCGAATCGCGTGCGCAGGCCAAGCGAGCGCCCGCAAGCGGGCGGCCTACCGTTGCAGGCGGGGAGCGGAATCCCCGACCTGCAAAGGGCGAGATTGATGCTACACCGCGGCCAGCACGCGCCGCAGCAGTTCGCGCCGGCGTTCGGCGTACGGGGCTTGCGCCCGCAGCTTGCGCAGCAGACGGGCGCAGCGCGGCGCGGCATGGCGCAACTCCGCGCGGGCGGCGGGCAGGTTGATTTCCAGGAGCGCACTCAGGGTGTAGAAAAACGGATAGGTCCGCCATCCGCCGGCGGCGTCGCGCCGCGACCGCAGATGCCGCAGGCCCGCTCTCAATTCGGGGGCGAAGGTGCGCAGACCGCCGGCGGTCGCGTGGCGCCAGACGCTCACCGTGCAGAACGGACAGCAGAAAGTGCCGCGCGGCGTGTCCGGATGCCGAGCGCGTACTTGGGCGATCTGCGCCAGCAGCCGGTTATCGGCCGCCTGCAACGCGGCGCTGGCATGAGCCGTGGTCCGGCCGAGCAGGCGCAGGGAGCGACAGGCTTCCTCGGCCAGGACGTGCCGGCGGCGGGCGTTGCGCCCGAGGTTCTCGCCCGTGAACACGCGGACCGTCCGGGAGCGTTCTGCCGCGGTTTCGGCAAAGGCGCCGGCGTAGCCGCCCGGCAGGCCGAGACGTCCGGCGATCAGGCGGGCGGCGGACCGGCGTTGGACGGCGGGGATTTTTCGCCCGAGGAAATTGGCTTCGGCCACCTGGTCGATCGTGCCGGCCAGGGTGAGTTTCGAGGCTCTGTCAGGCTGGGTGCTCATGGCGCAGGAGATGACGGTTGTTTCCTATCGTGATTCAACTGCCGGTTCAATTCCGCAGTACGACGCGCGGCCAACGCGGGATTGTCACCGGGCCGGCGTTGGGATACCCAGAGGGGAAGGAGTTTTATCCATGCGCATTCTGGCCATCGAACACGACTTGAACGTTCCCGTTTACGCCAACCTGAAGGAGATCAACCGCGATGAAGCGCGCGTCGTCTGGAAGCTGCAGCAGGACGATGTGATCCGCGACATCTGGTTCACCGTGGCGGGACGGCGCGCCGTCCTGCTGCTGGAGTGTGCGGACGAGGCCGCGGCGCGCAAGCTGCTCGAGACCCTGCCGCGGGTGCGCCATGGCTACAGCGATTTCAAACTGCTGGAGCTGCGCAGCTACGACGGCTTCGAGCGGCTGTTCGCGACCAGTGCGGCCGCGAAGGCGGAGGAAGCGCCGGAGTACTGACCGACGCTGGTGCGGGGATGATCTGATTTGTAGCTACGAGCGTGAGCGAGTGGACAACCCCCACTCGCTCACGCTCGTAGCTACCATGCAGACAAGGCGGGGTTCGGACCTGTCCTCCGTAGGCCCGGCGAAGGAGGAGACCCCGCCCTACATCCGGCGATCGGCCGCAGGATGCGCTTATACGTCGCCGGGGTTTTTGCCGGGCTTGGCGACCTGGGGCTTGGCCGGTTCCTGGTAGCGCGTCTGATAGGTCTTTTGGTCGGCGGCGAGCTTGAGGAAGATGTCCAGCGGCACGACTTCGACCTTTTCGCTGAGGCGGTCGATGATCTGTTTCACCTTCTCGACCGTGTTGCTCTCGCGGACGTGGATGAGCAGGAAGTAGGGCCGCTGGTCGTTGAGGCGGATGAGCTCGTCGAGATCGGCCACGGCGTCGGCCACCGTGCAATTGACGGCGAGGTAGTAATCGTAGCTCAGCAGCGGACGGTTGTCGCGCAGGTCAAAGGTCTGTGCCGCGCTGTAGCCGTTGATGAAGCCGTGAACATGGGGGAATTCGGCGTAATAGCGGTCGCCGACCTCCTTCGAGAGATTGGCGATGCCGTTGCGGCGGTGGCCCTCGGTGTGCTCCATGATCTCGAGCACGTTGAGGTCGAGCTTCGCCATGAGGCTGCGCATGTCCTTCATCAGGGCGGGGAACTTGTCGGCCGGCACGGACTGCGGGTACATGTAGCCGGGGCCGCTGAGTCCGCCGATGAAGTAGTCGTTGGGCGACTTGCTTTCGTAGAAATACTGGAGCGCGGGCGGGTTCATCCATGACCAGTTGACGAGCACCTGCCACGCGTAGGGAATGTCGCCGCGGCCGGGCTTGGTCCAGGTGCCGATGCCCATGGAATCGGTGGCCACGGCGGCGAGGTAAACCTTGGGTTCGGCCTTGAGCTGGGCATCGAGGGCGACGTGGTGGTTGTTGGTGTACTTGAAGTCGGGCGTGAGCGGAATCTGCGAGGTGAAGGAGACGTTGGGCAGGTTGTGCAGGCCTTCCATCTTCAGGCCATAATTGCCGGTGAGCGTCGTGTGCTGGGCCTCGGTGTCCTTGGCGTAGGAATGCCAGCCGAGGACGATGCTGGCCGGATTCTGGCCGGCGAGGATGCGTTTGAGCAGGGCGAGTTCCTCGGGGTGTTTGGGATTGGCGGAGAGATCGCTGAAGAAGGCGCGGCGGCTGATGCCGAAGTCGGCGATGCCCGGCTGCATCTCGGCTCCCGAGTGACCGCCCATCACGACGTAGTAATCGCGCGAACAGCGGGCGTGGTAATTATCGTAGGCCCATTGATAGATGAGGTGGTCGGGCTGGCCGGTGAACCGGCCGCGCAGGTCCACGACGACCTTGAGGCCGTGGCGGGCGGCGAGGTCGAGCTGGTCCGCGTTGACAATCACAAGGTCCTCCACGCCGGCGATGGTGAAGGCGACGGTGAGCGAGGAGCGCACGGCCTTGTCCCAGACGACGCAGCCCTTGGCGTACCGGCCGAAGAGCTTGAGTGCGGCGTCGGCATCGTTCAGCGCGAGCCGGTCGAATTTCATGCCGTGACGCTGCTCGAGAAAGCCCATGAGCGGATGGACGATTTCCCACTGCCAGTTTTTGGGGTATTCGAGGTAGAGGCGCGGATGATCGCGGTTGGCGAGACCCTGGAGCGAAAGGAGCAGGACGTGCACGGGCACGTCGCCATCGAGCCGCCAGTTCTCGGACAGCGGGATGACGGTGGCGGACGCGGGCGCGCGTTCGACCTGCCTGGGTGCAGGTTGGGCGCTGAGCGCGCAGGTGATCGACAACAGGGCCGAGGTGAGGAGGAGGCAGCGAAAGGTTTTCATGCGAGGTGCGATGGAAGGTGGAGCCGCTCAGGATTTGACGCGCTTGAACACGTAGACGAAGGGGCGGGTGCGCGAACTGCGCAGTTCGATGAGGGTGAGTTCGTCCCCGGAGAGGGAGACCTTGTAGTCGCTCAGGAGGTTGATGGCTTTCTCGCCCTGCTGGGTGGTGACGATGAAATTGGAGTCGAGGCGCAGCGTGCGTCCGTCATCGAGCCAGGTGGCCCGCACGTGCTTGGCGCCGTCGCCGCCCATGTAGAGGCCCATGTAGCGGTTGTCGGCCCACCATTCGACGGGCACGACGTTGTCGGGTTTGGTGATGTCGAGGTCGAAGACCTCCCGGTTGGAGCGATTGCCGTAGGCGAGGGTGCGGGTGAGCACGAGCTTGTCGCCGGCGGTGGCAATCGTGACCTCGAAGGTGGTCCAGAAGCTGAGGGCGCTGCTGCGGGACGGGTCGAGTTGCCACCGGCCGTCGAGCGGCGAGGGGGACGACTGGCCGGCGCCGAGCGGAGTGAGCCCGCACGCGAGGGTGCAGAGCAGGAGCAGGATTCGTGTTTTCATGGCCTCAGGTGGTCTGTGCCCGGCCCGAGGCAAGGTAAAGTAGGATTGCCCGCCCGTGGTGAAGCGGTCCCGGAAATTAGGCGCGGAAATGCGGAACGGCTGACGGACTGATGAGGAGGCGAATTCCTGAAAATTCGGTAAACGAGACTGGGGCCGCCTTGGGGTCATCACGGAGGAGGCTTGCGACCGTCCCGCCCGTTTCCGAAGATGCGGGCTGAATCGCGGGTTGCGTTCACTGGCCTGGCGGTGGACCCGTCCCGGCAGTCTGTCCCCATGACCGCTCCGGCACCGCTCCAAATCATCGCCCATCGCGGCGCGTCGCATGAGGCGCCTGAAAATACCCTTACGGCGATTGCGCTGGGACTGGCACAGCGGGCCGATGCGATCGAGATCGATGTGCGGCTGACGCGTGACGGCGGCATCGTGCTATTGCACGACGACACCTTCCGGCGCACGGCCGGGCATGACGCCGAGGCGGGCGGGCTGGATCTGGCGGCTATTCGCCAACTCGACGCGGGGCGCTGGAAGGGCCCGGCTTTTGTCGGGGAAAAAGTGCCTGCCCTGGCCGAGGTGCTGGCCGCGATTCCGACCGGCAGGGATCTTCTGATCGAACTCAAGTCCGGGGCGGCCATCGTGCCCGCACTCAGGCGCGAACTGGAAAAGGGGCTCCTGCCTTTGGCCCAGGTCGTGGTCATCGCCTTTGATTTTGAACTGCTCTGTGCGGTCAGGGCCGCGTTGCCGCAGGTACGGGTGTTGCATCTTGCCGGGGGCCCGGAAGCAGGCCGGCCGCACCCGCTATCGGAACTCGACGCCCTGATCGCGGGCGCGCGCACCGCCGGGTTTGACGGATTGAATCTGGGTGACGACTGGCCCTGGGCTGCGGCCATGGTGCAACGGGTGCACCAGGCCGGACTGCGGTGTTACGTATGGACGGTGAATGAGGCGGCCCGGGCCCGGTTTCTGGCCGAACTGGGGGTGGATGGCATCACCACGGACCGGCCGGGGTACATCCGGCAACAGCTGCAAATGACCGCAAGCGATCAATGGTAGCTACGAGCGTGAGCGAGTGGATCATGCGCTGCGTATGCCAAACTCCACTCGCTCACGCTCGTAGCTACCCGCATTCACTTGCATGGCCTGCGGCCGTGGGTGCGCGGGGCGGCTTATGGCTGGTGTAGTAAAAGCCAAAAAACGCGCAGCCTTTGCGATTTGAGCGGGGACGGCTTGAGCCCAGCATTTTCGGGCAATGGTTGCCGTCCTCCCGCCCGGGAGTCGGCGGCGACCGCCCACTGATTCCTCCCATGACTCCCCGCGAACGCTTCATCGCCGCCCTGGAACGCCGGCCCCTCACCGGCCGGGTGCCGCATTTCGAACTGGTCTTCTTCCTCACGATGGAGGCCTTCGGCAAGGTTCATCCGATTCACCGCAATTACAGCCAGTGGCTGCAGATGGAGGAAAAGGAGCGCATGCTCCACCGTCGCGACATGGCGGATCTCTACATCGCCACCGCCGAGCGCTTCGAGCACAGCGCCATCTTCATCCACCAGAATCCCGCCACCCTGGAGGAACTGGAACGGCTGGTGGAGGTGATCCGCGAGCGCTCGGGCGACAAGTACTTCCTGATGGCGCACGGTGACGCGACGTTTGCGGTGCCCAACGGGTCGGACATGGAGGAGTTTTCCTGCCGCATGGTCGAGGATGCCGACGGCCTCAAGGCCGAGGCGGCCGCGGCGGTGCGCAAGGCGCTGGATGATGTGGCCAAGCTGCGCCGCCCGGGCGGGCTCGACGGCTTCGCGCTCTGCTCCGATTACTGTTTCAACACCGGGCCGTTCCTCAGTCCGGCCAAGTTCGGCGAATTCGTGACCCCCTATCTCGCGGAGCTCACGCGCGGCTACCGGGACATGGGCTATTACGTCATCAAGCACACCGACGGTAACATCATGCCAATCATCGACCAGCTGGTGTCCACGCGTCCGCACGCGCTGCACTCGCTCGATCCGCAGGGCGCCGTGGATCTCGCCGAGGTCAAGCGCCGCTACGGCCGGGAGCTGTGTCTCATCGGCAACGTCCACTGCGGCATGATGGACGCCGGCACGCCGGAGCAGATCAGGGCGTCGGCGAGCCAGTCCTTGCGGGACGGCATGCCCGGCGGCGGCTTCATTTTCTCCACCAGCAATTGCATCTACACCGGCATGCCGCTGGCCAGCTACGAGCTGATGCTGGAAGTCTGGCGGCGTGAAGGAAACTACCCAGGCTCCTCACAATGAACCGCCATCGAAATGCTCGGCTTGGCTCGGGTTGTAGGGCGGGGATTCCGATCCCCGCCGGCGGGCGCATTGAGACTTTCGCGGCGGGGTTCGGAGACCCCGCCCTACAACGGATTTTGTTGATTGCCCCCGCCTCATCATGAACGGACGCGAACGCATCCTTGCCCATCTCGCCGGCCGGCCCGTGGACCGGCTGCCACTGATGCCCATCACCATGATGCTGGCGGCGCGCCAGGCGGGGGCGCGGTATCTCGACTTCTGCACCGATTACCGCGTGCTGGCGGAGGGGCAGATCCGCACCGCGGAGGCATTCGGTTTCGACTACGTCAACACCATGTCCGATCCCGCGCGCGAGGCCGCTGACTGTGGGGCGCGCGTGCAGTACTTCGACGACCAGCCGGTGGCGCTCGACGAGGAGCGGGCCCTGCTGGCGGACAAGGTCCAGCTGGCCGGATTGAAGCAGCCCGATCCGCTCGGCGGGGGCCGCATGCACAACGGCATCCGCGCCGTGGCGCTGCTGCGGGAGCGCGTGGGGCAAGACCTGCTGGTCGAGGGCTGGATCGAGGGGCCCATGGCGGAGGCGGCGGATTTGCGCGGCATCAACACCCTGATGCTCGACTTCTATGACGACCCCGGCTTCGTGCGGGACCTCTTTGATTTCGTGCTGGCAATGGAGCTGCGTTTCGCCCGCGAGCAGGTGGCGGCCGGGGCGGACCTGATCGGCATCGGCGACGCCGCGGCCTCGCTCATCGGGCCGGAGCTTTACCGCGATTTTGTCTGGCCGTACGAACTGAAGCTCGTCGACGGCATCCGCGCCCTGGGCGTGCCGGCCCGCCTGCACATCTGCGGCAACACCCGGGCCCATCTTGGGGGCATGGGCCGGCTCGGCTGCGCGATCATGGACATCGACTATCCCGTGCCGCTGGCCGAGGCCCGGGCGCAAATGGGCCCCGATCAGATTCTGGTGGGGAACCTCAACCCCGTCGCCGGGCTGCGCAACAGCACACCGGCGGCCGTCACGGCGGCGCTGGCGGCCTGCCACCGCGACGCCGGGCCCCGGTTCATCGTCGGCGCCGGCTGCGAGGTGCCGCGGGATACGCCAGTGGATAATTTGCGCGCATTGTGCGATTATGCGCGCACGCACCGGCCCTGACGCCCATTTTCATGACCCCCCGATCCCGAGTTGAACTCGCCCTCAGCGGCGGCCGCGGCGCCAAGGTGCCCTTCACCGTCTATGAATGCATGATTCCGCAGTGCGCCGCCGAGCGCGCGATGCGCAACCGCGGCCTCTGCATCGTGCAGCGCCTGCCCGTGTTCACGACCCACCGGCCCAATGTGCGGACCAAGGAGCAGAGCTGGTGGGAGGGAAACCGCAAACTCACCCGCCGCGAGCACGAGACGCCGCACGGCACGATATCCACGCTCACGGAGGACGCCGGGTTCACTTCCTGGCGGCACGAGCTGCTGCTCAAAAAACCGGAGGATTACGCGGCGATCCGCTTCTTCCTGTCCGACGAGGTCTATGCCCCCGACTACGCGCCGTTCGTCCGGGCGGAGGAGAACTTTGACGGCGACGCCATCTGCCGCGCCAACTTCGGACTCGAGCCCCTGCAGGAACTCATCTCCGGCGGCGTGATGACGATGGAGCGCTTTTGCGAGGAGTGGATGGAGCGGCGCGACGAGGTGCTCTCGCTCTACCGGATCCTCGTGGAGAACCGGCGCAAAATCTACCCGCTCGTCGCCAGGTCGCCGGCCGGACACGCCAACTACGGCGACAACGTCACGCCCGAGATCATCGGTCGCAAGGTGTTCGAGGAATATTTCCTGCCGCACTACCACGAAGCGGCCGAGGTCATGCACAAGCACGGCAAGCTCATCGGCTGCCATTTCGACGCCAACAACCGCCTCATCGCGTCCGCGATCGCGGCCACCCCGCTGGATTACATCGAGGCCTTCACGCCGGCGCCCGACACCGACATGACGCTGGCCGAAGCCCGGGCGGCGTGGCCGGGCAAGGTGCTGTGGATCAATTTCCCCTCATCGGTCCACCTCCGGCCCGATACCGAGGTGGAGCAGACCACCGTGAATCTCCTGGAGGAAGCCGACGGCGTGGAGGGGTTGCTGTTCGGCATCACCGAGGACATGCCGCCGGAGCGCTGGCAGAAGAGCTGCACGGCCATCATGGACGGACTGGACCGCCATGCGGAAGAACACGCCTGGCGCTACGCGCGATGAATGATAGCCCTGCCTGTAGCTACGAGCATGAGCGAGTGGCACGTTTCGCAGATGGGAGATGGCAGATCGGAGATCGGGCCGCTGGATTCGATCTGCGAACTGCGATCTGCCATCTGCGATCAATCCACTCGCTCACGCTCGTAGCTACATTATGTGATGTACGCGCCTGACCCTGTATGACGGAACCCACGTCCAGGCAGATTTTCCTCTCCGCGCTGCGGGGTAAGCCGGTTATGCGCGTGCCCGTGGCGCCGCTGGCGGTGCATTTCTGCGCGCGCGTCGCGGGCATTTCCCTCAACCGCTACACCGGTGATGCCGGGGCGCTGGCGGACGCCGTGATCCGCTACCATGGTCGTTTCCGGCCGGATGCCGTCGTGCTGTCCGCCGACACGTGGGTGAGCGCCCAGGCGATGGGCGCCACGGTGGGGCCGATGGATGAGGACCAGCCGTGGGGTGGGATGGGGGAGCCGCGGGTGCGCAGCCTGGCCGACGTGCGCGCCTTGCCGCCATCCGATCCGAACAGTCAGGGGCGCTACCCGCTGATGCTCGAGGCCCTGAGCCGCATCGTGGCCGCGGTCGGGCGCGACACGGCGGTGGTGGCCTGCTTCGACCAGTTTCCATTCTCGCTCGCGGCCGCCCTCATGGGGCTCAACGAGCTCATGCTGGCCGTCAACGACGACCCGGCACTGGTGCGCGCGCTCATGGCGCGTTGCCATGAGTACGGCTTCGCCTACGGCCGGGCCCTGGCGGCGGCGGGCGCCGATGTGCTGACCGGCGGCGATTCTCCGGCGGGTTTGATCGGACCGCAGCGCTACCGTGAATTCGCCCTGCCTTTCGAACAGCGGCTGATCGCGGAACTCAAGGCGGCGACGGGCAAACCCGTTTCGCTCCACATCTGTGGCAATGCCGAACCCATTCTCGCCGACATGGCCCGCAGCGGGGCGGACCTGTTGGAGATTGATTACCGCACCGACCTGGCGCTGGCCTGCCGGGTCGTCGGACCGGAGATCGCACTCTGGGGCAATCTCGATCCCGTCGCCGTGCTCGCGCGGGGCCAGCCGCAGGATGTGCGCCGAGTGGCCCGACAGGCCCTGGCGGCGGCGGCCGGGCACAAGCGTTTCATTCTCGGCTCCGGGTGCACCCTCGCGGTGGAGACGCCGTTCGCGAATGTGGATGAGTTGATGGGGGCGGTGGGACCGGCGGCCCGGTTGTAGGGCGGGGTCTCCTCCTTCGCCGGGCCTACGGAGGACAGGTCCGAACCCCGCCGTTGGATTCCCACGCTGAATTTCATCGTACTCTTTCTCGTAATCGTGCTCGTTCTCGACGCGCACTTTCCGAACCGAGAAAGAGAAAGATTACGAGAAAGAGAACGATTGGATTCCCGCGAGGCAAAGGAGGGAAGGCGGGGTTCGGAGACCCCGCCCTGCAACGCACTCCCTCTACTGCCCCGGATAAACCCCTGCACTGATTTCTCGCATGACCGGCAATGGCATGGACTCCCGGTGGCCCGGTCCCAGCATCAGGGTGATTTTCCATGAAATTTCTGCACCGCACCGCCACCATCGCCCCGCCCGGCTACAACCGCTGGCTGGTGCCGCCCGCGGCCATCGCCTTGCACATGTGCATCGGGCAGATCTACGGATTCTCCGTTTTCAAGATCCCGCTCGCCCGGGCGCTCGGCATCACGCAACCGATTGCGGGTGACTGGTCGCAGCCCGCGGTCGGCGTGTCGTTCTCCATCGCCCTCGCGGTCCTGGGCGTTTCCGCCGCGCTCTTCGGCAAATGGGTCGAGCGCAGCGGTCCGCGGCTGACCATGGTGGTGAGCGCGGCGTGCTTCTGCGGCGGACTCGTGCTGGCGGCGGCCGGGGTGGCGTGGCACCAGATCTGGCTGCTGTACCTGGGCTACGGCCTGATCGGCGGCATCGGACTGGGACTCGGCTACATCGCCCCCGTGTCCACGCTGGTGAAATGGTTTCCCGACCGGCCCGGCATGGCCACGGGACTGGCGATCATGGGCTTTGGCGGCGGCGCGCTGATCGGCGCCCCGCTGGCCGAGGAGCTGATGCGGCATTTTTCCGGACCGACCTCCGTGGGCGCATGTGAAGCGCTGCTCGTGATGGCCGCAATTTACCTTTGCTTCATGATTTTTGCCGCATGGCTCGTGCGCGTGCCGCCGGAGGACTGGCGCCCCGCCGGCTACGTGCCGAAGGTCACTGCGACCTCACATGTCAAAGTCACTGTCGACGCCGCCTGGCGCACGCCGCAGTTCTGGCTGCTCTGGGGCGTGCTTTGCCTCAACACCACCGCGGGCATCGGCATCCTCGGGCAGGCGTCGCCGATGATCCAGGACATGTTCAAGGTCACCCCGGCGGCGGCGGCGGGATACGTGGGCCTGCTCTCGCTCTGCAATCTCGGTGGACGTTTTCTCTGGTCGTCGTTCTCCGATGTCGTGGGCCGGCGCGGCGTGTACTGCATCTATTTCGTGGTCGGGGCGGCCCTGTATTTCACGGTGCCGTGGACGCAGGGTACGGGCCACCTGGCGGTCTTTGTCGCGGTCACCGGTTTCATCATCTCGATGTATGGCGGCGGTTTCTCCACGCTGCCCGCCTATCTGCGGGACATGTTCGGGGCGCATCAGGTGGGTGCCATCACGGGGCGGGTGCTTACGGCCTGGTCGGTGGCCGCCATCCTCGGGCCGCAACTCGTGGACCGGCTGTCCGCGGCTCAGCGCGCGGCCGGGGTTCCGGCCGGCGAGGCCTACAATACCACGCTGTATCTGATGGCCGGATTGCTCCTGGTCGGCCTGGTCTGCAATTTGTCCGTGCGTCCCGTGCATCCGCGTCACCACCTCAAGCCATGAAAATCAAGTTGATCATCGTCTGGCTCATCGTGGCCATTCCGCTCGGCTGGGGCGTGGCCAAGTCCATGAAGAAGAGCCGGCCGCTCTTCAGCGGCACGGTCGTGACCGTCGGCGCGGATGCGCAGAAGTAGGACGTTTTTGCCATCGGCGTTCCATAATTCCCGTTTTCGCATGATTCACAGGGCTCTCGCGGAGGCGCGGAGTACGCGGAGACGGTTTAGTTTTTCTCCGCGCCCTCCGCGTCTCCGCGAGAGACCCGTCAGGCTCACAATCACCTAAGCCTGAAATTGCGGGATAACTCTGGCGCCAACGTCGCCCCACTGCTATCGCCTGCTCCCGGTCCCATGCATTCTGCCCGCCCCGAATCCCCGCGCACGGCGAATTGTCAGTTGCTTTACTTTACCACGTACAGCGTCACCGCGGACGGCGGCACTCTGGCGGCGATCACCAACGCGTGGTCGACCCACCCCGAGGGCGCCAGCCTCGCCCGCATCGACCGGGCCACGGGCGCAATGGAACCGCTGGCGGTCTTTGCCGGACCGGCGATGCAGGCCTATCCGTATTTCGCCCGCCCGCGCTCGGCCGACCCGAAGCAGGATTATCTGTTCAACGGCACCGTCGCCACACACGGACTGAACAAATCCAGCCCCTGCCTCCACCCGGCGTCGGGCAATCTTTACTTTGTGTGGGGCCGCGAGGATGGGTGGGGCCAGCTCGACGGCGTGAACCTGCACGATGGCCGCCGCCGGACGATCCTCGAAATCCCGCCGGACCGCACGGTGGGCTACACCCATCTCGATGCCGCCGGGGAGCACATGCTCCTGAGCCTCGCCGACCGGCGCATCCTGGATTTCGGCGCGGTGCGCCAGGGCAACCGTGAGATGTCGGAGAAATACACGCAGCACGGCCTAACCACCCGGCTGGTCGGGGTGGAACTGGCGACGGGACGGCAGACGCTGCTCTGGGAGGAGCCGGCGTGGGTGACGCATGTGCAGTATCATCCGCGCCGCCGCGATCTTGTGCTCTACAACCACGAATGGACCTGGCCGCTCGGCTTGGAGCGGATCTGGCTGAAGGCTGATGGGGGCGAGCGTGTGCAGGTCCGCCGCAAAGGCCGGCCGATCCGGTTCCGCGTCTCGCCCGACCTGGGCCTCGACGACGTGGCGCACGAGGTCTGGCAGGAAAACGGCGAGGCGGTCATCTACCACGGCGTGCGCTGGGATGCGGGCGAGTATCCCGAGCAGTTTGTGGGGCGGGCGCCCGTCGATCCCGGCGCCCCGTTGCAGGAAATATCCATCCCGCGCGACCGGCCCTCGTTCTACGGACATTTCTTTCCGAGCCGGGCGGGAGACTTTGTGATCACGGATGCGATTGCCAACGAAGCCGGCCAGCAGCAGCGCCGCGGCAACCTCATCTCGCGACTCAACCTCGACTGGGAACGCGGCACGATGGACGTGGTGCCGCTGTGCGTGAGCGACACCTCATGGCACACGCAGGACAATCATCCGCATCCCGTGCTCACCCCCGACCAGAAGGAAGTGCTGTTCACGTCCGACTGCTCCGGCATGCGACAGATTTATTCGGTGCCGGCGGAGGCATGAAGACATGCGCAAAAGTCCCCGGGTGTCTCAAGGTAGGGCGAACCGTCCCCGGTGAGCCGTTTGCGAGTGCGCCTGCCTGCGGCTCACCGGGGACGGTTCGCCCTACCTTCATATTTAAATGACCAAACGTGAAAATCTTCTACGGGTCGTCCGCGGCGAAAAGCCCGCGTGGGTGCCCTGTGCGCTCAACGTCGGGCAGTGGCATCTGCACCACAAGAAATTCGGGACCCTGCCCCCCGAACTGGCGCACATGCAAACCCAGACCGAGGTGATGCGGCACCTGGGCTGCGACCTTTTCACCCGGAACCAGGCCGGCGTGCTGGATCGGCTGGAGGGCGCGGCGTGGCAAACCCGGACCGAGACCGGTCCGCTCGGTCCCTGCACCACCGACACCCTGCGCACGCCCCATGGCACGCTGACACGGCGCACCGAGGAGCAGACCCAGTACACCTCGACCTACGCGGTCGAGGACCTCGTCAAGGACTGGGCGCAGGACCGGCGCGCCTACCGCTGGTTTCTGGAGCACCTGAACTACAGCTGGGACCAAGGCATCTATGAGCAGACCCGGCGGCTCATCGGCGATGATGGCGTGGTGATGGGTTCGCTGCCGCACACGCCGCTCAAGCGCCTGCACATCGACTTCGGCCTCGATGGGGCGTGCCTGTTCATCATGGATTACCCGGACGAGGCGCAGGAGGTCTGCGACCTGTACTGGAGCCGCCTGTGGCCGGTGATCCGGGAGATGGCGGTGGATCCGCGGATCGAGGTCGTGTGTTTCGGCGCGGACAACGTGGATGCGCCGTTTTATCCGCCGGGCGGGATCGTCGAGCGCTATTGGGTGAGGTACATCCGCGAGGCCACGGATCTGTTTCACGCCCACGGCAAGCGCGTGCTGGTGCACGCCTGCGGCAAGCTGCACCGGCTTATCCCCGCCTTCATCGCGGCCGGCCTCGACGGGCTGGACGGCATGGCGCATCCGCCCTTTGGCGACTGGACCGTGGAGGATGCCCATGCGATGCCGAAGGGCTTCATCTACGACGGCGGTTTTTCCGCCCGAGAGCAGGTGCTCATGACGGATGACGAGGTGCGGCGCTTCTATGATGATTTTCTCCCGCGGCTGCGCGGACTCGACAGCTTCGTCTTTGCCGCGGCCTGCCAGACCGCGATCACGACGAAGTGGGAGCGCATCAGTCTCGTGGCGGAGATTTGCCGGGAGTACGGCGGGCGGCCGGGGTGAGGGGGTGGACGCGATGGACCGGTGATTTCAGTGAGCGTCCATCCAGTCCATCGTGTCCATAAAGTCCATCGCAGGTGCCCCCAGCAAATCCTCGACCCCAATCCCGCCAACGCTACGCTACCGCAACCTATCCCCATGAAAACGCGCTTCGCCTTCATCGGCTTTCAGCACCCCCATATCTGGGATCTCGTCGCGCGCGGCGGCCCATCCCGACATCGAGATTGTCGCCATGTGCGAGGAGGACGCGGCCCTGCGCGAAAAGCTGGCCGGCGACAAGCGCGTGAACCTCACGCACACCGACTACCGTGACATGCTGGCGAAGGTGCCCTGCGACGCGGTCGTCGTGGGCGACTGGTTCGTCAAGCGCGGCCGGATCGTCATCGACTGCCTCAAGGCCGGCCGCCACGTGCTGGCCGACAAGCCCATGTGCACGACACTCGCCGAGTACGACGAGATCGTGAAACTCGCCACCACCCGCAAACTTACGGTCGGGCTGATGCTCGATATGCGGGATTCAGGCGTGTTCATCAAGGTGCGCGAGCTGGTGCGCGCGGGCGAGATCGGCGAGATCCGCGCGGTCGGGCTGGGCGGGCAGCACCCGCTGTTCACCGGCAAGCGCGCCGGCTGGTACCATGAGGCGGGCAAGCATGGCGGCACGATCAGCGACATCGCGGTGCACGGCTTTGACATCATCCCGTGGGTCACCGGGCAGGAGATCCGGCGGGTCAACGCCGCCCGCGTGTGGGCGGCCGGGGTGCCGGCCGGTTCGCATTTTGCCAACGCCGGGCAGTGCATGCTCGAGCTGGCCAACGGCGCGGGCGTGATTTGCGACGTCTCCTATTTCTCGCCCGACAGCCACGCCTACACGCTGCCGCTTTACTGGCGGCTCACGCTCTGGGGCAGTCGCGGGTTGCTGGAAACCAGCCTCACCTCGAAGGAGATCACGGTGTACAAGGACGGCGAAACCGCCGGCCGCACCGTGCCCATCGCGGCGCCGAATCCCGGCGGCTACCTCACGGCCTTCCTTGACGAGATGCACGGTCGGGCCGGTTCGGGCCTCACCATGGCCGAGGCCTTCCGCGCCAGCCGTGCCACCCTGGCCGCCCAGGACGCGGCGGACCACAACCGCCACAACGTGGATTTGTAGGGCAAGGTTTCCCTCCTCCGTTTGTCATTCTGAACGCTGTGAATAATCCAGTGCGATTTCCGCGGCGCGAACTGGCGTGCGAATATCCAACTGGATTCTTCGCTGCGCTCAGAACGGCAATGTATATGACGATGTTTCATCCATGAATCCTGCGAATCTCTACAAGCTGCAGCCCGGCCGTTCGCTGATGCAGAACAGCCTGTGGCATTGGGATGCCTATCCCGAGTTGCCCGACCTGGCCCCGCACGGCCGGGTCGAGCTGGGCCGTTTCAACGGACCCGGGGTCGTGCGCACCATCCATCTGACGCTCAACATCGAGGGCGGCGACCGCACGCTGCTGTCCCGCGGGGTTTTCCTTGAGGTGCGCTACGACGGGCAGCCGTTCGCCTCCGTGCATGCGCCGGTCGGTGATTTTTTCTGCGACTCCTTCGGCAGCCAGTCCCTGCACTTCGCGAGCCTCGTGATGGCGAAGCGGCCGACGAATTCGCTTTTCTGCTATCTGCCGATGCCGTTCCGCCAGGGGGTTGAACTCGCGCTGGTGAACACCACCGACCGGAAGGTCGAGGGCTACGGCTATGTGACCGCCGAGGCGTTGCCGGCGTGGGAGGCGGAGGCCGGCTATTTTCACGCCAGGTGGCTCGACCGCACCGTGAACCTGCCCGACGACGAGGTGCCGCTGCTCGACACGCGGGGGCGCGGGCACTTTCTCGGCTGTCACCTCACGGCGGTGAGCCGGTGTCCGCACTTTGCCGACAAGCAGGGGATCTGCGAGGGCAACGACGAATTTTACGTGGATGGCGCCGCGACGCCGTCCTGCAACTATCTCGGGACGGAGGATTTCTTCGGCTTCAGCTGGAGCTGGCACCAAGTCTGGGCGGACAACCATTCCGGCACGACTTACCTGTCCGAAGAGGGCGGCGAGACCCGTCTGGCCTGCTACCGCTTTCTGCTCAACGATCCGGTGCGCTTCACCACGTCGTTGCGGGCCCGCATCAACTACCGGCACGAGATCAACAATCCATTCCTGCAACGCACCAAGGCCGAGGGCAACGGACAGGTGCGTTTTGGCATCGTCACCTATTGGTATCAGGATGCGCCGGTGGATGCGCGGATTATCAATTGAAGATTTCGCAAGAAATGCCGTCTCAATGGGTAGCGTCCGGCCTCCGGCCGGACGGTTTCGCGTGCGCGGGCCAAACGCGGCCCGTCCGGCCTGCCCTCCATAGGCCCGGCGAAGGAGGGAGGCCGGGCCCTACCCACGGAGGCAATACCAGGATGTTGTTCTCACTGCGTTGAGTCACAAACACCGAGAGCAACGATCCCCGTCCCATGAACCCTACCGCCTCCACCCCCGGCCGCGATGTCCAATGCGCCGACGCCATTCCGTGGATGCTGGCCTGCGGCCGCATCCCGGAGGCCTGTGCGGTGACCTCGCTGCCCGATGTGTCCGAGGTGAACCTCAGCCTGCCGGCCTGGCGGGAGTGGTTCATGAGTGCGGTGCGGCTGGTGATTGATGCGGTGCCGGACGACAGTGCGGCGCTCTTCTTCCAGTCCGACATCAAGCGCAATGGCGCGTGGATCGACAAGGGTGCCATGGTCGTGCACGCCGCCGAGGATGCCGGCGCCCGCGTGCTGTTTCACAAGATCATCTGCCGGCGCCCGCCCGATGCGCTGACCTACGGCCGGCCGGGCTACACGCACCTGATCGCGGTCTCGCGGGTGCTGGACTGTCCCGAGGTGCTGCCGCTGCCGGATGTGATCACCGATCCCGGCCGCCAGCCCTGGGTGCGGGCCATGGGCATCCGGGCCGCGGCGCATGCGGTGCGGTTCGCCCGCGACCAGGTCGGCGCAAAGCTGGTCTTTGATCCGTTCTGCGGCGTCGGCACCGTGCTGGCCGTGGCCAACGCGCTCGGGCTGGAGGCGCTCGGAGTGGAGAAATCGAGGAAACGGTGCGAGCAGGCGAGGGTGCTGACGGTGCGGACGGACGAACTCTGAAAGCCCGGGGCGGGCTTTCAGAACGCTTAACTTTTAACGCTCAAGTAACGGACGGCGGCGGAGCGAAAGGCAGGCCGCCCGCTCGCGGGCGCTGTTTGGCGTTCGCTGCGGGTTCGAGCGCGAGCAAGCTCGCGGCCTACCGTTGCCGCACCCTCTTCCAGTTGAGCGTTAAGCGTTGAACGTTAAACGTTCAGCGTTCCGCCGCGGGCACCGCGGCGACGGTCACCGTCGTATTGTTGAAATCCAATACCACGCGCTCAGTGCCGTATTGCAGGGGTGATCACGCCGGTGTGGCGGCGGGCGTTCATCCAGGGGCCTTCGAAGAGGGGCCACTCGGCCAGGTTGGCGGCGACACCGTCTACGCTCCGCTTGCCGTGATGCGTGAAATCAATGCGGTGACCGCGGCCGGTGACGTAGCTGGCGGTCATGGTCATTTCGTCGAAGCCGGGCTTATGCTTGACCATCCGGGCGCAGAACGAATCGAAGTCCTTCTCATCCTTCGCGGCGACGGCCTCGAGGATGACGGCGGTCTTGGGATGGACGATGGTCAGGCGGTCGTGGTCCTTTTCCCTATGCCAGGTGCCGGGCACGCTGGTCCAGACGCCGAAAAATATGCCGTCGGCCCGGCACAGAATCCAGCCCTCCTGTTCGCGGCGCTCGGCGATGATGAGCGGGAAGAAGCCGTTGATGTGCTGGCGACCGGCGTCGGCGGGAAGGTCGAAAAGCGTGACCACGGCGTTCTCATGCTGGAAGGTGTCCTCGTAGGGTGAGCCCTCGACCCACTTGTTCGGGTCGGCGTAATAGGGCCGCTGCCGCACGATGTCGGCGAGAATCTCATCCAGCTTCGACGGGAAAAAGCGGAGAAGCTGTTTCGCCGAATAGGACGGGTTGATGAAGAAGCACGTGGCGCCGTCCTGCGGGGAAACCCAGGTGAGATCCCAGCGGTGGTTTTCCACGTCGGGCAGGTCGCCCCACGACGAGCTGACCGCGAACTGCGGCTCCACGTAGGTGTATTTCCAGGTGGGCTCGCCGTAGACGATGAGCGGGCCGCGGCGCGGAGCTTTCAGCTCGCGCAGGACGAAGGGCCGGGTGCGGTCGGTCGCGATGCGCCCAAGCAGGGGCAGACCCTCAAAAGCCTGGATCGAACCGAGCGCCATGTAATACGACTCGGCGAGATCGAGCCGCAGCGGCGCGCCGCCAAAGAACAGCCGGCCGAATTGGGTGGCGGCGCCGGTGTGCTCGCGGGTGTGCAGGACCTGGTCGTATTTCTCGCGGCTGTGCGCACCGACCCAGACGCCGTCCAGGTATTCGGAGGCCCACTCGGCGAGCAGCACCTGCAGGATCATCCATGATTTCTGCCGCACCGTTTCGTCCTTCGCATATTGGTACAGGCTGGTGAAACAGAGCAGATAGAGGTGGTGGTAGTTGGGCGAGTCGTACTCGTACATGCCGCGGTTGACCGTGCTGTCGATCCAGCGGTCGATCCAGGCGGCCGCGTCGCGTTGCGACTGGGCGGGCGTGGAACCGTCGGCGAGCACCGGGCCGTCGGGCCAGGTCTGGCCGAAGAGGTAGCGCGCCGTGCGGTACTGCAGCATGTGGTTGTCGGTGAACCCAAACTCGTCGGTGAAGCTCGCCGTGAGACGGGCGTGGATTTTTTCCACGAGGGCGGGCGGAAGCTTGTCGCCCAGCCGCAGCACGGCGTCCATGAACGCATAGGTCTCAAAGCTGCCCCAGAAGGGCTGGGGATCGGCGACCGCATCCTCCAGGTATTTCATCCCGGTGGCGGCATCGATGCCGGTGGCGACTTTCACCACGCCGAGGTAGATGCGCATGCGCGAATCCGTCCCGGGGATCCAGGTCTGCCGGGCCATCGTCTCGCGCGCCTCGACGCAGCGTTCCTGAAACGCGGTGCGGTAGGAGGCATCGTCGGGATAGAGCCCCTGGGCCTGCGACGGGAGCTGGCTGGCGAGGAGGAACAGGGTTGCGAGGCCGAGGGAGGGGAGGAGGCGCATGATGAAAGACAAAAGCAAAGACAGTGAGGAAGGATTCATGCTGTCCTCCGGTGCGGGCGTCACAATGCGAAATCAGTCGCGGGCCTGAACTTTCAGAATGGTGCGTGTTGTAGCTATGAGCGTGAGCGAGTGGATCGGTTGCGAGGTTATCCACTCGCTCACGCTCGTAGCCACTACGGACGGCCAGTTTCCATTGTGCGTTAAAAGTTAAATGTTAAGCGTTAAGAGTTTCGCCTGCTATTGCTGACGCAGACCCTGCGAGTCTCAACGCGCACTCCAAACCGCACCCTTGCCCTGGGCGGCGGGAATACTTTCGCTGCCGGCGATGAACGCCACCTCCCCTGGCCGCGGCCCCGTGGATGCCGCGGGCCGTCCGCACATCGTGAAGCTCGGCACGATCGACTGCGATCTGGTCGAAACGAACCCGCTCGTCTTCCGCAACCGGCTCTATCGCTGCGAGTGGGTGCGGCCCGGCTACTGGGCCAATGCCTCGAAGCAGTCGTATTTCCGCCTGGTGGACCATGCGACGGGTGAGCCGACCGTGCCGTTTGCGCATGGCTGCCAGTTTGCCTGCGGCTTCGCGGACAACGGGCAGGTGTACGTCACGGGCACGACTGAGGACCGGGCGACGATCCGGATGTTTGTGTCGGGGGATCTCAAGACCTGGGAGGAACGGATCGTGTTCAGCGATCCGGCCTTCAGCATGTTCAACACCTCGATGTGCAAGGCGGGTCCGGACTATGTGCTGATGTTCGAGATCGACCGTCCGGCCGAACAGGCGGGGGTGCCCTTCACGGCGCGTTTTCTCAAGTCACGTGATCTGCGGCATTGGGCACTGACGCCGCCGGCGTGCCACTACGCGAAGGACCGCTACACCGCGCCGCACTGCCTGCGGTATCTCGATGGCTGGTATTACGACTTCCATCTCGAAGCGTACCAGGGGTACGAGATGCGGGTCGTGCGTTCGCGCGACCTGATCGAGTGGGAGAACAGTCCCCTCAATCCCGTGCTCAAGGCCGGCGACGAGGACCGTGTCGTGCGCAACCCGCGGCTGCCCGAGGCGCAATGCCGCCGCATCGCCGCCGCACGCAACTGTAACAACTCCGACATTGATTTCTGCGAATGGCAGGGCTCGCTCGTGATCAACTATTCCTGGGGCGACCAAGTGGGGACGGAGTTCCTCGCCGAGGCGGTGTACCATGGCACGCAGGAGCAGTTTTTGCGCGGTTGGTTTCCGGGATGAGAGCGGGAAGGCAAAGGATCAAAGTAGGGCAGGTCTGTGACCTGCCCTGGCGCCGGGCGCGCAAAGGCAGGTCAGAGACCTGCCCCACTGTTCCTGTTTGTCGGTTCGGTTGTAGGGCGGGGATTCCGATCCCCGCCTCCGATGGTCGTTCGTAGTCGAGGCGGGGTTCGGAAACCCCGCCCTACATCGGAGACGAGCATAGTTTGCCTACGGCTTCACCACCCGCACGCGCACGAACCGTGCACCGGTCATGGCGGCGGAATCGGTGACGAGGACGCGCTCCCAGGTGTCATCGATTGACGTCGCGGCTTCGGTGGCGCTGGCGTTCACCGCCCAGGAATCGGCGGCGAGGGTGGACGAGAATTCCAAGGCATAGGTGATGCCGGGTTGCGACGCGGCCTTGCGGCGCAGGTAGAGGACGGTGAGCCGTCCGCTGCCGTCAACCGCCACCGCGGGCAGGCCGGCGTTGCCGGTCGGCGAGGCGCTGGCCGCGCTGGGTACGTCCAGCGACGCGACCTGTCCCGGACCGTTGCCCAGCATGTTGAATGCATACTTCAGGACGTTGGCGATGCCATCGCCGGCGGGCATGCCGTTGGCCAGCGTGTAGGAGAAGTTCTGGCGCTGGGTGGGGGTGGTCCATTGCTGGATCCAGGCGTCGAACGGAGCGAGGGTGCCCGGTTCAATCGTGAGATGGAAGGTCTGCATCGCGACGGAGCCGTTGTTGCTGGCCATGATGATGATGTCATAGGTGCCCTCGGCCGTGGGCGTGCCCTCGAGCCGGCCAAACATGAAGCTGAACATGAGACCCGGCGGCAGCGACATGCCCTGGGTGCTGATCCACGAGCTGATGTCCGTCGTGAACGTGAAGGAGAAGGGCACGCCGACCTGCCCGGTCGCGTGGTCGGCACTGGTGAACACCGGGGTCGGGTAGACTTGGTTGATGCCGACCTGGGCCACTTCGCTGACCGTCGTCCCGCCCGGATTGGTGATATGGACCCGGTAATAGTTGGTCGAACCGAGGGCCGGGGTCGTGTAAGAACTGGAGTCGGCGCCGGGGACCCTGGTCCAGGTGTATTCGTATTGCGGCTCCGGCCACTGGGTCTCGTACCACTCGTAGGTCAGGAAATCGCCCGAGGCCGTGACCGAGAGCGTCGTGGAGAAAGTCGTGCCGGCCGGGATGCTGTTCATGCTGCTGGCGGGCTGGACGGAGATGACCGCCTTGGGATGGGCCGCGGTGTAGTCGTCGTACAGATCCGACAGATCGCGGAAGAAGGCCAGGATCACCGGATCGTAGGTATCGTCGTGCTGGGTGTTGGCCTCGTTCTGGATGTCATAGATTTCACCCAGCACGGCGTTGTAGTTGGCGTTGAAGGTCGTCGGGGCGAGGGGAATCCAGCTCGGGCCGTCGGCGACCACGATCTCCTTTTGCGCCAGCAAGCGGTGCGGCAGATAGGCGGCCGGATCGTCGATTCCCGGGTCGGGCAGCTGGCGCAACCGCGGCAGGCCCTGCCAGAAGATCACCGGTTGGCCCACGTCCGGTTCGCCGCCGGCGAGATTGGTGACATGGCTGCTGGTGCTGGTTTCGTAGAGCGAGAGGAAGCGGGCCTGCTGGTCGGTGACCCCCGAGGCATCCACGGGATGCCGGGTGGAGCTGAAGGCGGCGGCGCTGCTCCAGTCCTGCAGGATGGGAAAGTTCATGTAGTAGCCCGCATAGGCGCTGACGCGCGCGTAGGCGGCCTGATAACGCTGCAGGGCGGAATCGTAGGCATCCTTCAGGCCCGGGGCCGCGGCGACGAGCGCGTCGTATTTGGCCCGCAGGGCGAGGGCGGCGGTGAGGCCGGCTTCACCCGGGGTGGCGACCGCCGCCTGGAGCGCGGTCTTGTACAACCCCATGCTGAATTCATGGCGGATCACGGGGGTGAAATTGTAGCCCGTGAAGTAGCCCCACCGGCTGGAGGCGAAGCTGTCGGAGGACTGGTACACGAGCCCATCCGCCGCGGCGAGGGCATTGTCCCACGCGGTGCCGCGGGCAATGAGTTCGGCGAGCGCGGACTGGGCGGCGGTGAGATTGACATCGAGATCGGTGTGCACGGCGTTGATGCCGGAGCTCCAGGCCTCGGTCGCAGCGGAGAGCTGGTCGAGCTGCGCCTGGGCATTGGCCAGGGCCTCGGGCAATTGGGCGCGCATCTGGTCGAGCGAAACCGCCAGGGCTTCCGCCGCGCCCTGGCCCATGCCGACATCGGTCATGGCGGCGGGATAGGCCGGCTGGGTCGTCCCGCCGGCGGAGTAGAGCATCTGCTGGAGCGAATGCAGTTGGTTCTGCAGGTTGTGCAGCAGGGTGTACTGGTCGGCGAGGCCCTCGGACTGGGTGACCAGGCCGGACAGGAGGCCGGAGGCGGGGCTGACGGCATCGAACGCCGTCTTGAGGTAGGTATAGCTGCTGATGGAACCCGAGTAGGAGGCGGTGGTGTTGGCATCCACTTTGCCATTACCGCCGTAGGCGAAGATGAAGGATGACACCTGGGGATTCTCGATGTTGTCAGTCACCGCGGTGGTGAGGGTGCCCTGGGCGGAGACGATCTGACTTTTGCGGCTGTCGATGGCCGAGAGGAGGGGCGGTGCTTCGGCATCCCAGCGCGCCTGGGCGGCGGCGAGGATGGCGGCCGCCACCCGGGCGGCGTATTCCCAGTCGGTCTCAACCTCACCCCGGGGAACCGAGACCGACGGCGGCGGCTGGTTCACGGGTGGCACGATGGCGGCGGCATTGGCGGCGGCGCGCGCGGCCGCTTCCGATTCATCCCAGAGGGTCTTGAGCGCAAACAGCTCGTTGTTGAGCGTGGCGAGTTCGGCGGTGATCCGGTCCACGTCGGCCTGCGCGGCGGGCAGGCGGGTGTCCGCGTCCTCCTTGGCCCCGGTGGTTTCCGTGCCCAGGGCGTCGAGCTTGGCCAGCGCGGCGGCGATCTCCTCGCGCACCATGAGGTTCTTGCGCAGGATGGCGCCGGTGTCGCCGAGTTCAGCCGGCGGGTCTTCCATCCTGGCGGCGGCTTTCACGCCTTCGAGACTCATGGCCAGCATCTGCTGCACACGGGCGAGGTCGGGGTAGGCGGCGCGGGCCGCGGCGGTCACCGCCTGGATCTTCACCGTGCGCGGGGTGCTGAGGCTGGCGGCGTCCATGCCGAGGGCAGTGCGGCCCTGGTCGGTCAGATTGCCGGTGAGCTGGTCGAAGGCGACGCCGCCGACCGCGTTCGCAACGCCGTGGGTGACGAGCGAGGTGGCGGCGGTTTTGCCGAGGTTGATGGTGTCGGAGACCGTGTTGTAGGTCTCAATGCCCATGCGGATCGTGAGCTTCACGAGGTTGCCCTGCTGGATGGAAGCCAGCTGGGTGTCGGCGCTGGCCAGTTGTGCCCGCGCGTTGTTCAGCTGGGTGGACTTGTCGTTGTAGCCGTCGAGGAACTGGCTGAGGATGGCGAGCTCGCGCTGTGCAGCCAGCAGGTCCTCCTGCTTCCATTTGATTTCCGTCATCTTCGCCGCGACGGCCAGTTCGTAGTTTTCCGCCGCCAGCCTGGCCACCCCGGGCCACAACAGGGCTCCGGCGACAAAGATGCCCCGCAGAATGCGGGGCATGGCGAAATTGCACCGGTCAACTCGTTGCCGGTTAATGGGCGACATGCAGCCAGCCATATGCAAATCGCTATCAGGTGCGGCAAAGTCCCACAATGTGGTGGGTTCCGATATTACCTGTTGTAACCCGGTTTATTAGCCGGGGGAGTAAGGAGTTGGGGTAAGGGTTCGCGTTGGCCCGACCACCGCAGCCTGGGCGAATGATGGGTGCGGGGTCATCCCAAGGCTATGTGATGCGGATTGCGTCCATCGGTTCGGTTGTAGGGCGGAGATTCCGATCCCCGCCTCCGATGGTCGTTCGTAGTCGCGGCGGGGTTCGGAAACCCCGCCCTACATCGGAGAAGAGCATAGTTTGCCTACGGCTTCACCACCCGCACGCGCACGAACCGCGCACCAGTCATGGCGGCGGAATCAGTGACGAGGACGCGCTCCCAGGTGTCATCAATTGACGTTGCGGCTTCGGTGGCGCTGGCGTTCACCGCCCAGGAATCGGCGGCGAGGGTGGACGAAAATTCCACGGCGTAGGTGATGCCGGGTTGCGACGCAGCCTTGCGGCGCAGGTAGAGGACGGTGAGCCGTCCGCTGCCGTCAACCGCCACCGCGGGCAGGCCGGCGTTGCCGGTCGGCGAGGCGCTGGCCGCGCTGGGTACGTCCAGCGACGCGACCTGCCCCGGGCCGTTGCCCAGCAGGTTGAATGCATACTTCAGGACGTTCGCGATGCCATCGCCGGCCGGCATGCCATTGGCCAGAGTGTAGGAGAAATTCTGGCGCTGTTCGGTGGTGGTCCATGTCTGGATCCAGGAATCGAACGGTGCGAGCGTGCCCGGGGCGATGGTGAGGTGGAAGGTCTGCATGCCGACGGAGCCGCTGTTGAAGGCCGAGACCATGAAGTCATAGGTACCGGCGGTCGTGGGGGTGCCCTCCAGTGTGGCCGTGCCAGGGAGATAATTCAGCCCCGGCGGCAGCCCGCCCATGATACTGATCCATGCGCCGATATCGGTCGTATAGGTCCACGTGAAAGGCAGCCCGACCTGGCCGCTGGCGCTGTCCGCGCTGGTGAACACCGGAGTCGGGTAAATCTGGTAAACCTCCACGTTCGCGGCCTCGCTGGTGACGCTGCCGCCCGGGTTGCTGATCGTGACGCGGAACATGCGCGTCTCGGATAACGCCGGTGTGCTGAGCGTACTGGAGGTGGCATCAACAATGTCCTCCCAGCCGAACTCTGCGGTGGACCAGCGGGTCATGGACCATTGGTAGGTCAGAAAGTCGCCGGTGGCCGTGACGCCAAGCTGCGCGGTGTGCGTGGTGCCGGCCGGGATGTGGTTCACGCTGCCGGCCGGTTGCACCGTGATGACCGGCTGAGGGTGGGCGGCGACATAGGCAGCGTGCAGCGCCGAGAATTCCCCGAACAGGGCGATGACCGCCGGTTCAAAGGTGCTGTCATAGTTGGCATCGGCCTGACTCTGGATGGCCCACACTTCGTCCATGGCCGCGTTGTAGCTGGCATTGAAGTCGGCCGGCGCGAGCGGAATCCAGCCCGGACCCTGCTCCACCACGGCGGCCTTCACGGCCTCCAGGCGGTGCGCCAGGTAGGTGGCGGGATTGTCGAGGCCCGGATCGGGCAGTTGGCGCATCACAGGGATTCCCCGCCAATAAAGCACGGGCTGGCCGGAAACGGGTTCGCCACCGGCGAGGCTGGTCATGTGGCCAAGATTGCTCGTGTTGTGGAGCGAGAGAAAGCGCGCCTCCTGCACCGAGAGGGCCGGTGCCTCCACCGGATGCGCCTCGGAGCTGAAGGCTGACGCCTGCTGCCAGTCCAGCAGCACCGGAAAATTGAGGTAGGTGCTGGTATAGGATTCAACCCGGCCATAGGCGGCTTGGTAGCGTTGCCGGGCGGCGTCATAGGCATCCTTGAGCGCGGGGGCGGTGGCGACGAGGGTGTCGTATTTGTTCCGCAGATCGCGGAGGGCGGAGAGGCCCGGGCTGCCGGGGATGGCGGCGGCGACGAGCAGGGAGGATTTGTAAACATCCAGGTTGAATTCATGCCGGAGCACCGGGGTGAATTCATAGCCCGTAAAATAACCCAACCGGCTGTACGTGGTGCCGTTGACGGTATTGACCACGAGCCCGTCGGCGGCGGCCAGCGCGGCGTCCCAGGCGGTGGCGCGGGCAATCAGGTCCGCGAGGGCGGATTCCGCCGCCGTGAGATTGGCCTCGAGATCGGCATTCACGGCGGTGATGCCCGTGCGCCAGGTGTCGGTGGCGGCCGCGAGTTGGTCCACCTGGGCCTGGGCGTTCGCCAGCGCCTCGGGCAACTGGCTCAGGCGCTGATCGAGGCTGATGCCCAGGTCCTCGGCTGCGAACTGACCCATGCCGGGGATGACCATGGCGCCGGAAAATGATAAGGGGGTGGGCAAGCCCAGCCCGGAGAGCAGCTGCTGGAGCGACAGCACGCGATTCTGCAGGTTGACCAGGTCGGTATAGTCGTCGGTGAGCGTCGTGACCTTATCAATCAGCCCCGGCAGTACGGTGGCGGCCGGGGTCACGATGGTGATGTATTGTTCGAGACCGGCCTGCGTCCCGATCGAGCCGGCGAAGGAGGCGGTCGTGTTGGCATCCACCTTGCCGCTGCTGCCGTAGAGACTGATGAACCAGTCAACCTGGGGCGTGGTGATGGAGTCGGACACGCCGGTGTTGATTTCAGTCTGGGTGGCCAGGATTTGGGTCTGGAGACCGTCGATCGCGCTCAGCAGTGGCGGAGCCTCGTAATCCCAGCGGGCCTGGGCCGCATCGCGGATCGCCTGCTGCACCCGGGCATTGTACTCCAGCTCGGTTTCCTCCTCGTCCCTGATCACGGTGACCTCGGGCGTCGGCTGGTTCACGGGCGGCACGACGGCCGCCAGGTTGGCGGCGAGGCGGGCGGCGTTTTCCTCCGCGCTCCACAATGTCTTCAGGTTGTCCAGTTCGGCGGTGAGTATGCCGAGTTCGGATGTGAGCCGGTCCACATCGGCTTGCGCGGCCACCAGGCCGGAGTCGGCCTCGGTTTTGGCCGCGGCGGCCTCGGTGCCGATGGTTTCAAGGGAGGTGAGCGCGGCGGCGATTTCGTCCCGCACCATGATGTTCTTGCGCAGGATGGCGCCGGTGTCGCCGAGCTCGACCGGCGGGTCCTCCATGCTGGCGGCGACTTTCACTCCCTCGAGGCTCATTGCCAGCATCTGCTGCACGCGGGCCAGGCCGGGATAGGCGGCGCGCGCGGCATCGGACACGGCCTTGATCTTCACCGTGCGCGGACTGCTGAGACTGTTTGCATCCATCCCGAGCGCGATCTGGCCCTGGCTGGTCAGGCTGCCGGTCAGTTGATCGAAGGCGACGCTGCCGGCGGCACTGGTGACGCCGTTGGTGACCAGGGCGGTGGCGGCGGACTTGCCCAGGTTGATCGTGTCGGAGACGGTGTTGTAGGTCTCGATCCCCATCCGGATCGTCAGCTTCACGAGATTATCCTGCTGGATGGAGGCCAGTTGGGTGTCGGCGCTGGCCAGTTGCGAGCGCGCGGAGTTCAGCTGGTTGGTCTTGTCGTCGTAGCCTTCGAGGAACTGGGTGAGGATGGTTAGTTCGCGCTGGGCAGCCATCAGATCCTCTTGCTTCCATTTGATTTCCGTCATCTTGGACGCGACGGCCAGTTCGTAATTCTCCGCCGCCAGCCGGACCACCCCGGGCCACAACAGTGCTCCCGCGACCAAAATGTCCCGCAAGAAACGGAGCATCGGAGAGTTGGACCGGTCAGGAACCTGCCGGTTAACGGGCGACATGTAGCCAGCCATTTGCAGTTTATTAGCAACTGCATTCCTGATGCTCAATGCACAGCGGACTGGCGGATAGGGTTATTACCTTAGGTAACCAAGTGTATAAGCCCGTATGGACTGGGTATGTCTATTCAGGCTCTGATCGAAGAGTAGGGCTGGTCTGTGACCCGCCCTTGCAGGCTGAACCGCAGCTATTCGTCAAAAAGGCAGGTCAAAGACCTGCCCTACTTGCTGTCTTCACTGGGTCGATTCCTATAAAATGTTGTAGCGGAGTTGCTGCCCCGGCTACATCGAACCGCACGCCAAACCCGTCCGCACATCGAAGGCGTTGAACGCCTCGGCGGTCACCGGCTGTTGCGCGATCCAGAGTGTGTGAGGGTCGGCCTGGGGCACGGCAATGGTGGCAAAGGCCGTGTTGGGATTGTTGACCTCCCCGAAGCGCGGCGGTGCGCCGAGGAACGTCACCGCATCGGCGACCGTGGCACGACCCGCGTGCGAGGCCTGCCATGCGACGATCTGCGCGAGGCGCTCGACGCTGTAGGATCCCTGTTCGGGTCCGCGAAATCCGCGGAGACGCAGGGCGGCATCCGCAGCACCGATCGGATGATTCGTGAGCGCGGCCGCACCCTGAGGTGCGGCGTGGACCGAGCGGTCGCCGCAATAACTGGAGCAGCTGAACACCGCCCCCGTGCGATCCACGGCGATCAGGTTGCAGAAGAAATCGTATTGGCGGCACCGCGCCTCCACCTCGGCCACGGTGCTGCAGAACTGCAGCAGGTCGCGAAAGACCAGGTCCACGGGCACGAGCCGGTGCAGGTCGAACTTCACGCCCGGGCACAGCAGCGACGAGATGCCCAGCGCCAGGCCGGCCTCGTTCATTCCGCGATTCGCCCACACCGTGCCGGCGATCGGGAAACTGAGGAAGCGCAGGCCGTGGTCCGGCTGCACCTGGGCAATGGTGTAAAGAAAACGCGGATCATCGAGGGTGCCGCCGGTGAGAATTTCGCCTTTAGCACCGGGCACGGCGAAACTCGAACACGCGCCGGCGTGGTACGCTTCATATTGCCAGGCGCGAAAGCTCAGCAGCTCGGCGAGTTCGGCATCGATGCCCGCACCCTCGGCGAGGCCGCGGATCTCGGGTTGCAGCCACGGCCAGTGGTCGAAGCAGAATGTGCGCAACCGCTGCTGCCATGCGCGGATTTCACCGCGGAGCGCAGCGTTGGCCCCGGTAAGGAAGTCGCCCAGCAGCGCCGCGACATTGGCGTGCACCTGGCTGCGCACCGCGGCGCCGTGCCGCCGGCCGATTTCCAGTGGCGAGCCTTGCAGCACCAAGATGGGGGCAGGGGGAGTCCTCACGGCGGGTGAACGTGGCGGGAGGGGGAGGGAGGGTCAATGGGACAGAAGGCGGATTGCGGAATTCGAATTGCGGATACCGGATAGTGAATTCCTTCGCCGTTAATGCGCCGCTGGCGACATGAACTCCAGCGCCGAAGGCGCGACGCCATATTAGCCTGGGGCAACGCCCTGGGTTTTAGACGTGGAAATATCACCGAGGGCGGAAGGCCCGGGCCATCGCATGGGGCGGGATTTCAGCCCTTGCGGTTTGGGCCGTCCTCATTCCTGGGCGTTGCCCCAGGCTATAATCGCGCCGCACCGTTGGCGCTCCGTGCCCGCGTTGAGGGTGCCATTGGCGCTTCGTGTCAGGCGGGCGGTTCCACCTTCGCCGAGCCTACGGCGGATGGGCCGCCCGCGCTCCCAGCGGGAACCGGCTTGCGGTTGGGGCGGGGGTTTGCAGGCTGCGCGGACTCAATTACCCCATGCAGACTCTGACTTTGGAACACATCCAGGCCTATGACCGGGACGGCTACGTGCTGGTCCCGAATGTTTTCTCTCCGCAGGAAATTGAAATCCTGCTGGCCAATGTGACGAAGGAAGGCCGGGCGACGAAGCACCGGTTCGACCTCAAGGATGCCAATGGCCTCGCGAGCAAGCTGTCGCTGTGGTCCGACGTGAGCGATGACGTGTTCGGCGCGGTGACGACCAGCCCGCGGGTCGTGAACAGTGTGAGGCTGCTTTTGCGCGAGGATGTTTATCACTGGCACAGCAAGGTCATGCTCAAGGAACCGCGGGTGGGCGGGGCATGGGAATGGCACCAGGACTACGGCTATTGGTACGGCGATGGCGTGCTCTATCCGCGCATGATCTCGTGCATGATCGCGCTCGATCCGGCGACGAAGGCGAACGGCTGTCTCAAGGTGATCCCGGGTTCGCATCTGCTGGGCCGGTTCGATCACGGCCGCGTGGGCGGGCAGGCGGGCGCCGACCAGGAGCGCGTGCGGGCCGCCATGGAGCGGCTCGGCGAGGTGTACTGCGAGGCCCCGGCGGGCAGTGCGCTGTTCTTCCACGGCAACACGTTTCATGCGTCGGAGGCCAATCTCTCCGAGAAACCGCGGCGCGCCTACATCTGCTGCTACAACGCGCTGTCGAACGTACCATACGGTGGCAAGGGCCACGGCAAGCCGGTGCCGATCACGATGGCGCCGGACGATGCGATCCTGCGTTTCGCCGAGGCGGTCGCGGTCGGGTCGTAGCCAATCCGCCAAGGCATTTTTTTAACCACAAAGAACACAAAGATCCAGATACAGATGGAGCCTGCGAGGCGCCTATAGGCGCGCGGGAGAGTCACCCTGCCTGAAAGCCCCTTTGTGTTCTTTGTGGTAAATCCCGGTTTGGATTAGCGCAGATGGGGATTTTCTGATCGCCCTTACTGCAGCATTTCCTTCAGCAGCGGGGCCATGGCGTCGGCCCAGATCTGGTAGCCGGCGGCGTTGGGGTGCAGCTGGTCGGGCATGATGCCGTAGGGAATCTTGCCGTCCTGGCCGAGGAACTTGGCGTTGATGTCGAGGAAGCGGACCATCTTGCCGTCGTCGAGCTTCGCGAGCTCGGCGTTCACGGCGTTGATCTTGTCCATGCGGAAGGGGCTCGGGTTGATCCAGCCCTCCTTGTTCTTGTCGAGGCCGCGGGGGAAGATGGCGAGGAGCAGGATCCTGGTCTGCGGCAGCTTGGCGCGGATCAGCTCCACGATCTTTTTGTCGGCGGCGGCAATCTGCCCGGCGTTGTGCCAGGTGGTGTTGTTGGTGCCGAGCATGAGGACGAGGACCTTGGGCGCGATGCCGTCGAGTTCGCCCTGTTCGATGCGCCAGATGACGTGCTGGGTCTGGTCGCCGCTGATGCCGAAGTTGGCCGGCTGGTACTGGCCGTAATAGTGCTCCCAGATGTGGGGTGCTTTCTTCCAACCCTCGGTGATCGAGTCGCCGAGGAAGAGCAGGCCGATGGGGCCGGACTTGGCGCGGGCGAGGAAGGACTCGTGCAACTCGAAGAAGCGTTTGTTGCCTTCCTTGGGTGCGCCGATGGACGCATCGGGGATCGTTGGCGCGACGGCCGGCGGGGCGGCGACGGGCGCCGGAGCGGACGGCTGGGCCAGGGCGGAGGACAGCAGCGCGGCGACCGCAGTTAGTAAGGCGAGTTTACGGAGGAGCAGGGAACGCATGGGAGTTTGGATAGTGAATGCAGGACTCAACGGACAGCATTGGGAATTTCGGTTCGGGTGTAAAGGAAGTGGCCTCGGCGATGGGAGCGCGACCGCCCTCGGTCGCTCTCCCATGCCAAACCATCGCCTGCAAGCAGGCTCCTGCCTCGGCATTATTTTAACTAAATGCCGCAAGCGCTGGCGTCCGCTCAGGGTTTGGCCGGTTCCGTGAGCGGGGCGGATTGGTAGGCCTGCAACTGCCACTTTCCTGCCTCGCGCCGCCAGACTGCGAGGAACCGCAACCGGAACGAAATGGTCTTTCCGCCGGCGACTGCCCGCAATTTGGCCCGGCCGGACATGGTGGCGACATCGTCACTTACCCGATCGATCCGCAGTTCCTCATAATCGTAGGCCTCGTACTTCATCCGGCTGGATTTCACGGCGCTGATGAAATCCTCCTTGTTTTGCACGCGGCCATCGGCGTGGCCGTAGATGAGCGCGTCGGAGAGCAGGGGCGCAAGGCGGGTGGTATCTCCGGCGATGGTGGCCATGATGCGCGCGGCATCGGTGGCGCGCACCTCCTCCTGCAGGGCACCGGCGGACACCCGGCCGGCGACAAGAACAAACAACAACAGCAGGTGAAACAGAGAGCGCATGGCGGTCAGCGTTTGACAGGGTGGGGCCGGCTCTGGTCGTCGATGGCGACGTAAGTGAAGACGCCCTCGGTCACGCGCACCTGCTTGTCGTTGGAGTAGTGCTGGACCCAGGCCTCGACGTCGATTTTCATGGAGGTGCGGCCGATGCTCACGAGGCGGGCGTAGCAGGTGACCGTGTCACCCACGGCGACGGGATGGAGGAAGGACATGCCGTCAATCGCCACGGTGGTGACGCGGCTGCGGGCGGTATTGCGCGCGAGGATGGCGCCGCCGAGATCCATCTGCGACATGAGCCAGCCGCCGAAGATGTCGCCGTTGCCATTGGCATCGGCGGGCATCGCCAGGGTGCGCATCACGATTTCTCCGCGCGGAGTGACAGGGGTGGGATCGCTCATGGGCGAGACGTTAGGCCGATGGGACCGCCAGGGAAATCTTTCTCTTTATCTTAATCTTTCTCTTTCTCCGGATCGAAAACGGCTTGGCGCCGGTGGATGGACCCTGACGAAAGAGAAAGATAAAGAGGAAAGAGAAAGAGTGGATGGACTCTACTTCACCCGATACCGCACCACCGGGGCGCGCTCGGCTTCGGTGGTGATGTAGATCTCGCGGGCGTCGGCGGAGAAGCAGACCGACTCCGCCTGCGGCAACGACACTGCTTTCAATTGTTGCGGCGGGCGGGTCAGGGCATCGGTCAAGGATTCGCCCGGCTGTCGCGGGAAGAGGAGCACGTCCATGTAGGTCAGCACGACGGCGGCCGAACCATCGGAGGCGAAATCCATGCCCACCGGCATGCCGCCCATGCGGCCGGCCGGGCCTTCGACGAGCAGGCGCGGCCCCTTGGGTTGGGGAATCTTTTCCACCTTGGTCAGAAACGCGGCGGCGGGCGTGGTGCCGGATTTCACGGGCAGCAGCGGGAGCCGGTACAGGCCGACGGGGTGTTCGCGCTTCGACAACAGGTAGACGGTCTTTTCGGCGGCATCCACGCTCACGGATTCGCAGTCGCGCGGGTGGTCGGTGTAACGCACTGGAATCTCCCAGGCGATGGGCACAGTGAGCTCGCGGCCGGGCGCGAGGGCGGCGGTATCGGGCTCGGCGATGACGTAGAGGCGGCAGTCGGTGCGCACCGCGCCGTTGTCGCCGGTGTCGGCGATCAGGAGGTAAGCCTGGCCGTCCAGCACGAAGGAGGCGATGTCCTCCCAATCCGAGTTGATGGCACCGGCAATGCGCACGCGTCCGCGCTCGGAACCGTCCTGGTTGAGGGCGTAAACCACGGGCTCGCCGCCGCTGTCGTTGTGCGACCAGAGGAGGCTGGTGGCCCGGTGCGACGGGGCAAAGCCGCTCGACTCGGTCAGGTCGGCCGCCCCCAAGTGTCCAACCGTAACCGGCTCGGACCACCCGGGTGCAGTGGGCAGCGTGCTGCAGCCAGTCAGCAAGGTGAGAAGGGACAACAGGAGGGCGTTTCGCATGGGAGTCCGACTCTGTGGACCTGCACGGCCATCGCAAGCCGGAGGTCCCAAGGGGTGCGCCCCTGCATGGAACGCCCCCGCAATGCCGGACTGCCAGTTTGCCGTTGTTTTCAGCCGATCGCTGCGGCATGTTCCCCGACCTAATGTCAGCAGGGTTTCCCAACGCATTCCGGCGCTTGTGCGATGAAATCGGCCCGGTCGATGCCGTCGGCATCGAGGAGCGGGTCGCCAAGTATGCCACGCGCAGCATCAAGAAGGCCTCGAAGATCACCGGTCTCAACCTGGCGGTTTCAATGGTCGACCTCACGACGCTCGAGGGCAAGGACACGCCCGACAAGGTCGCATCACTTTGCCGCAAGGCCTTGCACCCGCATGAGGGGCTCAACGTGCCGCAGGTCGCCGCCGTCTGTGTCTATCCCTCGATGGTGAAGCACGCCCGCCGCGCGCTGGGCGAAGACACCGCGGTGCGCATCGCCTCGGTCGCCACCGCCTTTCCGTCCGGGCAGGCGCCACTCCGCACGCGCCTGGCCGAGGTGAAGTCAGCGGTGGCGGATGGCGCGGACGAGATCGACATGGTCATCAACCGCGGGGCCTTCCTCGCCGGCGAGTACCAGCGCATGCAGGACGAGATCGTCGCCGTGCGCGACGCCTGCGGCACCGCCACCCTCAAGGTCATCCTCGAGGTCAGCGAACTCGAGACCTACGACAACATTCGCGCCGCGTCCTTCCTGGCCATGCGCGTGCTGCGGCCGGGCGATTTCATCAAGACCAGCACCGGCAAGACCTCGCTCAACGCCACCCTCGGCAACAACCAGGTCATGCTCGAGGCCATCCGCGATTTCTATCTCGCCACCGGCACCCCCATCGCGATGAAGCCCGCCGGCGGCATCCGCACCGCGAAGCAGGCGCTGCACTTCCTCGTCGCCGTGAAGGAGACGCTCGGCGACGGCTGGCTCAACAACACCCGGTACCGCTTCGGCGCCTCCTCGCTCCTGAACGACCTGCTCCGCCAACTGGAAAAGGAAAAGACCGGCGCCTACCAGGCCCCGTACTACTTCAGCGAAGCGGCCGAGAGCTACTAAATTTCAACCACAGATGAACACAGATTCACACAGATTCAGACCGCATTGGATCTGTGCGCATCTGTGTTCATCTGTGGTTAATTATTACCATGCCCACTCTGACTGACAAGAAACCCGTCCGCCCCACCAACCGCGCCCTGGGCCGGCCCGCCCCCGAGCTTATCTTTGGCGACCTGTGGGAATACGATCCCGCCCCCGAGACGGCCGATCCGAAGCTCAAGCCCCGCTACGAACTCTTCATCGGTGGCAAGTTCGTTGCGCCGGCTTCCGGCAAGTATTTCGACTCCATCAATCCCGCCAACGAGACGAAAATCGCCGAGATGGCGCTCGGCAGCGCGCCGGACGTTGATGCCGCGTATCGGGCCGCGCAAAAGGCCCAGGAGGGCGTCTGGGGCAAGATGCCCGGCAAGGAGCGCGCCAAGTACCTCTATCGCATCGCCCGTTTGCTGCAGGACCGCGCCCGGGAATTCGCCGTGGCCGAGACGATGGACAACGGCAAACCCATCAAGGAGACGCGCGACTTCGATGTGCCGATGGCGGCGGCGCATTTCTTCTATCATGCCGGCTGGGCCGACAAACTTGACTACGTCGCCCCGGGTCGCCGGGTGGCCCCGCTCGGAATTGTCGGTCAGGTCATCCCGTGGAATTTCCCACTGCTGATGATGGCCTGGAAGCTCGCGCCCGCGCTGGCCATGGGCAATTGCGCCGTCATCAAGCCGGCCACCAACACGCCGCTCTCCGCCCTCAAGCTCGCCGAGATCATCCAGGATGCCGGACTGCCACCGGGCGTGGTCAACATCCTCACCGGCCCCGGCTCGACCGGTGGCCTCATCATGGCGCACCCGCTCGCGGCCAAGATCGCGTTCACCGGTTCGACCGAGGTCGGCAAGGTGATCATGCGCTCCGTCGCCGGCACCGGGAAGCGCATGACGATGGAACTCGGCGGCAAGGCCGCCAACATCGTCTTCGACGACGCCCCGCTCGACCAGGCCGTCGAGGGCATCGTCAACGGGATCTTTTTCAATCAGGGCCAAGTCTGCTGCGCCGGTTCGCGCCTGCTCGTGCATGAACCCGTCGCCGATGCGGTCGTGGCCAAACTGCGCAACCGCCTCCGCGTGCTGCGCGTTGGCGATCCACTCGACAAGAACACCGATGTCGGCGCCATCGTCTCGCGCGACCAACTTGAGACCGTGCGCGGTTACCTTGATGCCGGCGTCAAGGAAGGTGCGAAGATGTGGCAGCCCCCGTGCCGCCTGCCGGCGAAGGGTTTCTACATGCCGCCGACGCTCTTCACCGGGGTCACACAGAGCCACCGCATTGCCCGCGAGGAGATCTTCGGCCCGGTGCTCGCGATCATCACCTTCCGCACGGTTGATGAGGCCATCGAGAAGGCCAACAACACCGAGTACGGCCTCAGCGCCGGCGTGTGGACCGACAAGGGCTCGCGCATCCTGAAGATGTCCACCGAGCTCAAGGCCGGCGTCGTCTGGGCGAACACCTTCAACAAATTCGACCCGGCCTCGCCCTTCGGCGGCTACAAGGAGTCCGGCTTCGGCCGCGAAGGCGGCCGCCAGGGCCTCCTCGACTACTGCAAACTCGTCTGACTCCGGCAATGAATCGTTCTCTTTCTCGTAATCGTTCTCGTTCTCGTTCTCGTTCTCGTTCTCGTTCTCGCAGTTTGCGCGAGCGCGAAACTGCAGTACCAGACCGGTACTGCGAGAACGAGAACGAGTAAGATTACGAGAACGATCTCCCATCCCCTCCATGGCTGATACCAAGTTCCTCACCGCTCCGGTCAAATCGGACAAGATGCCCGCGGGCATCCCGTACATCATCGGCAACGAGGCGGCCGAGCGCTTCTGCTTTTACGGGATGCGGGCCATCCTCGTCATCTACATGACGCAGTACCTGCGCGACCGGACCGGGGCGCTGGCGCCGATGAGCGAGAACCAGGCGAACCAGTGGTATCACCTGTTTGTCGCCTCGAACTACTTCTTCCCCGCGATCGGGGCCATCATCGCGGACGCCTTTCTCGGCAAATACCGCACGGTGTTCTGGCTCTCCCTCGTGTACTGCGCCGGTTGCCTGGCGCTCGCGCTCGATGACACCCGTCTGGGTCTGATCCTCGGCCTCGGGTTCATCGCCCTCGGGGCCGGTGGCATCAAGCCCTGCGTGGCGTCCAATGTCGGCGACCAGTTTGGTTCCAGCAACCAGCATCTCCTCTCGCGCGCCTTCGGCTGGTTTTACTTCTCGGTCAACTTCGGCTCGTTCTTCTCGATCCTGCTCACGCCGATCCTGCTGAAGGAGTACGGACCAAAAATCGCCTTCGGCGTGCCGGCGGTGCTCATGTTTGTCGCGACGTTCATCTTCTGGGCGGGACGCTACAAATTCGTGCATATCCCTCCGGGCGGGAAAACCTTCCTCCGCGACACCTTCAACCGCGAGGGTTTCAAGACGATCGGCCGCGTCGCCATCATCTACGCCTTCGTGGCGGTGTTCTGGTCGCTCTGGGACCAGAGCGGCGGCGAGTGGGTGCTGCAGGCGGAGAAGATGAACCTCAACTTCCTCGGCATCAACTGGCTCTCCTCGCAGATCCAGGCGGTGAACGGCATCATGATTTTGGCCTTCATCCCGCTGTTTCAGTACGTGGTCTATCCCGCCATCAACAGTTTCTGGACCCTGACGCCCCTGCGCAAGATCGGCCTGGGCATCTTCACGATCGGTGTGGCGTTTCTGATCAGCGCCTGGATCGAGTCGCAGATCACGGCCGGGCTCAAGCCCAGCATCGGCTGGCAGTTGCCCGCGTATGTGCTGCTCTCGGCCGGCGAGGTCATGACCTCCATCACCGCCCTGGAGTTCGCCTACACCCAGGCGCCGAAGCACATGAAGGCCATCATGCAGGCGCTCTACCTGCTCTCGATTTCCGCCGGCAACGCCTTCACCGCGCTCGTGCACTGGTTCATTGCCAACCCCGACGGCACCACCAAGCTCCACGGCGCGTCCTTCTATATTTTCTTCGCCGTGCTCTCCATGGTGGCCGCGGTCATCTTCGCCTTCGTCGCCCTTCGCTACAAGGAAGTCGCGCACCTGCAGGACGAGGCCCCCGGCACCGCCACCTGATCGAATCCCCTCCCGCCATGTCCCGCCTGCCCATCACCAAAACGCCCAAAGTCTACGTCGGCGGCGCCTTCATCCGTTCCGAGAGCGCCCGCACGTTTCCGCTCCAGGATGCCGCCGGCAATTTCTTCGCCAACATCCCGCAATGCACCCGCAAGGACCTGCGCAACGCCGTCGAGGCCGCCGCCAAGGCCGGTCCGGGCTGGGCGAAACGCACGCCGTACAACCGCGGCCAGATCATCTACCGGTTGGGTGAAATGCTCGAGGCGCGCCAGGCCGACATGGCCGATGCGCTCACTCTCGGCGGTGCGACCAAGGCGGCCGCCCGCAAGGAAATCAATGCCACGATCGACCGGCTGATCTATTATGCCGGCTGGGCCGACAAGTACGGACAGCTGCTGGGCAGCGTGAATCCCGTGGCGGCGCCCTATTTCAATTTCACCGTGACCGAGCCGATGGGCATTGTGGGCGTCATCGCCCCGGACGAGGCGCCGCTGCTGGCGCTCATCTCGCTCGTGGCGCCGATCATCACCAGCGGCAACACCGTGGTGGCTCTCGCGTCATCCGCACAGCCGTATCCCGCGATCGTGCTCGGCGAGATGCTGGCCACGAGCGACCTGCCGGGCGGGGTGGTCAACCTGTTGACGGGCTTCCGCAAGGAAATGGTGCCGACCTTCGCCACGCATACGCATCTCCGCGCCCTCGCGGGCGTGGCCGGGGCCGAGGACTGCAAGGCGCTTGAGCTCGGCGCCGCCGAGAGCGTGAAACGAGTGAAGCTGTACCGCACCGAGGTCCCCGTGGACTGGTATGCCGAGAAGGCGCAGAGCCTGTACGCGATCCGCGACTTCGTGGAGTTCAAGACCACGTGGCATCCGATCGGGGCGTAGTGGAAGCCAATTGAGATTGCAGATACCAAATACCGGAAACCGGATTGGCCTTTCCGCCATCCGGTTTCCGCGATCCGCAATCACGCGGATTGATTACTTCTGCGGCGCCAGCGACTTCAGGTAGGCGACCACCGCCTCGGCCTCATCCTGGTCCATGCGATACGCGGGCATGGGGGGCAGGACCGGGACGCCGGAGGGACGCTCGCCGGTCATCAGGAACTTGACCGCCTGTTCGGGCGTGAAATTTTCCAGGCCCGCAATCCCGGGTGCGGCCGGGGCCCAGGGCATGGGCACCGTGGCGGCGAACCCGAGGGCGGCCCCCGTCAGGTGCTTGCCTGCGAGGAACTGGCCTTTTTCATCGCGGGGCGAATGGCAGTCGATGCACAGCGCGACGCCGTGCACGAGATAGCGGCCGCGCTCGATCTGGGCGGAATTGACTTCCGCGGCTTTGGTTCCGGAGCCGAGGACGGCGCCGAGAAGGAATAGCGGCATGAAGCCGCCAAGGAGGTTTCTGGACATGGTGTGTGTTGAGGTTTGAGCGCCAAAAAACCCGTCACCGGGCCGGAGGTTACAGGATTTTTTTGAGATCCAGAAAAAATTTTCCGGACGATTTTCTGGGCACGGCAGCTTCGGGTGGATTTCATGTAGGAGCGGCTTTATGCCGCGATGTTGCTCGCCCGGTCGCAACGTAAAGCCGCTCCTGCAACCTGACCGCATCTCCGGCAGAACGCGGGTAAGGAAATCCTCGAACCGGATTCAGACTTTGCCGCGGATGACGCGGATTGCGCGGATGACGGGAAAATTATCCGCGGCCATCCGCGCGATCCGCGGGATATAAATTTGCCAACTCCTCCGGCGGGCGATGCTGTGCAACAGACCCGGCGGAGCGGTCCTATCCGGCGGACAGCCGGCCGGTCTCGGCCAGGCGGTCGATGAAAATCCAGCAGCGGCGGGCCTGCACCTCGGGGCTTTTGGCCTGCAGGATGTAGCGCACGAGCTGGCGGCGCTGGGCCACACTGTGCGCCGCCCAGAGTTCCGCGAGATGCGGCCGGGACCGGAAGGCGCGCTGCATCTCCGCCGGCAGTTCGGGCTCGCGCGAGGCGGTGTCCGGGGCCAGGGAAAACTCGATGGTGGCGCCGGCATCCACCCCCGCCGCGCGCAGCAGTTCGACCTTGATGGCCAGTTTCCAGCAGCCGGTTTTCCCGGGCAGCAGCGTGACGCGGTCGAAGTCGTCGTTGAAGCGGAGCAGCGCGTGCAAGCCGCCGGCCGGGGCCGGGGTGAGGCCGAGGGCGGCGACCTGGCGGCGGGGGATGTCCACCCACCGTACCAGGGCGACGCGGTAGAGGCGGGCGCGGCAGGTTTTGGGCATGCGGCACGGTGGCGGTCTTTGGCCCGGGCCTCAAGCGGAGCCTGTGCCGTTCCTACGCCTGCCCGACCGCCTGTCCTAATCCCCCCGACACCCTGGCCGGCGGGCGTAACTTCCTCTCGCACCGGATAATTCCCCGCGTCATATCATGTTCCGACCCATGACCAGTTCCACGGCAGCCAACCAGCGCCATGAAAAGCTCTACGTGCTCGCGCAGTGCGTGGGGTGGGGCGGCTTCACGCTGATTTACGGCGGCCTGGCCCTGTTCATCAAGGGCATGTCGCTGGCCCAGTCCTGCGTGTTCATCGCGACCAACATTTGCGGCCTGTTGCTATCCCACCTGTACCGCATGTGGATCCACCGCCGGGGCTGGAAACAGCTGAGCTGGCCCGCCCTGCTGCCGCGCGCCATGGCGGCGATGCTCCTGCTGGCCATACTCTGGACCGCGGTCACCTGGCCGCTGTACCTCCTGATCCAGTCCGATGAGCCGAGGAAGCTCTCCGTGGCGGCGGTGTTCCTGCTCTCAGTGCTCAACGGCGTCTGGATCTACGCGACCTGGTCGCTGCTGTATTTCGGCTACAACATCGCCGACCGCTACCGCCGCTCCGAGGTCGAGCGCGCCCAGCTCGCCGCCACCGTCAAGGAGTCCGAGCTCCGGGCGCTCAAGTCGCAGGTCAACCCCCACTTCATCTTCAACGCCCTCAATTCGCTGCGCGCCCTCATCGACGAGGACCCGGCGCGCGCCCGGCTCGCCGTCACCCAACTCGCCAACCTGCTGCGCTATTCGCTCCAGAGCGGCCAGCTGGAAACCGTGCCCTTCGAGGACGAGCTGCGCATCGTGAACGACTACCTCGCCCTGGAGCAGGTGCGCCACGAGGAACGGCTGCGCCTGCGGCTGGATGTCGCGCCCGAAACCCTGCAGCTGCCCGTGCCGCCGATGCTGCTCCAGACCCTGGTGGAGAACGCCGTGAAATACGGGATCTCCGCCCGCTCCGAGGGCGGCGAGATTGCCATCACTTCCCGGCGCACGAATGGCGAATTGCGCATCCAGGTGATCAATCCCGGCCTCCTGCCGGAAGCGACGGCCGCGGTCGCATCCGCCCGCCCCAATGGTTCCACCGGAGTCGGCCTGCGCAATGCCGCCGAGCGGCTGCGCCTGCTCTTCGGCGAGCGCGCCGGCCTGCAACTCCGCGCTGGCGGGACCGATACGGTCATCGCCGAGGCCATCATCCCCCTGATGCCCGCGAAGCATCCTCCGGTGTCATGAAAGCCCTCCTGATCGACGACGAGCGCCTGGCCCGCAACGAACTGCGCCGCCTGCTCGCGGTTTTTCCCGCCATCACGATCGTGGGCGAGGCCACCAATGCCAAACAAGCCCACGAGCAGATCGCCACATTGAAGCCCGACCTGCTGTTTCTTGATGTGCAGATGCCCGGTGAAACCGGCATGCAGCTGCTCGAATCGCTGGAGCCGCCGGCGCCCGAGGTGATCTTCACGACCGCCTACGACGAATTCGCCGTGAAGGCGTTTGAACTCAACGCCCTCGACTACCTCTTGAAACCCGTGGATCCCGCGCGGCTGGCCGCGGCCGTTGAACGGCTCCAGGTCAAGATCCGGGGCACGCCCGCGGCGGTGGAAAAGGCCGCCCCGCTGGCGGCCGAGGACAAGGTCTTCGTGCGGGAAGGCGACCGGTGCTGGTTCGTCGAGGTGAAGCAGATCCGGCTGCTCGAGAGCGAGGGCAATTACACGCGGGTCCATTTCGACGATGCCCAGCCCCAGCTCTTCCGCTCGCTCAACGCCATGGAGGAGCGGCTCGATCCCAAGTATTTCTTCCGGGCCAACCGCCGCCAGATCATCAACCTCGCCTGGATCGAGAAGATCGAGCCGTGGTTCAGCGGCGGCCTGCTGGTGCAGCTCAAGGGCGGCGCCAAGATCGAGCTCAGCCGCCGGCAGGCGCAGGAATTCCGCGAGAAAATGAGCCTCTGAGCGCTCCGGCCCGTTTTTGGCGGCAACCCCTATCCTCATGATCACAGCCCGTAACCTGACCAAACACTTCCACGACAAGAAGCGCGGACTCATTCCCGCGGTCGAAGACGTGTCCTTCACCTGCCAGCCGGGCCGGATCTACGGCCTCCTGGGCGCCAATGGCGCGGGCAAGACCACGACCCTGCGCATGCTCGCCACGCTCATTCAGCCCACCAGCGGCACGGCGACCGTCGCCGGCCATGACGTGGTGGCCGACCCGGTGAAGGTGCGCGCCCATGTCGGATTTCTGGCCGCCAGCACCGCCCTTTACGGCCGGCTCACGGCGCGGGAGATGATCGCCTACTTCGGCCAGCTGCACGACATGGATGACGCGGCCATCGCCGCCCGTATCCGCTTCCTGGCCGACGAGCTGGACATGCACGAGTTCCTCGACCGCCGGTGCGACAAGTTCTCCACCGGCATGAAGCAGAAGACCTCCATCGCACGCACGCTGATCCATGATCCCGCCGTGATGATCTTTGACGAGCCCACGCTCGGGCTCGATGTGATGACCGCGCGCGCCATCGTGCGCTTTGTCCGCCAGTGCCGCGACCGCGGCCGGACGGTGATCTACTCGACCCATGTCATGAGCGAGGTGGAGAAGCTCTGCGATGTCATCGGCATCATCCACGCCGGCCGGCTGGTCGCGGAAGGGACGCTGCCCCAGTTGCAGGAGCGCTACGCCGAGACCGACATGGAGGAAATCTTCGTCAAGGCCGTCGGGGGCGAGGCCGCGCTGGCCGCGGCGCTCGAAACCAAGGAGGGCCGCGTATGAACTGGCGCCACATTCTCACCGTTTTTCTCAAGGAGCTGAAGGATTCGCTGCGCGACCGCCGGACGCTCATCTCGATGATCGTCATCCCCACGCTGGTGATGCCCGGCCTCATGTTCGGCGCGGGCGCCATCATGGCGAAGGTCATGAAGAAGGCGCGCTCGGAGGCGACCTCCCTCGTCATCCTGGGCGGGGCCGATTCGCCGGGCGTGGTCGCGGCGCTGCGGGCGGAGCCCCAGTTCCGGGTGGTCGAATCCCGGACGGACTTCCGCGAACTGATCTCGAACAAGCAGATCCGCCTCGCCGTGGAGATTCCGGCCGGATTCGAGGCGGCCCTGCAGGCGGGCGAGCCGCAGACCGTCACGCTTTATCACTACGAGAGTGAGATGAAATCCGGCCTGGGCGTTTCCGCCGTGGAGGGTTTCTTCCGCAATCTGCGGGAGAAGACCGTGACCGAGCGCCTGGCCGGCCGGGGTCTGCCGGCCAGCCTGGTGAAGCCCTTCGAGGTGCGGCGCGAAAACGTGGCCCCGCCGGAAAAGGTCGGCGGCAACATCATCGGCGGCGTCATTCCCTATCTCATCATCATCATGTGCTTCACCGGCGCGATGTACCCGGCCATCGACCTGACCGCGGGGGAGAAGGAACGCGGGACCATGGAGACCCTCCTGTGCAGCCCGGTCCGGCGCGTGAACATCGTGCTCGGGAAATTCTTCATGGTGATGACGGCCTCGGTGACCACCATGGTGCTGTCCCTCGTTTCCATGGGTCTCAGCGTGGTGGTGGGCGGCTCGATGCTGGGCGCGAGCGCGGCCAAGTCCGCCCAGGCGGCGGCGGGCGGCAAGGCCGCAGGCGTCATCCCCTTCATTGATCCCGCCGGCATCCTCGGGGTGTTCGCCATGGTCCTGCCCGTGGCCGTCCTCTTCGCGGCCGTGCTGCTGGCCGTGGCGCTTTTCGCCAAGAGCTACAAGGAGGCGCAGAGCTATGTTTCGCCGCTCATCATCGTCATCATCATGCCGGCGGTCCTCGGCATGCTGCCCGGCATCGAGCTCACGGCGAAGACGGCGCTCGTGCCCATCCTCAACCTTTCGCTCGTCTGCAAGGAAATGCTTTCCGGCGTCTGGCACTGGCAGTACATCGCGCTCATTTTCGGTTCGACCACCCTCTACGCCGGCGTGGCGCTGGCGTTTTGTGTACGCATGTTCAACCGCGAGGATGTGATTTTCCGGGCTTGAAGGGCTCCGCGGTCCGCCGGCCGGTAAAATTTTTCCTAATCCGGGCGATCGGCGGTAAACCGCAGGTAAAAGCCGGCTCCCCCTATAGGCGGAGGGCCGGGTTTGGGTTACAATGGGCGCGTACAGACACAACCAATACCTGCCATGAACTCACACCACGCCGAGATCAGTTTTCCCACCCGTCCCGTTGAGTTGAAGATGAAGCGCGCCCGGCCCGCGCAGTTTGAGCTGACCGATCCCGCGGCCGCGGATGAAGTGCCGGTCCATACCATCAGTCCTTTCGGCGAAACCAACAGCGACCTCGAGGCTCTCCGCATCTGTGAGGCGAATCTCCGGGCGTATGAAGAGCGCCTCCGCGAATGGCAGGACCAGCTGGAGCAGGCCCATTCCCAGCAGCAAGCCCTGCCGCGCCGCTCCGCCAATCCCTGGGCCGTCCGCGCGAACGCCACGGAGCCGGCCCGTCAGGATGCCTGGCAAAAGGTGCTGCGCGCCCGGGAACTGCTCGAAGTGGAGCAGAAGCATCTCCGGGACGACCGCATCACCCTGCAGGGGCTGGATCAGCAGCTCAAGGAGCGCGAGGCGAAGCTGGCGGCCCGCGAGGCCCACGTGAGCCAGCGCGAGCAGCAAATTGCCCAGGTCGAGGCGGCCGATGCGGCCAAGGCCAAGCCCGCGAAGAAATCGCCCCGTTCCTCGCTCATGTCCATAACCCGGTCGCCCTTCTCCATCGCGAAGTCCGTGTTCGGCGCCTGAGGAATATTTTTGAATTTCCGGGAAAACTGAAGCGACCATCTTGGTGGGATGCAAAAGGGCGGGTCGAAAGACCCGCCCTTTTCACGCCCATCTCGATAAACGTGGCGCGATGCTTCAGCCCGCGCTTAGTTCGCTCCACTGGGAGATAACTTTCGCGAACCGGTGCCGGCTGAAGACCTGCCCGGATTATTGATAAGCATTGTCCGCGGTGCGCGGACGCGTAGCCTGCGGACATGTTTCCCCAGCATGTCATCGCCCGGAAACGGGACGGGCAGGTTCTGAGCCGCGACGAGATCGCGGCTTTTGTGCGCGGTGCGACCGACGGGTCCTGGGCGGACTACCAGCTGAGCGCGCTCCTGATGGCGATCTACCTCCGCGGCCTGTCGCCGGAGGAAACCGCACACTACACCGATGCGATGATGCGCTCGGGCGTCGTGGCCGACCTTGCCTCCGTGCCCGGCATCAAGGTGGACAAGCATTCCACCGGCGGCGTGGGTGACAAGGTCTCGATCCCGCTGGCCCCCATCGTCGTCGCCTGCGGCGTGCCGGTGCCGATGATCAGCGGCCGCGGACTGGGCCACAGCGGCGGCACGCTCGACAAGCTCGAGTCCATTCCGGGATTTCGCACGGACCTTTCGCTGGATGCGTACCGGGCGCAGGTGGCGAAGGTCGGTTGTGCGCTGATCGGCCAGACGCGGGACCTGGCACCGGCGGACAAGAAACTTTACGCCCTGCGCGATGTGACCGCGACCGTCGAATGCATCCCGCTGATTTGCGGCTCCATCCTGTCCAAGAAGCTGGCGGAAGGCATCGATGCCCTGGTCCTGGACGTGAAGTTCGGCCGCGGCGCCTTCATGAAGACGAAGGCCGACGCGCGGCAGCTCGCCGCGGCGCTGGTCGCGGTCGGGCGCGCCGGCGGCAAGCAGGTCCGCGCCTTGCTCACCGCCATGCATGAGCCGCTGGGCCGGACCGTGGGCAACGCGTTGGAGGTGACGGAATCCATCGCCTGTCTGCGCGGCGAGGGCCCGGCGGATCTCTGGCAGGTCACCCAGGCGCTCGGCGCCCAGATGCTGATGCTGGGCGGAGTGGCTGCGAATGTCACCGAGGCCGAAGAGAAACTGCAGGCGGCGGTTGCAAGCGGGCGCGCCACGGCAAAATTCCGGGAGATTATCATCGCACAGGGTGGGGATGGTCGCGTCGTGGATGAACCCAGCCGGTTGCCGCAGGCCAGACTGCAGGTGCCGTTGACCGCAGCCGTGGATGGTTATGTTTCGGATGTCGATGCAATGGGCGTGGCGCTGGCGGCGTTGCGCCTCGGTGCCGGCCGGGCCCGGGCCGAGGACAACGTGGATCCGGCGGTCGGGGTGAGCGGGCTGGTGAAGATGGGCGAGCGCGTCTCGGCCGGTTCCCCGCTTTGCGTGATCCATGCGAATGATCCAACCGCGCTGGCCGAGGCCCGGGCGATGCTCGCCAAGGCAATCGTCGTGGGCAACGAACCGGGCGTGCCGCCGGGGTTGGTGGATGAGTTGATCGGGTGAGCGGCGACCGGGCGGGTCGGACCGCCCGGAACGCTGAACGCTCAACTTTTAACGCTGAACGCTGAAGTTGGGAGTGCGACCGACTTCAGTCGCAATCGTCCGCTATCAAGAAAACTCAAGCAATCCACCAACAAGGTTATTTCGCGGTGAATCCTAATCGTGAGTCCTTCCGCTGCAGGGAGATTGCGATCGAGGGCGGTCGCGCTCCCAACGCACTCACATCCACTCGCTCACGCTCGTAGCTACCGATCCGAACTGCCGGCACTTCAGCGTTCAGCGTTAAAAGTTGAGCGTTCAGCGTTCCGGCCGCGTTCAGCGGCCGGCGGCTTCCATCTCCGTCAGCTTGGTCGCGGCTTTTTCCCACTCGCCGGTGGCGGTGGCGATCTGGTCCACGATCGCGCTCAGCTCCAGGTTCAGATGGTGGAAGCGACCCTTGTCGGCGTAAGTCGCGGGATCTTCCAATTCGCCGGTGATCTCGGACTGCTTGGCCTCGAGATCGACAACCTTTTTTTCCAGCTGGCCGACGTGCTCGCGGAATTTGCGCAGTTCGTTGGCGGAGGGCTTGGCGACCGACCTGGACTGGGCGGCAGGTGCAGGTGCGACCGCTTCCTGCTTCGGCCGGCCGTCGGTAAACCCGGCGGCGAGGGCCCGGGTCTCGGTGAAGCCGGCGGTGAGCGCGGCGCGGGCGTCGCCAGCCCGGGACTTTTCCAGGTAGTAATCGTAGTCGCCGGCATAGGGCGTGAGCCGGCCGGAGTGGACGTGGAGCACGTTTTTCGCCAGCGCCCGGATGAAGTGCACGTCGTGGCTGATGAAGATGAGCGTGCCCTCGTAATTCTTCAGCGCGCCGGTGAGGGCGTCGATGGACTGGATGTCGAGGTGGGTCGTCGGCTCGTCCATCAGCAGCAGGTTGGGCGGCTTGACGAGGAGGCGGGCGAGGGCGAGGCGGGATTTTTCGCCGCCGGAGAGGACGCCGATCGGCTTGTGCACGTCGTCCTTGCGGAAAAGAAAGGCGCCGAGGATGGCGCGGGCCTGCTGCTCGGTGAGCTGGTTCTCGGCCGTGCGCAGCTCCATCACGTTCTCGAAAACCGTCAGGTCGGACTTCAGGTTGTCGAGGCGGTTCTGGGCGAAGTAGCCGGTGACCACGTTGCTGCCTAGTTCGCGCGTGCCGCCCTGGATGGGCACGATGTCGGCCAGGATCTTCAGCAGGGTGGATTTGCCCGCGCCGTTGGGCCCGACCAGGACGATCTTCTGGCCGCGCTCGGCGGTGAAGTTCAGGTCGCGATAAACCACATGGTCGCCGTAGGCCTGCTGCACATGATCGAGTTCGATGACCTTGAGGCCGGAGCGGGGGGGCTGCGGGAACTTGAAATTGATGCGCTTCAGCTCCTCGGTGGGTTCCTCGACGGCCACCTCCTGCAGGCGCTCGATCTGCTTTTCCTTCGACTTGGCGCGCGAGGCCATCGAGGCCTTGGCGCCGAAGCGGTCCACGAACTTCTGCAGGTGCGCGATCTCGCGCTGCTGGGTCTTGAAGGAGGCGGCCTGCTGGGATTTGCGGGCCTCCTTTTCCTGGATGAAATTGTCGTAGTTGCCGTGGTAGTAATGCAGGGTGCCGGCGCGGAGCTCCAGCATGCCGGTGCAGAGGGCGTTCAGGAAGGCGCGGTCGTGGGAAATGACGACGAGGCCGCCGGGGTAGCGCGTGAGGTAGTCCTGGAACCAGAGCAGGGCCTCCAGATCGAGGTGGTTGGTCGGCTCGTCGAGGAGCAGCAGGGCAGGCTCGGCGACCAGCAGCCGGGCGAGATGGGCGCGCATCACCCAGCCGCCGGAGAAGGTCTTGGCGGGCTTGTCGGCGTCGCCTTCCTTGAAGCCGAGGCCGGCGAGGATTTTGCGGGCGCGGGGTTCAAGGGTGTAGTCGATGTCCCAGTCGTCCTCGTCGGGCTCCAGCTTCTTGCCGCTGGTGGCGATATGGAGGATGGACTCATCGCCGGCCGGGGCGCTTTCCTGGGGCAGAAAGCCGAAATCCGCGCCGCGTTCCCACTCGATGGTGCCGGTGTCGGCCTTTTCCTCGCCCAGGATGAGGTTGAAGAGTGTGGATTTGCCCGCGCCATTGGGTCCGACCAGGCCGAGGCGGTCGGTGCGCGCAATGAACAACGACACGTCGCGAAAGAGTTCGCGCGTGCCGTAGGACTTGGAGACATCGGCCAGAGTGAGCATGGAAACCGGCCAACACACCGGGCTAACCGGCCGTCGTCAATGCTAGGGAATTAAAAGCGTATGCGGGGTGAGACCGTTCGGTATTGGGTAGCGTCCGGCCTCCGGACGGACGGTGCGGCGTGCGCATGCCCAACGCGGCCCGTCCGGAGGCCGGGCCCTACCCAAAGGCAGGCCGCCATTCTTGCGCTGCTGCCCGCTCACCGCACGAGCGTCAGGGCGATGCAGCCGGCCACGGCGACGATGCCGCCCAGGATCGAGCGCTTCGAGGGACGGTCCCCTTCCAGCCAATAGGTTAGGGGAATGGCGACCAGTGGGGTCGTGGCGACAATGGGCAGGACAATGCCGCTCGGTGTGTGGGCCAGGGCCCATTGATAGCAGCTGACCCCGAGGACCGGGCCGGCCAACGCATGGGCCACGTACCAGCGCCAGCCGCGCGGGTCGGGATTTGTGGCCGGAGTGAGCGGCCGTTTTAGCAGCGCCAGCACGAGGAAAAAGATGACCACGAGACCCAGGCCGCCGAGGATCCGGTGATAGGCGGCCGTGATGCCGTTGATGGCGGGTTCGCCGGCGGCCAGGGCGACGAAGTTGCCTTGGCGGCTGATAACGGCGCCGAGTCCCTGGCCCAACGCACCGATAAACCCGAAAAGGAAGCCCAGAGGCTTCACTTGTACGCGCGGCGGGTTCCGCCGGCTCGGCATGAGGGCCAGCGCCACGCCACCGAGGATCAATGAACTCCAGCCCACCTGCGCCGTGCTAAGCGTCGTCCCCAGCCAAAGCCACTCGGTGAGGGCTGCGATCGGGGCGGCGAGACACTGGACCATCAGTACGGTCAGCCGCGATCCGAGCATGGGCAGGGCGGCAAACACGGCGATGTCGCCGATGCCCATGCCGACCATGCCGCTGAACAGCAGCCAGCCCGTACTGGCACTGGCGAAACCGGTGCCCAGCCCGTGGGCATACCCGCCCAGCAATACGGCCGCGACGACGAGTCGGCCAATGTTGGCCGTCCGCGCTCCGCACGCGCGGACACTGCGGTTGGCGAAGATGATCGACGTCGCGAAAAACAGGGCGGTGAGGCAGGCACCAAGCATGGCGGGGTCCGCGACTTGAATGATCTGTCCTCGCGGTGGCGAATTTTTTGTTACCCTTTTCTGGAGCGTTCGAACCCTTTGATGCAAAGGGAGTAGACTTTTTGGTGGCGGATCTTCGCACCGTGCACACCCTTATATTCAAATGAAAGCCAAGAAAACCCGCGTCAAACCCGAGGCCGTGAACGCAGCCCTTGCCTCCAGGAAGGGTCCGATATCCAAGTTCATCGCGCACCACTACCGTCACTTCAACGCCGCCGCGCTGGTGGATGCGGCCAAGGGTTATGAGGCCCACCTCGCGGACGGGGGCAAGATGCTCGTGACGCTGGCCGGTGCGATGTCGACGGCCGAACTCGGCATCTCGCTGGCGGAGATGATCCGCCGGGACAAGGTCCACGCCATCGTCTGCACCGGCGCCAACCTCGAGGAGGACATTTTCAACCTGGTGGCCCACGACTACTATGAGCGCGTGCCGCAGTACCGGCACCTGACCGCGGAGGACGAACAGGCGCTCCTGGAGCGGCATATGAACCGGGTGACCGACACCTGCATTCCCGAAATGGAGGCCATGCGCCGCATCGAGGCCGCCGTGGCCGATGAGTGGCTCGCCGCCGACCGGTCCGGCCAGCGCTTTTTTCCGCACGAGTTCATGTACAAGATCCTGCGCTCCGGGCGGTTGAAGAAATACTACCAGATCGATCCGAAGAATTCCTGGATGCTCGCCGCGTGTGAGAAGGACCTGCCGATCATCGTTCCGGGCTGGGAGGATGCGACGCTCGGCAACATGTACGCCGGGCGCGTCGTGACCGGTGAGATCAAGAACGTCCACACCGTGCGCACCGGCATCGAATACATGGCCTGGCTGGCGGGCTATTACACGAAGAACGCTAAGCGGCTCAAGAATGGCGAGGGTTCGATTGGATTCTTCCAGATTGGCGGCGGCATTGCGGGAGATTTCCCGATTTGCGTGGTGCCGATGCTCCACCAGGACCTCGGCCGCACCGGCGTGCCGCTCTGGGGCTACTTCGCCCAGATCAGTGATTCGACCACCAGCTATGGCAGCTACTCGGGCGCGGTCCCCAATGAAAAGATCACCTGGGGCAAGCTCGGCGCGAAAACGCCGAAGTTCATCATTGAGAGTGATGCGACCATCGTGGCGCCGCTGATCTTCAGCTGGGTGCTGGGCAGCTGAACCGGCGCAGGCCGGTTCAGAACGCTGAACTCTGAACGTTTAACGCTGAAGTCGGGCGGTCCGCCCCGGCCCCGGTAGGCAGCCCGCTTGCGGGCGCTCATTGGCGGACGCATGCGAAACGAGCGCGAGCAAGCTCGCTGCCTACGGTTGCCGGTATAGCGGGGGGCGCGGCCCCCCGACCGGCCCCCGGGGGGGAGCGAAAGCCGCCGGCGGCCGAAGAACCGGGGGCCGGAAACCCCCGCCGAGAAAGAGCCGCAAAGATTTGGCCCGAGGGCGCCGCGGGGGCGCCCCCGCGGCCCGGGCCGAAACGGGGGGCGCGCAAGCCCGGGCGCGGGGGGCGCGCCGGGGCGCGGCCGGGGCCGGGGCCACCCGGCCGGGGCCGGGGCGCCGCCCGGGCCCGGCCCGCGCGGGGCGAGGCGGGGGGGGGCCCGGGGGGCGGCCGAGGCGGCGCCCCGCCCGGGGCCCGCGCCGCCGCGGCCGCCCCCCGCGCCGGGGGCCGGCGGCGGGCGGCCCCCGCCCCCGGGGCCGAGGGCGGCGGGGGCGGGCGGGCGCGGCCCCGCCGCGGGGCGCCGGGCCGCCCCGCGGCCCGGCGCCGCCGGGGCGCGCGCCCCGCGGCGGCCGCGCGGGGGGGGGGGGCGGGCGCCCGCCCCCGGGGCGGCCCCGCGGCCCGGGGGCGCGCCGCCGCGGCGCCCGCCGGGCGCGCGCGCGGGGCGCCGGGCCGGGCCGGCCGCCGGCCGCCCGGCCGGCGCGGCGCCCCGGCCGCGGCGGCGCGCCGGCGGCGGGGGGGGCGCCGGGCGGGCGGGCCGCCGGCGCCCGGACGGGGGGCCGGCGCGCCCGGGCCGGCGGGGGGGGGGCGGCGCCCGGGGGCCGGCCGCGCGCGGCCCCCGGGGGGGCGGCCCGCGGGCGGGCCCGCGGCCGGGGCCGGCGGCGCCGCGCGGCCCGGCCCTGGGCGTCCGGGGGCGCGCCCGCCCCGGCGCCGCCGGCGCGCGCGGGGCGCCGGGCGGCCCCCCCCGCCCCCGGCCGCCCCGGCCCGGGGCGCCGGCCCCCGCCCCCGCCCCCCGCGCCGCCCGCCGGCGGGGGGGGCGGGGGCGGGGGGCCCGGGCCGCCGGCCGGGCCCCCCGGGCAGGGGGGCGCCGCGCGCCCGGCCCCGGGCGGGGGGGGCGGCCCGGGGCGGGGGGGCCGGCGCGCGCCGCGCCGCCCCCGCCCCGGGGCGGCGCGAACAGGGGCCGCCCGCCCGGGGCCCCGGGCGGCCGGCGCCCCCCCGCCCGCGCGGCGCCCCGGCCCCCCCGGCGGCGCCCGCGGCCCGCGGCCCGGCCCCGCCCCCCCAGCCCGCCGGCGGGGCGCCGCGGGGGCCGCCCCCCCCCCCCGCCCCCCCGGGCGGGCCGGGCCCGCGCCCCGCCCGGCGCGCGGGCGGGGCGGCCGCCCCCCCGCCCGGCCGGCGCCGCGGCCCCGCGCGCCCGCCGCCCCGCCCAGGCGGGGGCCGCCCCCCCCCCCCCCCCCCCAACGCCACCGGGGGCGGTGTCCTGCCCCGGGGCCGCCCCGCGGGGGGGCGCCCCAGCCCGGGGGGGCGGGGGCCCCCCGCCCCCCCGCCCCCCCGGGGGGGGGCCGCCGGGCCGGGCCCGGGCCGCGCCCGGCGCCCGGGGCCCGCCCCCCCCCCCCCCCCCGGCGCGGCCGCCCCGAGCCGGAGCGCCCCCCGCCGGCGCCCCGCCGCCGGGGCCCCCCGGCCGGCCCGGCGGCCTGGCCCCCCCCCCCCGCGCCCCGCCGGCCCGGCGCCCCCGCCGGCGCCGGCCGCCCACGGCGGCGGGGCCGGCCCCCCCCCCCCCCCCCCCCCCCCCCCCCCCCCCCCCCCCCCCCCCCGGGGGGGCGCCCCCCCCCCCCCCCCCCCCCCCCCCCCCCCCCCCCCCCCCCCCCCCCCCCCCCCCCCCCCCCCCCCCCCCCCCCCCCCCCCCCCCCCCCCCCCCCCCCCCCCCCCCCCCCCCCCCCCCCCCCCCCCCCCCCCCCCCCCCCCCCCCCCCCCCCCCCCCCCCCCCCCCCCCCCCCCCCCCCCCCCCCCCCCCCCCCCCCCCCCCCCCCCCCCCCCCCCCTATGTCCTGGTAGCACCTTCGGCGGTTCATCACTTCAGCGTTGAGCGTTCAACGTTCAGCGTTGAGCGTTCGGCGGCGGTCCCACCGCCGCCGTATGCCCAATTCCCTTGCCGCCGAGAAATCGCCCTATTTGCGCCAGCACGCCGACAATCCGGTGGACTGGATGCCGTGGGGCGAAGCGGCCTTTGCCAAGGCGCGCACGGAGCAGAAGCCGATCTTCCTCAGCATCGGCTACTCGACCTGCCACTGGTGCCACGTGATGGCGCATGAATCGTTCGAGAACCCGGCCATCGCCGCGTTGCTCAACCGGCACTTTGTGCCGGTCAAGGTGGACCGCGAGGAGCGGCCGGACGTGGACAAGGTTTACATGAGCTACGTGCAGGCGATGACCGGCCATGGCGGCTGGCCGCTCAGCGCATGGCTGACGCCGGACCTGAAGCCGTTTTTCGGCGGCACCTATTTCCCGCCGGAGGACCGGCACGGGCGGGCGGGCTTTCCCTCCCTGCTGCAGGTGATTGCCCGCGGCTGGGAGACGGAGCGCGACAAGCTCGTCGCCGAGGGCGACCGGGTGCTGGGCACCTTGCGTGAATATCACGGCCGGCCCGCCGCCGCCGCGGAGCCGTCCGATCTTGTGCTGGCGGGCGGTGCGGCGTTCGAGAAGTGCTTCCAGCATTTTTACGAGTCGTTCGATGCCCAATGGGGCGGCTTTGGCGGGGCGCCAAAATTTCCGCGGGCGACGAATTTCAATTTCCTCTTCCGTGTGGCGGCCGTGCAGGGTGTGCAGAGCGAGGTGGGCGCCGAGGCGGTGAAGCTCGCCACGGCCACGCTGCGGGCGATGGCGCAGGGCGGGCTGCATGACCACGTGGGCGGAGGTTTTCACCGCTACTCGGTGGACGAGCAGTGGTTTGTGCCGCACTTCGAGAAAATGCTCTACGACCAGGCGCAGCTGGCGGTGAGCTACCTTGAGGCCCGGCAGGCCACCGGCAATCCCACCTTCGGCTGGGTGGCGCACGACATCCTCGACTATGTGTCGCGCGATCTCACCCATCCCGCCGGCGGATTCTACACGGCGGAGGATGCGGACAGCCTCGTATCGCACGGAGGCAAGGAACACGCCGAGGGGGCGTTCTATGTCTGGAGCGCAGGGGAGCTGCAGGCGCTGCTCGGCGCGGACTACGATTTTTGCGCGGCGCATTTCGGTGTGCTGGCGGAGGGCAACGTCGGGCCGGCGCAGGATCCGCACGGAGAGTTTCGCGGCAAGAACATCCTCCGGTCCCGCGCATCGCTGGGGGATACGGCGGCCAAGCTCAACCTCACGCCCGAGGCCGCGGAGGCAAAGCTGCTGGCCGTGATCGCCCGCCTGCGACAGGCGCGGGCGGACCGTCCGCGACCCGGCCTCGACAACAAGATTCTCACGGCGAACAACGGACTCATGATCTCGGCCTTCGCCAAGGCCGCCCAGGTCTTGGACAGTGTGGAGACCGGCACCGGTGCGGTCGGTTACCTGCAGATGGCCACGCGGGCGGCGGAGTTCATCAGGGGTGAACTGTACGATGAGAATCGCGGGGTGCTCTTCCGTTCATGGCTCGAGGGCCGCGGCACGACCGAAGGCTTTGCCGAGGATTATGCCTGCCTCGTGCAGGGGTTGCTCGATCTTTACGAGGCCGGTTTCGACGTGCGCTGGCTCCAGTGGGCCGTGCAATTGCAGGCGACGATGGACCGCGAGTTTTGGGACGAAGCCGGCGGGGGATACTTCAACTCGCGTGCGGATGACAAGTCACTGGTGCTGAGACTGAAGGAGGACTACGACGGGGCGGAGCCGGCACCCAGTTCGCTGGCCGCGATGAACCTCCTGCGCCTTGAGGCGATGGTGGGGGGCGACCAAGGGGTTTATCGCACCCGGGCCCTGCAGACCATCGAGGGCTTGCGTTCGCAATGGGAGCGCGCCCCCCAAGCCTTGCCGCAGATGGTGTGCGCCATTGAACTCGCCCTGGCGTCGCCGCGACACGTGGTTTTGGCCGGTGATCCGGTCCGGGAAGACTTCCGGGCGTTGGCCAAGGTTTTGCATGAGGGATTGGGACCACGCCAAGCCCTGCTGGCGGCCGACGGGGCGGTTGGCCAAGCATGGCTGGCGGAAAGGCTTCCATGGGTGGCACCCATGCAGCCGCTGGACGGTCGGGCGACCGCCTATGTTTGCCAGCATCAATCCTGTCAGGCCCCGGTGGACGCCCCCGATAAGTTGCGGTCATTGCTTATGATGAATAGGTAATTTTCTCCGTTGCGATAGGCCTGAATGCACGGGACAAAAAGCATGTGAAAATCCTGGCGGTCGAAGACGACAAGATGGCCCTGATGATGTTGCGTCAGGCGCTGGCGCGTCTCGGCCACGAGGTTGTCGAGGCGAAAAACGGCAAGGAAGCCTGGGCCCTGTTGCGCCGCGACCCGGTCCGTGTGGTCGTGAGCGACTGGGAAATGCCGGAGGCTGACGGCCTGGAACTGTGCCGCCGCATCCGCGCCCGGATGAAGGCCGAGTACGTTTATTTCATTCTGGTCACGGCCCGTGACGACTCGGAAGCCAACCAGCAGAACGCGATGGATGCCGGCGTGGATGATTTTCTGACGAAGCCGCTCGATCTCCTGGAACTGCGCATGCGCCTGCGCACCGCCGAGCGCATCCTGCGCTACACCACCCAGGTCCGCCAGCTCGAGGAGCTGCTGCCCATCTGTTCCTACTGCAAAAAGATCCGTGACGACAAAAACTACTGGCAGCAGATGGAAGGCTACATCAACGAGCGGACCGGCAGCGAGTTCAGCCACTCCATTTGCCCGGACTGTTACCAGCGCGTGATCGTGCCGGAGCTGGAAAAACTGAAACAGCAGCAGTAGCGTGGCCGGCATGGACGAACGCCTGCTGCGACTGGAAGAGAAAATCGCCTACCTTGAGCGCCATGTGGCCGAGCAGGACCGGGCGATGCTGGAGCTGACCGACCAGGTGGCACGCTTGCGGCAGGCCCTGCTGACGATGCGCGAGCGTCTGCCCGATTCTCCCGCAGGCGGGGAAGGCGCCCCCGAGGACGACCGGCCGCCGCATTATTAAGGGCAGGACGGTGATGTTGATGGCCTGCCCTGTAGGAGCGGCTTTATGCCGCGATCGAATGCGCAACCTCGCGGCATAAAGCCGCTCCTACAACCAATCCGCCATGCCGATTGAATGGCGAATCATTCTGACTTCACCGGCTTTTCCGGGTGAACTCCATCGGCTCATTGAGCAATTTGGGATTGGTGAGCTGGCGCTTGATGAGTTTCTGCAGGGCGGAGCGGCCCTTGGTTTCCTCGGGTACAACCTTGGTGCTGACGGTGAGGACCGAGAGTTGCTTGCCATCCGGTGACAGCCGGTAAGTCAGATAGAGGTAGAGACGATCGGCGCTGTTCAGGTCCTGCACGCTCAGAAAGGCGGTGCCGGCGAAGTCCGAGTGGAAAGCGCGGTAGATTTCCTTGTCCATCGCGACCACATAGGTGACGTCGTCAAGCTTGCGGACATACATCATCTCCTCCTCCTTGCTGTCCTTGTCCACGGCCACCCAGTCGCCGATGAGTTGGGCGTCGATTTTACGGGTGGGCTTGGCCGTGAGCGGGACTTCGTAATTGCAGCCGGAGAGAAATAACCCGGCGGCGAGCAGCATGGCGGCGAAGACGGGGATGGTTTTCATGGGATTACGGGTGGCGGGATCGCAATAATGGCCGATAGGCAGTATGCCTGTTGATACACGGTGGCGGTGCGCGTCGCACGGCTATTCCTTTGGCCCGCCTGCAAAGTCACCCAGAGGTCAGAACGCGAAAGTGGACTTGCATGCCTTTCCTGAGGGGCAGGTCTCCGACCTGACTTATTGACGCTTAACCGCGGGGGTAACGATCACGAGGCGGGTCACCGGCCCGCCCTACCTGGGGTCCCGGCAATATCGTCTCGAGGTTGTTCTCCTCTATCGCGGCTCCCGGATTGTCACTGGCAAGAAAGTATGGTGCGGGGTGGGGGTCATGCGCTGGAAAGACAACTGGGAGGAAACCCGCGGGCATTTTTGCCGGTGGTGGGCGCGCGACGGGTTGGTGGTGGTGCCATCCGTGCCACCCGATGTGCTGCGTGCCGACCCCCCACGCGATCCGCAGGCGGCGCCGCCCGGTCCTCCCCGGGACGCCGCGACCCGGCATGCCGATCCGGCGTATGTGTCGGCCGACAGTCATCACTGGCTGGCCAATGGGGTGCTGGCGCTCGACGCGCTGCCGATCGGCCGCATGGACATGGGGCCGGGTTCACTCGCGCTGTATCTTGGCAGCGAGCCGGAATTCTCGCACGACACGGTGTGGTTTCACCCGCTGGCCGACCAAGCGCGGCTCGAGCGGCCGCTGCGCTTCGATCCAACCAACCGCTGGTGGCTCCGCCAATTGGCGCTGGCGGATGCGCTGCTCGCGAAGAGCGCGGGGCGCTATCCGGTGGGGATGCCCGACCTGATCGAAAATCTGGATGTGCTTTCCTCGCTGCGGGGCGCGCAGACGCTGATGGAGGACATGATCGAGCGGCCCGCGTGGGTGAAGCAGCGCATCGCGGAGATCAACACCTGCTACTTCGAGGTCTACGAGGCGTTGCGCACGCGCATCGGGCTGGCGGACGGCTCGACCTGTTTCTGGGCGTTTCATCTCTGGGGTCCGGGGCGCACCGCGAAGGTGCAGTGCGATGCGCTCGCAATGATCTCGCCGGCGATGTTCGACGAGTTCGTCCGGCCGGCGCTGGCCGAACAATGCGAATGGCTGGATGGAGCGATGTTCCACCTTGATGGCACGCAGGCGATCCCGCACCTGCCTTCGCTCCTGGCCATTTCCGGGCTCGACGCGATCGAATACACCCCGCAGGCGGGAATTGAAAGCGGCGGTCATGAACGGTGGTGGCCGCTTTACCGCCGCATCCTTGATGCCGGAAAATCCGTGCAGATCGTGGCGGTCAAACCACACGAGGTGGCCCCGCTGCTTGATGCGATCGGGACGCGCGGAGTTTATCTCCATGTGGACGGAATAACGGATGTCGCGACGCTGCGTGCCTTGGAGAACGAGGTGCGGAAGCGGTATCCGCGCTAAGGCGGCAATTGTTGGGCGGGTCCCCCAGCCCCGGGTCGCATCACGCAAACAAATCGCAAGGGGGGAGCGGATCCCATTGGTCATGGTCACCGCGATCTCGACGGCGAGGAGGCCGAAGAGGGTGGTGAACTTGATCACCGGGTTCATCGCGACGGAGGAGGTGTCCTTGAACGGATCGCCCACGGTGTCGCCGACGACGGTGGCGGCGTGCAGGTCGGTGCCCTTCTGGCGCATGTCGACCTCGACGATCTTCTTGGCGTTGTCCCAGGCGCCGCCGGCGTTGGCCATGAAGATGGCCTGGAACAGGCCGAAGAACGCGATGCCGATCAGGTAGCCGATGAAGAAGTAGGGATTGAAGAACGGCAGCGCGAGGGCGAAGCAGAACACGACGATGAAGATGTTCCACATGCCCTTCTGCGCGTAGACGGTGCAGATGCGGACGACTTCCTTCGAGTCCTTCTCGGAGGCCGTGGTGGCGTCGAGCTTCATGTGCTCCTTGATGTAGACGACCGCGCGGTAGGCGCCGGTGACGACCGCCTGGCAGGAGGCGCCGGTGAACCAGTAGATCACCGAGCCGCCCATGATGAGGCCGAGGATGATCTCGGGCTGCACGATGGAGAGGCGACGACCTCCTTGAAGGGACCCGCGACGCCGGACGCGACCTGGTTCTCATACAGTTTCTGCAGGAGCATGATGATGCCGAACACCATCGTGGTGGCGCCGACGACCGCGGTGCCGATGAGCACGGGCTTGGCGGTGGCCTTGAAGGTGTTGCCGGCGCCGTCGCCCTTCTCGAGCTGGTACTTGGCGTTCTCGAAGTCGGGCTTGAAGCCGAAGTCCTTCTCGATCTCGGCGGCGATGCCGGGGCGGCCCTCGATCTGGGAGAGCTCGTAGACGGACTGGGCGTTGTCCGTCACCGGACCGTAGCTGTCGACCGCGATGGTGACCGGGCCCATGCCCAGGAAGCCGAAGGCCACGAGGCCGAAGGCGAAGATGGGCGCGGCGAAGAGGAACTTGGCCGGCATCAGGGCGAGGACGGCCGCGTTCTGCGAGAAGTAGTAGGACACCGCCATCAGCAGCATGATGACGAGGCCCATCCAGAAGGCGGAGAAGTTGCCGGCCACGAGGCCCGACAGGATGTTGAGGGAGGCACCGCCGTGCTTGGAGCAGTTGGTGACTTCCTTCACGTGGCGGGAATTCGTGCTGACGAAGATTTTCGTGAACTCCGGGATCAGGGCGCCGGCGACCGTGCCGCAGCTGATGATGACGGAGAGCACCCACCAGAGGGCGGGATTCACGCCGGACTGATGCGCGAGCAGGAAGTAGGAGGCCAGGAAGGTGATGCCGATGGACACCGCGGAGGTGATCCACACGAGGTGGGTGAGCGGGGCCTCGAAGTCGAAGTCCTTCTTGCTGCCGAACATGGCCTTGGAGATGGCCTCGTTGATGAAATACGAGACGAGCGAGGTGACGATCATCAGCGCGCGCATCACGAAGAGCCAGATGATGAGCAGCGCGCAGAGTTCCTGGCTGTCGGTGAGCGCGAGGGCGAGGAACGCGATGAGCGCGACACCGGTCACGCCGTAGGTCTCGAAGCCGTCGGCCGTCGGCCCGACGGAGTCGCCGGCGTTGTCACCCGTGCAGTCGGCGATGACGCCGGGGTTCTTGGGGTCGTCCTCGGGGAGCTTGAAGACGATCTTCATCAGGTCGGAGCCGATGTCGGCGATCTTGGTGAAGATGCCGCCGCAGATGCGGAGGACGGAGGCGCCGAGGGATTCGCCGATGGCGAAGCCGATGAAGCAGGGGCCGACCAGGTCGCGCGGCAGGAACATCAGGATGCAGATCATGAAGAACAGCTCGACGCAGACCAGCAGCAGACCGACGCTCATGCCGGAGCGGAGCGGGATGCCGAGGGTGGCGAGCGGGTTGCCCTTGAGGGCGGAGAAGGCCGTGCGGGAATTGGCGACCGTGTTGATGCGGATGCCGAACCAGGCGACGCCGTAGGAGCCGAGGATGCCGAGGATGGAGGCGAGCAGGATGACGACGACGTGGAAGGCGGAATTGTGCGAAAGGAAGCCGAAGTAGTAGACCATGCACGCGCCGATGAGCAGCCAGAGGATCGCGAGGAACTTGCCCTGCGTGAAGAGGTAGGTCTTGCAGGTTTCCCAGATCATGTGGGAGACGCTGGCCATGGACGAATGCACCTGCAGGGCCTTCGTCTGCGTGTATTGGATCAGGCCGAAGGCCGCGCCAATGGCACACATTACGATGCCGAGATACATCAACATTTCACCGCTGATGCCGCCGAGTCCCTCGAATCGCACGTGAGTGAGATCGGGGATCTTGATGTCCGCCTCGCCCGCATGGAGGGAGGAAGTTAGGGCGGCTGCAAGGAAGGAACCGGCGCCCAATTGCCACTTTTTGGAGGTGATCATAGGAATATACTGTTTAGGGGTAAGCGGCTTTTGTGGCCGTGCCTTCCGACCCGAGCGAGCCAATTTTGCCTCGCGCCCTGCTGAAAAACCGTCGCTTATCCCCCTCTGCGCCACGCGCTAATGCGCATCCTTTGTCTTTCCCCCATGCATCACCTACGATTCCGGCAGGTTCACCTCGATTTCCATACCAGCGGCCTCATCCCGGACATCGGGACGAGCTTCAACAAACGCCAGTTCCAGGAGGCACTCAAGGTCGGGCACGTGAACTCGATCACGATCTTCTCCAAGTGCCACCACGGCTACAGCTATCACCCGACGAAGGTCGGCAAAATGCACCCGCACCTGAAGTTCGACCTGCTCGCGCGGCAGATCGACGCGTGCCGCGAGATCGGCGTGCGCTGCCCCATCTATCTCAGCGCGGGGCTGGATGAACTCGCCGCCTTCGCGAACCCCACGTGGGTCGTGAAGAAGAAGGACGGCACGACCTACAAGCCGCTGGAGGTGGAGTGGTTCGTGCGCATCCTGCGGTTCAACTCGCCCTACCTCGACTACCTCTGTGCGCAGATCCGCGAGGTGGTGGAGCGCTGGCCGGACAACGACGGCATCTTCCTGGACATCATCGGCACGCATCGCGACTACAGCGACGATGCGCTGCAGGAGATGAAAAAACGAGGCTACAACCCGGAGGTCGACGCCGACGTGGCGCGCTACGGGGAGGATGTGCTGTACCGGTATTTCAAGGCCACAACCGCGGCGGCGCAGTCCGTGCGCAAGGACACCCCGGTCTTCCACAACTCCGGCCACATTTCAATGGGCGCCCGCAAGGCCCTCGCGTTCAACACGCACCTCGAGCTTGAGTCGCTGCCCACCGGCGGCTGGGGCTACGACCACTTCCCGCTGTCGGCGCGCTACGTGATCACGCAGAAGTGGGACTTCATGGGCATGACGGGCAAGTTCCACAACACGTGGGGCGAGTTCGGCGGCTTCAAGCGCGCGGCGGCGCTGCAGTACGAATGCGGCGCGATGCTGGCCTACGGCGCGAAGTGCAGCGTGGGCGATCAGCTGCACCCGGACGGCGAGATGAACCTCGATACCTACCGCACCATCGGCGCGGCCTACGCCGAGGTGGAGCGCAAGGAGCCGTGGTGCGACCACGTCAAACCAGTGGTGCGCATCGCGCTCGTGAGCTGCGAGCAGAACCAGGACCGCTGGCGGGGCGGACACGCCCAGTCGGTCGTCGCCGACGAGGGCGCGGGCCGGATGCTGCTGGAGATGCACCAGCCCTTCGTCGTGCTCGACGAGCACGCGGATTGGTCGGGCTTTGATCTCGTCGTGCTGCCCGACGGGTACGTGATGACCCCGGCCAACACGGTGAAGGCGAAGAAATTCCTCGCCGCCGGCGGGCGCATCATCGCGGCGGGCTCCGCACTGCTGGATGAAAAGCAGGAGAAATTCGCCATTGATCCCGGCGCCCGGCTGCTCGGCCGCTCCACCAACGACCCGGACTATCTCGTGGCCACGGCGCTCACGCCGGAGGTCAGGGTGAAGTCCCCGATCGTGATTCTGGGCGGCGCGTTCGAGATCAAGCCGACCACGGCCAAGGTGCTCGCGGAACGCCGCGCCTCCTATTTCAACCGCACTTGGGAGCATTATTGTTCGCACCAGCACGCGCCGGATGCGCCCGGACGCGTTTCCCCGGCGGCGGTGCTGGGCAGGGGCATCGCGTATTTTGCCCACAACCTCTTCAGCTCCTACCGCACCTACGGCCAGCCGCTCTACCGCGACTTCTTTGCCGCGGCGCTGCGCCACCTGCTCGACGGCAGGCTGCCGGTCGAGACCAACCTCCCGTCCACCGCCCGCATCAACGTGCTCGAGCAGCGCGCCGAGCGGCGCTACGTGGCTCACCTCCTCTTTGCCGTCACGAGCAACCGCGGCACTTTCCGCGGCCAGAATGTTGAGATCATCGAGGACCTCGTGCCCCTGCGCGACACGCAGGTGCGTCTGCGCCTCCCGCGCAAGGTGAAGGCCGTCCGACTCGTCCCCGACGGCGGCACGCTGCCCTTCACCACCCAGGCCGACGGGATCGAATTCACCGTCCCCGAGTTCACCGCGCACCAGATGGTGGAACTGGCGTACTGATGCAAGCTGGTGCCCGGGGTGGGGATCGAACCCACACTCCCTTGCGGGAAGGGGATTTTAAGTCCCCAGCGTCTGCCATTTCGCCACCCGGGCGGGTGGCGGAGACTGTCGGGTGCCCGGCCGGGAGCGTCAATCCCGTCTCGTGCGGCCGGGCTTGCGCCCAAATGAGCCTTGCCGGCGGCGGATGGGCGGACCACGTTGCGCGCCAGTGAAAATCGGATTTCTCGGCGGGAGTTTTGATCCCGTGCACTTCGGCCATCTCATGGCCGCGCAGGATGCCTTCGAACAGCATGGGCTCGACAAGGTCATCCTCGTGCCCGCTGCCCAGGCCCCACTGAAGCCGAATGACGTGCAGTCCACGGCGGCGGACCGGCTGGCGATGCTGCGGGCGGCCGCGGAATGGGACCACCGCTTCGAAATCTCCGACTACGAGCTGCGCAAGGGCGGCATCAGCTATACGATCGATTCCGTGCGGTATTTCCGGAATCTGTACCCGCACGATCATCTTTACTGGATCATTGGCGGCGACCAGCTGCCCAAGCTGCATCTCTGGAAGCACATCGGCGAATTGGCGCAAATGATCGAGTTCATCTTCCTCGAGCGTCCGGGCCACCCGGTGCGGGAGCATCCCAATATCCCCGGGTTGCGCCTGCTGCGGTGCGACGGACATCTGCTGGCCATCAACTCGACGGAACTCCGGGACCGGGTGCGGCGCCGGCTCTCGCTTGATTACTTCGTCCCGCACAAGGCGATTGTGTATATCAAGGAAAAGCATCTTTACTTGGAAAACAACGGATGAAATCCCACCACGCCCACCGCCCGCCGGCCCCACTTGAACTGGTCAAACTCTGCGCCCGTGCGCTGGATGAAAAGAAAGCCGAGGATCTGCGCGTGCTCGACGTGAGCGCCCAGTCCTCGATCACGGACTACCTGGTATTGGCCACCGGCAACTCGGAGCCCCATCTGCGGGCCCTGCGGGTCGAATTGGAGAAGGTGATCGATGCCTCGGGGACGCGCATCGTGGGCATGGAACTCGCCCACGAGAGCGGCTGGCTCGTGGTGGATGCATTTGATGTGATGGTGCACCTCTTCACGCCGGAACAGCGCCGCAAATACCAGTTGGAGCGGCTGTGGAAGGATGCGGTCGAAATCTCGATTCCCACTTTGCTGGCGGTCCCCCAGGCGGCGGCCCCCAAGGCACCCAGGAAGCCGGCGGCGAAGAAAGCCGCGCCGAAGAAGACCCCGGCGAAGACGGCGGGCAAGACGGCAAAGCGGAAAAAGTAAGGCCCGGGAGCGCGGGCGGCCCGCCCGCAGAATTGCGGAAACCGAATTCCGGATACGGGAAAGCGAAAACCAAAATCCTAAGACCCAAGACCGGAAACCGGATGAATCGTCCGTGTCTCTCCGGTATCCGGTTTCCGCGATCCGAAATTAGAACGAATAGCCGAGTGAACTGGTCACGCGCCGGTCGGTGCGGCCGTTCCGGTCGAGGATCGCGTTGTCGTACTCGTATTCGTAGCGCAGGTTGAGCGAGATGCGCTCGCTCAGCTTGCCCTGCAGGCTGCTGTTGAACCGCACCTTGTAGTTTTCCGCCTGGTCCACGAAGAGGGCGCTGGATGCACCCGAGGTCAGGGCCCGGGACCGGCCGTCCGGCGAGTAGAGGACATTGATATTTTGCAGGAAAGTGAGGCGGCCGTTGAGCTTGTACGTGTAGTCCTGGAAAACCTCGCCGAGATACGCGGTGCCCTTTTCGACTCCCTCGGCATCGCGGTACTGGACGGTCAGGCCGGCGCCGACCGAACCGGTCTGGCGCTCGCCCTGGAGCACCTTGTAACCGAAGCCGGCATTCTGTTCGGCGTTCAGGTTGATGTCGGAAACCTGGTCGCTGGAGTAGCTGGTCAGGGTCTGGCCGAAGATGCGCTCCGAAATTTCATGGCGCCAACGGAAGCTGGCATCGCGCCGGTCGCTGCTGACCACTTGGGAGCTTTCGCCATAGAGATAGCGGGCATTGAGCCGGTATTGGTTGCGCTGGGAACTGCGTTCCATTTCGGCACGGGCGGTATAATTCAATGTGCTCTTCCGGCCGGCCTGGTTCTGGAAGCCAAACTCCAACTTGCCTTTCCAAGGACGGGTGGCGGCTTTTTTCGACGGGGGGCGCAGGGATTCGGCGTCGCGCAATTGCACCTGCTCGATCTCGGGAGGCAGGCCGGCGAGGCTTTCCACAGGGGTCTCGGGCGTGTCCATCACGACCGCATCGGTTTCAGCGATGACCAGTTCGCCGAGGATGGCGGAACGAAAGTAGATTTTCCCATCCTCCCGGCGGATCAGCTCACCCGTGATGCGATCACCATTCGACAACTGCAGTTCTGCAGCCGGGAGCAGAGCGGACAGACAAAGCGTGCAGAAGATGTATAAGTATCTATAAGACAATTTCTTAAATTATAAATTGGCGTGAAAAATAGCGGCATTACAGCCTCAGTCCGACCGACTTTGCCGTGCGCCAACCTGATGGCAAAACGTGAGAACAGCGAGATGAAAGGATGCGAAATTTGGTCCCTGGCCGGGGCAAATTGTTTCGTCCGGTCCTGATTTTCTCTTGGGGAATTGATAAAATTTTGACCTTGTCCCTTTCGAACTAATGAGGCTTATTTGCATCACTGCTCGCTTTTGAGCCTTCGTTAATAATAAACAGATACATCCATGAAACAGAACAGCTCTAAGGGTTTTACCCTCGTTGAAATCATGATCGTGGTCGTCATCATCGGTCTCTTGGCCGCCATGGCGATTCCCGCGTTCCAGAAGGTTCGTCAGTCCTCGCAGGACAAGGCCGTCCTCAACAATGCCCGTCAGCTCTCCGCTGGTGCTGACCAGTATTTCCTTGAGAACGGTGTTTCCTCCGTGGCTTCGTCCAACCTCGTTGGCGCGAACGCTTATGTGAAGGCCGTCAACACGGTCGCCGGTGAGACCTATCCCGCTGGCTTCACCCAGGGTCAGGCCATCACGATCGCGGGCGTCGCTGGCGCACGTACGATCACCTACGCTCCCTAACCGGTTGCAGGTTTAAACTTCAAGCCGTCCATGCATTGCATGGGCGGCTTTTTTTGCGCTGTATTTTCCCGGTAGCCAAAGTCATTTCTGCCCCCAATCCTTTTTCCCATGGCATTTCCCCTTGATGCAGTGAAAGACCGGAAATTCGCTGCCTTGGCGCTGACGGCCCTCCTGGCCCTCCTGCTGGGATTTGTGGTGATCCCGGACGATCTGGGGCTCCGGCTGGTCATCTATGGCGGGTATTGGGTGATCTTCGCGACCGCCGCGATTTTTGTCTGGGCGGTCTGGCGCAGTCTCGCCGCCCAGCCGGTCAGGCTGCCGGCCAGCGGGCGCGATCGCTGGGTCTGGCTGGCCGTGGCCGGAGCGGCACTGCTGCTGCTGGTGCACGAGGCCTACGGGTTCAAGGTGCTGATGGACGAGGCCATGCTGCTGGGCACCTCGATGACCATGCATCTGGAGAAGAAGGCGCTCGTGCCGATGCGCGCCCATGACATCATGGGCTACTTCCAATTGCTGGACGGCCAACTGGACAAGCGGCCGCTCTTTTTCCCCTTTCTGGTGTCGTTGCTGCACGACACGACCGGTTACCGTCCGGAAAATCCCTGGGTGCTGAACACCCTGCTCACCTTTGTCTTTCTCGCCCTGGTGCACCTGATCGGCCGCCGGCTGGCCGGGCGCAATTCCGGCGGCCTGGTGGCGGTGCTGCTGCTGGCCGGCCTGCCCCTGCTGGCCCAGAATGCGACCGGCGCCGGTTTCGAGTTGCTCAACCTGACCATGCTGGCCGCGACGCTGTGGCTGGGCATCCGCTGGTTGGAGCGCCGCGATGCGGACAGCCTGACGGCATTTTGCTACTCCGGGGTCCTGTTGGCGCAGGTGCGGTATGAATCGGTGGTCTTCCTTTTGCCCGTGGGACTGCTGGTCCTGTGGGGTTGGTGGCAGGAGCGCCGGGTCGTGCTCAGCTGGCCCGTGGTACTGGCTCCCCTGCTGCTGATCCTGTATCCGTTGCAACACCGCGTCTTCACGGTGCGCGATTCATCCTGGGAACTGGCGAGCCAGCCCGGCTACACGAAGGTCTTTTCGCTGGATTACATCAGCGCAAATGTCGGGCACGCCCTGAACTTCCTCTTCGACACCACCGGCGATGTGTCAAATTCGCTGGTGCTGTCGGTGGTGGGGGTGCTGGCCCTGCCGTTCCTCGCCGTCTGGGCCGTGCGGATCCTGCGCCGGTCGGCGGCGGAACCCGTGCACGCGGTGGCCATGGCCGTCTTTGCCGTGGGATTTGCGATCTGGCTCGGCATCATGCTTTGCTACTTCTGGGGCCGGTTCGATGACCCGGTGATCCGCCGTCTCAGCCTGCCGCTGCACTTGTGGATGGCGCTGGCCGTGGTGGTCATGATCGGGCAGCTGGATCGCGCGGGCCGGTCCTGGCGCTGGATTCTCGGGTTGCTGGTGCTGGCGCTGGCGGCACGCTCGGTTCCGGTCATGGCCCGCCATGCCTACACGATGGCCTACAACCCCGGCCTGGAAGTGGACTGGCGCCGGGAGTTCATCGCCGCGCACCCGGAGCGGGACTTTCTGGTCATCGACCAGGACACCGTCATCTGGATCACCCACCAGGTTTCCGCGACGCCGGTGCTGCAGGCGCGCAAGCGCAGCGAGGTCATTGCCTTCAACCTGCGCAATCGCAGCTTTTCCGCCATCTACGCCTACCAGCGTTTCGACATCGATCCGGCGACCAGCCAGGCGGTGGTGGATCGCAACGACGATCTCGGGCCCGCCTACACGCTGGAGGTCGTGGCCGAGAAACGCTTCGCCCCGCTGCGGATCTCGCGCCTCAGCCGGGTGGTCGCCATTCAACCGACCGTCGAACCGCCGCCACTGCCGGAACCCACCCGGCTCGAAAAGCTCACGCCGGCCGAACGGGAGAAGATCCGCAGCGATTACTTCGACAATTTCATCAAGAACCTGCCTTAGTCGGACTCACGCGTTGAACCACGGATGCACACGGATAAACACAGGGATCGTCAGTCACGCCCGCGGCAATTGACCCACTGAAGTCCGGACCAGATGCCTTCATGAACTTCCGGGCGCTGCGCGAAACCCTGAATCGTCCGCTCACGGACGCCGAGCAGCGGCTGCTGGCCCTGGCGGCGACGGCGCCCTTGGCCGTGTGGATCGGCTTCATCGGCCTTTCGGTCAAGCAGGCGGAGATGGTGGTGAGGCATTACGGATATTTTGTGATGCTGGCGGCCTTCGCGTTGTTTGTCCTCGCGCTGTTCCGGATCCGGTCCGCCTGGTTTGCCAGCGGAGTGGCGGTGAAGCGGAGGGAAGCGTGGCAGGCCGCGGCGCTGATCATCGGATGCTCGTGGCTCTTCTTCAGTTCGGAGCCCCTGCGGGCGAAGGTCCTGAACGACGAGTTCGTGCTGCAATCGACCGCATTCAACCTGCATTTCTTCCGCGATGCCGGCGCGATGGTGCGGGGCTACGATATAGCCGGCGTATTCCTGCCGCTCGGGGACTATCTCGACAAGCGGCCGATTTTTTATCCGTTCCTCGTGGCGCTGGCGCATGACCTCACGGGCTTCCGGGTCACCAATGCTTTCCTGGTGAATGGGCTGCTCCAGCCGCTGCTGCTGTGGCTGGCCTGGTGGCTGGCGCGCCGCCTGGCGGGCGCGGGGGCGGGACTGCTGGCTGTGGCCCTGCTCGGCACGCTGCCGCTGCTGGGCCAGAGCGCGACCGGTTCCGGCATGGAACTGACCAATGCGACCATGATCCTGCTGACGGCGGCGCTGGCGGTGCTCTACCTGGAAAAGCCGGACCTGGCCCGGGTCTCGGCCCTCGTGCTGGCGCTGGTGCTGTTGTGCCAGTCGCGGTACGAGTCGGCCGTGGTGGTCGCGGCCGGCGGCCTGGTCCTGCTGCTGGGTTGGTGGCGGGAACGCCGGCTCATCCTGTCGTGGCCGGCGGTGCTGGCGCCGCTGCTGCTCGTGCCCTTTGCCCTGCAGCACAAGGTGCTCGCGAATTCACCGGTGCTCTGGGAACTGACGGAGGAGCGCAACGTGCGCTTCAGCCTGGGCTACGTACCGGAGAATCTGCGCCGGGCCTGGGTCTTTTTCACGAGCACCGATTCGCACATGGCCAATTCCTGGTACCTGACCGCGGCGGGACTGGCCGGCTGCGGCTGGCTGGTGGTGCGGCTTTGGCGAAAGCGCCGGTTGCAGCTGTCCGGGTGGTCGGTCCCGGCGCTGGCCGTCGCACCCATCGCCGCCGCCATCGTGGCGAACCTCGCGCTGATCCTGGCCTATTACTGGTCCGGGCTGGATGATCCCATGGCATCGCGGTTTGCGCTGCCCTTCTGCGTCCTGCTGGCGGTCCTTGCCGCGGTGGCGCTGACCCTGATGGATGCGCGGGGCCGGGTCGCCCGGGTCGCCTTGGCGGGGGCCCTGGTCTTCATCCTTGGCGTCACCGTGCCCCGGCTGGCGCGGCACGCGTACTCCAATCTCGGCATCCAGGAGCAGGAGTGGATGGTCCGGACCGTGGAAGCGCGGGCGCAGGTTCCGCGCATCGTCATCGCCAACCGGTCGACCATGATCTGGTTGCTCGAACGCATCCCCTCGATCCTGATCAACCGCGCGCGGCTGTATCAGGACCGGCTGAGCTTCCAGCTCAAGGAAGGGATTTTTCACGAAATCCTGATCACCCAGGAACTGCGGCCGACGAGCATCGAAGGGCAGCACCAGATTGTCCCGGAGGATGTGATGCCGGCGAGCTTCCATCTCGAGACCGTGGCCGAAAAACGTTTTGGCACCAAGCTGGTGCGGATCAGCCGGATCGTGGCCATCGATCCGCCGCCTGCGGCCACATGACCCGAACGTACCCACAGGCCGGGGGCGGGGGAGGCCCATGATGGGGCCGCGACGCAACGAGTGGTGGCTGGCGGGGCTGGCATTTTCGCTGCCCCTGCTTTTTGCCGCGTTCACCCAGCACGCCTGGGAGGATTTTTTCATCACGCTGCGCACCAGCCGGAACCTGGTGGAGGGAAACGGCCTGGTATTTCAGCCCGGTGAGCGCCTGCACACCTTCACCTCGCCGCTGGGTGTGCTGGTGCCGGCGCTGGGGCTGTGGATAACCGGTGGAAGCGCGACGGGAGCGCTGTGGTTTCTCCGGGTGGTCAGCGCCCTGGCGCTGGCGGCGGGCCTGGTTCTGCTTGGGCGGCGGACCGCCAGCCTGGGCCTGGGCTCCCTGGGACGGTTCGTGTGCTTCGGGCTGATTTTGGCGGACGCCAAAATGACGGATTTTTTCCATCAACGGCATGGAAACGGCCCTGCTCGTTTTTTTTGGCATTTGGTTTTGGACGGAAGTGGCGTCGCCGGCCGGACCCAGGGCCGTTCCGCTCGGGCTCGCCGCCGCCGGACTCATGTGGACGCGGCCCGATGCGGTCATTCTGGGCGTGTGCATGGGTCTGCCCTTCCTGCTTTTGCGGTCGAAGAACGAAGCCACTCCCGGGATCAAGTGGCCGGTATTGGGCCGGGCGCTGCTCATTGGCGCAGCCTTGTATCTGCCGTGGTTGGTCTGGGCGTGGTCATATTATGGCACACCGGTGCCGCATACCATAATTGCGAAAGCCGCCTACACCCCGCCGGTCGGCCTGCGTGACTATCTGTTGCTGCCACTCCAGACGCTGCTCGGGCGGTCCATGCTGGTGGATTTGTTTTTGCCCTCCTACTGGGTGTTTGGGGGCTGGCCGCGTTTTCTGGTTGTCCTGGCTCAGATGCTCGCGGCCGTGGTCGCCTTTGCTTGGATGATTCCCGGTTGGGCCCTGGCCGGAAGACGCGCCTCGCTGGCGGTATTTCTGGGCATGTTCTATCTCTGCTCGATCATCCTGTTCCCGTGGTACGTGCCGCCCTGGAGTCTGCTGGGGGTGATCGCACTCGCCTTTGGCGCGGAAGCGCTGGCGGGTCGCTGGCCTAGGACTCTGCCGGTCGTGAGGACGGTCGCTGCGCTCATCGTGGTGGCGCAAGCGGGCATGTGGCTGGCCACGGCCTGGCAGATGCGTGTGCAGCAGACGGTGGTTGAATCCGGCATGCGCCGGGCAATCGGGGAATGGCTGGGGCGCAACGCCCGTCCCGGGGAAACTGTTTTTTTGGAGCCGCTGGGATACATCGGATACTATTCCAGGCTGAAGACGCTGGATTTTCCCGGCCTGAGTTCAGCGGAAGTGGTCGCGGCGGTCCGCGATGGCGCCAAGAGTTATGCCGCCCTGATCGAAAAACTGCAGCCGGATTGGATCGTGCTTCGACCGGTCGAGGCGGCCCGTGAGGATTTCAAGCGGCGGCCGGTGCTGAACGATTATGATTTGGTCAGGTCATGGAATGTGCTGCCGCAGCTTGAGGCCGTGACCTATCTGCCGGGCCGGCCTTGGAATGAATTTGAGGCCCGGTTTCTCCTGTATCGGCGCAAGGTGTCCGATACCTTTCAGTTGCCGTCACCTCGCCCGTAGAGGATGTGGGAGCGGCTTTATGCCGCGATGTTGCGCCCTCGATCGCGGCGTAAAGCCGCTCCTACAGTAAAGACCCGCGCAACGACCTTGACGACATGCACCACAACTTAATCAGGGCTGCGACTTCACGGATTGTTCGATGAGCCGGGCCCAGTCCTGCAGCGAGCCGTCGACGGCGGCCTTCAGCTCCTCTGCGGAGAGACGGAAGATGAGGATGGAATGGCCGACGTTATCATCGGGCGTGCGCACGCGCAGGTAGTGGCAAAGGCGGGCAAAGCGCAGTTGATTGTATTCGTCCCACAAGGCGGCCCACGCCGCGGGCGAGGTGTCCTGCATGAGTCCGGGATGGCCGTGCGGGGACGCTTTCAGGAGACGGAATGAAGGGTCGCGCTGACGCAGGACCTGGTAGCGTCTTTCGCGCTCTTCCGTCCATGGGCCCCGGTACGGACTGTAGACATGCGCCAGCATGGTCGCGCTGATCGCATAGACTCCGGGTTCGGGCCAGTACCAGGGATGCACCCGCCGGAAATCAAAGATGCCGGGCAGTCGCACGGCCTTGATGCCATAGAAATCGGGCTCACCGGTGCCGAAGTAGGAAAGATAGACGGGTTCGCCGTCGCGACGATGCGTGTCGATCCAGTGCTTCAATCCCGGCAGGTCCTGACCCCAGTCCAGGGAACTGTCCACGAGATGCTTGTAACCTTGCGCCGGACCGCCGGCCAGCGGACTGAAGTACGCCAGGTAGTGGGGATAAATGCCGATCGCACTCGCGGCCTGTCCGCCCAGCAGCAGGGCCAGGGCGCCGCCCAGGACGGTCCCGGCCGGGCGCGACTGGCGCCAGGCCCGGGCGGCCGCCCAGCCCAGCACCCCGCAGAAGATGAAGAGCACGGGATAGGTCGGCAGAATGTGGCGGTGCCCGATGTTCAGTTTGCTCGGCAGTGAAACCGCCCAGTACACGATCAGGAGCGTCAGCAGGGGTGTCGCCCGGTAGAGATGGGTCCGGAGACGGGCCAGACCGGTCGCGCGCAAACGCACCAGCACCAGCACGGCGCCGGCCGTCAGCGCCAACAGGAGGGCCGGGGTGGTTTTGTAGAGGAAGGCCTTGGGGAAAAAGCTCCACCAGCCGGTCAGGCTGTGCGCTCCGTCGAGAAAGGCCCCGCGGGCCTCGACGCTCTTCAGCGTGTAGGCGAAGCCGTAGAGGAAACCTTCCGGCAGCAGCCGCCAGTCCCGGCAAAAGCCGATGACCGCGGCCTGCATCCGGCCGAGGTCGAGCACGTCCGCCCACGGGACGATGAAGTTCCCCGGCGGCAGGGCGGGATTGAACGCACTGTAGCGAAACCCACAGAAGGCCCAGATGACCAAAACGGCCGCCAGCCCCTGGCCGAGGAGGGAAAGCGTCAGCGCGCCGAGCTGCGACCAGCGGGTCGTGAAGGTCCGGCCGCAGAGCACAAGCGGGGACGGAGACAGGATCCGCACCAGCACCATGAGGAAAAAAATCGGGGGCAGAAGAACCGCGGAGTATTTGGCGACGCAGGCCAGGCCGAAGACGACGGCGCTCAGGATCCAGATGCGGCGCCGGCCATCATGCAGGTGCCACCACCAGGCGCTGACCGCGGCCAGCAGGAACAGGGTCATGGCCATGTCCGAGGTCGCCAGGCCGCTGTGGGCGAGCATCGTGGGACTGAGGGCGCAGAACAGCGCCGCGGTGACGGCGCCGGGCCAGCCGAAGAATGCATGGGCCCAGGCGGCCACCAGCAGGATGGTGAGCAGGCCGAAGATGGCATTCATCGCCCGGGCATCGCGGAGAATCCGGCCGGGGTCATTGCCCATGCGGTAGAAAAACTCGTAGCCCAGCAGCCAGACATGGGAGGTGCGCCAGAGCTCGCCGGCCTGATCGGGATAACGGGCGCCGGCCAGGACCGTGGGCAAGGCCTGCCAGCGCTGGGGCAGGAAACCGTTTTCGGGATGCAGCCGGTAATCGTTCCAATGGTTGAAGGTGTAGCCACCCGTGATGTGGGCGATCTCGTCCGAGGTCGTGGACTTGTCCCGCATGGCCCGGGTCGCAATGAACCAGTGACCGACGGCCACTGCGAGCAGCAGCAACAGCATCAACCGGGGTCCGGCGGAGTTCGGGCGGGGGAAGGACGACACAAGAAAGATGCTGACGGGCCGGGGTGATTAGGCAACTTGGGGATTTCCCCACCGCTGCATGAACGATGTCGAATACGCCCGGCTCGCCCGAGTCGAGGAAAAGCACTGGTATTATGCCGGCAAGCGCCAGCTGGTGCGGGAACTGCTCGGCAAGGCGCGGCCATTGCGGCCGGAAGACGTGCTGCTCGACTGCGGGGCGGGGACCGGTCGCTTTGCCGCGGAATTGGCCGGCAGCTGTCGCGTGCTGGTGCTGGACGACCATGAGCAGGCGCTGCGGATGCTGCGGGAACGCTTTCGCCCGGACCAGATTTTCGCCCTGGCCGGCGACCGGGTGCCGCTGCCGGATGCGGCCCTCGATTTTGTGACCGCGCTCGACGTGCTGGAGCACACGCCGGATGACGCGGCGGTGGTGCGCGAGTTCCACCGCCTGCTTAAGCCCGGCGGCGTGGCTGCCGTGACGGTGCCGGCCAGCATGGTGCTGTGGAGCGAGTGGGACGTCGCGTTGCACCACCACCGCCGGTACACGCGGCCGCAGTTGCGGGCGCTATTCACCGCGGCGGCCTGGGAACTGGATTACGTCAATTACACCAACGTGCCGGTGTACCCGGTGGTCTGGCTGATCCGCAAATTTCGGCGCTGGTTCCCTGAGGGGCGCCTCGACGACCGGCCGCTGCCCGGCTGGCTGAACTGGCTGTTGCGCGTCCAGTTCGTCGGCCTGGCCCTGGCCCGGATCCCGATGCCGTTCGGGGTGAGCCTGGTCCTCGTGGCCCGGAAGCGGGCTTGACCGACTATTGGCGCAGCCGTGCCAGGGCCACCTCGGCCTGGTCCGGCCCGCGCAGCCGGATCAAACCGCCGGCATAGGGCCGCGGCTGCGCGAAGCGGTCGAAATGGATGGCGATGGTGGCGGTGCCCGTGAAGCGGAAGGGCCACGACACGGTCTGCGTCGGTCCCGTGGGCGTTCCTTCCTGATCGGTCGGGGTGAGTTCCGCCCGCGCATTCTGCGCCCCGAAGACCAGGGGTTCGCTGTCGCGCATTTGGGGTGCCGTCAGTTCGACGCGGGCCACGGCAAGCTCGTGCGGCGAGTGCAGGCGTAATCGCAGGACCGTGTTCTCCCCGCCCGGTTGGTCGGCGGTGAGCGTCAGTTCGCCCAGCAGCAGCGGTTCGATGCGCCGACCCTTGCGCACGCAGAAATCAAAATCATCCAGGGTGAAGGCCGGGGTGAAATGTTCCGCGATGTAATCGTGCAGCACTCCGGCCGGGGCAAAGCTGCGTTTGGTGAGAAACGCCATGTGGTCGCGTTGCACGATGATGCAGGCGCGCGGATGGGCCTCCAGGGCGCGGATGATGGCCTGTTGCCGCGGTTGATTCAGCAGGGAGAACCAATGCGTGGTGTTCGCCAGCGTGGGCGTGGGCAGGCCGCTCCACAGGTTGAGGCTGAACATGCCGGGCTCGGAAAAAAGCATGTCGCCGTGGGCGGCGGCATTGACGGCGAGCGCGCGGAACAGGGCGGAGGACTCGCTGGGCAGGCGCATGATCTCGGCGCCGGGCAGATTCAGGTCGCTCCCTTCGCGGTACCGGTTGCCCAGTGACGAAAAGCGCCAGGCCAGGGCGAGGGTCAGGGCGGCCAGCAGTCCGCGGCCGAGCCAGGCGATGGCGCGCGGGCTGAGCCGGGATGCGGCCGGATGCCGGCCGAGAAGCCAGTGCAGGGCCTCGTGCGCGCCGATCGCGGCGAGCGGCAGGGCGAGGAAGGTGCCCCAGGCAATCTGGCTGCCGGCCACCGGAAAGGCGTGGAGAACCTGGCCGAGCCACAGCCAGCCGACCCAGGCCAGCGCCGGACGGGCCGTGGCCTGGCCGCCGGGCAGCGGCCACAGGAACAGCCACAGCCAGGGCACGCCGTAGCCAAACACCATGCGGTCGGGGCTCGTGTTCGGGAAATCCAGCAGGGCGCAAGCCAGGCCGGCGGCAGCGATGAGCCGGAGCGCCGCGACCGCGACCGCCACGGCGTGATCCGCGGTCCGGGACATGATGATCGCCGCGAGGCACAGCAGCAGGGAAACGATGGCCAGGGCCGCGCTGCCCACGGGCCAGACGTAGCGCAGATTGAAGGCGGCCGGCTGTTTCAAGGGATTGAGCAGCACGCCTTCGATGATTTCGCGGAAACTGGTGCCGCGAAGCATCACCGGAACCAGGACGATGGCCGCCACCGCCAATCCGCCGGCCACGCTCCAGCCGAGCATCCGCCAGGATGCCTGCGGGGTGGCCTGGCGGGCCGACGCCAGCGCGGCGGCCACCGCGGCACAGGCGAAGATGAGCGCGTAGGATTGCACCCAGCCCATGGCCAGCATCGGACGCATCAGCGCGAGCGGCAGCAGGATGCCGGCGGCGGCGACCAGGGCGGGCGCCCAACGGCGTGGCCCGGGTGATTCATGGTGCAGCCAGATCCAGGCCAGCGCGGCCAGCACGACAAAGGCCCCCACGTTGATCTTGGTCAGGACCAGGGCGCCCGCCACCAGTCCGGCCAGTCCGGCCCAGGCGACCCTGCGCCCCCGGGCGATCCAGCGATAACCCAGGGCCGCCGCCACCGCCACCAGCAATGCGATCAGGCTGCCGGGATGCGTGGGCTCGCTGATCATGATCCACAGATAGACAAAGGCGCCGGCCAGGACCGGAAGGCACGTGAAGAAGCTGCGGGTGGCCTGCCAGACGACCGCCGCACAGGCGAGGGCGGCGCCGATCCAGGCGGACAGCGTCACCAGGCGTCCGGCGATATGGGTGAAAGGCAGCCCGCATTCGCCCAGCAGATGGTAGAGGACGAATGGGAACGGGCCGTATTGCGTGTAGACCTCCCGATAGAGTCCGCCGTGCGCGGCATAATTGCGCAGGGAGATCAGCACGTAGCCCTCGTCGTCATAAAACATGAACGCGCTGAACATGGCCATGGCGGCGATGAAACCGAGCACCGTCGCCAGGCCGGTGAAGACCAGCGTGCGCCACCAGCCGGCGAGGGAGGAGCGCGGGCCGGTCACGGCGCGGGATTATCCTGCCGCGCCGGCTCGCCCTTGGGGCGACGCTTGACGAGGTAGAGCGGGCGCTGCTTCACCTCGTCGTAGATGCGGCCGAGATATTCGCCCAGCACCCCGATGCCGATGAGCTGCACGCCGCCGAGGAAAAGCACCAGCACGGCCAGCGTGGTGAAACCGGTCTGCGCAATCTCGATGCCCAGCAGCCGGCGCGTGACATAAAAGGCCCCCAGGCTGAAGCCCACGCCGGAAACAAAGAGCCCGCAATAGGTCAGCAGCCGCAGCGGGAGGCGGGAAAAGCTGAAGAGGCCGTCGAGCGCGTAACGGATGAGCCGGGTCAGGGATTGCTGGGGCTGCCCGGCCGCCCGCTCCTGCCGGTCGTAGGGCACCTGGGCGACCGTCAAACCGACCCAGGCGCGCAAGCCGGGAAAGAAGCGGTGCCGTTCGGGCAGATCCTTGAACGCCGCGACGGCCACGCGGTCGAGGAGACAGAAGGTGCCGGCGTTGGTGTTGATCAGCGGTACGTCGGTGAGCTTGCGGAAAAGGGCGTGAAAAGCGTCCATGCCCAGGCGGCGCAGGCCGGTTTCCTGTCGGGATACGCGGACTGCGAGCACGACTTCCGCGCCCTGCTGCCAGGCTGCCACCAGCGCCGGGATGACCTCGGGCGGATCCTGAAGGTCGGCATCCATGGTCACCACGGCGTCGGCATTGGACGCTTCGGCCAGACCGGCCGCCAGCGCGGCCTGGAAACCGAAGTTGCGGGTGAGCTCGACGGTTTGAAAGCGCGGATCCCGTGCGGCCTGGGCCCGCAGCAATTCGCCGCTGCGGTCGCGGCTGCCGTCATTCACGAGCAAGGCCAGCCAGCGGCACTGCGGCTGGGCGTCGAAAAGCGCGGTCAGCCGGGCGAAAGTCTGCGGGAGCACAGCTTCCTCGTTGAAGACGGGCATGACTACGGCGAGGTGCGGGGACGGGGCGGGCATGGACGACGATGGCAGGGTAGGGGAAGCGCCCGGGACAGGGCGAGCACAAGCTGTCCCGGTTAATGGCAAAGGAGGGTAAAAAACGGGCTTTTGGATCAGCGGCCGGTCGGATAATCCGCCGGCTGGTACAGCATGGACAGCGGCGGGTTGTCGGGCAGTGCGGCCGGATCGACGAGCCGGATCAGGCGGATGGATAGGTCATGTTGACGGATCAGGTCGCGCTCCCGCGGAGTGTGGCATTCGTATTGGAACGGCTCGTAGGCGAGCGGATGCGTCACGCGCAGCAGCGTCTCGCCGCGGGGCAGCGGGAGCAGGGCGCGCACGGGGTAGAGCAGTTGCGCATTCACCAGGGCGAGATCGGGACGGTTGACCGGTGCGCCGTACGGCACGTAGAGCGAGCCGGCGATGGACAGCGTGCGCTTGGGGTTGCCCCAGTGTTTCAGCACGGCGGTCTCGATATCGCGGGGAAAGACCCGGCCGAAGTGCGGCAGCAGGTTGATCGTCGCCGCCAGCACGATGCCCGCGGCCACCACCGGCCGCAATCCGGGACGCGGGGCGAGCAGTTCGGAGAGGGCCCAGCCGCCGAGCAGGCAGAACATTGGCACAAGCGGTTTCACGGTCCGCGCATACACCACGAACAGCTCAAGACCGTGGGCAAAGAGCAGCAGCAGGCCGTAGGTGGTGGCCAGCGCGAACATGGTCAACCGCACCCACGGAGCCGGCCGCTCCTGCCGGCCCAGTCCGGTGCCCACCGCCAGCGCGATGACCGCGACCACGGCGATGCCGAGGGCGCCTTCCGCATGCCAGAGGTAGGCCCAGGGCAGGGACCAGGCCTCGGCAAACATGCCCAGGGTGGCGGATCGGCTGAAGGTGCCCAGGGAGGCCCAGTATTGCTGACCGCCCAGCGTCGCGCCCATGAGGACCGGCAGGCCGAGCGCGAGCAGGGTTCCGACCGTGTTCCAGATTACAACCTGCCACCGCCGCGGAGAGCGCCAGTGGGCGAGGGTGTGCACCAGCCAGAGCAGCGGCACGAGGAACCAGTACCCATTGTAAAGGCCATAGGCGGAACCTGCCAGCAACCCGCAGACCAGGGCGCGGACGGGCATGGCGGCTCGCAACCCTGTGATCAGGGCCGCGAGGGCGGCGCTCAGGGCGCATTCGTAGGGCAACAGATGGCGGGCATGATAGAAGGCGGTGTTGGAGGCCGCCATCAGCAGCAGGGCCCAGACCGCGGTGGATTCGTTCGCGCCCGCGACCCGCGCCAGCCGGTGCAGCAGGAAAAGATTGAGGGTGGAGAACAGCGACAGCAGCGCCGCCCCGAGCCACATGGTGAGCGCGATATTCTGCGGCTGGCTCCAGTCGCCGTACGGGGTGCATTGCGCCAGCAGGTGCTGTCCGGCGGTCACTCCCACGGTCACCCAGGGAAAGAGGGCGTGTTCGGGCAGGGCGGCGATGCTGCGGACCTGGGAGAAATCCCCCGCGGCCAGCGCGCGGTAAAGCGCAACCCCGCGGTCGTAGCGCTCCTCATCGCCAAAGTAATATTGCCCGCCCTGGGCCGCCAGGATGAGGCGCAGGACCAGGGCGACGGCCAGGATGACCGGAACGAAAAACCGGGGCGAACGCAGCAGGGGTGGCAGGTTCACGGGGTGGAGCGGGCGCGGTAGGGCGGTGAGCAGCAGCAGGCTCAGCAGTCCGGCGACCACCGCGGCCGGCGGCGCGAAGACGTTGTGAAAGGTGTCGAGCCGGTTCACGATGAGGCCGATCAGGTTTTTGAGGGTCTGCGGATTGTAGCTGGCGGTGATCTCCATCGCGTTGCGCTCGGGCGTCAGCCAGCGGTCGAGCGTGTGGTGCTGCACCGCAAAATGCAGCGCGATGCCGGCGGCCAGGTCCAGGGTGGCGCCGGCCACGAGCGCCCGCCGCCAGCCCCGGCCGAGGTTGTGCCAGCGCGCGGCGAGCAGGGCCAGCCCGAGCAGCACCAGCGCCTGCAGGCAGATGTGCGTCAGGCCCCAGACGTCGCGGGCGCCGTGCGCGGCGACGCCGAGCCCGATCACCACAAGCCCAAAGCCGCCCCAGAACATGCGCTCGGCCGGCGCGGCGGTCGCTTGAAGCCGCCAGGCCTCGCGCAGGACGGCCAGCCAGGCGACGCTGCCGAGGGCCAGCAGCAGGTTGAGCTGATAGCTTTGGAAGAACCAGTCGCGGACATAACCCCAGGGACTGGTCTGCTCGATCAATGCGGGATCGGGCGACCGCAGGAAATGCGGGACGAGGGTGTCGCGCAGGTTCAGCAGCACGCGCAACAATTGGCCGCCGGCATCGGCGGCGACAGTCGTCACACTGGTATTGGTCGAGAGGGTGCCGGAGACGCCATAGGTGGCAAAGGCCCAGCCAAACCAGGTGGCGAGCAACAGACTGCCTGCGCCGGCGGCGAGGACCGTGACCCGCAGGAACGCCGGCCGGCCCGGCGCGGACGGCCGCCACAGCAGCCAGCCCAGGCCAAGCGCAAGGGCATAGGGTGCCGCGGAGTAGTGCGTGAGCAGTGCGGCCGCGAGCGCGGTGGCAAACAGCAGGGCCGAGGTGAGCGGCGCGTGGCCGTCGCGATGACGGAGGAAGAAATGCAGCGCGGCCAGCACGAGGAGCGCGGCGGGGAGCTTGGTCCAGGGGAACACCGTGTTCTGCACGAAGAGGGGATTGACCATGAACAGCACCGCCAGGACGGCGATGGCCGTCCGATCGGTGCTCCAGCGCGTCACCAGCAGGGCGGCCGGCAGGAAAACCAGACTGCCGAGCAAGGTGCTGAAGAGCTGGTAATGGGCAAAGGTCACGGTCGTCAGGTGCAGGCAGGCGGCGGTGACGATGTTCTCCAGCGGCGGCCGGGCTGTGAGCGGGTACACACCGAGGAAAAGGTGATCGACCGGCTCGCGCTGCAGGAAGAACAAGGCGCGCTCCCAATGCTCGAACCAGTCGCTGGTCCAGCCGCCCCCGGAATAGTTTTGCACCAACGAGAGCCAGCCCAGGCACCACAGGGTGACGAGGCCCTGGGCCGTGAGCCCGGCCCGGACCGCGGGATCGCGGAGCAGGGCGACGAGTTCGCCGCGCCGCCAGAACAGCCCGGCGGCCGCCAGCGGCGGCAGCAGCCAAAGCAGGAACCACGGCAGGACGCAGGTGTACAGGAGCCAGCCCGTGAGCCAGAGTGCGATGAGCGAGCACACCAGGCTCGCGACCAGTTTTTCCAGCGGCGCCAGCGGCAGGCGTGCCGCCAGCGGCCAGCCCAGCCCCAGCGTCAGCAAAGTGAACAGCAGCAGGCAGCGGATGAATTCTGGCAACATGGGGTGCGTGGCAACGGCTGGTACCGGGCCACTACACCGGGCCCGGCGGAGCCTGACAACCACTTACGCGGGGCGGTCGCCGACGGGGCGCCGATCGGCTGAAGGACGGAGGAAGTATCGGCGCAGCCAGGGCGTGAGTTTGCGTTCCACGGCCCAGGCAAGGCCAACCGTGAGCAGGCCGAGCCCCACCAGCCGGATGATGAAGGTGACCGGTGAACCCGAAAATTCCGGGAAAAACTTTTGCTGCGCGAACTGGATCGGCAGGGCAAAGGCGTAGATCCCGAACGACACCGCCCCGAGCGGAGCCAGCCGGGCCAGCGGACTGCCGTCGGGGTTCCAGCGAACGAGCAGCCAGGCCGCCGTCAGCGCGGCGGCGGCCAGCCCGTCCGTGGCCGTGAATGGCTCGATGGCCCAGGTGATGCAGAGGCCCGCCGTACTCCAACCGAGCGTGAGAAGTGCGAACCGGCGCTGGAGCGAGGGCGCCCGTCCGCTGACTGCCAGCAGGCACCACACACAGCCGAGGAGAAAATCGAGACGATGAATGGACGCAGGGGTCAATCCGAGCAGCGGGTACCATTCAAAACTCAGGGTAAGATGGCGGAACGGCGCGAGCGTCCAGAGGGCGTAGAGTCCGAGAAACGCGGCGGGCCAGTTGCCCCGTCTGGCCGTCCCGTTGGCCATCGGGGCGGTGTGCCGGGCGATGGCGAGGCCGGCGAACCAGTAGAGACCACCGCAGGCGTAATGGGAAATCTGGGCGGTCACGGGCAGACCGGCCGGGGCGGCCAGGGCGAGCAGGGCCAGTCCGCTCCAGACCCAGCCCGCGCGCGGAGCCCAGCGCCACCACGCGAGGAACGCCAGGTAGTAGACCACCTCGTAATTGAGGCTCCACAGATTGGTGTTGTTGGGCAGCAGTCCGAAGATCACTCCGCCGGGGTAGGCTTCGCTGTTTTGCAGGAAGCCGAGGTTGGCGAGGACGGTGCCGGGCGGGTTGGCGGGCAGCAACGCCCAGGCGAGCAGCACCGCGGCCGTGTTCACCGGGAGAAGGCGCAGGGCGCGCCGGCCGAGGTAGAGACGGACGTTGCCGGCCGTGGCGGGTCCGCTCGTGGTCAGGCCGATGACGTAACCCGAGAGGACGAAGAACATCATCACCGCGGCGTAGCCCAGGTTCAGCCACCAGAATTGCGGCGGCGGGGCCCAGCGCGGATCGAGGGCGGCCGAGGGCGCGAAGGCATGGGCGTAGAAAACCAGGGCCGCGCAAAGACCGCGGAGGCCGTCGAGGGGAAGGTCGCGCAGGGACGACTGGGGATGACTGGTCAGAGGCAAGAGCTGGCGGTTTCCGACCGGAGGTGCCGCACCGGCTTACCGGAGCAGGTTGTATCTCAGGATGGCCCAGAGGGCGCTGATACCGTCGCGCCAGCCGATCTTTTTGCCCTCGGCATAGGTGCGGCCATAATAACTGATGCCGACCTCATAGATGCGGCATTCCTTCAGTCGGGCGACCTTGGCGGTGATCTCGGGTTCAAAGCCAAAACGGTCCTCCTCGATGGTGATCTGCTGCAGGATCTCACGGCGGAAGAGTTTGTAGCACGTCTCCATGTCCGTGAGGTTGAGGTTGGTGCACATGTTGGAGAGCAGCGTGAGGAAGCGGTTGCCGACCATGTGCCAGAAATAGACGACGCGGTGGGCCTCGGCGCCCATGAAGCGCGAGCCGAAGACCACGTCGGCCTTGCCGTCGAGGACGGGCTTGAGCAGGCGCGGGTATTCCTGCGGGTCGTACTCCAGGTCGGCGTCCTGCACGATCACCACGTCGCCGGTGGCGGCGGCAAAACCGCTGCGCAATGCCGCGCCCTTGCCGCGGTTGACCTCGTGGTAGATGATTTGTTGGACCAGCGGGGCGATCTGCGTGCGGAGCAGGTCGCGGGTGCCGTCGCGCGAGCAGTCGTCCACGATGATGATCTCCTTGTCGGCGACCGGGGCGGCCCTGACCGCGTCGACAATCGCACGGATGGTGCGGGCCTCATTGTAGCAGGGGATGACGATGGAGAGCTTCATGCGGGAATAGGCACGGGCAGCCTAAGGGCCGGACCGGGCGGGGGAAGGCTTTTCCCCGCCGGCGGGGCGCCGGGCGAGGGCGACGAGATGGAGGGGGCGGACGCATTCAGTCGCCTCCACGACCCAACCGGCGGTTTCCAGGATCGCTCGCTGCAGGGCGGAATCAAAGACATGGTGATGCAGGCAGCGGTTTTCGGCATTGCGCAGCGAGCGGGCGCGGAATTGTTCCGCCGTCCCGGCGGGCACATCCCGGCGCAGGTCGTGCAGCGCAAGGATTTCCTCGAGATGGGTGAGATCGTCCTCGCCCGTGTGCCGGTCGAAATCGGCCTGCAGGTGGGCGAGGGTGGTCACGGGCCGCCGGTGGTCGAAGGTCCGGCGCGGATCCGGCAGGATCAGCACCAGCCGACCGCCCGGGCGGACCACGCGCCGCCATTCGCGCAGGGCGGCGAGGGGGTTGGCCACGTGTTCGAGGCAATGGGAGGACAGCAGAAAATCATAGCTGCTGTCGGGGACGCCATGCAGGTCGGTGGCCTCGCGCAGGAATTGGCGGCCCGGCGGGCGGCGGTCATCGAAGCGGAATTCACCACCGTCGCGCAGATCGGTCTCCCAGGCCGTGACACCGGCGAAGTTTACATTGTCGATGCAGGCGGCGTGCGGATAGGCGGGCAGGACGCCCCGACCGAGGAAGACGCCACTGGGTCCGCCGATCTCAAGCCGGTCTGGTCCAAAACCGCGGCGCGGACGGCGGGGGCGAGGGCGGGCCGGGCCGGCCAGAGGCGGTTGTAGATGGCCGAGGCGAGCGTGCGTGCATCGGCGTGGCGGAACCGGCGGTAGTAGTGCTGAAGACGGGCAAGAACGGCCACGCGGGCTTTGTGGCGGCGGCGGGGTGGGGCGGCGAGTTTTTTGTCCGGAACGGGCCGCAACCGCCGGGCTGGCAGGGTTGACCCCGGCCGGCGGTCCTGCTGTATGGGCAGCGCTCCATGGCTGACGTCACACCCCGTCCATTTATCCGGATCCGTCCCGACGGCACGGGCGGGCTTGGGCGATGGGGCGAATTGTGGGAATACCGGGACGTGCTGGTGATGCTGGCCGTGCGGGACGTGAAGTTGCGTTACAAGCAAACCGCGCTGGGCGTCGTGTGGGTGGTGCTGCAGCCACTGGTGGCGGGCATCATCTTTGCCGTGATTTTCGGCCGCTTCGCCGGGCTGCCGAGCGGCGGGCGGCCGTATCTCCTCTTTGTATTTGCCGGCTTGCTGGCTTGGAACCTCTTTGCCGGGGTGTTGCAGCGGGCGGGCAACAGCCTCGTCGGCGAGGCCAAGCTGATCACCAAGGTGTATTTCCCTCGACTGCTGATTCCCGGTGCGGCGGCGGCGGCGGCGCTGGTGGACTATGCGGTGTCACTGGGTGTGATGGCGGTGCTGATGGCGTGGTTTGGCCTCTGGCCCGGATGGTGGCTGGCCTTGCTGCCGGTGATGACCTTGCTGACCCTGGCGTTGGCGGTGGGGCTCAGCCTTTGGGTATCGGCGCTGAACGTGCGCTACCGCGATTTCATGTATGCCCTGCCGTTTCTCATCCAAGTGTGGATGTATGCGTCGCCGGTGGTGTACGGGCTCGAAATGATCCCTGAGCGCTGGCGGGGGATCTTTGCCCTCAATCCGCTGGTGGGCATCATCGAGGGCAATCGGGCGGCATTGCTGGGCGGCGGCACGGAGGTTTGGCCGCTGCTGACCGTGCCAGCCCTGGCGGCGGCCGTGGCGCTGTGGTCCGGCGCGGCGTATTTCCGGCGGGTCGAACGGGACTTTGCCGACAATCTCTGACGCACGCCATGAGTGATCCCGTCATCCGCTGCGAAAACCTGGGCAAGAGCTACGTGCTTCATCACGACGGAGACCGCCCGGGCTACCGCACCCTGCGCGAGGATTTGCTCAGCCTGCCGTCGCGCTTGCAGGCGGCCTGGCGGAATCACGGGACCGGCGAGGAGTTCTGGGCCCTGCGGAAGGTGTCGTTTGAGGTCCGGCCCGGCGAAGTCATCGGGATCATCGGGCGCAATGGCGCCGGCAAGAGCACGCTGCTGAAAATCCTCAGCCGCATCACGGCCCCCTCGGCGGGGGGCGTGGACCTGCATGGACGCGTGGGTTCGTTGCTTGAAGTGGGCACGGGTTTTCATCCGGAACTGACCGGACGGGAGAACATTTTCCTGAGCGGCGCGATGCTGGGCATGCGACGTGCCGAGGTGCGGGCGCACTTTGATGCGATCGTTGCCTTCGCCGAGGTGGAGCAATTCCTCGACACGCCCTGCAAGCACTATTCGAGCGGCATGTACACGAGACTCGGCTTTGCCGTGGCGGCACACCTCCGGACCGACATCCTGCTGGTGGATGAAGTGCTGGCGGTGGGTGACGCGAGTTTCCAGCAGCGATGCCTGGGCAAAATGGCCGAGGTGGCCGGCGGCGGCCGCACCGTGCTGTTCGTCAGCCACAATCTCGGCGCCATCGGCAGCCTGTGTCCCCGCACCCTCTGGCTTGACCATGGCGAACTGCACCAGGATGGCCCCAGTCGTGAGGTCATTGAGCGCTATCTCGCCGATGTCGCCGGTCAGGCCGGCACGGCGACGACGGCGGCGGCCCCGGCCGGTCCCGCGTGGCTGGTTTCGGCCCGGCTGGCCGAGCGCAACGGCACGGCCCGGCAGGCGTTCAGCATGACCGAGCCCGTGCGGGTGGAGTGTGAATACCAGGTGGCCCAGGCGGGCGGTTACACCCTGAGCGTGCAGGTGAAGGAGTTCGATTTTTCCCCGGTGGTGCACTGCACGAGCGGCGATGCCGGCTTCGCGGTGCCCGGCACGACCGGCCGGCACCGCATCGCGGTGGAGGTGCCCGACATGCAACTCTACCCGGGTCGGTATTGGCTGCGGCTGGCCCTGACGCAGACGGCGACGGGCCGGCAGCATGACCTGGATCGCATCGGCTTTCAGATTGAGCAGGATTTCACCCTGTGCACCCGACCGCTCCCCCGGCAGGCCGGTCTGGTCTATCGTCGGGCCGAATGGACCGTGCTGTCGCCCCCATCCCCATGAGCCGGACCACGCCCAAAAAATTCCTCATCATCACGAGCATCGCCGAACCGACGGCGGCGGTGCTCGCCTACGCGGCGATGCCGGACTGGCACGTTGTGCTGGTGGGAGACCGCAAGGGTCCGCACCGCGTAACGGATCCGCGAATCACGTTCCTCGACATCGGCCAGCAGCAGCGGTCGGGTTTTGCCTACGCGGCGCACTGTCCGGAAAACCATTACGCCCGCAAGAATCTCGGCTATCTGCATGCGATGGCGCAGGGGGCCGAGATCATCGCCGAGACGGATGATGACAACCTGCCCCTCGCCGGCTGGGGCGCGGAAGTGGATTTCAGCCCGCGCGCCGTGGCACAGGCAACCGGCGGCCGCTACTTCAACGCCTACAAGGTTTTTACCGACGAGCCCGTCTGGCCGCGCGGATTCCCGCTGCGCGAGATCACCAACCCCGTCGGCGCCGCACTCGGCGCCGCGACCGGACCCGCGGAGGTCGCCGTCTGGCAGGAACTCGCCGACGATGACCCCGACGTGGACGCCATCTACCGCCTGACGCGCGGCGGCCGCGTCGCCTTCCGGCGCGGCGAGCGCTTCGTCCTTGGGTCCGGCGTCTACTGTCCGTTCAACTCGCAGAACACCTTCTGGCGGCGCGAGGCCTTCGCCGCGCTTTTCCTGCCCGGACGCGTCAGCATGCGCTACTGCGACATCCTGCGCGGCTACATCGCGCAGCGTCTTTTCTGGACCCGCGGACTGCGGCTCGGCTTCGGTCCCGCCACCGTGCGGCAGGCGCGCAACGAGCACGACCTCATGCGCGACTTCGCCGACGAGCTGGCCATGTATCGCGATGTCGAGGCCGTCGTCGTCGCGCTCGAGGCGCTGCGGCCCGAAGGCACGATGGCTGACGGCCTCACTGCCGCCTACGCGGCGCTGGCGGCGGCCGGGCTCGTCACGCCCGCGGAACTCGCGGCGGCGCAGGCGTGGGCATCGGACTTCTGCCGTCTCGTCCCCGGCCCATGAGCGGCGACCCGGGCATCCTGATCGCCTGCGACACGCTGCCGGAAAATCCCTGGTCGCGGGACCGCCTGCCGGCCATCCGTGCCGCGCTGGCCGGACGCCGGCACATGATCACCGACATCTACGACTTCGGCTCGGTCGAGACGGCGCACCGCCTGCACCGGGCCAAGGGCCGCGACTTCTTCCACCCACACCGGGTCGCGGAACTCAACCGCGCCTTCCGTGACCGGGTGCTCGCGGCGGGCTGCCGCCTTGTCGTACTCGGCACCGCCGACAATTACGCGCACTTCCTCCTGCCCGAGACCGTCCGGGAGCTGCGCGCCGCCGGCTGTTTCACCGTCGGCATCCTCGGCGACGATGAGTTCACCTTCGAACGCAACTGGCCGTACGCGCTCCTGTTCGACCGCGTCGTGGCCTACGTGAAGCCCATGGTGGACCGCTACAACGCCCTGCGGCCGGGCTGCTGCCTCTACCTGCCCAACAGCTGCCACTTTCCCGAGCGCGACTTCGCGGCCCTCCAGGTGCCCGAGGCGGAGAAGCAGCATGGCGTCGCCCTCTTCGGCTCGACCTTCCCCGCGCGCCGGCGCCTCGTCGAACAGCTTGCCGCCGCGGGCGTGCCGCTCTCGCTCTTCGGCGGCCGGGGCTGGCTCGAATCGCCGCGGCTGCAGTCGTACTACCGCGGCTTCGTGGCTTCGGCGGACTTCGACCGCACCGTGCGCGCCTCGCGGATTGTCCTCGCGCTGCTCGAGGACCATCTCACCGGCGCGCTGCACATGAACACCAAGATCTGGGAGGCCGTGCGCAACGGCCAGATGTGTGTGACCAGCCGTTATGCCCCGCTCGTCGAGCACTACGGCCTCGTGGGTGGCGAGGACATCGTCTTCTACGACGGCGCGGAGGACCTCGCGGCCAGCCTGCTGCACTATCTCGCCCGGCCGGACGAGCGCCGCGCGATGGCGGAGCGGCTGTTCCGGAAGATCCAGGCACGGTTCGACTACCTCGACCTTTACCGCGGGCTGTTCGCGGAGCTGGAGCGCGCCGCCGCGGAACCGCGGACCACTTCCGCGCGGGTCGCCCCGGCGGTCACGCTTCTCGGGGCGCCGTCCGCCGCCGACGAGGCCGCGGGCTTCCCAGTGTGGCGCTTTGGTTTCCGCCTGGGCTGGCAGCGGCGCGTGGCCGCGGAATTCCGCGCCCGGGTGAACACGCCCTACGTGATCCTCACGCGGGGTCGCTGGCGGCTCGATCCCGCCCTGCCGGCCTGGCTCGGGTGCCCGGCATGCAAGCGCGGATTCGGGGCCGGACGCCTGCGCTCGGCGGGCGCCGACACCCTCGCCGCCGACACCCTCGTCTGGGAAGCCGCGACTTTTGCATCCGTCATGTTGCGCGGCTCAGCCTGGCGCCGGTTGCAGGCGCGGGCCGCGGCGGCCGTGCTGCCCTCCGTCTGGGCCGCCGCGCCGGTGGCTGCTCCCGGCCGGCCGGGCTCCGTTCTTGCCCGGTGGTATCGGGCGGCCTGGAACCGGCTGGTGCGCTGGCGTCTTGCTAACCCCGGCCCCGGGGTGGTTGGCTGAGCCATGGCCAGCGAGGCAACAGGTCAACCCGGCATGCGGCAGCGCCTCTCGCGCTGGAAGCAGCGGCTGCTCGGAAGGGAAGACCCCAATCTGGCCGCCGCGCGGCAGCACCGGTCCTTTGATGCCATGTCCGGCGTGCTCGGCTGGATGCTCGGTCTCGCGCGCTCGGAACTCGGCTCCGTGCCCCTCGCGGGCCGGGCGCTGGAGATCGGCACCGGCCAGTTCATGGCGCATGCCGCCGGCCTTTACGTGTGCGGGTTCGATCGCGTCCTGACTGTTGACCGCTACCGGCAGTTTGCCCGGCCGCTCGTGCAGGCGAGCCAGGAAAGGCCCGTGCTGGCCCGTCGGTTCCTGAGTCCGTTCGTGGCGCACGACCCGTTCATGGCACGCTGGCAGCGCCTGGCGGCGACCGGCTGGTTGCCGGAGAAACTGGCGGCCACCGGAATCGAGTACCGCGCGCCTTTGGAGGTCGCGGCGCTCACGTCCGGTCCCGAGCGGTTCGACCTCGTGTTTTCCTACACCGTGCTGGAGCACGTGCCGCCGGCGGAACTGCCGGGACTCCTGTCAGCGTCGACCGCCCTGCTCGCACCCGGCGGCGTGGCACTGCACTTCGTGGACCTGGAGGATCATCTCGATCCGCGCAGCGCGCCCTTCAACTTTTTGGCTCCGGCCGCGCAATGGACCGCCGCCCAGTGTGGCGAGCGCGGCAACCGCCTGCGCTTTGCCCCGTGGCGCCGACTGCTGGCGGACAGCACGGGCCTCGCATGGCGGTTTCCCTATGCGCCGGTGCGGCATGATGCGCCACTGCCTGCGCCGCTTGATGCCGGCATCGGGCATGCGGGCGAGGACGACCTGCGCACGACCGCTTTCGTGGCCGTGGCCCGCGCGCCCGGGGAAAAGGCGGATCAATCATGAGCATCGTGCGAACCTACCTTGTGCCCGATCTCGCCGTCGTGACCGTGGACGGCGACGTGATCGAGCTCGTGCGCGGCGCGATCGATTTTCAGCTGGGCCACTTCGCGCTGGCCGCCGAAGCACCCGGCCCCGCCGGCCTGCCCCGCATCCGGGTTGAACCCTATGCCCGTTTTGCGGCCCCTGCCGGCGATGTGAGGTTCCAGTCGCTGCGGGCGGAGCCGGGACGGCTGCTGCACGATCCGGAAGGCCGGCATGCGACGTGCCGGACGGCGGACGGTTTCGAGGTGTTCAGCGATTCGCCGCAGGTGCTCGTCATTCTGTTGTTGCAGAACCTGGCCCTGCGGCAGGGGCGCACCTTCCTCCATGCCGCAGCCTGGTGCGACGCCGCCGGCGCAGTCACGCTGGTGCCCGGGCCGGGCGGGGTTGGGAAGACCGCGCTCCTCTCCGCCGCGGTGCAGCGCCACGGAGCGCTGTTGCTGGGCGACGACCTCGTGCTCGTCGGGGCCGCGGGTGCGGCGGCGTTTCCGCGGGCCTTCGTGCTCAAGGAGTATCACCGCGGCTTGTTCCCCGGGGCCTTTGCCACGGCCACCACGGAGCGGCGCAGCCGCGATCGTTGGCGGCCGCTGGTCAGGTTCCTGCGGGAAAACGCGCCTTTCCACGGTCTGTTCAAGTCCGTCTTTCGCCGCGCCGGCCGGCTCGAGTCGGCTTCATCCTGGCTGCACTCGCACGCCACGCCGCCCGAGTATCTCACCGTGCCCGTGGCCCGCCTCTTCGGCCCAGGGCGGATCGGCACCGGGGGACTTGTGCAGCGGGTGATTTACATTGAGTGGTACGAGGGGACGGAATTCCTGTTTGTTTTGCTTGCCTTCGAGGTGGCCGTGCAGCGTTCGCTCGCCGTGCTGCACCATGAATGGTCGGACTACCTGCGCTGGTTCTGCGCGCTCGGGGCGGTGGAACTCGTGGATCTTGGCGCGCATTTCCGGTCCGCCGAGGCGGCCATGCGGGCGGCCTTTGCCGGCGCCGAGGTGAGTCTGCTCCAGGTGCCGGTCGGGGCGTCGCCGGAGGCGCTGGAGCGGGCGTTTGCCGCCCGCGCCGGTTTCGACGCAAAGCGCGCATGAAAAGCGGCGGCACCGCGTCCCGTCCGGAAGTTTCCGTCATCATGGCGGTGCGGGATGGCGGTGCCTTTCTGGCGGAGGCGATTGCGAGCATCCGCGCGCAAAGCTTCCATGACTGGGAGCTGATCGTGGTTGATGACGGCTCGACCGACGGCAGCGACGGGGTGTTGCAGGCCGCGGCCCGGTCGGGGGGCCGGCTGCGGGTCCTGCGGCAGGAGCGCCTTGGCCTGGTGGCGGCGTTGAACCGTGCCGTGGCCGAGGCGCGCGGCGAAATTCTGGCCCGGATGGATGCGGATGACCGGGCGCACCCCGAGCGCCTCGGGCGGCAGCGGGCTTTCATGGCGGCACACCCCGAGGTCGGGGTCCTGGGCTCGGCGATGCGTCGCTTCGGGGCGGCCCGCGGGGTATGGCGGCGGCCAGTACAGGATGCGGACCTGCGGGCGGCGTTGTTGTTTGAGGCGCCGTTTGCCCATCCGACCGTGATGTTGCGCCGCAGCGTTTGGGATGCCGCGGCAGGTGAAGGCTATCGGGAGGATTTCCGGGCGGCCGAAGACATCGATCTTTGGGCGCGACTGGCTCCGTACACGAAGTTTGCGAATCTGCGCGAACCGCTTCTCGACTACCGCGTGCACGCCGGACAGGTCACGGCGGTGGCGACCGACACGATGGCGCGCAACGGCGCCCGCGTCCGCCGGCGGTGGCTGCAGCAACTCGGTTTGACGCCGACCGAATTGGAAATGGAACGTCACGAGGCGGTGGCCTGGTTGCGGGCCGGGACGGCTGAGGAGCTCAGGCTGACGGGAAACTGGCTGCAGCAAATTGAGCGCGCCAACAGTCTGGGCGGACTGATCGAGCCCAGGGCACTGGCGGCGCTGCTGGGCCGGCGCTGGTTTGAGTTTTGCAACGCCCATTCGAGACTCGGCCGGGAAGCCCGGCGGATTTATCGCGGAGTTGCATTGGGCAGCCTTGATGCCACGCCTCGGATCCGGCGCCTGCGTTTTGCCCTGCTGTGCGCACTCCGGCAGCCGGCCAGGGGAGGGCACCATGACTGACCGCTGGCTGGTGCTGGCGCATGAGGCGACGAATTCCGGCGCACCCCGCATGCTGCTCGAGGTGCTGCGCGGGGTGCGGGCGGCAAGGGGCTCGGACTGGCGGTGTGACATTCTCCTCGATCGCGGCGGACCGTTGGCGGAGGAACTGGCGACGATTGGTCAGGTGCAGCGTCTCACGCCGCCTTGGGCCGAAGGCATGGCTCCGCTGGCTCGCAGCCTGCGGACACTGGTGGACCGGCCGTGGCTCAAGCCACGGCGGCTGCGCCGGGCCGTGCGGACCTGGCAGGCGCAGGGGGGCGGAGTGATCTACAGCAACACGGCCACCAATGGCCGTCTGCTGGCCGGGCTGCCGGCTTCCGCGGGTCCGGTGGTCACCCATGTGCACGAGCTCGAATACAGCCTGCAACGATTCAACCGTCCGCAGGACCTTGCGGCCACCCTGGCCCGGACCAGCCTGTTTCTCGCCGTATCCACCGCGGTCGCGGCGGACCTGCGCGCCCGCGGGGTGCCGGCGGAGCGGGTGAAGGTTGTGCCGAATTTTCTGCCGGCGCTCCCGGCATTGCCTGATGCCGCCGCGGCCCAGAAAGAAATCTGCCGCCGTCTGCGGCTCGCGCCGGAAACGCGACTGATCACGGGTTGCGGGCACATCGATCCGCTGAAGGGAACGGATCTGTTTGTTGACGTCGTCAACCAGGTCGCGGCCTCGACGGCAGGACCATTGGCCGGGGTGTGGCTGGGTGGGGACATTGACCGGCGCTTTGCGCAACGGGTACGGAGCGCGGCGGGCGGTTGCATGCACTTCATCGGCGAAGTGCCGGATCCCGCGTTGTATTTTGCCGCAAGCGAAGTCGTCGTCGTGACCTCGCGGGTCGAAAGTTTCAGCCGCGTGGCCCTGGAGGCAGCGGCGCTGGGCCGGCCGGTGCTGGCGTTCGCGGCGGCACGGGGTCCGGCCGATCTGCTCCCGCCGGAAGCGCTGGTCACGGAGTTGAGTGCGGAGGCGATGGCGGCCGCGGTGATCGCAGCCTTGGCGGACCCGGCCGGGTCACGGCGGCAGGGCGAGTCCTTGCGTCGGCGCGTGGCCGGGGAATTTCTCGCAGCACAATGGATTGGCCGACTGCTGGCCGCGGTGGAGGAGGTGAGCCGTGGCTGAAACGATGAACAGTGCCTCGCCGTTCCTGCCCCTGTGCGCCGTGGTGGTGACCTACCGTCCGGATGATGACGTGGTGGCCAACCTTGGCCTGCTCGTGCAGGAATGCGGGCGGGTGCTGGTCGTGGACAATGGTTCGCCGGTGGAAAAGCAGGCGGCGATGGCGGTGGTGCCGGGTGTGACGCTGCTGCCGCAGAAGGAGAACATCGGCCTGGCCGCCGCGCTGAACCTCGGACTGGCCCGGGCGGCGGAACTCGGGTGCGAGTGGGCCGTCACCTTCGATCAGGACAGCCAGCCCGAACCCGGCATGTTGCAGGCGATGTGGGCGACCCACCGCATGCTGCCGGCGGCCATGGTGGTCGGTCCGCGCATCCACGAGGAGGGCTCGGTCCCGGCGAACTACCGCTGGGTGGCCCGGCATGAAACCTGGCCGTTCCTGTTCCGGCGCGTGCCGTGCACCGGCGCGGATTTGCCCGCGGTCACGATGATGGTCACTTCCGGCTCGATGCTGGATCTGGCCGAATGGCGGCGGTTGGGTGGGTTCGATGCCGGCTTGTTCATTGATTATATCGACACCGACTACTGCCTGCGGGTGATCCGGGCCGGAGGCAAAGTGGCGGTGGCCGGACAGGCCGTGCTGCGGCATCGGCTGGGCGCGCGGGCGAGCCAGGTCTTCATGGGTCGTGAGTTTCGCCCGACCCACCACGCCGCGTTCCGCCATTATTACATGGCGCGGAACCGCGTGACGATGTGGCGGCGGCACGCCTGGGCGGTGCCGCACTGGGCGGCGTTCGACCTGAGCTTTGCCTTGTACAATTACACGCGCGTGCTGCTGTTTGAGCGGGAGCGCTGGGCGAAGATCAAGGCCATCCTGCGCGGGACGTGGCACGGACTGCGCGGGGTCACCGGACCGATGCCGACATGAACGCCGCAGACACACCACTGCTCTCGGTCATCATCGTCGCCTACCGGTCGCGCGACGAACTGCCGGCCTGCCTGGGCTCGATTCCGCGCGAGCTGGCCGGTCGCCGCGTCGAGGTGGTCGTGGTGGACAACTCGCGCAATGCCGACGGCACGGGTGACCTCGTGCGCCGGGATTTTGGCTGGGTGGATTACGTGCCGCCGGAATCGAATCTTGGTTTTGGCCGGGCGAACAATCTTGGGTTCAAACGCACGGCCGGTGAGTGCGTGCTCTTTCTCAACCCGGACACGATCGTGAACGCAGACGCGCTGGCGCATTGCGTCGGGCGGGCGATGGCGGAGCCGGACCTTGGCTTGATCTCACCGCGGCTGGTCCTGGCGGATGGCAGCATGGACCTGGCGTGCCGGCGGTCGGTGCCGTCGCTCTGGGATGGATTCAGCCGGGCGGCGGGTTTGGCGGCGATGTTTCCACGCACGGCGCTATTTGCCGGATACAACCTCACGCATCTGCCGGTGGAGGAAACCTACCCGGTCGGCATGATCAACGGGGCCTTCATGCTGGGCCGGCGGGCGGTGCTGCTGGACATCGCGGAGCCTGGCGGTGCGGTGTTTGACGAACGTTACTTCATGTATGGCGACGACATTGATCTCTGCATCCGGATGGGTCGGGCCGGGCGGCGGATCGTGTATGACGGACGGGTGAGCATCACGCATTTGAAGGGGGTGAGCGTGGCGAAGGAGTACGCATCAATGTCGGCCGCGATCTTCGATGCGAATCGCGACGTCTACCTGAAGCATTTTGGCGCCACGTGGCTTTCGCGCTGGAAGTGGCGGCTGGCCTTCGGGGCGTGGAAATTTGTGGCCCGATTACGGGCGATGTTGCGGGGCAGTCGTCGCGTGCAGCCGGACTGAGTTTAACACAGAGGCACGGTGGGACGGAAAAGACCGGGGTGAATTAGTGTAGGAGCGGCTTTATGCCGCGATTGAAAGAGCAACATCGCGGCATAAAGCCGCTCCTACAAGGATCACGGACCTCATTTCTCCGTCCCTCCGTGGCTCTGGGTTAAATCCTGATTGCCTCAGTACGCGTTTTTCCAGCGGACAAACGTCAGGGCCAGGATCTGGAGGTCGAGCCAGAGGGACCAGTTCTCGATGTAATAGATGTCGTGCTGGATGCGCTGCGTGAGGTCGGTGTCGCCGCGCAGGCCGTTGACCTGGGCCCAGCCGGTCATGCCGGGCTTGACGAGATGGCGCGGGAGATAATGCGGAATTTCGTGGGCGAGGCGGTCCACGTGCAGCGGACGTTCCGGGCGCGGACCGACGAGGCTCATGTCGCCGCGCAGGACGTTCCAGAACTGGGGAATCTCATCGAGGTTCCAGCGGCGCATGAAGGCGCCGAGACGCAGCAGGCGGGGATCGCGGCGCTCGGTGCTCTGCCGGGCGTGATCCTGCCCATCGGCATCAGGCTGCATGCTGCGGAGCTTCCACAGCGTGAAGGTCCGGTGGCCCGCGCCGATGCGGCTCTGGCGGAAGAAAACCGGGCCGCCGGGCGACTCGCGCTTGATGAGCACGGCGAGGACAACGACGAAAGGCGCGCCGAGCAGCAGGCCGATCACGGCGCCGAAGAGGTCAACCGTGCGCTTGAGGGCGCGGTTGAAGAGCTGGTTGATGGCCAGTTCCTCGACGCCGAGCACCGGCAGCCGGCCGATGGTCTGCAGGCGGAGGCCGCTGAGCAGGATTTGGAAGGAGGAGGGAATGACCTTCCACTCGGTGTAGGTGCGCTCGCAGGTCTCGACGGCCTGGATCATGAGTTCGCGCGGGAGATCGGAGCGGGCGGCGATGAGGACGTCGATCTGGTGCGTGCGGAGCGCGATTTCGAGCTGATCGAAGGTGCCCAGCGGATCGGGCGCCGCGGCATCGCCCGGCAAGGGGATGGCGCCGCAAAAATGGTAGGGGTGGGCGGGCTGGCCGGCCAGTTCACTGGCGAGGGCCCGGGCCTCGTCGTTCCAGCCCAGGACGGCGACGCGCTGCCGGAGCCGGTCGCGCCACACCGGGCGCGTGAGCAGGAAGTAGAACAGGGAACGCCAGCAGAACATCACGACGATCACGCACCCGAAGGCGATGGCCACGAAGAGCCGGGAGATGGGGGGCTCGAACTTGAGGACCAGGGAGAGGCCGAGGTAGGCGGCAAACCAGAGGGTGGTGCCCTTGATGATGAGGCTGACGCTTTGGTATTTCCTCAGCAGCAGCCGCTCGGTGTAGAGGTTGAGCTGGGCATAGGCGCCGATGAGGAAGGCGACACCAACCAGCAGCAGCGGGAGATAGGCGGCAAAGGTGGCGTCGGGCACATCGATGCCGAGGTTGCCCATGGGCGAGGCGTAGCGGAGCCAGTAACCCAGCGAGAGCGCGGCGAAGGCAAAGAGCGTGTCGCCGAGCACAAGCGCGGCGGGGAGCAGGACCTTGCGCAGGCGGGCGGTTGGCGGCGCGTTCATGGGGCGGTGGGAGTGGCGGGGAGGCGCGCGAGGAGCTCGCGGGCCGGCAGCCAGCCTTTGGGCGGAAAGACGGTGGAGGCAAACGTGGAAACCAGCCGGTGCGAGGGCTTCACGTAGAGATCGGTGAGGACGGGACCGTCGGGATGGAGGGCCAGCACGCCGTAGCCCGAGCGCGCGGGCCGGGTTTCGACGAGTAGATTGGTCTCACCCTCGGGCCCGGCCGTGAGGAATCCATGCACGTCCGGCGCAGGTTTGCGTCCGGCCCGACGCGCGAGCGTGGCCGCAAAGGCGGGATCGCGGGGTGCGAGCGGGGAGAAATCCGCCGGGGTTTGCCGCCAGATTTGCAGCAGACGGCCCCACGGGTACGAGGCGGCGGCGGGCGGGAGCGGGGCTTGGCGGTCGATGGCGGAGAGCGTGGCGATAAAGTCGGTGCCTTCGCGGGTGCATCCGCGGGAGGGCGGCGTGCCACCGGTCCGCCACCAGCGCCAGAGCTCGGCGATGCAGTCTGCGGACGGATGGGTCGGACCGAGTTCGGCCAGAATGGCATGGGCTTCCCGTTCCACGCCCGGACGGAAGAGCGCGAAATCGGGATGGTCCCAGAGCGGCGAGGTCGCGGCGGCGGGGTCGTTGATCCACTCGAGCGCAAAGGCCCGGATGGCGGCGGCGTTCTCCTGCGAGGCCCGCAGCGCGAGTCCGAGGCCGAAGTACGCGCCACCGCGGTGCGGGGCGTGGGCGAGGGTGGCGCGAAAATGCACGACGGCGAGCCGCGGGGCGCCGGACTCCAGGGCGAGCCAGGCGAGGTTGTAATGGGCGTATTCCTGGAAACAGCCGGCGGCGAGCGAGAGCCGGAGTTGCTCCGCGGCCGCGGCCCCGAGGCGATCGCGGGCGGCGGCATCGGACGAGGCCGCGCGCTGTTGGAGCAGGGAGCCGGCGAGCTGATGACGATAATAGGGATCGGCCGGTGCGCGTGCCGCGGCGACGGCCAGGTGCGCCTCACCACTTTCTGTCCGGCCCGCGGCGAAGGCATCAAGTGCCTGTTCGTAGGCGTAACGCGCCCGGAGGTCGCGAACCGTCAGCCAGAGCGGGACCAGCAGGGCGGCGATGATGAGCCACGTGGCCGTGCGGCGGGGGAAGGATGGGGTTGGTGTCGTGGCAGTCTCGGCCTGGAACAGCAGCGCGAGGTTGATGACGAGCAGGACATTGAAGACCGGCAGGTCGAGCTGATGATCGGTGAGCGCAAAAAGTCCGTAGGCCAGCAGGGAGGATGCCGCCGTCAGATAGGTCGGGGTTGGAGTCCGGGCAACGACTGCGATCCGGCGGATCGTGGCCGCGAGCAGCAGGAGCAGGGCGAGCAATCCCGGTCCGCCCAGCGTGGCCCAGAGCTGCACGGGCGTGTTGTGCAACTGGAGCACGTTGTCCACGCCGCCGGCGAGTTGGGCGCGGATACCGGGGTAGGCCAGCGGCACGGCGCCCGGGCCCCAACCCGTGAACGGGCGGGCGGCACCCAGGCGGAGACCCGCCTCGAGCATGGCGCTGCGCTGGGTGTTGCTCTCCAGGGCGACTTCGCTCCAGCCACCACCAAGGGCGAGTTCGCGCAGGCGGGGATTGGCGGCGACCGCGAGGGAGAGGAGGATGGCGGCAGCGAGGGCGACGAGCAGCTTGACGCGGCGAGTCCAGGGAGCGCGGACCAAAGCGTACCCGACCAACAGGACAACCGTGGCGCCCAGGGCGGCCACCCCGGCGCGACTGCTCGTGGTAAGGAGTGCCAGCAGGGCGACCAGCATGGCCATTCCCCAGGCGAACCTGCGCAGGCCCCGCGCCTGCCAGGCGGCGCAAGCCAACCAGGGAAGCACGAGCAGCATGGCGCCGGCGGTGTAGTTGGAGTGGCCGAAGGGATGATCGTTGCGGACCGACCAAGGTCCCCCGGCGGTTTGCCAGCGCCAGCCTACCAGGCTGACCACGGCCAGAATCGCACCACCCAGGGCCAGTCCAAGGGTCAGACGCCGGGCTTGGTTGGAACCGGCCGGCCCGGTGAGCCATTGGTGAAGCCAGAAAAAGAGGGCGATGCCGCCCAGCGTCGGCCACACCCGTGGCATACTGAGCGGGGCAAACGGACTTAAGGTGGCGGAAACGAAGGTGCCCAAGGCGAGCAACAGCAGGCCGGACGTGAGCAGACGATCGGGGGTCCGCCACGGTGCACGCAGACTCAGGAGCGCAAAGACGGGCGCGATCCAGGCCAGGGTCAGCGCTGGCAGCCAGGGCCAGGTGAACTGGCGCGTGGCGGAGGGGTGGGCGAGGGTGACGGCCAGGGCGCCGACGGCGGCAACGGCGAGCAAACGGGCGGGCCAGGGATGGGCGGACGTGGGCGATGGCGTGGTCACTCGGGACGTGCCGCGGGCGGCACGGGGACAGTGTCACTTTTGGCAAGGCTCCGGCGCAAGCGCGGACAGGGGAGCGCGGCGCGCCACGACGCTGAAGGAACGACACGAAGCACCGCGGCGGGACGCCGCTATTGGGCCCTGGAGCGTGCGGCGTTAAAAGTTCACGCGGCGCGGAGGGAGCACGGCATCCTTGACGGTGGGGCGCGACGCCGCGCAGGCTGACGGCATGAATGGAGATGGTACGAACAACCGCCGGCTGAAACTGGCCCTGCTGGCCGGGGCGGGCCTCGTGGCCCTGGTGGCGGCGTGGTGGGTTTGGCGGACCCAGGGTGGGGAACTCAGACCGCTGGTGGATCAGGTGCTGGGGCGGGTGCGCGCGATGGGGGCCGTGACGTTTTTCGTGCTGATGGCCCTGCTGCCGGCGGCGGGTTGTCCGCTGACGGTCTTCACGCTCACCGCGGGGCCCGTGTTCGGGCCGACGCTGGGCATGCCGCTGGTGCTGGTGCTCGTGTGGGTGAGCATCGCCTTCAATCTGGCACTGTCCTACTGGCTGTCGCGCTATGCGCTGCGGCCGTGGCTGGCGCGGTTGCTGAGCTGGCTGGGCTACAAATTGCCGGAAGTGGCCGAGGCCGATCACCGCGGGTTGGTGATTCTTGTGCGCGTGACGCCCGGGCCGCCCTATGTCCTGCAAAGCTACCTGCTCGGTTTGGCGGGCATTCCGTTTGCGACCTATTTTTTCATTTCCTGGGTGATCTCGTCATCGTACGCCTGCGCGTTCGTCATCTTCGGTGATGCCCTGATGCAGGGCCGGGGCCGGACGGCCCTGATCGCGGTGATGCTGTTCATCGCCCTGACGGTGGCGGTGCAGATCCTGCGCCGCCACTACCGCAAAAAACCGGCCCAGCCATGAACCGGCGGGAAGAGATGCTCGCGGGCGGGGCGGACGACCGGGTGGAGTCGGTGAGCGAATTCACCCGCCGGGTGAAGACCCTCCTCGAAAGCGGACTGCGGCCGGGCTGGGTCCGCGGCGAGGTGTCCAACCTGCGGGCGCAGGCGAGCGGTCATGTGTATTTTTCGCTGAAGGACGCCGGGGCGCAGCTGAGCGCCGTGCTGTTTCGCGGCGATGCCTCACGCCAGACCGTGAAACTGCGCGACGGCTTGCAGGTGGTGGTGTATGGAGAGGTGAGCGTCTATGAGGCGCGCGGGCAGTATCAGCTCATCGTGCGGGCGGTGATTGAGGACGGCGTGGGCAAGCTGCAGCGCGAATTCGAGGCTTTGAAAAAGCGGCTGGCGGAGGAGGGCCTGTTTGAGGCGGACCGCAAGGTGGCGATCCCCGAGATGCCCGTGACGGTGGGTTTCATCACGTCGCCGACCGGGGCCGCGGTGCAGGATTTCCTCCGCATCCTCACACGCCGGGGCTGGCGGGGACGCGTGGTGGTGCTGCCGGTGAAAGTGCAGGGCGAGGGCGCCGCGGCCGAGATGGTGGCGATGCTGGGGCTGGCGCAGGAGCTGGGCATCTTCGACCTGCTGGTGATCGGGCGCGGGGGCGGCAGCCTCGAGGACCTGTGGGCCTTCAACGAGGAGCCGCTGGTGCGCGCCGTGGCGGCGTGCCCGGTGCCGGTCATCTCGGCGGTCGGGCACGAGATTGATTTCACGCTGTGCGACTTTGCGGCGGATGCGCGCGCCGAGACGCCGAGCGCGGCGGCCGAGTTGATATCCAGCCACTTTGTCGCGGCGGTCGAGCGGGCGGCGCAGGCGCGGGACGCATTGGGCCAGGTCGTCGAGCACGTCCTCACCCGGGCGGGGGAGCGGCTGGACCACGCGCGCAGCCGGCTGCGGCTGCTGAGTCCGGCCGCGCAGATCGAGCAGGGGCACCTGCGGGTGGACGATGTCGGCAACCGGCTGGGCGGCGCGTTGCGCACCGCCGTGCAAATGAAGCGGCAGCGACTGACCGAGATGCGGACGGAATGGCAGCGGCTGGCGCCCGAGGCGCGGGTGCAGCTGGAATCGCACCGGCTGCTGTCCCTGTGGAAGCGCCTGCAGGCGGCGAGCCCGGCCTCGGTGCTGAACCGTGGGTTTATTATTATGAAGGACGAAACCGGCCGGCCCGTGGTCCGGGCGGCGGGCGTGCGCCCCGGCCAGAAGCTGGCGGCCGAGTTTGCCGACGGCACGAAGCGAGTGACTGCGGACTGAGGGGTTGCAATTTTGCGCTTGGCAAGCGCCGGAATTTAATAATTATAAACCAAGAGTTGGCCCATTCCCTAACCCCCAGTCTTTGTTTATGACTACCCCATGCCTACCTCAGTGCGACCGGCGCAACGGCCGTCGCCTTGTTCAATTGCTCCTTGGCACGGCCCTGCTGTCCGTTGCCGGAGCCCAGACCCCGGCGGCGCGCACGGAGGAGGAACCGGTCAAGCTGGCTGACTTCGTGGTCTCCACCACCCAGGACAGCGGCTACCGGGCCGGCAACTCGGTTTCCGCGACCCGCATCGACACGCCGATCAAGGACCTGCCGTTCTCGATCAGCGCCTTCACGGAGCAGTTCATCAGTGACATCGGCGCCCTGGAACTGCTGGACGTGGTCAACTTTGCGCCCGGTGTGACCAGCGGCGCGAAGGAGTTCACGCAGGGCAACAACCGCTTTTCGATCCGCGGCTTTGACGGTGACGTCACCCCGCAGCGCAACGGCTTTGTCGGCAACCGCTATGTGGACTCGGCCAACATCCAGCGCGTCGAGGTGGTCAAGGGACCGGCTTCCCTCCTGTACGGCCAGATCACGCCCGGCGGCACGGTCAACTACATCACCAAGCGCGCCACGGACAAGGATTTCGTCAAGGTGAAGGCGCAGGTCGGGACGGACGAATTCTGGCGGACCGAACTCGACGTCAACCGGACCCTGGCCGACGGCCGCTTCAACGCCCGGTTGATCGGCGCCTACGAGAACAGCTTCGCCTGGGCGAATCCGAGCGGCGGCGATTCCCAACTCCTGGCGGGCAGCTTCGAGATCAAGCCGCTGAAAAATGCGTCGCTGATCCTCGAGTTTGAGACCTACGACCGGGAGCAGACCCCGCTCGTCGGCATGAGCCCCAATCTCTCCATCTCCGGCTTCAACTCCGGCTCGGCGGCCAACTACCCCGTGCTGACGGACCGCGCCCGGGCGCAGGCCTATGTGGACGTGGGCAACCTGAACCTCGGCTTCCTCAACTACCCGCCGCTGCCCGACGATTTCAATTACGTCGGCCGCAATGATTACCGGGACTCCAACTTCGATTCCCTCAATGCCGAATTGAACGTGAAGATCGGCGACAACTGGCGGGCCCGCGCCAACTTCGGCTGGAACGATTTCAAGATCAGCAACAAGCTCACGGGTCTTGCCGAGTTCACCGTCACGCCGGCGGCCGCCTATCTGGCGACGGCCGGGAAGAGCCGCTTCACCTTTCGCGACGAACTGCGGGCCAATCCGGGCTCCGTGCTGGCCGATCCGACCAAAACCTCCACGGCCATCCTGACCCGCCGCAAGCGCCTCGAGGAATCCATGGGCGACTCCCGTTCCTATCAGGTGGAAGTGACCGGCCGCATCGAACTGGGCGCGATCACGCTGAAGCCCCTCTTCGGCGCCTTCCTGAGCGAAGTCGGCACCGGCAGTTTCCGTCGCGAGAGCAACTCCGCGCCCCCGGCCGGTCTCGCCAATTCGGCGACCGCGCCCAACCAGCACTTCCAGCCCTGGAACTACAATGACCGCTCCACCTGGATCAACACCGACGACTACGACGTGAACACGATCCCCGGCATCAATTCCTACAATGACGCCGAGGGCGAGGAGAGCGCGTACTACGGCGTGCTGACGCTTTCGATGTTCGACGACCGGCTCACCCTGATCGGTGGCGCCCGTCACAACGAGACCTGGACGATCAACACCAACCTGCTGCCCACGACGACCACGCCTCCGGGCGCGGCCGTGGTCGGCGACAAGTTTGAAGCCACGAAAACCACGCCCCAGTTTGGCGCGGGTTTCAAGGTCCGCCGCGACGTCCTCCTGTTCGCCAGCTATTCCGAGTCGTTCTTCATCGAGGACCGCAGCCTCACTTCCTTCAACCCGGCCTACAATCCGTCCCTGCCCTCGGGCGTGGGCAACCGGGTCACGATCAGCGAACCCGCCCAGCCGACCACCGGCAACGGCTACGAGTTCGGCATCAAGACCGACCTGCTGGACGGCCGCGTGTCGTCCACGGTTTCGTGGTTCCACTTGGAGCGCGAGAACCGCGTCCTGCGCTTCCGCGAGACCGCGCCCGACGGCACTTTCCCGACGATCACCCGCCAGGGCACCGTTGACCAGAGCGAGGGCGTGGAGCTCGAACTCACCTGGTCGCCGTTGGACAACTGGCAGGTCTACGCGACCCTCAGCCTGATGGACATCAAGACCATCAAGGGCACCTTCCCCCCGATCATCACCTATTCGACGGATCCGGCGGTGCAGGCCGCCTATGTCGCGGCCTACAATGAGGCGAAGGGTTTGATCCTCAATGCCGTGCCGGAAGGTTCGGCCGAGAAGCTCGCCACCTTGTGGACGCGCTACACCTTCAAGTCGGGCGCGCTCGACGGCTGGTGGATCGGCGGCGGTTTTGTCAGCACCGGCGACAAGGCCCAGCGCACGGCCAATCCGACGCTCTTCCTGGAATCCAGCACGATCTTCGACCTGACGGTCGGGCGCGAGTGGAAGGCCATGGGGGCCAATTGGTCGGCCACGCTGGCGTGGAAGAACGTCGAGGACACCGTGTACTACAACGCGAACCAATCGCGCGGCCAGCCCGGCCGCATGATCCTGAGCGTGAGCACGAAGTTCTGAGAAGTAGGGCAGGTCCGCCCTTGACCCTTGCGCCTTTTACGTCTGCAAAATAGCGGTTGTAGGAGCGGCTTTACGCCGAGATGGGCGCGGTTAAAACCGCTCCTACAGCCAGACCGCCAGGAGACTTGGCGCAGTTGTGACGCACCAGGCAAGGCATGCTGATATTATTCCCATGAAATACCTGCGGACCTTCTCCACCTTGGGTTGCCCGGATTTCAACCTGGATGAGGTGCTGGCACTGGCCGCTCGCTTCAATCTCCGCGGCGTCGAACTGCGCTGCCTCGGCGGTACCACCGACCTGCCCGGCTGGCTGGCTAAAACCTATGGCACGCCGGCCGAGTTGGCGGCGAGGTTGCGCGAGAGTGCTGTACGCGTCCTGGCGATGGACACCTCGCTGAAACTGGCGCAGAGGACGGCCGCGGACCAGGAGGTATTTCTCAAGTTTGTGCCTTGGGCGGAGGCGCTGAATATCCCGCAACTCCGGGTATTCGATGGCGGGGTGGCTGCTGACCCCGCCGCACCTCAACAAGTGGCGGAAGGATGGCGGTGGTGGAATGAACTCCGGCTGAAACACGGCTGGCGCACTGACGTGATGATCGAGACCCACGATTCACTCGTGGACACGCCCGCGCTGCTCGCCCTGATCCGCGAGGCGCCCGGCTGCAGCATCCTTTGGGACTCCCATCACACCTGGAAAAAGGGCGGGGAGGATCCTCCCGCCACCTGGGCCGCCATCAAGTCACAGGTCGTGCACATCCATGTGAAGGACAGCGTCAGCCGTCCGAGTGCGCGTCATCCGTTCACCTATGTATTGCCCGGTGAAGGCGAGTTCCCGATGGCACCGTTGAGGGCGGTGCTGGCTGGGGAGTTCACGGGCCCGGTCAGTCTCGAATGGGAGCTGTTGTGGCATCCGTACCTGCCGCCGATCGAGACGGCGTTGAAGCAGGCGGCTGACGGTTGGTGGTGAGGGTGAAGTTCGCGAGGAATGACCGAGTAGCTACGAGCGTGAGCGAGTGGACGTTTGGCGGGCGTAGCATGCGATCCACTCGCTCACGCTCGTAGCTACGAAATGCACGGAAGCTGACCTCGCAGGTTCAGCGAATGCGCGATTCGCCCGCCCACAGATCGGCACTGGGCCCGAGGACGGTCTTCAGTTCGTCGGTGCACTGGCCCAACTCAGCCATGGTGGCGGCGTCCAGCTGCAGGCGGCCGGCGGCGACGTTGGCGTGGACCTGCTGCGGGGTCCGCGCCCCGAAAATGACCGACGACACGCCCGGACGGTGCAACAGCCACGCCAGGGCGACATCGGCCATCGGCTGGCCGAGCCGGGCGGCCACGGTCCGGATGCGGTCGATCGTGGCAAACGTCAGCTCCTCGCAACCGGCGCCACCATGCCGTGACATGGGACGATCGGCGCGGAAGTGCCGGGTGCGGGTGCGGCCGGCCGGCACGTCATTGGCCGTGCGGAAGCGGCCGGTGAGCAGGCCCTGGTGCAGCGGACTGTAACAGAGGATGCCGAGTCCGTCCCGCTGGCAGGCGCCGACAATCTCAAATTCGATCGCGCGCCAGATGAGATTGTAGGCCAGTTGATTGGTGATCCAGCCATGGCCCGAGGCCCGGAGCCGGCCCAGACTCTGCGGACCGAAGTTGCACACCCCCAGCGCCCGGACCTTGCCGGCGTCGCGGAGCTTTTCCATCGCGGCAATGACCTCCTCGAGCCGTTCGCCGGTGCCGAGCCAGTGGATCTGCAGGAGATCGATGCAATCGGTCTGGAGGCGGCGCAGGCTGGCTTCGCAGGAGGCCGCGGTTTTCTCCGGCGTCATGTCGGCCTCGCTGATCTTGGTGGCGATCAAGGCCCGGTCGCGACGGTCGCGCAGGGCCTTGCCGACGACCTGTTCCGACAGGCCGTCGCCATACGCCGGGGCGGTATCGATCAAGGTCACGCCGGCATCGAGGGCGGCGTGAATGGTGGCGATGGAATCCGTTTCGGCCTGGGCGCCCCAGAATTTGTCGCCGGCCAGCGCCCAGGTGCCGAGGGCAAGCGGCGAGATCGGGAGGGGCAGGGCGGAGGAGGTCAGCGGCTTCATGAGGGAGTCATTCGATGGTCAGATCCTCGTCAGTCAAACGGATCGTGTCGGTGCGGCCGTCGGGACGTTCCACGACGAGGCGGCCGTCCGGATGGAGTTTGGCGGACAGTTGGCCAGCGGGGAACCCGGTGCGTTCCGGCCAGAGCACCGCATAGAGCACGTGATCCGTGCGCAGGGTGTCGACGTCGGCAAACAAGTGGCTCTGCTCGTCCCAGCGGCCGGTCGTGATGTAGTTGGCCGCGGTGCCCCGGGCATACGCGGGATCCACGGGCACATCGGCGTGGTCCTGCACGCGAGCGGTGAAGCCCGCCTCGGGGGCCAGCAATTGCACGGTCAGGGTGGCGTGGACGGCTTGGATCAGCGCGGTGGCGCCAGCCGCGCGCCAGGTGATGGGCTTGAGCGCGTGCAGGGCGAAGGTGAGCCGGCCCGGCCGGGCGAGTTGCACGACGTCGCGAATGACCACGTACCGGCGGTCAATGAAGACGAAATCACGCGTCACCCGTTTGACCTGTCCCTTGGGCTGGAGCAGGGCGTACGCCGCCGCGGCCTCGCCGGTGGCCCAGGCATAACGGGGCGCCTCGGTGAAGCGCGTGATCGCACCGGCGGATTCCGCGGACTTGGGTTTCTGGCCCAGGCCGTCAATCAGGACGGCGTTCTTGGACTTGGTGAGGCGGGTCCACCCCTCGTGATGCGGGGAGTTGTGCCACTCGCGATAGGCGCCGGTGATGGCGAGATTCTCGCCATAGGCATTGAGCACGAAGGCGTTTTGGTGCGCATGCGAGTGGCTGTAGCTCCCGTAGGGCGAGGAGACAAAAGTGGCGTGGATATCGTCCGCCGGGCGGCCGAGGGCGCTGTGCATTGAAACCCAGCCCACATCCTTGAACCAGCGGTTGGCCGGCAGATCCGCCAGGGGCACGGCGGCGGGCAGGGGCCGGCGGCTGGCGGTGAAATTGCGGATGAGGAATTCCGCACTGGTCGGATAAATGCGGTCGAGGCCCTGCAGTCCTTTTTCGGCCGGCTTGGCGCGGGCATCCGTGCAGAGACCGGCGTAGCTCACGAGCCGGCCGTCCGATTGCACCCGGGCCAGGTGCAGCATGAACTCTGCGACCATGGGCTCGAGGTTGAACATGCCGGCATTGGAGAGATCGCCGAACTGCGTGTGCCGGTAGGGCTGGACGTTGTAGACCTGGAAGTAGGGCGTGTTTTTCCAGAACTTCGTCGCATAGGCCGAGGGATCGCCCAGGGCCAGCAGGGCATCCTGAAAGGCGGCGTGCTCCATCACGCCGCGCCAGTAAGCCACGCCCTCGGCCCAACCGCCGTCGTCGCCGCCCCAGGGCGGGAACTGGTTCTGATAGTAGGTGTGGACAAAATTCCACCACTCGCGCGCTTCCGGCAGATCGTCCCACAGCGCCAGGGCGGTGAGCCCCGTCATCGGCATGAAGCGCACGGGATGACTCGAGGGTTCGATGGCGAGAGAGTTGTAGCGCAGCTCGCCGGTGCGCGCCTTTTTGATGAAGGCGAAGGACTGGGCGCCGCGGGCGCGATAGTGTGCGAGCAGGTTGGCGCGCTCGGCGGGAGTGAAGTGCGCGCGGATCTGGTCGTAGACGAGCGGGAGTTTGCGCCAGAGGCGGAAGTGGGCCTCGTCGTTGTAGAGAATGCTGGTGGCGCCGGGACCCGGACCCTGCTTCCAACCCGCGGAGTCGAGGCTCCATTTTGCCTCGGCGAGCAGAAAGGCCTTGGCCTTCGCGAGGTATTTTTCCTCGCCGGTGACGCGCCAGAGCAGTGCGGCGGCCTCGGCGATGCCGGCGACGCGGCCACAGACGTCCTGCGCAGAGCGCCAGTGGTCGGCGGCCTCCGGTCCGCGTTGGGAGGGACGGGGATCCCCGTAGGTCAACGGTTCGGCCGGGAAGGGGTAATCGATCCAGTCGCGATCAAAGTCCGCCTTGAGCTTGGCGAACGCCGCGGCGCCTTCACCGGTGCTTACATAAGTGCGAAATGCCTCCTCCTGTCCGGACAGCACCATCGTGCGCGGGGCGTGTTGCGGGATCGGCGCGGCGGCGCCCGGTGCAACCCCGGCGAGCAGCAACCCGAGCAACGCCGCGAGACGGAATGCAAACGATGAGCCGGACTTCATGTCGGGAATATGGAAAGTTGCCTTAAGAAATGACGCTGCACTGGGAACGGTTTCAAATGATGTTTCTGCCATTTTGTAGGAGCGGCTTTACGCCGCGAGGTTGCGTATTCGATCGCGGCATAAAGCCGCTCCTACAGGAAGTCCTTTGGGTAGCGCCCGGCCTCCAGACGGGCGGTTTGGCATGCGCACGCCGTTGGGCCGGAGGGGGCCTAAGCACTTGTCCTTTGGTGATCTTAGTCGCCCATGAAAGATCGGGCAAAGCCCAGTGGTTGATCGTCCAGGGTCCAAGCACCGGGTGCCGGAGCTGCCAGCAGCCTTTCGCGGTACTGATCACCTGCCAAGGCTGGCCTTCGCCGCGATCCCGACCGGTCCAGGAGAGCGCGGCAAGGAAGGATACGGAGCTGGAACGGCCAGTCTTAAGGACCGGGCAAACGTGGTAGGGCGCGTGGATGTGGGTGCGCGGTGTGGAGTCATCCGTGCGGTTGTCCCATTCTGAATCGGTGAAGCCGTGAAGGCTTTGCAACACGGTGCCGCTTCCATCCGGCGCAAAGAACTCCAGGGGCGAAACATCACCCCGACGGCGCACCGGCACCGCGGCGCCGGGTTCACGCATCGGCAGTGCATAGCCGCCGAGCCGGTACACGGCGGGCTGGCGGGCCTCGAGGTGATGGATGTGCAGGATCCAGCCGGCCTTCCACCAGAGGAAGGTCTCGAGGCTGGTGCTGACCTGTCCGACCTTGAAACCCATGCCGTGGGAGTAGCCGACGTGCTGCCCGTCCATCTCCACGCATACGGTCGAATGCCGGCCATAGACGCGGCCGTCATCGAGTTCCTGTGTGAGGGCGCTGTCGAAGGACCAGTCGGTTGCGAAGTCCTGCTTCTTCGCCAGCGTGAAACTGACGCCGGTGCGGTACGCGAGCTTGCTCCATTTCCAAGCGCCGTAGCGGAGCTGGGTGTTTCCGACCATGGAGCCGGCGTTGAGGATCTCGACTTCACCGCCGACGCCGCGCACGAGCAAACCGGCGGAGGGAATGGGATGGGCGAAGTCGCCGAGTTCGGAGGGCAGCGGTTCCTCAGGCACCTGCCAGAAAGCGTGATCGGGCGGCAGGGTGAGGGCGGCGAGGCCCTTGGCGCACCAGTAGGGTGAACCGCTGCAGGAATAGGCCTCGGCGATGGGCTCGAAGCGGTCGGTCCACCCGAAGGCGAGGCAGCCCTGTTCCTGCGTGATCGGTTGCGCGAGGAAGAAATCCAGGTTGCGCGTGCACAGGCGGCGCAGGCGGCCGAGGGGCAGGTCCGTGCTGCCGGTCGCCACGGCCAGGCCGAAGACATTGATCGCATTGAAGCGATACATGATCGAACGGCCGAAGGCGGGGTGCTCGCCGCTGGCGGCGAAGAAATGCTGGTAGTCGCGGACGAAGAGTCCGGCCCATTCGCGCCAGCGGCGGGCCCGCTCGGGATTGCGCGCGCCGTGGAGCCGCGCCCACCAGAGTCCGTAGAAGTGGAAGGCGTAGGCGTTGTAGTGGTCGAAGGCCTGGTTGATGCCATCCTCAAACCAACCGCCGCCGCGATGCATGGTCTCGAGCTGGCGCAGGTGCGTCTCGATGACGGTGCGGTCCGTCGGCCGGGCGTAGCCGTGCCGCCCGAGGAATTCGAGGATGTGCACCGACATGAACAGGTGGTTGTTGTTCACGATGCCGCCGCCGCGGCAGGTGCCAAACCAGCGCGCGACCTGGTCCTTGCCCGCCTGGGGCAGCGGATCCCAGAGCTCGGCCGGCGCGATCTGCAGGGCGATGGCCATCAACCCCATCTCGACATGGTGCTGGTGGTAGGACGCATCCGGACCCCAGTAGTGGGGACCCGCGGGATCGCTGCCCGCGAGCAATCCCTCGCGAAACCATTGGGCGGAAAATTGCCGGATGAAAGCGTCGTCGGGGTGCGGGGCGGATTGCAGGAAGTGGGCGGCCAGCGTCATCGGCCGCGCGAAGGTTTCCAGCCGGTCGGCCTGGGCGTCGTGATCGCTGGGCGGGCCGGCGATGGCGAGATCGGCCCGGCCGGGATGCATGAGCGCGACGAGCGGCTCGAGCAGCCGGCGGGTCTGGAGCTGCCAGTGGCGGTAGGCGGCGGGGACGGACGTATCCATGGCGTTCAGGAGGAACGGTCGTAGACGAGGGGTGTGACGATGGCCTCGAGCGGTTGATTCGCAGCATAGGCCTGCAGGTTGCGGAGGCTGAAGGCCCCGGCGTCGCGCCGGCGGTCCGTGGTGGGACCGGCCAGATGCGGCGTGAGCGTGACATTGCGCAGGCCGCGGAAGCCGCTGTCATTGGGCAGGGGCTCGTCGGCGAATACATCGAGGCCCACCTGGATGCGGCCTTCGCGGGCCACGCGCAGCAACGCCGCTTCATCCACGACGGCGCCGCGGCCCACATTGACGAACACACCGCCCGGCCGGATCAGCCGCAGCAGTTGCTCGGTGATGATGCCGGTGGTTTCCGGGATGAGGGGCGCGAGCTCGACGATGATGTCGTTGTCGGAAAACAGGGCCTCGAGCGAGGGGGCGCGGCGGATGCCCCAGGCCTGTTCCGTGGCGGCGTCGACATCCGGGGCGAAGACCTGCACCCGTACGCCAAACGGCTCCAGCAGGCGGATGAGTTCACGGGCCACCATGCCAAATCCGTGGATGCCGACATTCCGGCCGAAGAGCGAGGCCGTCTCGGTGCCGCTGTGTTTCCAGCCCTGCTCGAGGTGCATCGCTAGGGCCCAGCTGGTGGCGCGGCGCAGGCAGCAGAGCGTGTGAAAGAGCGCCCACTCGGCGACGATGCGGCTGATGGATCCACCCCAGTTGGTCAGGATCAGCCCCTGCTCCAATTGGGTCCGGGTCACGAGTTTCTTCACCGAGCCGCAGAGATAGCAGACGTAGCGCAACCGCGAGGGCAGGCGGGTGGGCAGGGCCCGGGTTTTCCACGCCGCCACGATGACCTCGGGATTCAGCTCCTGTAGGAGTTTCTCGGTCTGGGTCGCATCAAGCGCGAGCGGATCCTGATGCCGGAATCCGGCGCCGAGGGCGCGCAGTTCGGACCACATCGGTTCCGGCAGGAAGTCGCGGGCTTCCTCGGCGGTCAACAGGGCAAGGACAAAGACGGGCTTGGGCATGGCAGTAGGGAGGCGCTTCAGACAGCACCCGGTGGATAGCATTCGAGCACGGTGCATTCGGGTTCGGGCAGCAGGTCGATTGCGCCCAGTCCGGCGGGGACGAAGAATTTATCGCCGACCCCGAGCCGGTGTGATTCTCCGCCGGCCTGCAAGGTGCCGCGGCCCGCGGTGATGATTCCGACGTAAAACGAAGGCTCGGTCTTGCTCAGCGGACTCCGCACGACGGATTGCCGCACGCGGAAGCAGGGCGTGCGCTCGGGACCGATGAGGTCGTCCTGCCACGAATCGGCACCGAGGGCGCGCCGCCGCCGGGGTGGACACCCGGCTTCCATCCGCACGCGGCCCGGGGGCCACGGGGAGAGGTCGAACACATCGAGGCAGAAATCCAGTCCGCGGTTCATGAACCGCGCGCTTTCGGGCAGGAGGTGGCCGCCGCGCTCGAATTCGAAACGCACCACCAGGTCGCTCGGCTCCTGGATCTCCACGAGGAAAATCCCTTCGCCCAAGGCGTGGGGCAGGCCGCCGGGCACGACGAAGGTGTCGCCCGGCTTGACCGGCACGCGGTTCATGGCGGCGAGCAGGGAGGAAATGTCTTGTTGCTCGATCAACGCGCGCAGCCGGTCGCGTGACGGAGGTTCATGGAATCCCAGATAGATCGCCGGATCGCGGACCTCGTCGCGGATCGAGAGGATGTGATAGGCCTCCGTCTTGCCGGAAGGCGCCTGGAGCCGTTGCCGCGCAAAATCGGCGGACGGGTGCACCTGCAGGTGGAGCCGGATCGAAGGATCGAGGAATTTGACCAGCAGATGCGGCTCCGGTCCGTGACGTGCCGCATGGGCGGCACCCAGAAAGTATTCCGGATCGCCGGCGAGCAGGGCCGCCCAATCGTGCGATTTGCCACCGACGTTCACGCGCGAGGGGCCCTCGGTGATCTCCTCCCGGCCGCTGTTGACGGCCCGGGTGGTCGAGGCGATCCAGTCCTCGGGGAAATGGCCGTCCGCAGGAGCGGTGGCCCCGGCCATTTGGTCGAGGGTGCGACCTCCGGTGTAACTGCGCCAGACCCGGTTGGGCGGCAGCAAAATGACTTTGCCCCGCGTGGTCATGGCATGGGCGCGGGGGCGGGCCGCCGGGCCTGCTTCACAAGCAGCCAGCCGACGAGCATGACGACGCCGCCGCAGAAAACAAAGGCGAGCCGGCCGAGGGGAGGATTGGGAATCAGGGCCATGAGCAGGACCACGGCGCCGTAGGGCAGGCACAGCCAGCCGATGAGCCAGGATTGCTTGTCGTCGGTGGCAACGGCGCCTTCTTCCGTGGCGTAGTCAACCGGCGTCGCCAGGTTGCGGCAATACAGGTCGATGTCGGCCTTTTGGGCCGGCGTTTCGTAGCGGTAGAACAGCTTGGTGAACAGGAACCAGGCGATGCCTGCGGCCAGGATGGTAAAGACCCCGATGCCCTGCTCCCAATTCTGCCGTTCCCAGTTCGTGGTGCCGTCGGCCACGCCAAAGGTGCGCGCGGCCCAGGCAATGTTCAGGTAGCGGTCGGTGAGAAAGCTGACCACGAAGCCCACCACCACGGTGGACCAGCCCGACCAGCTCGGCGTGCGCTTGATGATGATGCCGAGCACCAGCGGCACGATGTAGGGCAGCGACACCAGCACCTGGAACTTCACCATCAGCTCAAAGAGGGTGAGGTTCTTCAGCTGGCTGTAGAAGATCGCGATGCCGATGACCGTCAGGCCCAGCACCACCGTGGTGGCCTTGCCGGCCTTCAGGAGCTCGGATTCCTCCGCCTTGGGCCGCAGAATGGGTTGGTAGAAATTTTTGATGAACACGCCGGCGTTCTTGTTCAGGCCGGCATCCATTGAAGACATCGTCGCGGCGAAGATGCCGCTGACCAGCAGGCCGAGCATGCCGACCGGGAAGGTGGCCTGGGCGATGGCGAAGAACGAGCCCTCCGCCGGCTCGTTCAGCTTGGGATACTGCAGCGACAGGTCCGGATGCGTGATCGTCGCCGCCATCGGCGGGAGGAACCAGATCATGATGCCGCCCAGAAACAGCGTGCCGGCGAGCAGGGCGGCCTTGCGCGCATGCTTGCTGTCCTTGACGCACAGGTAGCGCGAGGCGTCGTTGATGTTGTTGGTCGAGAGGAACTGCTTGAAGAGGATGGCGACGCACCAGAAGAGCAGGAAGTCGTCGGTGAAGACCTTGTCCAGGTTCAGCGTGGTGGCCGACAGCTTGTCGATCATCACCGACCAGCCGCCGATATGGGCGACCGCGAGGAAGGTCGCGACAACTGTCACCGGCATCAGAATGAGCACCTGGATGAAATCGCTGGCCACCACCGCCCAGCTGCCCCCGATGAGCGAGATGAGCAGGACGGAGACCCCGGTCACCAGAATGGTCAGCCGCACGTCGAGCCCGAAGGCCGCGGAAAAGAAGACGCCGAGGCCGTAGAGCCAGATGCCCGCCGTCAGCATCTGCAGGGGGAGGGTGATCCACGTGAAGGTCTGCTCGCTGGCGCGGCCGAAACGCTGGCGCACCGCCTGCATCGAGGTGATCACGCGCAGCTGCCGCATCTTCGGGCCGAAGTAGGCCGCATTCATGAAGAACCCCACGGCATTGGCCAGGTAGATGACCATGATCGGCCAGCCGTCACCGTAGGCCCGGCTGGCAGCACCGGTGAAGGTCCACGCGCTGAAGGAAACCATGAAGGCCGAGCCCCCCGCCATCCACCACAGGACCTGGCCGCCGCTCCGGAAATAGTCGCTGACGTTGGTGATGAAGCGCCGGAAGACCCAGCTGATCACCATCATGAAGACGAAGTAGAAAGCGATGACGGCGTGATCGTAGACAGTCATGGGGAGGGGAACCCAGACTTTATTAATAATTATTAATTTCCAAGCAAAAAAACTGGCTCTGCCTCTGACCCGGATGAATTTTACCACGAAGGACACGAAGGGGCGCGAAGGAGGAGGCCATACTTTCGCCCCGAGCGGTGGGAACGCTGATCTTCGCTAATCTGGCGCTGATAGGAGCCAATCCAACGGCAGGTTCGGAGATAAGCGTAAGATCAGCGAAGATTAGCGTTCCTCTACCGGTTTGTGGTTCCGCTGATTGCCTGGGTACCGCGGGCGGGTCCCGTGCTCTGGCCGATGTAGAGCTGGGCGGGCAGAATCAGGTCATTGAAGATGCCGTCGCTGTCCGTCGTGGTGTCCAGCAGCAGCCTGGCCGCGGCCTGCCCCAGTTTCTCGGCCTCGCAACCGGCGGCGGTGATGCGCGGTTCCTCCTGCTGCGCCAGGGGCGAGTAGTCGGCCGCGGCCATGCTGATGTCCCCCGGGACGGACAGGCCGGAGCGGATGATGGCCTGGGCCGCGCCGATGGACATGTGCAGGTTGTAGGTGATGAAGGCGGTGGGAAAATCCTTCCGCGTCCGCAGGGGCAGGAGGCGCAGGATCGCCTCGGTCCCCTCGGCCCGGTCGCCCTGTTTCAGGAACACGGCATAGCGGGGATCGGCCTCGAGCCCGATCAGCCTGAGTCCGGCCTGGTAGGCCTGGTAACGCGCTTCATGCCGGCCCAGCCCGGTGTTGCCGCCGAGCCAGCCGATGCGGCGGTGGCCGAGTTCGTGCAGATGCTGCACCAGCGAGGCCAGCGCCTGCGGTTCATTGCCCACGACCGAGTGGCAGAGACCCGGGTGGCGCGCCGAGACGGCCACGATGCGCGGCTCGAACTGGCGCAGCAGATGCAGGAAGGCCGGCGCGACTTCACCGAACAGCACGATGCCCTGCAGCGCATGGCCCGTGGGGAAATACTGGCGCAGCCGGTCCTTCTTCAGGTTGTCCTCCGAGCCGAGAAAAACGGCGGCGTAACCCCGCTCGGCGAGGGCTGTGTGCAGGCCGTGGAGCACGTGGTTGAAATAGCTGCCCTGCGTATGGATGTTGAGGCCCGAGCGCAGGACGAAGCCCACCTGGCGCAGCCGTGATTCGCGGGGCGAGCGCTCGAATTTCATCCCCTTCGGCTGGTAGCCCAGGCTGATGGCATGCTCCCAGATGCGCTTGTAGGTGTCCGGGTTGATGCCCTCCTTGCGTCCATTTAATACCAATGAAACCAGTGCCTGGGAAACGCCGAGGTCCTTTGCGAGCTTGGTTTGAGAGATCCGGACGGGACGGGCCATTGGGGCGAATCCACCGCATCCGGTTGGCAAACTCAACCATGGACTGCAGGCGCCGAGGGCGCCGGTTTAGGTTTTAGGTTTAAGTTGAAGTGCCGGTAGCCACGAGCGTGAGCGAGTGGAGGAGGGGAGAAAACGCTCAACGCTTAACGTTTAACTTTTAACGCTCAAGTTACTGGGGGACCTTTCCCAGGCTCGTACTTGAGCGTTCAGCGTTAAAAGTTAAACGTTCAGCGTTCTTCCGCCCGTCACGGGCGGAAGTTGGCTCCCGCATTGGAATATTTCCCATTCGTGGGTACTCGTACACGGTGCATGAAATCACACTTTCTCCTTTTCCCGTTGCTGCCGGTGCTGCTGGCCGGCGTTCTCGTGGCCGCTGACATGAAATCCTCCGGAAAAACCGCCGCCAAGGATGCCCTCGAATGCAAGCCGGGCGAAATTTCCGCCTGCGGGCTGCCGTCCGAGGTCGTCATCGACATGAGCAAGGCCAAGGTGCAGCGCACCGAGGCCGAGTGGCGGCAGCGGCTGACCCCGCGGCAATACCAGGTCGCCCGCAAGCAGGGCACGGAGCCGCCGTTCCAGAACGAATACTGGGACAACCACGCCGATGGCGTCTATATCTGCGTGGGCTGCGACACGCCGCTGTTCGACAGCGCCACGAAGTTTGAAAGCGGCACCGGCTGGCCGAGTTTCTGGCAGCCGATCGAGAAAGCATTCGTGGGGGTGGTGACCGACTTCAGCCACGGCATGATCCGCGAGGAAACCAACTGCAGGGTCTGCGGCAGCCACCTCGGCCACGTCTTCGACGACGGCCCGCGTCCCACCGGCCAGCGCTACTGCATCAACTCCGCCTCGCTGAAATTCGTGCCGCGGGCGGAGTATGCGGATTGGTTGAAAAAGCGCGGATCGGCGCAGTGATTAAGCGCAAAGACGCGAAGGACGGAGCAAGGCCGAAGACCTGAGACCGGAAACCTGAGACCTGAGTTTCGATCCGTTGGGAACGCTGATCTTCGCTGATCTGACGCTGATCCCCGAATCGGTTTACAGGAAGCCGAGGGCGGGGGAATCGAACCACGGAGTATTGAAACGGGAAAGTCTCGAAGGGACGTGAAGAACGGAATTGGCCGCAAGAAGGGGGCCGAGGGAATTATTGGTTGGGAAGTCGTGCCGCAGGCGTCTCGCCTGCCTTCCCTTGAGGCAGGCCATAGGCCTGCGGTACTTATCTGCGGATAAAGCCGGATTGGGTCCGAACCTTTGCGTCCCTTTGCGACCTTGCGTGTGGCGTGATTGGGAACCGCAAATGCGCACAGATACCGAATCAATCGCGGAAACGCGGAAATGGGGAAGACGCGGAAAATAGAATGCAGACGCGGGTTCGAAGTAGGGCAGGTCTTTGACCTGCCTGTTGACGCCACGCCGCGGATGAAACGTTTACAAGGCAGGTCAGAGACCTGCCCTACCTCAATCCAACGCCTGCGAGGCACGGACCAAGGTCCGGCCCTGCATCAAGCACGCGTTTGCCGGGGGCGTTCCTGGTCAGGGATCGTGTTTTCGATCTCCCATCTCCGAACTGCGAGCTACGAAGGGCGTCAGACTTTCGGGAACTTCAGCCACTTGGCTCCGCGCTTGGAGCTCTTCACCACAGTCTCGATGAAAGCCATGCCGTAGACGCCGTCGTCGATGGTCGGGTAGTCGAGATCCTTGGGGAGGGGCTTCCCGGCCAGTTCGGCTTCGATGGCGCGGAAGGCCTCGAGGTAGATGTTGGCGAAGGCCTCAAGGTATCCCTCGGGATGGCCGGCGGGGATGCGGGTGAATTTCTTGCCCTGGTCGCAGATGTAGCCGTTGCCCCGGCGCCAGATCTCGCGGGGCTTGTCGCCGTACTTGACCACGAGTTCGTTGGGAAATTCCTGGCGCCATTCGAGTCCGGCCTTGGTGCCGTACACGCGGATGTTGAGCATGTTCTCGTCGCCGATGCTGATCTGCGAGCAATGGAGCACGCCCTTGGCGCCGCCCTTGAAGCGGACGAGGATGTTGCCGTCGTCGTCGAGCTTACGGCCCTTCACGAAGGTCGTGAGGTCGGCGCAGAGGGAATCAATCTCCAGGCCGGTGATGTAACGGGCGAGGTTCTCGGCGTGGGTGCCGATGTCGCCGATGCAGCCGGCGGCACCGCTGCGCTTGGGGTCGGTGCGCCAGGCGGCCTGCTTCTGGTCGGTGGCCTCGAGGAAGGTGGAAAGCCAGCCCTGCGGGTACTCGACGACGATCTTGCGAATGTCGCCGACAGTGCCGTTCCGCACGAGCTCGCGGGCCTGCTTCACCATCACGTTGCCCGTGTAGTTGTGCGTGAGGACGAAGACCTTCTTCGACTTCTTCACGATGGCGCGCAACTGCTTCGCCTCGGCGAGGTTGAAGGTGGCGGGCTTGTCGAGGACGACGTTGAACCCGGCCTCAAGGAAGAGCTTGGCGGGCGGAAAGTGCTGGTGGTTGGGGGTGACGATGACAACGAAGTCGAGGCGCTGATCGGCCGGTAGCTTCGCCTCGGCCTGCCGCCATTTCCTGGTAGGAGCCGTAGGCGCGGTCGGGTTTGACGAAGAGGTCCGCGGCGGAGGCCTTGGAGCGTTCGGGGTCGGAGGAAAAGGCGCCGGCGACGAGGCGGGCCTTGCCGTCCATATTGGCGGCGATGCGATGCACGGCGCCAATGAAGGCCCCGCGCCCGCCGCCGATCATGCCGTAGCGAAGTTTTCGGTTCATGGGAGTAGCGAGTAGCGAGTAGGATTCTAGCGGGGCAGAAGTAGGGAGTAGGCGGCGGGTAGCTACGAGCGTGAGCGAGTGGATGGATCCATGCTCGCTAGTCACTACCCGCTACTCGCTACTTCCGTTCGAACGCCGCATCAAACGCGACAGCGCTGGAGGGGAAGTCGACCTTGCGGACGAAGGCGGCGGCCTCGGTGGCGCCGTGGATGCGGTCCATGCGGATGTCCTCCCACTCGACGGAGAGGGGGCCGCGGTAGCCGACATCATTGAGGGCAACGATGATGTCCTCGAACTTGATGTCGCCGTGACCGAGGGAGCGGAAGTCCCAGAAGCGGCGGGCGTCGCCGAAGTTCACATGACCGCCGAAGACGCCGACGCTGCCGTCGCCGTGGCCCCACCAGACGTCCTTCATGTGGGCGTGGTAGATGCGGTTGCCGAAGGCGCGGATGAACTTCACGTAGTCCACCCCCTGGTAGCCGAGGTGCGAGGGGTCGTAGTTGAACCCGAAGCGCTTGTGGCCCTTCACGGCGTCGATGGCGCGTTGCGAGGAGGCGATATCGAAGGCGATCTCGGTGGGATGCACCTCGAGGCCGAAGTTGACGTTGACCTTGTCGAAGGCCTCGAGGATCGGACCGAAGCGCTTGCCGAAGTCGGCGTAGCCCTTGTCCCAATACGCCTGCGAGGTCGGCGGGAAGGCGTAGATCGAATGCCAGATGGAGGAGCCCGTGAAGCCGTTGACGACAACGGGAAAATCATCGGCGCTGCGGCGGCCGGGTTTGGCGTCGAAGAAGGCGCGGGCGCCGCGGGCCGCGGTGATCAGCTTGCGGGCGGCGCGCTTGCGGACGCCCTCGGGATCGCCGTCGCCCCAGACATCGGGCGGGAGGATCGCCTGATGGCGCTCGTCGATGTTGTCACAGACGGCCTGGCCGACCAGATGGCTGGAGACGGCGTAGCAGGTGAGGCCGTGCGACTTCAGCAGCGCCCACTTGTCGTGGACATATTTCTTGGAATTGGCGGCGGCATCGACGTCGAAGTGGTCGCCCCAGCAGGCGAGCTCGACGCCGTCGTAGCCCATTTTTTTAACGAGGGGAGCGAGTTGCTCCAAGGGCAGATCGGCCCACTGGCCGGTGAACAGGGTGACGGGTCTCGGCATAGGATTGGGGGATTGAACTGGCTGGCCGGTGGATAATGCCGGCCGGTTCATAGTCCCGCTTTTGGGGGCAGGGCGGCAAGGGCAAACTGGCGCGGTTGGGCCGCGCCAGAACGTTCAACGCTGAACTTTAAACGCTGAACGCTGAAGTACGGAATGGTCGGTGGCTACGAGCGTGAGCGAGTGGATGGGATCGGCAAATGGGAGCGCGACCTGCACTCTCCGGCAAACGTGTTGGCATGGGCCGGGCGCAATCGTTGGGGAGCGGCGCCCGTGTCCGAACTCGCCGCGCCGGGTTCTGGTGCCTCGCAGTGCGAGCCATTGCGGCAAGGCGTACCGGCGATCCCGCCGTACGATGCGGGGCCAGAGCTCCACCGCCGCCCGGCGGCGGCCCTCCGCTCCAGCTCCGTTACCGCCCCCACGCGTTAAAAGTTCAGCGTTGAGCGTTCCATGGCCCCGGGGCCATGGCCGCCTAAGACGCCTGGTCGTAGCTGTCCGGTGTGTACAGGGCGCTGAGGGGCTGGCCGGCGGCGAAGGCGCGGAGGTTGCGGATGGCGTGGGCGCCGGCGTCAGGGTAGCGGTCCACGGTCGGACCGGCGATGTGCGGGGTGAGGCTGACATTGCGCAGACCGCGGAAACCGTGGTCGGGCGGGAGGGGCTCATCGGCAAACACGTCGAGACCGGCGAATATCCTGCCCTCCTTGACCAGGCGCAGGAGCGCGGCCTCGTCGGTGATGCCGGCGCGGGCGACGTTGACGAACACGCCGCCGGGCCGGATCAGCTTGAAGTGATGCTCGGTGACACAGCCCCGGGTCACGGGATTGAGCGGGGCGAGTTCGACGATCACGTCGTTGTCGGCAAAGAGGGCGTCGAGTGAAGGCGCCGCCTGCGCCCCGGTGCGCTCCGCGGCGGCGGCATCGAAGTCGGGGGCGAACACGGACACCTTGCAGTCAAAGGGCGCGATGAGCTTGAGGAACTCGCGGGCAATGGCGCCGTAGCCGTGGATGCCGACGCGGCGACCGAAGAGGGAGGCGATCGGGGCATGCTCCCCGCGCCAGCCGCCCTCCTGGTGCATGACGAAGGTCCATTGCGTGGTGCGACGCAGGCAGGCGAGGATGTGATGGAGCGCACATTCGGCGATGGTGCGGCTGATCGAGCTGCCCCAGTTGGTGACGAGGAGGCCGTGCTCGATGTGGGCGCGGGTCACCAGATGCCGGACGGAGCCGGTGGTGTGGCAAAGGTAGCGCAGCCGCGGCGGCGGTGCGGCGGGCAGGCGCGGCGTGTGCCAGCAGGACAGGATCGCGTCGGGCGTGTCCGCTTCGAGCAGCCGGGCGAATTCCTCCGGCGTCACCCCGCTGGGATCCAGCAGGCGGAATTGGGGCGCGAGGGCGCGGAGTTCATCAAACTGGGCGCCGGGATAAAAGTGCGCCTGTTCCGCCGGATTCAAGACGGCGAGGAGGGAGGTGAGGCTGGACATGGATCTAGGGAACCTCTGGAAAACTCATACGAAATGAAATGTGGAACTCAGGAACACTGGAAAATCAGGTAAACCCCAAATCTGGTTCCGGCTTTCCTGATTTTGCATTCGGTTTCAGAGGCTCCCTGATATTGGATCGCGAGCCGGCGCCTGCCAACTCGCTCGGCATACTATCTGTATGGAGCCACTGATATCTATTCTGGAACTCTGGAATTCAGGAAAGGGAAACTTGGGTTTGTCAGATTTTTTCCAGTTTTCCTGAGTGCCCTATTTAAATGCCCGGGATTTGATCGAGGTTGCTCAATAATACAGCCAGAACTTGCGGCTTTGCTGGCGGTAGATGGCGTTGTGGGTCTGCCATTCCCTGACCCAGGCGGCGGCATTGGTGCGGGCGCCGTCGCGCTTGAGGGTCTCGTAGAAGGCGGAGGAACCCATGTGGCGGAGGAAGCCGCTGGCGTCGCCGGTGCGGAAGGGGTTGCGGGGATCCAGTTTGCAGCCGAGGACCATCAGATGGACGCTGAGCTCGACGGGATTCCAGTCGTCCCAATCGCTGATCTCGACGAAGACGCCGGTCTCGGGCTTGCCGTTCTTGCCGGGGACACTGATGCGTCGGTAGGAGAGGCCGGGCAGCTTGAGGGCGCGCAGCTCGCGTTCGAGCACGTCGCTCTTGACCGTCTTGTGGGAGAGGCCGCGGAAGGCGTAGTTGACGCCCACGCCGTGACGGAGGCCGATGTCGAACCGGGAATTGAGGTCGTGGTAGGTGCCGAGGCCGGTCATGGCATAGCCGACCACCGCGGAAAAATTCTGGATCATCGGCGAGGTGGGGACCCAGGCCAGTCCGGTCTCGGACCAGCGCATGTTGCGCCGCCAGCCGCGCATGGGGATGACGGTGAGCTTGCCCTTGGCGCGGACGGCTTCGGTCACGTTGATGGCCTTGGGCACCTGCAGGACACCGGGCGACTCCTTGGCCATGCGGGCGATCTCGCCGATGGTGAGGCCGTGGACGTAGGGCACGCGGATGGCGCCGACGTAGCTTTTCCACTGCGGATCGAGCGGCGGGCCGTCGACCTTGTTGCCGCCGAGGGGATTGGGGCGGTCGAGGACGATGACCTCGACGTGATGCTCAAAGCAGGCGGCCATGGTATAGAGCATGGCGCTGACGTAAGTGTAGCTGCGGGTGCCGATGTCCTGCAGGTCCACGACCATGGCGTCGAGGCCCTTGAGCATCTCCTTGGTCGGTTTGCGGAATTGACCGTAGAGGGAATAAACGCGCAGGCCGGTGCGCGGGTCGGTACGATCGCCGATCTTCACCTCCGCCTTTTCATTGCCGTAGATGCCATGCTCGGGTCCGAACAGGGCCACGAGTTTCACGCCGGGGGCGCGGCGCAGGACATCAATGGTGGACTCGCCGCGACGATTGACCCCGGCGGGATGGGTGAGGAGCCCGATGCGCTTGCCCTTGACCGCGGCAAAGCCCTGCGATTCGAGGACGTCGATGCCGAGCATGACCGGGAAGGGCACCTCGGCTTTGGCGGCCGGTTGGACCGCGGCTTTGGCGGCCGGAGCGGATCCGCGGGTGGCGGCGGCCTGGGCCGGGCGGGTGGGGGGCTGGCTCGCGCTGCACCCGAAAAGGCCCAGCAACAGGACAAAGCAGGCCAGCAGGTCTTTGGGCGACAGGGAGCGATTTGGGCCGGGCATCTCGCGCGTTACTTTGGCGGGGCCCCGGGCTCCGTCGAGCGGGAAGCGCTCAGGGGCCGCGGATGTTTTTTGGCGTAGTATTCCGCGCCCAGTCGCCAGAGCAGGTCCAGCAGCAGCCCGAGGAGGGCGCCGCTGATGACGCCGCCGATCACGAGGGCGTTGATGGCCGTGCCGATGCGCCGCCCCCAGTGCATTTCGTGCGCGGGCAAGGGCGGAGCGACTTTGGCGGGTTCGAGCCGGGGCGGATGGGAAAGATCAACCAATGCTTCCAGCTGGATCGGCTCGACCGGGTCCACGCTCTGACCGAACCCGGAGGCCTCGATGATGGTTTTGCCGAGCTGGTGCGTTGCGTAGTAGATGGGGGCGGCGGTGAAGGGGTTGGTGATGAACTGGAGTCCGCCCATCACCATGAAATTGCCGCGCAGCAGCAGGCAGAGAATGAACGCGAGCGGGAGTTGCACGCCCATGACGGGCAGCAGGGACAGGATTGAACCGGCGTAAAATGCCGGCCGCACGTGGGCGGATTTGAAGGACCAGAGGTAGGCGCGCTTGCGGGCGGCTTCCGCAAAGCGGCCGATGACGGGGTATTTGTGCATCACCGCCCGGCGCGGCATAAAGCGCAGGAACTGTTTCAGGCGGCGGAGCCGGGCAAAGCGTTCTTCGCGGGCTTGATGTTCTTCCGGCGGCATGGGTTCAGCAATGTTGCCGGATGGCCGCGGCTAGCAAGTCCGGCGCGGTGCTCAGGGCCTGGGCCAGGGGCATCCCCGGCGGAGTGATGGCGTGCAGCTGCAAGCCGGCCGGGGCGGCGACGGCGGAGATCTGGCCGGCGAAGACCCTGACGGGTTTGCCCAGCGCGAGGGCGCGGGCCGCCACGGCGCCCGGGCCCTTGCCGCTGAGCGAGCTGTCGTCGAACCGGCCCTCGCCGGTGATGATGAGATCCGCCGCGGCCAGGCGCGGCGCGAGATCGAGCCAGGCGCCGACGAGATCGAAACCGGGCAGCAGGCGGGCGTTGGCGGCCACCATCAACCCGAAGGCAATGCCGCCGGCGGCACCCGCACCGGGTGCATCCATCAGATTGTCGTGCTGGCGGCAGTGGGCGCAGAGCATGAGCCCGAGCCGGGCGCAGGCACTGTCGAGTCTGGCGAGGTCCGCGGCGCGGAGCCCCTTCTGCGGTCCATACACCGCGGCGGCGCCGCGCTGACCGAGCAGGGGGTTGGTGACGTCGCAGGCGATGCGGATGGGCGGCAGGCCGGCGGCGGGCGCACCGGCGAGCTTGGTGATCTGGTGCCAGCGGGCGGGGAGGGCGGGCTGACTTTTTCGCCGGCGGCATCGAGACAGTCGAGGCCGAGGGCGTTGAGCGCGCCCAGCCCGAGGTCGTTCGTGGCGCTGCCACCCACGCCCAGCAGAATGGCGGCGGCTCCATGGGCAACGGCGGCCCGGATCAGTTCGCCGGTGCCGATCGTGGTGGTCTGCCAGGGATCACGGTCTTCCGGTGCGAGCAGGGCGAGGCCGCTGGCTGCGGCCATTTCGATGACGGCGATTGTCGCCGTGGCCGGGGTGCTGGCGGGAAGATCGAGGAGTGTGCGGGCGGCGACGGGTATTTGCGCCAGCGTGACCAGACCGAAACCGGCATTGATTGGCGCACCGCGCGGACCGGTGACCGTCACGGGGATGTGCCGGCCCCCGGCGGCACGGGTCAGGATGTCGGCGAATCCCTCCCCGCCATCGGCGAGCGGACAAGGATCGGCCACCCAGTCCGGATGTGCGGTGCGCAGCGCGTCGGCGATCACCCCGCAGGCCTGGGGCGCGGTGAGGGCATCCTTGAATTTGTCGCAGGCGATCAGGACACGCATGGCTCTATGGAGGGTTGCCCGTAGCAGTGACGGAATTGTGGGTAGCGCCCGGCCTCCGGACGGGCGGGTGCGTTGATCACAAGCGGGTGCCGATCCGGCCCGTCCGGAGGCCGGGCCCTACCCAAGGCATGCGGGCGGATGCCACTTCTGGAGGTGAGCATCATGTGTCGCCGATGAAGCGGAAGCGCGGCACGGTCTTGCCGGCATGGGTGATGGTCTCGACGAACATCGGTTGCGGGCGGGTCCAGAGACCGCGCTCACCATAAAGCGCCTGGTAAACGACGAGCGGTTCGAGGGTCTCCGAGTGCCGGGCGAGGCCGAGGACGCGGTACTCGTTGCCCTTGTAGTGCCGGTAAAGTCCGGGGCGGGGTTCGGCGGGAAGCGGCGGCAATGAATCCATGAATCAGGCCAACGTGGACTGAGTCGGGCCCAAGGTCCAGAAGGTCCCGTGCCGGAGCCGGGCTTTGCCGCCGCTGGCGGACAGAGGCGCTGGCTCAGTGGGTTTCAGGCGGCGATGAAGGAAAAAGCGGAACCTGGGAGGCTCCGCCTTGGGTGACAATCCGACGCGATCGAGTGGACAAAAAGTAGGGCAGGTCAGAGACCTGCCCTACTTTGGAATCAGAACTTCGAACCGTCGGCCTTGGTGCCGCAGAGCGAGACCTCGAGTCCGAGCTGCGCGGCGAGCGAGGCCTTGGTGTACATGGCGAGGTCGGCTTCCTTCGCGCTGTTGGCGTAGGCGACCTGGATGTGGTTGGCCTTGTGGCGGGCCATCATCTGGTCGCGGGACACGCCATAGGTGACCGCGTGCATGATCGGCCACTGCTCGGTGGTTTCCTTCCAGCGGCGATCCGTCTCGGCCTGCGGCAGGGTGATGACCTTGGCGCGGCCGAGGTCCATCTTGAGCTTGCCGTTCTCGAGGAAGATGCGGCTCCACACGATCTCGCCGGGCTTGGCGATGCCGCGCACGGTGCCGCCGCCGAGGCGGAAGTACATGTAGGGCTGGCGCATCGAATCGGTGCCCTTGTAGCCGTCAATATGGTGGGCCGGCGGCGCGCTGCCCGAGATCAGGAAGACCCAGACGTATTCCTTGGTCGTGCCGCTCTGGTCGTAATCACCCCAGCGCAGGTCGTGGAGCGTGTTTTCCACCGGCTGGCCGAGCGCCTTGTGCACGCGGTTGGTGAGCAGGCCGTCGAGGCCGGCGCATTCGTCCACCTCGTTGAAGTGCGTCAGCGGCTCGCCGTCGCGGATGATCTCGCCCCTGCTGTTGGCCACGGGCGGACGGTCGGAGTTGTTCAGGATGCCCTCGACGAGATCGGAGGCGGGCAGGAGATCCTTGAGGCCCTGCTGGTACTGGATGCCGATGGACTCACAGCCGAATTCGTCGGCGATGCGCAGGGCGGCGACGTAGGTCTTGCACTGCCAGATCACCTGTTCCTCGGTGAGCTCGGAGTCGGGGTTGGTGCCGAGGTGGAACTTCATGCCCTTGGCCTTGAGCCAGTCGTAGACGGCCCGGCCCTCGGCGTCGCTGACCTGCGTGGCGCCGTAGTAGAGGGCGGACTGCGAGAGCCGCTCCTTGTAGACGCCTGTCTTGAAGAGCAGCTCGTCCGGGATGATGGCATTGTACATGCCCATGCAGCCCTCGTCGAAGATGCCCATGATGGACTTCCGGAGGCGGAGATCGTCGGCGATTTTCCTGGCGATGGCGCGGGCCTTGGGCGGCACGGCGCCCTTGGCGATGGCTTTCACGTGCTTGGTCGGATGCTTCACGGCACCGGACTTCAGCCAGAGGGCGAGGTTCTTGAGGAAGAAATCGTCGGTGAAGTCGGCGCTCCAGAGCGTGGAGTATTTGACCCCGGCCTTGGTAAGGGAGCCGTTCAGGTTGAGCATGCCAACGAGACCGGGCGCGGTGCCCGACCAGTTGGCGAGCGTGAGGATGGGGGCCTGATGGGAGATGAGGCCGTGCAGGATGTGGTGCGAATACTGCCAGACCGCCTCGGCGACGATGATCGGCGTCCGGGGATCGATCTTGGAGAAAACGGCCATGCCCTCCTTCTGGGAGGCGATGAAACCGTGCTTGAGCTCGGGCTTGTAGGGATGGGCGCGAACGAGCTTGTAGCCGAGGCGGGCGACGGCGGCGGTGAGCTGTAGCTCCATCGCCTGCTGGCCGGGCCAGGTCTTTTCGTTGGCGGATTGGCGCAGGTCGCCATTGGCGACGAGCAGGATGGTTTTCTTCGGGGATTTTTTCATGACGGATACGGGTTACTAGATAAAATCGGCGGACGTATGAGGGTACGTGACCGGACAGGCCGGCCATTATACGCTGGCAGATGAGGCGCCGGAATGGATAGTTTGCGAATAGGCATGGATAATATCGGCAGACCGGTGCAGCGGGCGCTCCTCTCCCAGCAGGTGAGCGGGGCACGGTATTTTTTCCTGAACCTGGCGCCGGCGCGGGGGGCGCGGCCCGGTCCGGCGTTGGGCGGGCGGGAGTTGTGCAACCCCGACTACCGGGTGGACCGCGAATCGTACGCCTACGCCGGTCTGGAGTATGTGGCGCAGGGCGAGGGACGGGTGGAACTGGACGGAGTATCGCATCCGCTGGCGCCGGGGGCGGTGTTTGCCTACGACCGGGCGACCCGCTGCGCCATCCATACCGATCCCGCCCGGCCGATGGTGAAGTATTTCGTGTGCCTGGCCGGGGCGAAGGCCGGCCGGCGCCTGGCGCAGGCCGGGGTGGCGCCGGGCCGGGTGCTGCTGCTGGCGGCACACGCCGAACTGCGGGGGTTGTTCGAGGACCTGATCCACGAGGGCGAGCGGCGCGGGCGGCTGGCGAAGGCGTTGTGCGCGGCCCGGCTCGACCTGCTCCTGCTCAAGGTGGAGGAGCATGTCCGGCAGGGCTCGCGGGTGGGCGATCCGGCGCGCGAGCGCTTCCTGCGCTGCCGCACGCTCATCGAGGAACGGGCGGAGCAACTCGCGACCCTGGAGGAAATTGCCGCGGTGGCGGGCCTCGAGGTGTCAAGTGTCTGCCGCCTTTTCCGGCGCTACCACGACTGCAGCCCCTACCAGCACCTCCTGCGGCGCAAGATGACCCTCGCGGCTGAGCACCTGGTCGAGAACGGCGGCCTCGTGAAGGAGGCCGCACAGCGCGTGGGCTTCGCCGATCCGTATCATTTCTCCCGCTGCTTCAAGGCCGTGCACGGCGTCGCCCCGCGCGACCTCCTCCGCTACCGCCGCGCCGGCTGATCTGACCCCGTCATTTTTCCATCCCAGCCGATCCCTCATGTAACGCATTACGTTACAATGGCAGGAGCGCATCCGTACCCCCTGCGCCGTGCCGCAGGCCGCGGGCACCTGGCCGCCTTGTAACGTAATGTGTTACATGAGGGATTGGCGGCCATCCGTGGGGCGGGGTGCCGCGGGGCCGGACGGTCCGGACTGCGGCCGGGGTCGCGGGTGCATTCGGACATTGCCCGCGGTGCGGGGGATGGTTTCGCTGGCCGGACCATGGCCCAGAAATTCGCTCTCGTCACCGGCGCATCGCGCGGCATCGGCCGCGGCATCGCCATTGAACTTGCCCGCGCGGGTTGCCGCGTGGCCATCAATTACGCCGGCAACGCGGAAGCGGCGGCGGAGGCGCTGGCCCTCGTGAAGGCGGCGGGCGGCGACGGCTTCATCGTGCAGGGTGACGTGGCCGTGGCCGCGGACCGGGAGCGCCTGGTGGCGGAGACGGTGGCAAAGTTCGGCCGCATCGATCTCCATGTGAACAACGCCGGCGTGGGGCCGAAGGTCCGCGCCGATCTGCTGGAGGCGGGCGAGGAGAGCTTTGACCGGCTGTATGCAATCAATCTCAAGGGCCCGTTTTTCCTCACCCAGCTCGTGGCGAAGCAGATGCTCAGCCAGGCGCCGGACGCGGAGGGCTTTCGCGGGCGCATCGTGAACATCACGTCCATCTCGGTCTACACGGCCTCGATCAACCGCGGCGACTACTGCATGGTGAAGGCCGGGCTCGCGATGATGACAAAACTCTTTGCCGACCGCCTCGCGAACGACGGCATCAACGTCTATGAGATCCGCCCCGGCGTGATCGCGACCGACATGACCGGCGGCGTGAAGGACAAATACGACAAGCTCATCCTCCAGGACGAGCGCGGGATCACGCCGATCCGCCGCTGGGGCAAACCCGAGGACATCGGCCGCGCCGTGCGGGCCATCGCCGAGGACCGTTTCCCGTTTTCCACCGGCGCCAGCTTCGACGTGGACGGCGGCTTCCATTTGCAGCGGCTCTGAGCCGGGTGCTGCGCAGATTTTACTGCGCGAATTTTGCTCCCGGCGTTAGCCAAACTGTATCGCTACGCCGGGGGAATCCGAGTTCATGCACTGTTTGGTATTATCCACGGTAATTTGTGGGCAACACAATAGGTAGTTAGTTGACGTGGCCGATACCACAACCAGTAGTGGTGCTCCTCGATTCGTTCCTTGGTCAAACTGCTCCGGGAGGGGCGTTTCCAAAACCGATCACCATGCTCCCATCCCTTGCCTGCATCCCTCATGAACCCAGCGTTTCCGCCCGGCGGAACACGGGGTTGCGGATGGGCGGGATTGGCCATCGAACTTTGCCGTTGGCTCCGATTCTGCGGGCCGGCGGCGCGTGCTGAAAAGCAGTCCCCCGGCCGGTTCAACGCCAGGCATGGCGGCTTGTGAACCCACCGACCCCTTTCCAATGAATTCAACCCGTACCACCGACATCGAAGAACCCGAAACCGCCGCCCCCAGCCAGGAGGAAATTGAGCGCAAGGGCGCCCAGCTGCTCAGCCGGGCCATTCCCGCCGCCGAACGCCTGGTGGCCAAGCGCGACGGCTCCCGCGTGCGTTTCGACCTGAACAAGGTCACGCGCGCCATCGCCCTGGCGTTTCACGAGGTCCGCACGGACAACGCCCCGAATACCTACCGCGACGACGCCCTGGCCTGCTACGGCCTGCAGAGTTCCGACTTCGCGGAGGTCACGCGCATCGCGGCCGGCGTCTCGCAGATGCTCGAGCTCCATTACCGCGACGGCCGGCATCCCACCATCGAGCAGGTGCAGGACGCGGTGGAAAAGGCGATTGCGGGCGGCGGCCATTGGGAAGTGGCGCGGGCCTACATGCTGTACCGGGCCCGCCACGCCGAGCGCCGGCTGACCCAGTACGCCAACAACGGCCTTTCCGACTACATCGCAATGGCGAAGTACGCCCGCTACCGGCCGGAGCTGGGCCGCCGCGAGATTTTCACCGAGGGTGTCGAGCGGGTCCGCGACATGCACCTGCAGTTTTTCGCCGCCAAGCTCGAGCGCCGGCTGCCGGCGGAACTCCCGGCGGACATCGCGGAGCTGGCCGGCGCCAAGGCCGACCTGCTGGCCCGGACGTGGGGCGGGGTGGATCTCGCCACCGTCATCCGCGAGGCCTTCACGCAGGTGGCGGCCAAGAAGGTGCTGCCCAGCATGCGCTCGATGCAGTTCGGCGGCGAGGCGATCATGCGCAACCACAGCCGCATGTTCAACTGCAGCTTCTCGAACGTCGACCGGCTGGATTTCTTCCGCGAGTACTTCTACCTCCTGCTCAGCGGCTGCGGCGTCGGCTTCTCGGTGCAGAAGCACCACATCGCCCTGCTGCCGGGCCTCCCGGCCCGCGCCGCGGAGCATGACCTGCCGGTCAGTCACCACCACGTGGCCGACACCATCGAGGGCTGGGCCGACGCCCTGCATGCGCTGATGGTCTCGTTCCAGGACGGCACGAAGATCGAGTTCGACTATTCGGACATCCGTCCGCGCGGCACCCCGCTGCAGACCTCGGGGGGCAAGGCCCCCGGCCACCTGCCCCTGAAAAAGGCGCTGATCCGCGTGGAGCACATCCTGGAGCAGGCGGCCGGCCGCGCGCTCCGCCCGATCGAGGTTTACGACATCTGCATGTTCATCGCCAAGGCGGTCCTCGCCGGCGGCATCCGCCGGTCCGCGACCATCTGCCTCTTCTCGCCCGACGACGAGGAGATGATGAACGCCAAGACCGGCAACTGGTTTGACAAGCATCCGCAGCGTTCCGCCTCCAACAACTCGGCCGTGCTGGCCCGCGGCGACGACAACGCGGAGCACTTCCGCAAGCTCTTCCGCGCCCAGAAGGAGTTTGGCGAACCCGGTTTCTACTTCTGCGACAACCCCGACGCCGGGTGCAATCCCTGCGCCGAGATCAGCCTGCTGCCCGTGGTGGACTGGGAGCTGTCCTCCTCGGAGCTGAGCGATCTCTACCGCTACGGCTACAAGGGCGACCTGCCGGGCACGGCGCGCCTCTCGGGTTTCCAGCACTGCAATCTCACGACCATCAATGGCCATGCCGCCGTCTCGGAAACGGCCTTCTACAAGGCCTGTCTCGCCGCGACCGCCATCGGCACCCTGCAGGCGGCATACACCGACATGCCCTATCTCGGGCCGGTGACCCGCCTCCTCAACGAGCATGATGCGCTGCTGGGCGTCTCCATCTGCGGTTTCATGGACAACCCCGGCGTGCTCTTCGACCAGAAGATCCTGGCCCAGGGCGCGAGCCTGTGCCGCGCCGCGAACCGCCTCATCGCCTCCCTGATTGACATCCGCCCGGCCGCGAAGATCTGCACCTGCAAGCCCGAGGGCACCGCCTCGCTCATTCTCAACGCCGCCTCCGGCATTCACCCGCACCATGCGCGCCGCTATTTCCGCCGCGTGCAGGCCAACCGCAAGGAGCCGGTCTACAGCTTCTTCAAGTCGGTGAATCCCCAGATGACCGAGGTCTCGGTGTACAATCCCGACACCGACGACGTGATTTCCTTTCCGATCGAGGCGCCGAAAAAGGCGATCCTGCGCAAGGACATCACCGCGGTGCAGTTCCTCGAGCTCGTCAAACTCGTGCAGCAATGCTGGGTCATCCCCGGCGGCGACCCGAAGTCCCGTTCGCCGCAGCTGCACCACAATGTTTCCAACACCTGCAACGTCCGCGCCGACGAATGGGACCTGGTGGCCGACTTCATCTGGGCGAACCGCAGCTATTTCACCGGCATCTCGCTCCTGCAGGACGCCGGCGACAAGGCCTACGCCCAGGCGCCCCGCGAGGAGGTCACGACCGAGGCCGACGTGCACCGGTGGAATTCGCTGCGGCCCTACCGCGTGGACTACACCCAGATGCGCGAGGTCTCGGACGAGACCGACTTGAAGGCGGCCCCGGCCTGCGCGGGTGGCGCGTGCGAGTTGGTGTAACCCCGCGGGGAAGGCGTAGGCCGCGAGCTTGCTCGCGCTCGAATGGCGTGCGCGCGTCCATCGGGCGCCCGCAAGCGGGCTGCCTACCGTGACGTTCTTCGCGTCAAGCGCCTGCTGGTGGGAGGCCCGCCGTGCCAGCGCCCTTCCCCCTTTGGGATGGACGCCTACACGGCGGATACGCCACGGTTCGCCGCATGCTGATCACCTGTCAGGCCGGGTTTGAATCGCTGCTGGCCAAGGAACTGGCGGCGGACGGCGCGGCCGTGCTCGCGCAGGGGCCCGGCTGGGTGCGGACGGAGCAGGCCCCGGCCGAACTGGCCTTTGCGCACTGGATCATCCGCGACGAAGTGGAGGTCAAGGGTGACTCGGTCAATGCGCTCGCCCAGCGACTGGCGGACTATTTCCTGCAAAGCCTGCAGGGAGAGCGGATCACGGACCCGTGGCCGTGCGTCTTTGACGGGCCGGCGGAACTGGTCGGACTCGGCCGGCGCATCAGCGGCGTGGAGGACGCCTTCCGGGAACGAATCAGGAAGCGCCTGTCCCGCGTCGCCAAACTGGCGGTGGCGGATCTGCCCCGGGGCGCGGGTCCCGCGCGGGGTCTGGCCGTGTGGTTCACGGATTTTGGCACGGCGTTCGCGGGCCGCGATCTGCTGATCAACGGCCAGCGGCGCATGGCCGACGACACGCAGGCCCCATCCCGCAGCTACCTGAAAATCGAGGAGGCCTACGTGGTGCTCGGACGTGAACCCGTCGAGGGGGAGACCGTGGTGGATCTCGGCGCGGCTCCCGGCGGCTGGAGCTACAGTGCGGCGAAACGCGGCGCGCAGGTCATCGCCATCGACAACGGTCCGCTGAAGGGCGGGGCGCTCGATCATCCGCGCATCGAGCACCGGCAGGAGGATGCGTTCCGCTACGTGCCGGCAACCGGCCAAACCTGCAATTGGCTCTTTTGCGACATGGTCGAGGAGCCGCATCATGTGCTCCGGCATATTGTGGAACCCTGGCTGGAGCGCGGGTGGTGCCGGCATTTCGTGGTGAACCTCAAGTTCGGGCGCGTTGATCCCGTGGCCCTGTTGCAGGAACTGCGGCAGCCGGATTCGATTTTGCAGCGTTATGCCCCCGGAGTGCGCATCCGGCACCTGTATCACGACCGGGAGGAATTCACCCTCACGGGGGAAGTCCGGGCGGGTTGAACCGCGGATTGCACGGAGGCTGACGGACGCAAACTTTTGGACTGTAGGGCCCGGCCGAGCGGAGGCCGGACGAAGGGCAGGCCCGACCTCCTGCGGCCGTCCGGGGGGCCCGGCCGCGCTCCCAGGAGGCCACGCCCTCGCCCCTTCCCTGTTGGGCATGGGTATCATCCTTGTCGCAGCCTGCTTGCTGCCTCTGGCCTTATTTCCCCATGAATGTCCGTTAATAGATTTTTGTAACGCGTGGACAGTGTGCGGGCGGAGGCGTTAGCTGTGACTTCCCATGAACCTGACCGCATGCATCCGAATCCTCGCCGGCGTGATGCTGGCCGGGGTCCTTACAACCGCCGCGGCGGCTGATTCCGCCCTGGCCGGGCGCTGGCGCCTGGATACGGCGCGCAGCTCGGCCCTGGATGGCTGGAACGCCGCGGATCTCGTCATCGCCCGGGATGGCACCAAGGTGGCCCTGACCTACCACATGACCTGGCGCGCCACGAAGGTGGCCGCCACGAACACGGTCGACACGGCGCAGACCCTGGCGATCAAGGATTATTTCCGGATCGAGCAACGCCACATGGCCGTCTATCCGCGGCCGGGTGAAACCGCGCAGGTGTCGGCGGCCTGGCTGGACGCCGGGCGCACCCTCCGCGTCGAGGCGCTGGTGCCGGTCGAAATTTCCCAGGGCAACACCGCCATGCGGATCTACCAGGAGTTCCGGCTGCTGGAGGACGGCGCGACGCTCCTGCTCATCGAACTGCACAACACCCGTCATCGTCCGCTCGTGTATCATTTCACCAAGGTGCCGGCGGAGGCGGCCGCAAAGTAACGCCATGAAACAACGCATCATTCTTCCGCTTTGCCTCCTGATTCTCGCGCTCGCCCGTCCGGCCGTCGCCGCGGACGCCGCCGTGCCACCGCGCCAGACGGCGTGGGTCATGCATTTTGACGGCGACTGGAAAAACGCCTCCGGCCTGCCCGAGAAGGCCATGCTGATCGGCCTGCAGGGTCTGGCCAACCGCACGGCCCCGCAGCTCTACATTGTGCACGCGCCGGATTTCCCGTGGGAGATCACGGGACCGCTGGCCGATTTCTACCGGCGCAAGCACGGCGTGGAGTTCACCGAGCTCAAGACCGCCGACGCGGCGCTGCAGCAGTTTGCCGGCTGCGCCAAGGGCTACGTGGTCTGGGACACCGCCGTGATGCCCACCATGAACGTCGCCTACACGATCGCGGGCCTGGAGGATGCCATCATCGTCACCCCGGCGCTCATCCCCCTGGCGGAAAAGCACGGTCTCAAGAAAATCGACGACCTGCGCGGGCGTTATGACGGGATGACTGACACGCAGATCTACGCCGAGGCCAAGGGCCGCTATTGGGCCCGCTGCAACCACGACATGATCATGCTCATGGGCGGTCACGCCGGCGACATGCGCATCCCCGGGATCGCCGACTGGGGCGTGCGCCAGCGCATGTTCTTCCACGACCTGTCGGGCAATCCCGCGCACTCGGACGAGGTGGCGCTCGCCATGCAGTTTTACGGGGAAATGAATCCCGGCGCCTTTGTCTTTGGCTGGCACTCCTACGCGAAGGACACCGAGGAGCAGCACACCACGCTGACTTCGACCTTCGGGCTCAGGATGGACGGGCTGCAGAGCCTGCCGAACCACAGCTTCAACTGCCAGTTCACCTTCACCCAGGGCTTCAAGTTCGCCAACCAGCACCATGTCGATCGCGACGCGAAGCTCGTGCCGGAGAAGAAGGTCTACATGGCCTTCGTGCAGTCCGACGGCATTGGCCTCGGGGTGTGGACCAAGCCCGGCCGCGGCCGGCTCCAGCTCGCGTGGGGTGCGATCCCGAGCTGGCTGGAATTCGCCCCCGCCGCCCTCGAATATTTCCAGGAGTCGGCGACGCCCGCGGACTACTTCATCGGCGGCCTGTCGGGTCCGTCCTACATGTATCCCAACCACATCCCGGCCGACCGGTTTGACGGCCTGATGAAGGAGGCCGTCCGGCAGATGGAGATCCTCGATGAACGGGTTTTTGAAATTTTGGACAACTCGGCGGCCGACGGCAACGTGGGCAATGCCGATCTCACCAAGGAAACGGTGGACCGCTATTACGCGGCATTTCCCAATGTCATCGGTTTCATCAACGGCTACGGCCCGGCCCGCACGCGCGACCTGCGCAATGGGGTGCCGATGGTCTCCTATGATTACTACATCGACCCGCGCCGGCCGCGCGAGGAAGTGGCCGCCGACCTGGACGAACTGATCGCGCTCAACACCACCCGCCCGTATTTCTGCCTCGTGCATGTGCGCGAGTCGAACGACGTGAACAGCCTCGTCGACGTGCTCAAGCAGCTCCACGGTCCGGTCGAGGTTGTCCCGGTGGATACGTTCATCAAGCTGGCGGCGGGCAACAAGACCTACACCACGCGTTATCAACTGCCGACGGACCCGAAGACCTTCGAAGGCTTCAGGAAGGAGAAGTGACAAGTAGGGCGGGTTTTAACCCGCCCTGCGAACGCTGCATCCGCTATGTCGCGTGAAATGGGCAGGTCACAGACCTGCCCTACTAGGCGGAGCTGGGAGCGCGACCGCCCTCGGTCGCAATTGTGCGAGCACCGGCGATCTCCGAACCTGGACGGTGGGCGAATATCAATAGTCTTCCGCTGGAATTTTTGTTTGCGCGAGATTGCGACCGAGGGCGGTCGCGCTCCCGGGCGCTCCCGGGGAAGCCTGAATGTTCGGGAGTTTTTCTTGCGGAACGCGTGGACAGATCACGCCGCGGGGCGTTAGCTGTCCGCAACCATGAACATGAACGCATGCAAACGAACGATCATCGGCGCGGTGCTGGTGCTGGGACTGGCGGCCACCGCGCTGGCGAATCCGGCCCTGGCCGGACGCTGGCGCTTCGAGCCCGCCCTGAGCACCGCCCTCGACGGCTGGCACAAGATGGACCTCGTCGTCGCCCTTGAGGGCACGAAGGTTGCCCTGACGCACGACATGCTTTGGATCCGCAGCAAGGTGGTTGCGACCAACACGTTCGACACCGCGCAGCCGGTGGAACAGAAGGATTTCTTCCGCATCGAGCAGCGGCACATGGCAGTCTACCCCGAAAAGCACGGGGTCACCAAAGCCACGGCGTCCTGGATCGACGGCGGTCGCGTGCTGCGCACGGAGGCCATGACCCCCGTCGAGGTTTCGCAGGGCAACGTGCTCATGCGCATCACCACCGAGTATCGCGTGAGCGAGACCGGCGACACGCTCACCCTCATCGAACTGCACTCCACGCGGAACCGTCCGCTCGTCTATGTCTTCAAGAAGGTGCCGGCGGAGGCGGCCGTGAACTGATCCCATGAAAAAGCTCACATTTATCCTATCCCTGTTCGTGGCCGGCTGCTCAACGCCGCTCGCCGCCATGCCCGCATCCGCCGCCCGCGAGGCGTGGATGATGAATTTCGACCTCGACTGGAATGTCGCCGGCGGCCTGTCCGAGAAGGCCATGCTGGTCAGCCTGCAGGGCCTGGCCAACCGCGCGTCGCCCCAGCTCTACATCGTGCATCCGCCGAAATTCCAGTGGGAGATCACCGGGCCGCTGTACGAATTCTACCAGCGCAAGCACGGCGTGAAGTTCACCGAGCTGAAGACCGCCGACGAAGCCCTCGCGCAGTTCAAGTCCAGCGCCAAGGGCTACGTCGTCTGGGACAGGGCCGTGAGCGCTTCGCTCAACGTCGCCTTCACCATTGCCGGACTCGAGGACGCGGTGGTCGTGTCCGAGGAACTCATCCCCCTGGTGGAAAAGCACGGGCTGAAGCCGATTGACGATCTGCGTGGCCGGTATACCGGGCAGACGGACGATGTCATTTACCAGGATGCGTATGACCGTTACTGGGCCCGCTGCGCCAAGGACCGCATTTTGCTCATGGGCGGACATGTCGGCACCGTCCGCATGCCGGCCATGGCTGACTGGGGCGTGCGCATGAAGATGTTTTTCCACGACCTCTCGGCCAATCCGAAGCATCCCAAGGAACTGGCGCTCAACCGCCGCCTCCTCTCCGAGATCGAGCCCGGCGGCTATGTCTTCGGCTGGCACTCGTACGGCAAGGACACCGAGGAACAGTACACCACGCTGCTCTCGACCTACGGCCTGCGCATGGAGGGGCTGCACAACCTGCCGAACCTGAGCTTCAATTGTCAGTTCAAGTTTACTCCCGGTTTCAAGTTCACGAACAACCACCACGTGGCGAAGGATGCCAGGCTGACGGCGGAGCCGAAGGTTTACCTCGCCTTTGTGCAGTCCGACTCGATCGGCATCGGCGTATGGACCAAGCCCGGCCGCGGCAAACTGCCCTTTGCCTGGCAGGTGACGATGAACTGGACCGAGTTCTCCCCGGCCGCACTGGAGTACTTCCATGAATCCGCCACGCCCAACGACTACTTCATCGGCGGACTTTCGGGTCCGGGTTACATGTATCCCAACCACATCCCGCCGGAGCGTTTTCCGCTGCTGATGGAGCGCGCGAACAAGCTCATGGGGCTGCTGGATGAGCATGTCATGGAAATCATGGACAACTCCGCGGCGGACGGAAACGTGGGCAATGCCGACCTCACGAAGGAGACCGTGGATCGCTATTACCAGGCGTTCCCCAACGTCATCGGCTTCATCAACGGCTACGGCCCGGCCCGCACCCGGGACCTGCGCGACACCCGGCCGATGATTTCCTACGACTATTATATCGATCCGCGCCGTCCGCGCGCCGAGGTGGCCGCCGACCTGAACGAGCTCATCGCGCTCAACGCCAAGCGGCCCTATTTCCTCCTCGTGCACGTGCGGGAATCGAACGACGTGAACAGCCTCATCGAGGTGACCAAGCAGCTCGAGGGTCCGGTCGAAATCGTGCCGGTGGACGTTTTCCTGAAGCTCGCCGCGAGCAACAAGACCTACACCACGCGTTATCAGGATCCCGAGGAACCGAAGCATTTTTCGGGTTACCCGAAGCAGTAGGATCCAAGTAGGGCGGGTCTTTGACCCGCCCTTTTGACGCTGCGTATGCGGTGAGGCGTTAGCGGGGCAGGTCAGAGACCTGCCCTACTTGCTGTTGCGCCGTCGGGGTACGGACCCATGATGGCCCGCGATTGAAACCCAGGGAACTCACCATCTGCGGGCTCACGGCGGTCAAGGCGCGCTTCCAACACAACGCGGCCTCGATCCTGCGCCTGTATTTTGACCGCGAGACCGGCCGCAAACTCGGCGTGATGTGCAAGGCGCTCGCCGCGGCCCGCAAAGTCTATCGCTGCGTGGAGGTGGCCGAGTTGGCAAAGATCGCGGGATCGGTGCATCACGGCGGGGTGATCGCGGTGGTGCTGGCGCCGGCGCTGTCCGCGCCCGGTGAAACCGAGCTGCGGTCCTGGGCGGCCAAGCGCCTGCCGGTGCTGGTGCTCGATCGTATCGGCAATGCGCACAATCTCGGGGCCCTGGCCCGCACGGCGGCATTTTTCGGCGTGCCGCATCTGGTGATCGCGGATGATCCCGCGGCGGCGCGGCCGAACGACGCCGCCTATCGCGTGGCCGAGGGCGGACTTGAATCCATGACGACCTGGATGGTGCGCGACCTGCCGGCGTTGGCGAGGCAGCTGGCGGCGGCGGGTTACGATGTCGTGGGCGCGGCCACCCGGGGAGGCCGACCGGAGGCCGGTCGGGTCGGAGCGAAGCCGGTGGCCTTGGTGATGGGCAACGAGGAACACGGGTTGGCCCCGGATCTGACGAAGGCGTGCACACGGCTCGTCACGATTCCCGGTGCGGGGGCGGTGGAGTCGCTCAATGTTTCGGTGGCCGGTGCCGTATTGATGTGGGAGCTGATCGGCCGCCGCGGGTGAGGACGGCTGGGAGCGCGACCGCCCTCGGTCGCAATTGTACCAAGGCCAATCCTCCACTCGCTCACGCTCGTAGCTACACCCACAGGTGGCCCCCCTGGGAGCGCGGGCCGCTGGCCCGCATTTGGATGCTTCATTCGCTGGTAGATGTTAACAGGGCAGTTCAAAGAACCTACCCTACTTCCAAACTTCCACTCGCTCACGCTCGTAGCTACGAATAAATCAATCTCACTTGCCGAGGAGCTTCTGAAGCCAGCCGGATTTCTTAGCCGATGCTACGACGGGCAAGGGAACTTCCGGCACGCCGAGCAGGGGTTCGAAATGGCCGGCCTTCTTGTAGAGGATGACGACGTCCTGCATGCCCCAGGCTTCCTCGAGGTAGGCGCGCATGATGACATCGGGGTAGCGCTGCAGGACGCGCATCAGCCACTCGGGTGAGCTGAGGGCGAGTCCGTAGTCCTCCGCCGGCGTGCTTTCGAAATAGCGCTGGTAGGCGAAGCCCGTGCGGGCGTATTCCTCCAGCAGGGCGGGCTTGTCGATGTTCTCGGCGATGTTGCGGCGGCCGCGCGCCAGCAAGCTTGAAACGGTCCGGCCCTGGGTGGTGAACACAACGACCCCGCATTCGCGGACCCAGTTCACCAGGCAGTCGAGGGTGCGAAGCCAGCGTTCCTGGTTCAGGTGGGTGACGAGGGAGCCGACCCAGATGAGATCGAACTGGGATTTGAAGGGCAGGGCCCGCAGGTCGGGTTCGGAGTAGACCGGGTTTGCGCGGAACTGGCTGGCGCAGAAATCCACCCCGCCCCGATCGAGGTCGCAGGCGGTGATGTGCGCATAGTCGTATTGGGCGCGCAGCCAGCGGAGCACGCGACCGTGTCCGCAGGGCAGATCGAGGATGTCCGGGTAGTGCGGCTTGTCGCAGAGTTCGCTGGAGAAATGGATCAGCTCCAGCGCCCGGCGACCGAGATCGAAATACTGTTCCTCAAGTCCGGCCGTCACCATGCCGTCGCCCGGGGCGAGGGTACGGTCAACCGTCAGCCGGGAAAAATCGTAGAGCGGGCGCATGCAAGCCCTAGCTCTCCGCAAGGTTGCGACCGGTGCAAGCGGAGAATCGGTCCGGATGCCGGGTGACTGGTGTGGACCAAGGGTGGAGCCTGGCCGACATCATACACGATTGATTTGTTTTCTTGCGGTTAGTTGTAGGGCGGGGTTTCCGAACCCCGCCTTTTAGAGCTGATACTCGAATCCAATCTTTCTCGTTCTCTTAATCTTTCTCTTTCTCTGGCCTTGGAACTGATCGCACGATTGCGACCGAGGGCGGTCGCGCTCCCAGGCGGGGTTCGGAGACCCCGCCCTACAACGATCTGAAACCTACCGACCTGCGCGCAATTACAGGACCAGCTTCAGCACCACTTCGCCGTCGATCACCTGGCCGGTCGGGATGAAGCCCGCCTTGCGGTAGAAAGGCTCCGGGCTGCCTTCGGCGGGCACATAGGAGACCAATACCTCCGTGGCGCGCGGCAGGGTGCGGATGTGGTCGATGACCAACCGCAGGGCCCCGGTGCCGTAACCGAGGTGCTGGTAACGCGCGTCGATCATGAATCGCCAGATGCAGTATTCCGGAATGGCGGGATCGAGGCTGAGCATGACGAAGCCCACGGGGGTTTGATCCGCATGGATGGCGCGGAACCAGGCCTTGGGTTCAAAATACGCCTGGGCGATGGAGATGGCGTTGCTGGCGACGAAGGCGCCCTGGGCGGGCAGCACCTGCAGATCGCAGATCGTGCGCACGGTGTCGGCGGTGATTTCGCGCAGTGAGATGTCAGGGGTTGGTGAGGTCATGCGGGGTAAGGGTGGCATGGTGGCACCCGGCCGGAGTGGGGATGACTCCCGGCGCAGGCGGCGACCACGCCCGGGCCAGCTCTACAAACGATTTGCCTGATGGCAATCCTATGGTCTTCCTCGACGCCTCCCCCTGATCACACCCATGAAATTCCGCCTCGTCATTTGCATCGCCGGACTGGCCTGTGTGGCCGGTGCGGGACTTTTCGCGGCGGAACCGAAACCTGCACCCGAGGAGATCACCGAATTGGGCGAACAAATGGACCGCATGAGCGGGGCCTTCCGCAAATTGCGCCGGCAGGCCGGCGATGCGGCGATGAACGCGGCCTCCCTTGAATTGCTCGGGGTGATGCGGCAGACCGCGGAGACGGCGCAGACCTTGGTGCCCGCGAAGGCCGCGGATCTGCCGGAGTCCGCGCGGGCCAGGTTCACCAAGGCCTACCGGGCGCAAATGGACAAGCTGCTGGCGGCCTTGGCCAGGACGGAAGCGGCCTTCAAGGCCGGGGACAATGCCACCGCGGTGAAGCTGGTGGGTGAATTGGCCGACCTGCAAAAGGCGAGCCACCGGGAATACCGGAAGCCCGCCCCCTGACGGGGAATGGCACTTACTTAGGGAGCAACCATGCGATGAAGCTTTGGATCGATGTAGGGCCGGACCTTGGTCCGGCCTCGACCGCGATGACGGCTGCGTTGGCCCATCAGGCGTCACCAAGGTGACGCCCTACAGGACAGCATTCAATTTCGCCCTAAGTCAGCGCCATTCATCACTGACGGGCGGGCTGACGCGCCCGGACGCGGATTAAAGTGATCGCCCCGGCTACAACAGCCGCGGCAATGTGGCTCAGTTGTGTCCGCGGCTCGAATCCTCGGGTGAAGGCGAGGTTTGCCCGACGTGGATGCCGGCCTCTCCGAGTTCATGCTGCAGCCCGGGCAGGTAGTGGCCGGCCAATTCCTCCAGCGGGAAGGTGAACTCGGCGACCTGGTGGTTGTCGCTGAGAAACGCCAGAATGTCGGCCAGTTCGGCAATTTCGTCGTCGAGGAAATATTCCTCGATGACGGATTGGCTGCCTTCGAGGGCGAGGAGCACGGGCCACGGCCGGTCGGCCTCCGGATCAGGCAGGCGCAGCGTGACCTGCCCATGGAGACGGGCCCGGTGGATGCGCGTGGCGAATGCGTCCAGCCGTTGCCAGGCATAGGCGAGGTTGGCGAGACGGGCCTGCCGGAGCAGGGCCGTGCGATTGAGGATGAGTTGGTGGAAGTTCATGGTGGGTCTCCTTTTCGGCGCGCATGGATTGGCGTGGCCCGGCATCCCTCGTCGCTCGATTGCGAAGAAGATGCGGCGGGTGGCGGCCAACCGGACGTGCAATTGGGGGTGGAATGAACTGACTCAACGGCCGGATCGTGACGGACAACTCACCGACGCGGCCAAGCCCATGCGGCCGGACGGGACTACTATGCGGTGCGCTTTCCTGACGTTGCCTGACCTTGCTGACTCGGAACAGTCGCTAACGTGGAACTGACGCTGTCGTTTGCTGCCTGACTCAAATCACGATCTCAACCGTGCATCTGAACTGACATCCGACAGCACAAACATCCGCACGGATGGCGGTTTCGCAAGCGGTATTTCAGCGGAGATTGCTGTTCGCTGCAGAGTAGGGCGGGTCTGTGACCCGCCATGGTTACGCCTCATTTGCGGGGCGGCGTGAAATTGGCAGGTCAGAGACCTGCCCTACTGGCCGGCCTATGGGTGAATTATTTCAGCTGATCCGGCGACACCAGCCAGCGCATGACCCAGCGGCCGCTTTCCCGCTCCAAGGCGAGCACGGCGCATTTGCGCATCACAACGACTGGCGGTGCGGCGGAACCGGTCACCAGCAACGAAGCCAGGGCGCTGAGGTGCGGCTCATGGCCCACCAATGCGAGGGAACCTCGGCGCGCCCGCAGCTTGGTCGCCATGATCGCGGGATCATCGCCCCAGGAGAGTCCAACCACCGTTCGCAATTTCATGGGCAGTTTCAGACGACCGACCAGCAAGGTGGCGGTGTCCCGGGCGCGGAGCAGCGGGCTGTGCCAGACTTCCACGGGGGCAAAGTCTCCGGTGCGCCGTAGAAAACGCGCCATGGTCCGGATCTGCTTCCGGCCGCGGGCACTGAGCGGTCGCGTGGCATCGTCAAAGCCATCCTCCGCATGGGCATGACGGATGAGGTAAAGATGCACACCCTGCGCGGTTTTCATTTCAAGCGAGGTACAAAATTCCCGGCCGGATCATTTCCGCCAGTGTCATGCCGGCGAAGCCGGTGGCTTCCATGCGCATGGCGGCCCAGCACCGGAGTCCATGCTGCGCCACTGGCCGGCCGGTATCGGATGCCATGACGCCGAGGCGACGGGAATATTCGGGCGTGGCGACGAGACGGCACAGGTCATTAAGGGCGGACGCAAGTTGCGGGGAGCGATCATCCTGATTCGCGGCAAAAAGCAGTGTCTGCACCATGCCGATGCTCTTGGCGTTGTCCCAGATGTCCTGAATGGGCCACCAGGTGCTGCCGTCCAGGGCGGCGAGCAGTCCGGCGCGGCCGTGGACGCGATGATGCAGCGCCCGGGACACCCGGGTGCGGAAATCCGGATCCCTGGCGTGGTGCCAGGTGGTGATGAAGCCCTCGTCGTAGTACCACTGGTCGCCGAAATGGAGCGGCTCCAGCACGAAGGGCTGGCGGTTGTGGACCAGCCAGTGCGGGGCGCGGCCGAGCATGAGTCCGTCCGTGCGCCAATCATTGAGCAGGAAGCGAATGGCCCGCGTCGCAATATCCAGGTAGCGCGCTTCGCCGGTCACGCGGTAGGTGAGCGAAAATGCAGCCGCCTCGATGGCGGTGGCGCAGGAATAGATGGCGGTGTAGGGCGGCCAGAATCCGTCGGAGAAACCGCCGTCGCGCTGCTGGAACTGCGGCGCCCAGTCGTCGCAAAACCGGCGCAGGGCGGCGAGGTAGCGTTTTTGACGGGCGCCGGTGACCGAGGCCGTGGCAATGGCGAGCGTGGAAACAACCGAACCGATGTCCGAGAGCGGCTGGCGTTTCCCGGCCATGATGGCCGCCACCTCGCGGCGGGGCATCGAGCGGGTGGGCCGGCCGCGCAGGGAGGCGGTCCAGGCGCCGTTCGGCAGTTGCTCATCCACGAAGACATCCAGTGTCTTGATCGCGGCCTGCCAGTATTCCCGGCGGCCGAGCAGTTGGTGTCCCGCGAGCAGGGCGCGCGCCGGCATCGAGGCCGTATACCAGTAGCCTCCACCCGCAGCGTAAGTGTCGCCAAGGAAACCGTCGGGTTGGCGGTGGGCGAGCAGCCAGTCGCAGATGCGGCCGAGTTCGCGGGCCGGATCTGGCGCGTGTCCGCGGTGCAACGTCCGTTGGGCGGGCATGACCGCGGGCGGCGCGGAGCGGAAAACCGGGCGCAAGGTGACGGCGCGGCGGCTGCGGACTTCGATCGTGTTGACGAGAAATTCGCGGCCGGCCTGCGGGGAGAATTTGAGGTTCACCTGGTTGCGGTGGGCCCGGGCGCGGAAGGTGTGGCGCACCGTCCGACCGATGCGCAGCCGCACTTCGGGGAGCACGCAGGTGCCGTTAACGGAGACGGCGTAGGGACCGCAGCCCGCGTCATGCGTGAACGCGGTGAGCGTCACCTCGTAGTCACCGTCGGGCAGGCCGAGGCACAGCGTCGCGGGTGCGGAACCATGCACATAGCCTTCATTGCGGGCATCGCGGATCTTGAGGCCGGCGCCTTCATTCACCGGGTCGAGCCAGCAGTAGCAAGGGTTCGTGTAGAGCCGCGAAAGGAGGGCGTAACCGGGGTACCGGCGCTGATAGACATTGCCGAATTGCAGGGCGAGGACGCGGTGCATGGCGGCCTCAGCTTTTCTGGTGGCGCACGCGCCGGCCGCCGAAGGCGTCGATGGCCCGGTAGCCGGGGGTGTATTCGCCGCTGTGCGGCGTGCCGGCCGGGATGTGGCATTCGTCGCCGGGCTTCATGGTCACCTGTCGGTCACCGATCATGCCGGTGAAGGTCCCGGCGAGCACCACGGCGTACTCGTCGTAATCATGCGTGTGCGTTTCACTCCGGCCGCCTTTCTCGCATTGCCAGAGGACCATTTGCGAACCGTCGCGGCCTTCGAAGACAAAGCCTTCAAGGCCGCTGGCGGGACCGGGTTGCTGCACCGCGTTGGCGGGGTGGCGCATGAATGCGGGGAATTCCTTCATGGGAGCGGGGGCGGCAAACCGGCCGTCGGGAGTTGGGAGAACTGCCGGAGCCAAGCGGTTATCCGCGCGCGACCCAAGCAATTACTGGACGGTCGCCAATTGCGGTATCGACCGGGGCGGGGACTTTGCCATGGTCGCTCATCGCCCCAGCCAAATGAACACCCGCAAACACAGGTGGAGGTCCCGGTCGCTTGATGCGGTCATTTTGATTCTGGGACTATCGTTGGTGTTTGTGCCGTCGATGTCAGCCGACGGCCCTTCGGCGGGGCGGCTCACCGCCGGGAAATCCCTTGAGAGCCTGACCGTGGGCAAAACGGTTTACCGTGAGGTCGTCATCAAATCGGTCACGGCACGGACGGTCATGTTCAAGCACCGGGGCGGACTGGCCTCGGTCAAGTTGCGCGAGCTGTCGCCGGAGTGGCAGGAGCGTTTCGGTTACGATCCGGCGGCGGAGCAGGCGAGTGACGAGGCCTTGAAGCGGGCGCAGGCGGAGCGTCAGGCCAGGCTCGCGGCGACGGCGCAGGCGGACCAGGCGGCGCAGGCCAAGGCGGCCGCTTCCCGGTTCGAGCGGGTTTTGCAGGCGTGCGGGCAGCCGGTCACGCCGCTGGCGGAGGTGGATCTCCGGCCGAGGTTTCGTGAGTTGGAATTGCACGCCAAGAACCAGGGCCGGCGTCCGAGTTGCGCGATCTTCGCGGTGGTCAGCGCCATCGAGTTTATCCATGCGGAAAACACCGGGAAGGCGGAGAAGTTTTCCGAGGAGTATCTCATCTGGGCCACCCGCAAGTCCCTCCAGCGTCCGATCCAGGCGGAGGCGGCGATGACCGGCGAGGATGCCGATGCGGGATTTGCGCTGACGGAGGTGGTCATGGCGTTGCGCAGCTACGGCATTCCCCCCGAGCGTGCCATGCCCAACACCATGGGCCGGGCGATTGATGCCGTGGCCGATCCCTCGCCCGAGGTCATCGCGGCCGCGCGGTCCCGCACCCAGGGATCGGTGTACCAGGTGCCCGGCCGGGACAACGCCACCGTGTTGAACAATGTCGTCCATGCGCTCAATGCCGGCCTCCCCGTGGCCATCGGCACCGCCTGGCCGCGGTTTTTCAACATGCGCGCCGCGCTGCTCAATTCGCAGGAGCCCAGTTACAGTCATGCCGTAACTTTGGTCGGCTATCGTTGCCCCACGGGCCGGATCGAGGACGCGACCTTCATTTTCAAGAATTCCTGGGGCGCCGACTGGGGCGCAAATGGTTATGGGTACGCGACTTACAGCTACCTCCTTAAGCACCTCCACACTGCCATTCTGCTCGAGCTCCGGACTGGCTAGTCAACTAGCGACGGGGTCAGGCCTCTACTATTTAATTATTTTGGCTTCTTGAGTCATATCAGGCATCAGGACCGGGCCGACAGACCCGTTCCGATTGCCGCGGTCTTGCCCGAATGGGAACCCATCCCGCGAGGAATAGACCGTGCGACTCCTGTTCTTGGTCATTGAGAACGGCATGTAGGGCGCATTTGACCTTTTGCCAGCCAACGTCGACAGCGAGGTGGCCGCCGCCGTGATCAAGGCCGTGGCGCAATGGAGATTTGCTCCCGCGCAACGCGATGGCCGACCCGTGGCGCGCAAGGTCGTGCTGCCGGTGAATATCGTCGTCGAGAACTGATTCCTACTGCGGCAAACCGGCCGCGTAAACAGATCTGACTTCAGGCGGACCCGTGGAAAGTCGGGGTCGCCTTTTGCGTTTTCACGGGCCAGGTCGGAAAAACCAGAATTGTCACCCCGGAATGGTCTGTTCAGAGCTTCTGCCATGTCCACCGTCCTCGGGCTCGATATCGGTTCCTCCTCGGTCATTGCCGGCATTCTCCACGGTGCGAAGGTCGCGTGCGAATCGCCGCGCGCGTTTTTCCGGTCGCGATGCGAGGGCCCGAAAGTGGAGGTGGATCCCGACGAACTGCTGCGGGCCGTGCACACCGCGATCGCGAGCCTGGGCGGGCAGGCGTTGAAGGTGGATGCGATCCATCTGGCCGTGATGTGCCCGGCGTGGGTGGCGCTTGACCGGAAGGGCCGGGCGCTCACACCCATCGTGACGCACCAGGATCGCCGCAGCGTGGTGCAGGCCCGGGCCATCGAGGCGAAGTTCGGCAAGAACCGGCACCTGCAGGTGTGCGGCTGCCGTCCCTTCCCGGGCGGCATCAGTTCGACCACGTGGGGCTGGTATCTGGAGCACCAGCCCCAACGCCTGCGCCGGGCCGACCTGGTGGGGCATCTCAACACCTTTCTGCACCGGCGGATGACCGGGGCGCGCGTCACGGATCCGTCAAACGCCTCCTTCACCGGACTGTATCGCACGCTTAAGCTCGACGGCTGGAGCGAGGAACTGTGCGCCAACCTCGGCGTGAGCCGGTCATTGTTGCCCGAGGTGCACGATGCCGATCGCATCGGCGGGTTGATCACGCCCGAGGCGGCGCGCGCCTTCGGGCTGCGCGCCGGCACGCCGATGCTCGTCGGCCTGATGGATGGCAGCGCCGGCATGCTGCTGGCGGGGGCGAAGGTGGGGCAGCTTTTCAACGTCTGCGGTTCGACCGACGTGCTCGCGCTTTGCACCGACCGACCGAAGCCGCACGAGCGGCTGCTGACCCGCGCCCTGGGCGTGCAGGGCAAATGGCTGCAGGTGAGCACGCTCGCGGCCGCGGCGTCGGCCATCTACTGGGTGCGCGACCAGTGCTACCAGGGAATGCCGATCAAGGAGTTCCAGGCGGAGTTCCGCCGGTTGAGCCGCGTGGGGCCGAAGGCGGCCGGCAGCGTGCGCTTCGAGCCCTACATGGCCGGCGAGCGCACGAGCATCGAGCAGCGCATGGGCGCGTTCACGGGCCTCACCCTCGCGAGCACGCGGACCCAGATGCTGTCGGCCGTGATCGAAGGTCTGACCCGTGCCAGCGCCGAGCGACTGCCGGTGCTGGCCGGATGCGGCACCAAACTGCGGCACACGGTGGCGGTCTCCGGCGGATCCGACCGGCTCGACCAGCTCTTGCACCGCGACTGGCCCGGCAACTGGACCTTCCGGGCGGTGACCGATGCCACGATGCGCGGGCTCGCCATGCTGACGCCGAAACCGTTGTGAGTTACCGCGCGCTGGCTTGCGGTCCGGCGGCTTCCTCCGCGGCAACGCGGCGCATGAACTGCTGGAAATCCGCATCCTCACCTTCAAGCAGGGACGGCAGCAGGTCGCGAAAATCGCGCCGGCGGCACCAATAGCGGGCATAGTCGTCCCAGGTCTGCCACAACCGTGCGGTCTGCCGGTCCATGTTTTCCTCATACACGAGGATGTAGGCGCGCTCGAAGATGGAGATGAGGATTTCGAAGAGGATGTTCCGGCGTTCGATCTGCTCGGTATCGAAGGGCGTCTCGGGTTCGATCTTGGTCATCAACTTCAGGTCGGCATTGGAGAGCACCAACCGCAGGAAGTTGGAGTACTCGTCGGACAGCTTGAGGTAGAGTTCCTCGTCGTCGTTGACGCGCTCCTTGCGCTGTTCCTTGGTGAAAACCCAGATGGCGAAGGGCAGGCCGACGATGGTCACAAGGTAACTGAGGCCTTCCAGATAATCCATGGCGGTCATGCCGGCAGGCTAGCCAATATCAAGGGCCGGTCAAACTTCGCTCCATGGAGGATTGAACCGGCTCCGGGGTGCGGGCAGCATGGCTTCAATTCATGAAAGTTTCCGGCCGTCCCACCCGCACAATCTGGCCCTCCGCCGACGGCACGGCCGTCGAGATCATTGACCAGACCAGGCTGCCCCATGCCTTTGCAATCGTGCGACTCGCCACCCTGGATGAGGCGGCGCGCGCGATCCGGGCGATGCTCGTGCGCGGGGCGCCGCTGATCGGGGCGACGGCGGCCTGGGGCCTGTGGCTTGCGATGCGCGCGGACCCCTCGGATGCCGCGCTGGCCCGGGCGCATGCCGCACTGCTGGCCACGCGTCCCACCGCGGTGAATCTGCGCTGGGCCCTCGACCGTTGCCGGGCGCGGCTAGGCGTGCTGCCCCCGGCCGGCCGGCCGGCGGCGGCGCGGGAACTGGCGGTCACGATTTGTGACGAAGATGTGGTGCTCAACCAGGGCATCGCCACCGCGGGGTTGCCGCTTATCCGGGCGATCGCGGTGCGCAAGGCGCATGGGGCGCGCATCAACATCCTCACGCATTGCAACGCCGGCTGGCTCGCCACCGTGGACATCGGCACGGCCACGGCCCCGATCTATGCCGCCCATCATGCCGGCCTGCCGGTGCATGTCTGGGTGGACGAAACCCGGCCGCGCAACCAGGGCGCGAGTCTCACGGCGTGGGAACTGCTCAATGAGGGCGTGCCGCACACGGTGATCGCGGACAACGCCGGCGGACACCTGATGCAGCGGGGCGAGGTGGACCTGGTCATGGTGGGCACGGACCGGGTCACGGCCACGGGCGACGTGTGCAACAAAATTGGCACGTACCTCAAGGCGCTGGCGGCCCGGGACAACGCGGTGCCGTTTTATGTCGCCGCACCGTCTCCGAGCATCGACTGGACGCTGCGGGACGGATTGAAGGAAATCCCCATCGAGGAGCGGAGTGAGCAGGAAATGTCGCAGTTGTCCGGGCGCCTGGCGAACGGCACCGTCGCCACGATCTCATTGCTGCCGGAGGGCAGTGCCGCGGCGAACCCGGCTTTCGACGTCACGCCGGCGCGACTTGTGACCGGGTTGATCACCGAGCGCGGAGTCTGTGCCGCCACGGCGGCGGGGCTAGGGAAACTGTTTCCTGAACACGTGGCGGTTTGAGGAATTATCCCCGGGCTAGTTGCGAGGCATCAGAGGTAGGAGCCTGCTTGCAGGCGATGATTGGGAGCTGGCGTGGACGATCTTGGTTTGCGACTGATTGCGACCGAGGGCGGTCGCGCTCCCAGCCAAGCCGTCGCCTGCAAGCAGGCTCCTACCCAAGGCGGGGTACTTGATTTTTAGTTGGGCTCAGCCGCGCGAGGGCTCGGTCATCTTGGCGCGGGCGGCGGCGACCAATTCCTTCAGGTGCCCGTCATTGGCCAGATTCTGTTCAAGATGGACCATGCGCTGCGGGCTGGCGGTGTTGATCATGGCATCGCCATAGGCCCGCTCGATCCAGAAGCGGGCGGCGCCGGCGATGTAGTCGCGAAGTTCGGGTAGAAGGCGCTCGGGATAGCGCTGGCAGCAGTTCATGGTGAACATGCGCCGGCGCGCGCTGCCGCCGAAGGCGGAATGCTTGAGGTTGTGGTTGAAGAGCACGACATCGCCCGGACTGGTTTCCAGCGCCACGCAGGGCACGTCGCGATCCGGCAGGTTCCAACTCTCCTGCGATTGGAAGATTTCCGCCTGGAGCGCATCGGAGAATTTGTCCCCGATCCGGTGGCTGCCGGGGATGACGCGCAGGCAGCCGGTGTCGCGGCCGACCGGGTCCAGATAGAACGCCAGCTTGATGTGGGTGATCTCGCGGTGCCAGCCGTCGGAGTGCCAGCCCGTGTCGCCGGCGTAGAGATTGCCGTCCGAGCCCATGTAGTTGAAATCGTCGCCGAGGATGCCCGCGGCGATGCCCTCCAGCCGCGGATCATCGAGCAGGGTGCTGAGATAAACGCTGCGGTCGATGCAGGGCACGATGCACGAACGGCGCTTGCCGTCATGCTGCCGGCCATGATGACCGCCGCCCTGCGCCGCCCAGAGGATTTCAAACTCGGCGATGATGCGCTCGATGCGGTCGTTGAGCAGGCCGGGGAAATGCAGGTAGCCGAAGGTGTGGAAAAACGCGAGTTGCGGCGCGCTCAGCCGGAGGGGGGTGGGGGGCATGGGCGGTTAATTGGCGGACTCCGGACGGCGGGTCAACGGCCTTGCGGCCCAAGTCGAGGGCGGGTGCTTGCCTGGGTGGGCGCGAACCGGCACCCTGCCCGCGGCCGAATCGCCCATGAAAAAACCCAACCAGGAGGAGCGGCGGCGGATGTGCACCCGCAAGCGCCGGTATCGTTCCCAGGGCGACGCCCTGGAGGCGGCGATGCTGGCCGGCGCGGGGCGCGGGCGCACGGCCTACCTCTGTCCGTTATGCCGCCAGTGGCACCTCACCTCAGGGTGAGGGCCCGGGGGACCGCGCATCAAAGCTTGCGGTATTTTTCGGGTGGGATCTTGAAACGGTGACCGGAATCCAAATCGGTAAAGATGTGCCAATGCTCATCGTGGGTATCATGCACGGCTACTTCCATCTTGTGGCCGGTTTCGTAGGTGTACTCCTCCATGGCGAAGCCGTGGTCCTCATGGAGGATGGCTTCGCCCAGTTCCCCGCTGTGTGGTTCGGTGATCTCGATTTTCCAGGTAGTCATGGCTGACGTGGGTTGAGTGAGGGTTGCGGACGGGAAGGGACGGACTTATTTGGCGGCGGCGGCCATGGCCGCGCGGCGGGCCTTGAGGTCGGCGAGGAGCTTCGGAGCGAATTCCGCGGGCAACTCGGAGTAATGGCTGAATTTTTCGGCGTGGCGGCCGCGGCCGCTCGTGAGCGAGCGGACGATGGTGCTGTAGTGGTAGAGCTCCTTCTGCGGCACCTGGGCGCGGATGATCTGGAAATGCCCCTCGGTCTCGACGCCGAGAATCTGGCCGCGGCGGGAGGAGAGATCGCCCATGATGGCGCCGACATATTCATCCGGCACGGTGACCGCGATGATGAAGATCGGCTCCAGCAGGACCGAGCCGGCGGCGGCGCAGGCCTCCTTGAAGGCGTGGAAACCGGCGACCTGAAACGCGATGTCCTTGGAATCCACCGGGTGCATCTTGCCGTCATAGAAGTCCACCTTGATGTCGGTGACGCGCACCCCCGCCAGGTCGCCTTCCTTGCACGCGGTCTGCACGCCCTTTTCGACGGAGGGGACGAAGACGCGGTCCACGTTGGTGCCGACCAGGGACTGCTTGAACTCCACGCCGCTGTCGCGCGGACCGGGTTCGACGCGGAGCCAGACCTCGGCGAACTGGCCGGCGCCGCCGGTCTGCTTCTTGTGGCGGTAGCGGGACTCGCCCTTGCTGCGGATGGTCTCGCGGTAGGGGATGCCGGGTTCCTCGAGGGTCACGACCACGCCGAACCGCCGCTGCAGGCGTTCGACGATGACCTGCAGGTGGATCTCACCCTGGCCGGAGACGATGGTTTGGTGGAGCTCGTCATCCACGCGGTAGTGGAAGGTCGGATCCTCCTGGTGCAGGGCGGCGAGACCCACCGCGAGTTTGTCCTCGTCTCCGCGGGAACGGAGCCGCAGGGCGCCGTGGATGTTGGGGGCGGGATATTCCACCTTGGGCAGCACCACGGGGAAGCGCGGGCTGGTGAGTGTGTCACCGGTATGGGTGCTGCGCAGTTTCACGACGGCCCCGAGATCGCCGGCGCCGAGTTGCTGCACAGGGGTGCGTTCATGGCCGTTGAGCACGTAGAGCTGGCCGAGGCGCTCGGTGACATCGCGGGACACGTTGCGGAGTTCGCTGCTGCCCTTCAGGGTGCCGGAATAGACGCGGAAGAGGGAAAGCTCGCCGACGCCCGGCTCGTTCATGGTCTTGAAGATGAAGGCCACGGGCTCCGGTTGGGCAAGCTGCACGGCGGCCGGCGCGCCGGTGGGATCGCTGGCGGGCACCTCGGCCCGGTCGAGCGGGGACGAACCGTACTTGGCGATGAAGTCCATCAGGCGGGCGACGCCGACATTGGTCTCGGCGGAGACGGCAAAGAGCGGCACGAGGACCTGTTTCTGGATGGCCTGGTGCAGGCCGGCGCGGAACTCATCCTCGGCGAGGATGCCCTTCTCGAAGAACCGTTCCATGAGGGTGTCGTCGGATTCGGCGACGAACTCGATGAGCTGGCGGTGGAACTGCTGGACCCGCTCGGCGTCGGCGCCGGTGGCGGGGGCCTCGGTGTAGCGGCCGTCGCCGCCGGGTTTGTAGGTGACCACCTCGTTCCGCATCACGTCGAGCACGCGGCTGAAGCCCGGGCCGGCATCGAGCGGGATGGCCAGGGGGAGGACGTTTTTGCCGAAGTGATTGCGTGTCTCGCTGAGCAGGGTGTCGAAATTGGTGTTCACCTTGTCGAGCGCGTTCACGACCAGGATCTTGGGCAGGCCGAAGTGCGTGGCGTAATCCCAGACGGCGTCGGTGCCGACGCCGAGGCCGTGGGCGGCGTTGATCACGATAAGGGCGAAGTCGCCGACGCGCAGGGCGCCGAGGCCCTCGCTGATGAAGTCCGAGTAGCCCGGGGTGTCGAGGAGGTTGAATTTGCGGTTCTGCCACTCGAGGTTGAGCAGCGTCGCGTGCACCGAGATCTGGTGCTGGTGCTCGCTGGCGTGGTAATCGGAGGCCGTGGTCCCGGCGGCGATGGAGCCCATGCGGCCGATGCGGCCGGCGCAGGCCAGCATGGCTTCGGTGAGCATGGTTTTGCCAGAGGACGCGTGGCCCAGGACGGCAAAGTTTCTCAGGTCTGAAGAGGAGTAGTCTTTCATAAACCGGTGAGGATATTTGGGGGAAGGGGTGCCGCACCGCTGCGGCCTATTGCCAGTTGCAGCCTAACTGACTGGAACGCGGATGCCTCCGCGTCTTTTGTGAGGATTCCCGCTTATTTTGCGAAAGATTGCAACTCCGGCCCCCGCGGAGCGGGCAGGGAAGGGAAATCGGGGGTCGGCGGCGTCCGGGTGAAGTCAATTATTGCGCATCATTCCCCATTTTCTGAGCAGCCTGCGGTATTGCTCCCGGGGCGGCCGGCTTTAGCCTGAGGGTTCTTATGAAGACTGATGCGTCAGACTACAAAAGCCGCGCAGTGACTGCGGCGGAGGCGATTGCGCATGTTCGCAGTGCCACCAATATTTACATTCACGGGGCTGCGGCGACGCCGACACCGTTGGTTGAGGCTCTGGCGGCCCGGCGGGACCTGGAGGAGGTGAAGCTCTATCATCTGCACACCAATGGTCCGGCTCCCTTTGCCGAGAAGGGCCGGGAGAAGGAGTTCCGTTCCGTCTCGCTGTTCATCGGGGCGCCCATGCGGCCGGCGGTGCAGGAAGGCCGGGCGGATTTTGTGCCGATTTTCCTGTCGGATGTTCCCGGGCTATTTCTCTCGGGCCAGGTGAAGCTGGATGTGGCGATCCTCCAGCTGTCGCCTCCGGATTCGCATGGGTATTGCACGCTCGGCACCTCCTGCGATTCCAGCAAGGCCGCCGCTGATACCGCGCGCATTGTGATCGCGGAGATCAACGAGCAGATGCCGCGGACCCACGGCAACAACATCGTGCCGCTCAGCCGGATCAGTGCTTTCATCGCCACCAACCGTCCGCTGCAGTCGCATCACTCCGAGGCGGAATCCGATGTGGAGGCCAAGATCGGGCAGTTGATTGCCGATCTGGTGGAGGATGGTTCGACCCTGCAGATGGGCATCGGCGGCATTCCGGATGCGGCGCTGGCGCGCATGAAAAACAAGCAGGATCTCGGCATCCATACGGAGATGTTTTCCGACCGTATCGTCGAGCTGGTTGAGGCCGGGGCGATCACCAACAAGTTCAAGCAGGTTGGCAAGGGACGCATCATCACCAGTTTCATCAACGGCTCGCAGAAGCTGTTTGATTTCGTGCACGACAACCCGCTGGTGAGTTTCTATCCCTGCGACTGGACCAACGACACTTCGGTCATCCGTCGGAATCCCAAGGTCGTCGCCATCAACTCGGCCATCCAGATCGACCTGACCGGCCAGGTCTGTGCCGATTCCATCGGCTACAAGATGTTTTCCGGCATTGGCGGGCAGATGGACTTCATCCGCGGTGCGGCGTTGTCTCCTGGTGGCAAGCCCATCATTGCGCTGCCGTCACGGGCGATGGGCGGCAAGGTATCGCGCATCGTTTCCACGCTCGCTCCCGGGGCAGGAGTGGTCACCACGCGCGGGCATGTGCACTGGGTTATCACAGAATACGGAGCCGTGAATCTCCACGGCAAAACCATCCGCGAGCGGAGTGAGGCCCTCATTTCCATCGCCCATCCCGACTTCAGAGCCGAACTCCGCAAGGAAGCAGCCCAGACGAGACACATATAACGGGGTCAGGCTTCTACTATTTAATTTAGTATTGCCAGAAGTGACGATGATGTCGTCACTTCTGGACTGTGGCGCGAAAACCACGATTACAGTTTGAGGGCGCGATCTATCACGTGATCAATCGCGGCAACTATCGCCGTGACATCTTTGAGACCGCGGGTGCGGCGCAGGCTTTCGAGCAGTGCCTGTTCGAAGCCTGCGCGCAGGCCGGCTGGCGTCTTTATGCGTATGCGATCATGCGCAATCACTTCCATTTGGCGGTGGAGACTCCGCGGGCAAATTTAGTGGAAGGCATGCACTGGTTGCAGAGCACGTTTGCCATCAGGTTCAACCGGTTCCGGGACGAGCGCGGGCATCTTTTCCAGAGTCGTTACCGGGCGATCCTGGTGGAGGGTGGCCCGCATCTGGCCCGGGTGGTGAACTATATCCATTTGAATCCCCTGCGCGCCGGAATCGTGTCGCTGGAGCAACTGGCCCAGTTCCGCTGGTGCAGCTACCGTCGGTTTTTGAGAGGAGAGCGGCCGGAGTTTTTGGTCTGCGAGGAATGGTTGCTGAATCTCGGCGGGTTGACTGATTCGCGGGAGGGCTGGCAGCGATACCAAGATTATCTGGGCTGGCTGACTGCGGATGCGGAAGAACAGAAGCGACAGGCCTTCGACAAAATGTGCAGTGGCTGGGCGATCGGCTCTGATGGCTGGCGCAAGGCACTCGCGAAGGATCATGCCGAGACCGTGACATTGAGTGCGTTGCGCGGACCGGAAGTGCGCGAACTCAAGGAAGCGGCGTGGGCGGCCGTGCTGGATCAATTGTTGGCCGAACGAAGGAAGACGAGGAGAGAGATCGAGGCCGATGGCCGGACGGCGGCGTGGAAGGTCGGCCTCGCGCTGAGGATGAGGGAGAGTACGACCGCAACGAATGAGTGGATTGCCGGGGCCTTGGGCATGGGCAAGGGCAGCTCGCTCAGTGTGTATTTGAGCAAGGAGCGGGAGAAAATTAAGAAATAGAGGCCTGACCCCTTTATGCGTGTTGCTGTATTACTGCTGATTTCGGGGGTGGCGTATTTCAATACGTTTTCGGTGCCGTTCATGTTCGATGACAAGCCGGCGATCGCGGGGAATCCTTCGATCCGGCAATGGACCACGGCTCTGAACCCGCCCGACATCGGGAGCGGGGTGACGGGGCGGCCTCTGGTCAATCTGTCCCTGGCCCTCAACCATGCGGTGAGCGGGGAGGCGGTTTGGAGCTACCATGCGCTGAACCTGCTCATTCACGCCGGCGCCGGGCTGGCACTCTTCGGGATCGTGCGGCGCACCCTGTTGCAGCCGGTGTTTGGCGAACGCTTTCGCAACGCAGCCGAGCCGCTGGCCTTCGCCATCGCCGCCCTATGGCTGGCGCATCCGCTGCAAACGGAGTCGGTCACTTCCATCATTCAACGCACCGAATCGCTGGTGGGGCTTTTCTACCTGCTCACACTATATGGGTTTGTGCGATCGCTTGATGCCTCCCCCTGCGCCCGGCTTTGGGGGGCCGGCTCAGTTGCCGCCTGCCTGCTCGGCATGGCCGCCAAGGAAGTGATGGTCACGGCTCCGCTGATGGTGCTGCTCTATGACCGCACGTTCGCCGCCGGATCCCTGCGCGAGGCACTGCGCTTGCGCGGTCGCTACTATCTCGCCCTGGCCTGCACCTGGCTGCTGCTGGGCTGGCTGGTGCTCTCCGGCGGAGGGACGCGGGGCGAAGCCGCCGGTTTCGGTCTGGGGGTGACCCCTTGGATGTACGCCCTGACTCAATGCCGGGCCGTCCTGCTCTACCTGCAACTCGCCCTGTGGCCGCACCCATTGGTCTTCGACTACGGCTCCGCCATCGTGCGCCAACCCGGCGAGGTGTGGTGGCAGATCATCGCGCTCGCAGGACTGCTGGGCGCGGCGGGTTACGCGTGGTGGCGACGGCTTCCATCCGGCTTTCTCGGGGCGTGGTTCTTCCTGATTCTCGCCCCCAGCTCCAGTGTGGTGCCGCTGGTCAGCCAGACGATCGCGGAACACCGCATGTACCTGCCACTCGCGGCCGTCATAGCCCTCGTGGTCGGGTGGGCCTACGCCAGGCTGGGACGGATCGCGCTCCATGCCGCCTACGTGCTAGTGCCCCTGGCCGTGCTGCTGACCGTGCAACGCAACCGGGATTACCGCACCGAGGAAATCCTGTGGGCGGACACGGTCGCCAAGGCACCGGACAACTCCCGCGCCCGCATCAATCTCGCCGAAGTGCTGATCAACGACGGCCGCCCGGCCGAGGCACTCGAGCACGCGGCCGAGGCCGTGCGCCTGCGCCCCGATCACGCCGAGGCACAAACCAACCTCGGCATCGCCTGCGCGCAACTCGGCCGCCCGGCGGAGGCCCTCGCCGCCTGCGGCAAGGCCGTGGAACTGCGCCCGGATTACGCGCGGGGCCGCAGCAATTACGGCATCGTGCTCGCGCAGTCCGGCCGCTGGAGTGAAGCCATCACCCAGTTCGAGACAGCCCTGCGGCTCGCCGGCGACGCCCCCGACGCCGTCCGCATCCGCGGCAACCTCGCGCGCGCCCTGCTGCGGGCGAACCGATGGGACGAGGCCGTCACCCAATTCTCCGCGGTGCTCAAAGCCGAGCCCGGCGCCGCCGACATGCACTACAATCTCGCGCTGGCCCTGGGACTCAGCGGTCGCGACGCCGAGGCGATCGCCGAGCTGCAGACCGCGCTGCAACTCGATCCCGGACACGCCGGGGCCCGCGCCGCCCTGGAAGCCGCTCGCGGCATCCGTTGAACCCGCCAACGACGCGTTGCAAAAGCCGCACGGCGGGATTGCGGCGGACGACGGTGTCGCCCAACAACAAGAGCGCATGAAAAACTTTCCCGCGAACTTCGTCTGGGGTGCGGCCACGGCGGCCCATCAGATTGAAGGCGCCTGGCAGACGGATGGCCGGGGCCTGAGCATCTGGGATGCCTTCACCCACACCCCGGGAAAACCCACCAGGGCCACACGGCGGATGTCACCTGCGACCATTATCACCGGATGGAGGAGGACGTGGCGCTCATGCACGCCATGGGGCTCAAGGCCTACCGGTTCTCCTTCGCCTGGAGCCGGCTGATGCCGCAAGGCCGCGGACCGGTCAACGAGGCCGGCGTCGCCTTCTACAACCGGCTCATCGACGCGCTGCTGGCCAAGGGCATCACCCCGTGGGTCACGCTCTATCACTGGGACCTCCCGCTCGCCCTGCAAATGGAGCTCGACGGCCTGCTCAATCCGGAGATCGCCGACCACTTCGCGCGCTACGCCGAGCTGTGCTTCGAGCGCTTCGGCGACCGCGTGAAACACTGGATCACTTTCAACGAGCCGTGGTGCAGCGCCGTGCTCGGGCATGGCATCGGCTATTTTGCGCCCGGCCGCGTCAGCCAGACCGAGCCCTACACGGTCGCCCACAACCTGCTCCGCGCCCACGGCCGGATGGTCGAGGTCTACCGCCGCAAATTCCAGGCCGCGCAGCGCGGCGTGATCGGCATCACCAACAACTGCGACTGGCGCGAACCGAAGACCGATACGCCGGCCGACCGCGCCGCCGCCGAGCGCGGGCTCGAATTCTTTCTCGGCTGGTTTGCCGACCCCATCTACCGCGGCGACTATCCCGACTGCATGCGGGCGAACGTCGGTGAACGCCTGCCGCGATTCAGCGAGGCCGACCGCGACCGCATCCTGGGCTCGAGCGATTTCTTCGGGCTCAACTTCTACGGCGGCATGTATGCGGCGGAGCCGCCCCCGGGGCAGTCCGTCACCCCGACCGTGCCCACCGGCAACGGCGGCATGGCCGAGGATCAGCGCGTGGCGCTGTCGGACGACCCGGCCTGGGAAAAGACCGACATGGACTGGAACATCGTGCCGCAGTTCTGCCGGAAGATGCTCGGCTGGATCGATCGCCGCTACGGCCATCCGCCGATTTACATCACCGAGAACGGCTGCGCCCTGCCGGGTGAGGACGAGGTGAACATCGCGATCAACGACACCCGGCGCAGCGACTACATCCGCCGCTATCTCGAGGCCGCGCACGCGGCCATCAACGAGGACGGCGTGGACCTGCGCGGATATTTTGTGTGGTCGCTGATGGACAACTTCGAATGGGCCCTGGGCTACAGCAAGCGCTTCGGCCTGCATCACACCGATTTCGCGACCGGCAAGCGCACGCCGAAAGCCTCGGCGCGCTGGTACGCCGAACTCATGCGGAGAAATTCCCTTTGAAGCCGGCCGTCGCGCCCCGGTTGCTGACGTGGCTCTGCTATGCGGCGATGATGAGCCTGTCCATCGGGCTCAATCTCCTGCCGGTCTTCCTGACCACCCTGAGCGCGGTGTATGGCGGAGCCGGCGGCCTGACCCAGGAACAACTGGGCCGGCTGGGGGCGATCACCTTTGCCGGCCTGGTGACCGGCATTCTTGTAGCGGGGCCGCTCGCGGACCGTTGGGGGGCGAAGCCCTTCGCGCTGCTCGGCAACGCCCTCATCGCGCTCAGCCTGATCGCGGCCGCGTTTGCGCCCACGTATGCGCTGCTCGGTACCGCCATCTTCGTGCTCGGCATGGGCGCGGGCATCCTCGACATGGTGCTGAGTCCCATCGTGGCGGCGCTGAATCCCGCGCGCCGCGCGGCGGCGATGAACTGGCTGCACTCCTTTTATTGTGTCGGCGCGGTGGTGACGATTCTCACCGGCACCCTGGCGCTGCAGGCGGGGCTGGGCTGGCGTGCGAGCTGCCTGCTGCTCCTGCTCCTGCCCGCGGGTCTCATGCTGGCCTTCGCACCGTTGCGATTCCCGGAAATGAGCGGAGCCGGCGGCCGGCTGCGTCTGCGCACGCTGGTGCGCCAGATCTGGTTCTGGGTGGCGCTGACGGCCATCATGTTGGGCGGGGCGACCGAGGCCGGCATGGCGCAATGGCTGCCGGCCTACGCGGAGACGGCCCTGCATTATCCCGTCTGGGTGGGCGGCACGGCGCTGCTGTTGTTCTCCGTGATGATGGCGGCGGGCCGCATGGTGGTGGGCGCGGCGGAGGGACGGTGGAATCCCTACGCCATCATGGCCTGGGGCAGCGGACTCTCGGTGCTGCTGTTTCTCGGCGGTTCTTTTTTTTCCGCGCCCTGGCTGGCGCTGACGGCCTGCATTGCCGCGGGGTTCACGGGCAGTTGTCTCTGGCCGACGATGCTGGCGGTGACGGCGGACCGGTATCCGGACGGCGGGGCGAGCATGTACGGCGCGCTCGGTGCGGCGGGGAATGTCGGCGGCATCTGCATGCCCTGGTTTGTCGGCGTGATCGCGGACTGGTCGGACCTGCATTGGGGCCTGGCGATCTCGGCGCTCGCACCAGCGCTGATGCTACCGTTGGTGCTGGGCCTGCGCCGGACCAAGGCAAAGTGACTCCAGGCAAGGTGGATCAAAGTCGAAGGTAGGGCCCGGCCTCCCTCCTTCGCCCGGCCTACGGAGGGCAGGCCGGACGGGCCGTGAATGATAGGCGTATGCCGAACCGCCCGTCCGGAGGCCGGGCGCTACCCAAAGGCAGGAAAGTACGCTTGCCAAAATTGACTGCGCTTTGGAGAAAACCCGCACCCCCTCCCCACCCATGTTCATCGGTCATTTCGGTGCCGGCCTGGCGGCCAAAAAGTTCGCTCCCCGGGTTTCCCTGGGCACATTGTTTCTGGCGGCGCAATTCATTGATCTGCTCTGGCCGACCCTGTTGCTGCTTGGGGTGGAGCGCGTGCGCATCGCGCCCGGGGTGACTCCGGGTGTCCCGCTGGTCTTCGAGCATTATCCGGTGTCGCACAGCCTGCTGGCGGTTGCGTTGTGGGGCGGATTGCTGGGCGGCATTTATTTCCTGGGGCGCCGCGAGGTGCGCGGCGCGCTGGTCATCGGACTCGCGGTCGTGAGCCACTGGGCCCTCGACCTCGTGGTGCACGTGCCGGATCTGCCGCTCTATCCCGGCGGGACAAGGGTGGGGCTCGGGTTGTGGGAATCGCTGCCGGCGACCCTGGTGGTGGAACTGGCGCTGTTTGCCGCGGGCGCCTGGCTCTACGTGCGCGCCACGAAGCCGGTGGATGCCACCGGCCGCTGGGCGCTGATCGGTTTGATGGTCGCGCTCGTGGGCATTCACCTTGCCAACGTATTCGGCGTCCCGCCGCCGAGCGTGACGGCGATCGCGATCGTCGGGCAGGCGCAATGGTTGCTGGTGCTCTGGGCGTATTGGATCGACCGGCACCGTGTGATGCGGTGAGGCGATGAGTGGTTTGGAATGGCTGGGAGCGCGACCGCCCTCGGTCGCAATTAAACGCAATCAGTTGGTTTCCAGAAGGACGGGCATCGTCGGCATGGAGCATCGACTGACTTGGGTGGCGTCTTTCTGTCTGTGAAAGATTGCGACCGAGGGCGGTCGCGCTCCCAGCCGGTGCTAACCTTTTTCCGCGCCCGACGTGCCGAAGACCAACGCGGGCTCTCCGGGCTGCGCGTTGTCGCCGAGATACATGCGGGTGAAGGTCCGTTGCACGGTGAAGCCGTGACGCATCAGCAACTCGCGCCCGGCGACATTCGGGTCGGGCAGATCGAGGAAAACCCGCCGGCCGGGGATGCGGTGGAAAAATGCCTGCAGCAGACGCGCGGCGGTGACCGCATCGCGTGCAACCCACGGACCGAGTTGCAGGGCCGAGGCGCCTTCGCGGGCGATGAGGCCGCCGGCAAGATCGGGTCCGTCGCGCAGCGCGAAGCAGAGGTCGGGGTTGCGTTGGCTGAGATCGGCCAGCACCGCGGGTCGTGCCGCACCCAGGGCCCGGGCATCGAGGGTGGAAAGTTCCGCGCAGTCCGCCGCGGTCAACCGTGTGACGCCGGCGGGCAGGGTGCATCCCGCGGGCGCAATGCCTTCATAGCGGGTGACTTCGTATTCGGCGCAAAAGCCCAACGGCACGTAGACCGGTTTGCCCATGGGGGTGGCGTCGAGCTTGATCGTGCCGATGCCGCGCTCCCGCAAATAGTGCAGGGCGGCCTGTAGCAGGGCGGTGCCGATGCCCAGGCGGCGGAAATCCGGATGCACCAGTACCATGCCGACCCAGCCGATCTGCCCATCGTAACCGATGGCCATGGCGGTGCCGGCCGGCCGGCCGGCGGCCTCGGCGACAAAGCAGCCTTCCGGTTCGAAAATGAGATAGCCCTGCCAGTCGCGCGGCGTCTGGTTCCAGCGGGCGCAGGCGCGCACTTCGTCCGCGAACGGAATGTCGGCGGCCGTCATCCGGCGCACGGTCACGGCGGGACGCGGCGCGGTCATGTTCCCGCGGCGTTGTCCTCGACCTGCTGCAGGAAACGCAGCGCGGTCTCGATCAGCAGCGCCATGGCCCGGCGGCCCTTTTCGGCGGTGGCGGCCTCCGGCCAGCCCCAATGGCCCTCGCGGGTGATTTCCGTGATGTCGCAGTAATCGAGCATGTACTGCGGGGGGAACTTCTCGTCGCTGGGCGCGGGCAGCGGACGCACCGCGTCGGGATAAAGATGCAGCATGAGCGAAGTCTCGTACTCGCCGCCATGCACGTCGCCGGTTTTGTGCTCGAAGATTGTCGCGTAGTCGGCGGGATCGAGTTCCGGGTGGAACAGCACCGTGCGGAAACCCGGCAGGTCGCGGTTGAGCTGGCGGATGGCGGGCTTGAGCACCCAGTTGCCGCCGTGGCAATTGGCCAGCACGAGCCGGGTGAAGCCCGATTGCTGCAGCGAGACGGCGATGTCGCGCACGACCAGCGCAAGCGTGTCGGCGCGCAGGTAGACCGTGCCCTTGGCGCGCCGGTGCTCGATGGAGGAGGTGATGGCGAGCGGCGGCAGGAGGTAGGCGTCGAGGCGCGCGGCGAGTTGCCGCGCGACGGCCTCGGCCAGCATCAGGTCGGTCCCGACCGGGAGATGGCGGCCGTGCTGTTCAAGGGCGCCGACCGGCAGCACGGCGGTGGTGACGGTGGCGCCCGCGATCTCGTAGCGCGTGTTGAGATGGGTGAGCATGGCGGGGAAGGTGGCGCTGAAGTTCAGCCGGATGGGACGGTGCGGGTTCCCAGTTTGGAACTAGGGTTTGCCAACGCAAACCATTGCGGGTGTGACTGACGCCGGCGAATTTCCCGATGACCTCCCAACCCTCGTTCCTTCATGCGACGCCAGTCTGGCCCGGCAGTTTGTCGGGCCAAATGAACCGATGGGTGAGTTTCCACACCCGGGTCGGACTGCCCCGCCGGGCGCGCTGCACGCTGCGGCTGGCGGCGGCCCAGGCTTATCGCGTGTGGGCGAACGGCGTTTTCGCCGGACGCGGGCCGGCGGACGGGGCACGGCGCGGCGCGCATCGACGAATGGCCGTTGGCGGCGGATGCCACCGGCGGCCTGGAAGTGATCATTGAGGTGATGGGCTACGGGGTGCCGACATTCTGTTCGACGCTGGAGCCGGAGTTTCTCTGCGCGGAGCTGATTGCTGGCAAAAAAGCGCTCGCCTGGACGGCGGTGCGCGGCGGCGGTTTCAAGGCGGAGCAGCGGCGGGAGCGCGTGCAGCGGGTCGAGCGCTACAGTTACCAGCGGCCCTTTGTTGAAGCCTACCACTTCGGCGCGGACGGGCTCACGTGGCAGCTGCCGGGTTATGAGCCGGGAAAACCGCTGGCGTTGGCGCGGGTGCGCCACCGCCGGGTATGGCTGGCCCGCGGCGTGGCGCTGCCGGATTTTTCGGAAGTGTCACCGCGACCGTTGGCGGTCCGGGGTCGCGCTTCCTTCAGTGCCGGGCGGGCGCGGAAGGCCAGGCCGCACCGGTTCATCCATGAAGTGCCGAAGGAATCGGCGGGGTATCCGCAAAAGCAGGTGGAGTGGTCCCTGTTCCGCGACGTGGCGGGATTGAAGTTCACCTCCACGGGCCGGGAGCGATTGCGTCCGGCGGCGCCGGTCGGGCTTTCATCCGGACAGTGGCTGCGCGTGGATTTCGGCGCGGTGCGCACGGGTTTCCCGGGTCTCCGGGTGCAGGCGGTCCGCGCGACGCGGCTGCTGCTCGTGTTCGATGAACTCCTGCTCAAGGGGCAGATCGTCTTCGACCGTTCCGCCTGCCTGAACACGATCGGGCTCGAGCTGGCGGCGGGCGCGGAGCTGAACTTCGAGTCGTTCGAGCCCTACACGTTCCAGCACCTGCAGATCGTGGTCCTCGCCGGCGCGGCGGAGGTGGCGGACATCAGCCTGCGGAACTTCATCAATGCCGAGAAGGTGCGGCCCGCCCCGGCGGATCTCCCCGCGGCGGAGGCGAGGGTGCGGCGGGCGGCGCTCGCGTCGTTCCGCCAGAACGCGCTCGACATCTTCATGGACTGTCCGTCGCGGGAGCGCGCGGGCTGGCTCTGCGACAGCCTGTTCACGGCGCGGGCGGAGTGGCACCTGTGCGGGGACAATCCCATCGAGCGGGCCTTCCTTGAAAACTACCTGCGGCCGGCGAAGTTCGCCGACCTGCCGGCGGGCATGGTGCCGATGTGTTACCCGGCGGAGGCGTTGCAGAAAATGTTCATCCCGAACTGGGCGATGTTCCTCGTGCTGCAGCTCGACGAGGCCGGACGGGAGCGCCGCCTGCCGGCGGCGTGGCGGCCGCTGGTGGTCCGCCGCGTCCGCGGCCTGCTGGGGTATTTCCGCCGCTTCGAGAACGGACTCGGGCTCCTCGAGAAACTGGAGAACTGGGTGTTCGTCGAATGGTCGAAGGCCAACCAGTTTGTGCAGGATGTGAACTTCCCCTCCAACATGCTCTATGCCGCCACCCTGCGCGCGGCGGCGCGGTTGCTGCGGGAACCGGCGCTGGCGAAAAAGGCCGCACGGATCGAAGGCAAGATCCGCGAACTCGCCTGGCGCGACGGACATTTTGTGGACAATGCCCTGCGCGGTGCAGACGGAAAACTTACCGTGACCGGCAACGCGAGCGAGGTCTGCCAGTACTACGCCTTCTCCTATGGTCTCGCCTCCCCGCGGCGCGAACGCGCGCTGTGGCAACGGCTGGTGCGCGGCGACTACGGCACGCTGTTCCCGGCGAATGCCTTCATTGGCAAGCTCCTGCGGCTGGAACTGCTCATCGCGCACGGCGAGCCGGCGGCGGCGCGGCGGGAACTGATGCGCAATTTCGCGCCGATGGCGCGGCGGACCGGCACGCTGTGGGAGCACCTTGACGACAGCGCGAGCTGCAACCACGGCTTCACCTCCTACATCGCCGTGCTGATTGACCGGCTCCACCGGGTGGCGCGCCAGTCGCGATGAATCCGCCGCGGCTGCACGTTTTTGCCAGCGCGTGGTCGTTGCGCGAGTATCCCTCCGCGACGGACGAGTGGTCCTGGCCGCGCAAGTTCGCGGCGATCGCCGCGGCGGGGTTCACCGGCATCATGTCGCCGCCGCGCCCCGAAATCGCCGAACGCGGCGCGCTGGATTATTGGGCAATCGGGAGTCTGGGCGTGGATGATGATCCCGTGCCGTTCTTCACCCGGGCCGCGGCCCTTGGGGCACGGCAGACCACGATCCAGCTATGCGACGTGGACACGCCCCTGGATCAGGCGGTGGCGGCCGCTTTGCGCATCAGCCTGGCGGCGGAGCAGGCCGGTCTGCCGATCGCCTTTGAAAATCACCGGGACACGTTCACGGAAACGCCGGAGCGCCTCTGGGCGTTGCATGATGCGTGTCAGGCGCGGACCGGGGCGCCGCTGCCGGTTTGTTTTGATCATTCGCATTTCGCGGTCGTGCGGCACCTTGCGGCGCCCTACTGGCCAAAGCTGAACGAGCGGCCCGACATCCTGGCCGCCTGCACGCAGTTTCACCTGCGGCCGTTCACGGGGCATCACTGCCAGATTCCGGTCACCTTTGACGGCGTGCGCCGCACACCGGAATACGAGACTTGGGGCGGGTATGTGCGCGAATTGTTTGCCACCCTGAAGGCCTCGTCCACGGCAACGGATATCTTTGTCCTGCCGGAACTCGGCAACGCGGCGCCGGCCTACGGCCTGTCGTGCTTTCCCGATGTCTGGGTGGACACGCAGGTGGCGGGAGCGGACCTGCGCCGCTGGTGGGACGGAGCGTATTGAGAATTAGCTTAAGCGGTGACGTGACATTGGGTAGTGCCCGGCCTCCGGACGGGCGGAAAGTGATGCGCTGACCATTCACGGCCCGTCCGGAGGCCGGGCCCTACCCTCGGGGGCAATACGCCATGCCCAGTGTTTTCTTGCTCAGAAGTGATAGCTGAGCAAGCCGCCGAAACCCACGTCCGGGCTCGCGTCGGTCAGGCCGGCCAGCGCGTAGCCTTGCAGGCTCCAGCGTTCGTCCAATCGATGCATTACGAAGCCGGTGACCTCGCAGCCGTGGTCGCCACCATCCACGACCTGTTGGCGCCAGTCCACGGCGAGTCCGATCTGGGTGGGCCCCGATAAACGTCGGATGACCCCGCCGGACAGGTAGGCGCCGTCGCGCAACGGGTAGAGGTTGCTGCGGCCGAGGAAGCGATAGCCGGCGGAGAAGAACGGCACGGTGGCGCCGAACGCCCGGGAGAAATCGATCTGGGTATAGTAGTCGGTTTCGCCACTGCCGAGGCCTTCGGCCTCGTCAGCGGTGCCGAATTTCACCCGGCCGGTAAGTGCCACGTTGAATCCATCGACGGAGGGACTGAAGCGGTAGGTGGCGCCGGCCATGATGTCGCCCATGCCTGATTCCGTACTCGAGACCGGACGGGCAGCTGTGCTGCCGAACGGAGCCCTGGTGACGACGACGCCGGCCGGGCCCTTGATTCTGAGCCAGGGCTGGCTGACGCGGAAGGTCCACGTTTCGGTTTCGTACGACAGATTCAGCGGCACGGCGAGTACCTCTGTGTCGGTGGCGAAGCCGTAGTCGCCGCGGCTGTAGTCGAAGCCGCCACTGATTACGATTTGCGCCGAGGGGAGGGCGGAGACCGGGGCGGATGCTGGCGGGGAGGGGGACTCGCCGTCGGCGAAAGCGAGGCCAGGCAGCATGAGGAGGCAACGCCAGCCACGGCGACAAATGGTATGAAAGGTATGGAATGACATGGTGGAGGTTTGCTGATGAAAAAGACGGCGCCCCGCGGTCAGGCGGGGCGCCGGATTGAATTAACGCTGGGTTTCGGCAGTGGTGGTGGACGTCGCCGTGCCGTTGGTGGTACCGGCACTGTCAGTGGGCGCCGCCGTCGCCGTGGCGGCGGCTTCGGCCCGGGCAACGGCCTCGGTGTAGGCGGCGTAGTCGTCCGCCAGTCTGGCCTGGGCTTCGGCCTGCGCATCGCCCTTGGCTTTGCGCGCCTCGCGCAGGCTTTGACGGACGGTTTTTTCACTGGCTTTCACGTCCTCCATGGCGGCCTTGAAGTTTACCTTGGCCTCGCCTTCGAGGTGACGGGACTGGCGCCGCAGATTGGCCGTGATTTGGCCGCCGACTTCGAGTTGTCCGTCCACGTTGGCCAGCATGCCCTCCCGGTTGGCCTTGGCGGCGGTGCGGATCTCCTCGACGGTGGCGCCGGAGGAGGCGAGGGCGGCGACGGTCAGGCCGCGTTCCTGGGCTTTGACTGACGCGTGGGTGGTGGCCTGCGGGTTGAGCCCCGGATTGGCGCGGGCCGTCGGCGGCAGGTTCGCCGAAGCCGAGCCCCGGATGCTGGCGCCAGCCGGCACGGAGGGTGCGACCACGGGTCGCTGGATGGAGGCCTGGGCCGCGCCCCCGGCGTTGATGGCGCCTCCGGCATGGGCCGGTTGGGCGGACGCGAACGGCGTCAGCAGCAGGGCGCAGGAAATGGCGCAGGCCAGGTGGTGTGGAGTAGTTTTCATGATATTTCTCCTGGGGGTTGAGGTTGCGGTTCGTCGCCATAGACCGCACCGGTGTGTCCGGTTCAAAAATCGCCGCGTTGTCTGCGTCAAAATGTTGCAGGCGAGTGGGTAAAATTTCTGTTGGTTTCCGCGTGTCGTCCAGGGGTAGAAACCGTTCGTGCAGTGTGCCCGGATTGTATGGCAGCGAGGCTGCAAATTGCCGGTTTTTGGGGGCGGCTTTTTTCTTTTGGAGCGCAATGACGCTCCACGGACTGCTTTGTCAGGTGCCTGGACTGCCGTCCTGAATGCAATCCTTCCCGCGGATCACGCGGCTCGACGCGGATGACGGAGGTATTATCCGCGAATATCCGCGTGATCCGCGGGAAAGGATTGGCCAGTTCCCCGCAGCGAGAGGTCACACACAGGACCTGACGGTGTTGTGCTAACCCGGCGGGTGCCAGTCTGGCGAAGGCCAGTTGTAGATGAAACGCGGATCACTGATGGTCCAGGCCACCGTGCGCGCGTGCCGGCGGCGGACGCCGGGGATGGCGGCCAGTTTGTCGGCGGGTTCGCTCCAACCAAATTCCACCGTGATCTCGGCCGGCATCGGGAGGCGCCAGGGGCGGGCGGTGTCGCGGCGCCGGATGGCGGCGGCGACATCGGTGCGGATGCGCGCGCGCACTTCCTCCACCGGGAAAAGTTTGCAGGCGGCCCAGCCCGTGCCGCGTTTGGTGGCGGTGGTGGCGGTCCACGGGAAGAGCCGGTGCGCCTCGTGGCAGAGTGCCTCGTCGCCCGAGACATGCAGCAGCGGCACGCCGCTGGCGCCGGCGTAGAGGGCGAACTGGCTCATCTCGCCGTGCTCCTGGCCGTTGATCTGAAAACGGCAGATTTCCTTGGGACACTGCGTGTGGTCGAGAAACCCGTGGAGCGTGCCGGCCATCGCGTGCTGTCCGACCATGAACACCCCGGCGACGGAGGCGTCGAGGCCCTCGAGGGTGATGGGCGTGCCACCGACGAGCCGGCGCAGCGTGGCCCGCGGGTCGAGCGGCACGCGCGTGAAGGCCTGCTGGCGGTTGCGGCCGTGGCCGTCCCAGACGTCCACCGCGCTGGCGCCGGCATCGAAGCAGCCCGCGATCGTGGCGTTGGTGTCGGCGGCGAGTTGGGCGAGACCGTGTTGGTAGGCCGGGTCCTGGTCTTCGGTGGCGTAGCATTGGTCCCAGTGATCCACGCCGGCCAGGCCTTCCATGTCGGTGACGATGCAGAATTTCATGCGCGACCCGGTAGTTTTCGGGGCGGGCGGCCGGGGAGGCGATGAAATTTGGCACGCGGGCTTGCCATGGCGGCGGGGTGACATTCCCTGCGGCCCATGACCTGGATGAAGACAACCTTGGGCCGCCTGCGCGTGACCGGCTGGGCGGAGGGCATTTCCTTTCTCCTGCTGCTGGGGGTGGCGATGCCGCTGAAATACCTGGCCGGCCAGCCCGGGGCGGTGCGCCTCGTCGGGATGGCGCACGGCGTGCTTTTCATTCTCTATGTCTTCTGTGCGCTGCAGGCGGCCTGGGTGCATCGCTGGAGCTGGCAGCGCACCGCCTTGGTCCTGCTTGCGAGCCTGCTGCCGGCCGGCCCGTTTTTTGTGGAATCCAGGATTCTGCGCCCAACCTCCAAACCCGTTGCCGTGCCGGCCGGATAGGCCTGAATGGTGGGGGTACTGCTATGCATCTGCATCTCTCCTGTGGATCCAAGTTCAATGGCCACAATCAAATATGTGCACTAAAAAAATGCACCACTGCCACCGCGGGCTTGCCACACGGAAACTAAACGTCGATTCTCGCAGCCACGTTTGACAGCTGAAGCACATATTTCCCCGAAGGACATTGCCAGGCCAAGGCATGACAGGCAACGCGGGTTCACACTGGTTGAAATCATGGTCGTCATGGTTATCATCAGCATGCTTGCGATGCTGAGTATCCCTGCATTTCAGAAGATCCAGCGCCGGTCCCGGTCGACGACCATTGCCAGTGATTTCCGGACTTTTGGCGGCGTATTCAACACCTATGCGCAGGAGAAGGGCTCCTGGCCGGCCGATACCGATCCGGGCGAGGTTCCGGCGGGTTTGGAAGGGCAGTTGAACAGCACCGCGTGGGCCCGGGTCACCCCGATGGGCGGCCGCTACAACTGGGAACAGGATCAGCTGCATGCGGGCGTGCGCTACAAGGCCGCCATTGCCATTTCAGGGACCGCTGAATCTCCGCTGGTGGTTGATGCCAACCAGTTGCTGGACATTGATGTCGTGATCGACGACGGGAACCTTTCAACCGGCAGTTTCCGCACCGGAGCCAATGGTGACGGGCTGTTCATCATCGAACGCTGATGAATCCCATGACCTACAAGCTCAACTTCCGCCACCTGACTCCCGATGCCCGGGAAGTCGGGGTAAGGCATGCGGACAGCGAGTTGCCGGCGGTCGATGCCGTGCGGTTGCGCGAGATCCTGCAGGACATGCAAAAGGCCGTGGCGCAGCAGGCGCCGGCTGATCCGGCGGCCCCCGAGATCCGCATCACGAGTCCGCAGGGCGTCTTCATGGTCAAGGCCGCCAACGGCCGCCTGCGCCTGCACAGCTGGAATCTGAAGTCCGGCACGCGGGAAATGACCGTGGAGGAAATCCTCACCACCGTTGGCGAACATGCGCCGGACGCCAAGCACGCGGCCAAGGCCGCGGCCCGCCAGTCCTCCGGCAATGGCGGTGGCGCCCTCAGTTCAATTCCCCGCTGGGTTAAGATCGCGGCCCTGGTCATTCTCTTCGGTACGATCAACGCCGTCTCCGGCTGGATGCTCATGCGTCCGCCGCCGGATCTGCTGCCCCCGCACGAGATGCTGTCCGCGGCCGCGACCGAGCGGCTGCTCAACTCCGTGGCCGGCGAATTCGAAACCGGCTCAAGGCCGGGCGACCGCTGGATGACCATCGTGCGCACCGGCAATGTCCGCATCGTCAAGTACGGACCCAAGCCGGACGAGTCCCTGCTCACGGCCCGCGCGGCGACGGTGAACGGCCAGGAAGTGCTCATCACGAGCGCCCGTTCGATGATCGAGATCAAGGACGCCGATACGCTCGTCCTCTACGGCGACACGTACAAGCGGATGAAGCTCTGAGTGGCGCGGTGGCGTCACGGCGGTTTCATCAATGCCACGGATTTCAAGGAGCGGCTTCGCCGCAACCGAATGAAGGGCCTTTTTTAACCACAGATTTCACGGATGGGCACAGATTACCGATCCGTGGAGTAATTTCGGGGAACCTGCACAAAACATGAATCCGCCCGGGAGTTTGACTGAATCTGTGTTCAGGTGTGCGCATCTGTGGTTTAAAAATCCATTTCGTGCCACTCCGCGGCCATTCGCGGTCAGTTCTGCTTGAATCCAGTCCAGCCATGCTTGCGCGGATTTTTACCTGTGCATTTGTCCTGCTGCTCTCCACCGCAGGGGCGCGGGCGGACGATTATGCACAGGAGCTGGCCGTGGAGCGGGCCGAGCGGGTGAAGCGCCTTACGGCCCCCGAGGGCTGGCTGTCGCTGATCGGGCTGCATTTTCTCGCCCCCGGCGAGAACACCGTGGGCCGTGCCCCGGAAAACAAGGTGGTGCTGGCCGCGGGCCCGGCGCGCTTCGGCACGATGGTCCTGGCCGAGGATGGCAGCGTAAGGCTGCAGGTCACCCCCGGCGTCGAGGCGCTGGTGAATGGCGAGCCCGTGCTGTCCGTGAACCTCGGCGACGGCCGGACCGGCCGGCCGGTGTCGGTCGTCTGCGGCACGATGAGCATCCACGTCATCGAGCGCGGCGGCCAGCGCGCCCTGCGGGTGAGGGACAGCGCCTCCGAGCGGCGCAGCCGGTTCGCCGGCATTGATTATTTCCCGGTGGATCCGGCGTGGCGGATCGAGGCGGCGTGGGAGGACTTTGACCGGCCGCGCGAAGTGCCGATCAAAAACATCCTCGGGCAGGAATCGAAGGCGCTGGTGCTGGGCCGGGCCGTGTTCACGCGGGATGGGCACACGCTGGCGCTGCTGCCGCTGCAGGAGTCGCCGGACGAGCCGCTGTTTTTCATCATCTCCGACCTGACCAGCGGCGTGGAAACCTACGGCGCCGCGCGTTTCCTTTACGCGGATCCGCCGAAGGGCGGGAAGGTGGTACTCGACTTTAACCGGGCGATCAACCCGCCGTGCGCCTTCACCCCCTTTGCCACCTGTCCGCTGCCCCCGAAGGAAAACCAGCTCCCCGTTGCCGTCACCGCCGGGGAGAAGGATTACCGGGGTGAGCACAAGCAGGGCGCGTCTTCAAAATAGGCGGCCTTCCTGAGGGCCTGAGGGATTGGAGTCTGCCCGGCCGGCAATCAGGTGTCGCGATAGAACTCCAGCGTGAAGGGCCGGTCCTTGCTCGTGGGCGTCACATGGGCGGTGTTCCATTGGTTGATGTAGGTCTTGGCCTGGGTCCGGATGGCCACCCGGGTCTGGCGCAGGTCCTCGTTATGCTCGAGGACCCGATCGTAGAAGGTGTCGAATTCCTTCAGGGCCGGCTTGGGCCAGGGCGGCCGGTCGGCGGTGCGGAGGTCGCGCCACAGCGAGCGGGCGCGGGCGAGGATGTTCTTGGCGTCATCCAGGTCGGCCTGGACCTCGCGGTCCCAGTCCAGAATCGCGATGACGTATTTTTCCACCGTGGCCCGCGGGGCACCGAGGCCCGGCAGGGCGGGGGCGGGCACCATCTCCGGCAGATTGAAGAAGAACGGCTTTCCACCCATGTCCGGGACAACCGCACCCAGGGGCTTGAGCGCGTGATCCCGGAAAAAGGCGACGGTCAGGGGTTCGGTCCCGGTGGCGAAACTAACGATGCCCCGGTCGCAGATCAGAATGGATTCGACGGCCCGGGGTGGCAGGTCGCCGGACACTTGGACGGGGCCGGCGGGCGGAACGCTCACGGCGAGAGGGCCTTCCCAGAGGACATGGCTGGCGCCGTCGGCCAGGGTGAGCGTGGCCGTCTTCGGCAGGACGGCGGGCAGGTGCGCCGGCGAGAGTTGCAGGACCATGTGCATGGCCATGCCGGCGGTCATGGGTTTGGCGAAGGTCAGCTGCTCCTGCTCGGTGAGCACAAAGCGCGTGGTTTTCGGGGCTTCGGCTGCGTGGAGAACGGGCAGAAGCATCAGGCACAGGGTGCCGAGGAGAAGTTGCAGACGCGGAGGGGTGATGTTTGCAGTCATGATGTTGGATACTCCTTTCCAAGGATTCAGGTTTGGCAGGCAACCGGTCGGGCCGGCCGGAAGGCGGGCTTCCGCAGGGGATGTCACGCCTCCCCAATTGTTGGATGCACGGTGGGGTCCGCGCGTTCAGTTTTTGTGCCGGAAATTGCCCGGGTTTCCGGCCCTGGCATGTGTCGCGAGCAAGCTCGCTCCCGCCTCCGGCTGACGCGGGGCCGACGGTATCGTTTGGTGGAATCGGCGGTTGCAGGCCAGCGCTTGCGCGCGTCCAATCCGCGCCCGCAAGCGGGCTGGCCTACGATTGCGCGTAGCGGCCTGGCTGGGAGCGCGTTCGCCTGATCCCCGTGGACCCGTCGTACGGACACACCGCCTCAGGCATCCACCAAGGGCTGGTATTCCGGATGCTTCGCGATGAAGCGGGCCACGTAGGAGCATTGCGGCACGACGCGGCGGCCGGCCGCGCGGGCGGAGTCCAGGGCGGTGCGCACCAGCACTTCGGCGATGCCCCGGCCGCGCAATTCCGGCGGCACGAAGGTGTGCGTGAGGGTCAGGCGATTGCCGTCCAGCGTGTATTCGACGAAGGACAGGTGTCCGTCCACCTCGGTTTCGTAGCGGCTTTGGGCGGAGTTGTGGCGGATGGAGAAGCTGGCTTGGTCGGGTGGCATGGCGGCGGTCAGGTGTCGAGCAGGTTGAGGGGCAGGCTGGGCGGGAGCGCGGCGGGCCGGGCGACGGTGGAGGACAGGCGCACGTGGCGGCCGAGCTTGGAGGATTTCTCGAAGGCGGACATGACCTCGATGACATGGTGGGCCAGCTCGCCGCTGCAGCGGTGGCGGCGTTGCCGGCGCAGGATCGAATAGGCCATGTCGGCCACACCGGTGCCGCGCAGCCGCTGGTCGGAGTGGGTGAGCGGGATGTCGTTGAAGTTCGCATCGGCGCCGCGGCGCACCCGCACCGGGCCGGTGAAGGTGTTGGGGTCCGGCACGATCATCGTCCCCTCGGTGCCGTAGATCACGATGCACGGCTGGTTGGGGATCGGGTACGTATCAAAGCTCATGATGACCGTGCCGACCGCGCCGTTGGCAAAGTCCAGCGTGCCGGAATAATGCGTGGGGACCTCGACCTTCACCTTTTTGCCCGCGAGCGGCTGGCTGGTGATGAGGCGGGTGGGGAAGGAGGCCTTGGTGAGGCCGCTGACCTGCCGCACGGGGCCGAGCAGGTTGACGAGGGCGGTGACGTAATACGGTCCCATGTCGAACATCGGACCGCCGCCGCGCTGGTAATAGAACTCGGGTGCGGGGTGCCACGATTCATGGCCGCGGCACAGCATGTTCGCGGTGGCGGCGAGCGGGCGGCCGATCACGCCGTCGTCGAGCAACTGGCGGGCGGTCTGGATGCCGCCGCCAAGGAAGGTGTCGGGGGCGCTGCCGACGAGGAGCTTGCGCCGCTTGGCGAGGGCGAGCACACGCCGGCTTTCGGCCGCATCGAGGGCGAACGGCTTTTCCGTGTAGGCGTGCTTGCCGGCGCGGAGGATGCGCTCGTTGATCGGCGCGTGGGCCTGGGGGATGGTGAGGTTGATGACGATCCCGATGGTCGGATCGGCCAGGAGTTCGTCCACCGAACAGGCGCGGATGCCGTGCTTTTCGGCCTTGGCGCGCGCGCGGGCCGGGTCGAGGTCCGCGCAGGCGGTGAGTTTGAGGATATCGTAGCGGGCGCAACCGGCGAAGTAGGCTTCGCTGATGTTGCCGCAACCGATGAGGCCGACGTGGATTTGACGGGACATGGGGGGAGGGAATGAGGGAGTTAGGGAATCAGGGAAAAGGGGGGGCTCAGGTGGCGGGCGGTTTGCCGTGGTGCGCGGCATGGGCAGCGTAGGCGGCCGAGTCGCTGAGCATCGCCTCGATGGTGGCGGCGAGCGGCTCGATCCGCACAAGGCCGGAGAACACGGCCTTGTCACCGATGGCGTCGGTGAGCACGAAGGCCGGACGCTGGTTGATCTGGTGGGCGTAGAATTCCGCGGTGCTGGCATCAACGCGGGCACGGACGGCCGGCAGGGAGGCCGCGCGGCGCAGCTTGCGGGCGTCGAGCTTGCCGGCCTTGGCGGCGACGGCGATGGCCACCGCCGCGTCACCGATCTTCCGGCCCTCGCGCAGACCCGCCTGGGTGAGGGCGAGGCGGATCCGGTCGTCGGTCACGCCGAGTTCCCGTCCGGCCTCGGCCACCACGCCGGCCGCCTCGTAATGGCCCTGGAGCGAGGGATCGAACCAGCCGGAATTCAGCATATACGGCGTGTGCATGACCGTGCCGCCGCTGCGCCGGTAAAACCAGTCGCACTGGGCGCGGGAGGCGGGGAAATCCTCCGGCCGCATGAGGGCGATTTTCCAGTCGAACTCCACCCGCCCGGCATAACGGCGCTTCAACTCGGCCCACACCGGTTCGGTGTAATGGCACCAGGAGGAGAGGATTTCGAGGTAGTAGGTGATTTTCATGGGGTGGGAACTGGTGAAGGCAGGGTCTATCTATTCGCGCACAAACGCATGAACGTGAAGCCTGGAAGTAGGGCAGGTCTTTGACCTGCCATGGCATGCTCCCCGCGGATTCGACGGTGAAATGGCCGGTCAGAGACCTGCCCTGCTTGGCGCAATGCTTTCGGTGCTGGACGGGGTTGCGCCAGATCGCGGCATAAAGCCGCTCCTACAGTGAGGGAAGGCGGCGACGGCTCAGTGCTTCCGGTGCAGCACGAGGTGGTTGCCCTCGCTGTCGAGGAACCGGGCGAAATGGCAGACCCCGGTGTCGGTCGGCTCGAGGACGAAAGTCACGCCCTTCGACTTCAACCCGGTGACGACGGCGTCGAATTCATCGGTTTCCAGCGCGGCCGCCCCGGCGCGGCCCGGGGTGGCGTCCGTCATGAAGCCCGAGAGCGCCAGCGTGCCGCCGCCGATGTCGTATTCGATCCATTGGTTTTCCCAATTGGCGGTTTCGGTCAGGCCCAGGACCTCCTGATAGAAGGCCCGCGCCCGGGTCATGTCGGCGACCGGATAGACAAAGAAGGGCAGGCCGGTGAAGCGCGGGGGCATGGCGGTGGGGGCTTATTTGCCGAAGATTTTTTTCAGGCTGTCGCCGGTTTTCCTGGCGGCGTCGTTCACGGCCTCGGCGGCGGAGGCGCCCGACGTGGAGCCGGCCTTCATGAGCGCCTGGGTCGAGGCCTGGACGATGCCGCTGAGCACGTCCTGCATGATGGCGCCGGCCAGTTCGTCGGGGGAGATGCCGCCCTGCGCCACGCCGATATTATCCATGGCGAGGGGCGGGAGGGGCATGGGAAGGGCGGCGGGGCCGACGCCGAGGCGGACCGTGCCGTTGGTGAGGCGGAATTTTTTGACGACGAACTTGATGGGCTGGCCGGACTTGGTTGCGGGCTCCCGGCCGCCGCTGCCGGTGAACTGCTCGATGTTCTTCAGCAGGTCCTTGATGTTGCTGGAGATGATCTTCGTCTCATAGAGGAACTCCGGCTGGTCGATGATGAGTTCGTTGATCACGATGTGGTCGCCCAGGACCGAGAAGGGCTCCACGTCGAGGTGGATCTTCCCGAGGTAGAAGGCATTCGCATCACTCCAGCCCTTGGGGTTGCCCACGGCCAGGCCGGACAGGTTGCCGGAACCGGTCAGGGGCGAGATGTGCGCGCCGGACAGCACGACCTTGGTTTGCGTGAGCTGGGGACCGAAACGGTTCACGCCGGCCTTGACGATCGAGCCGAGGAAGAAGGTGAGCCCGATGTACACCACCGCGGCCAGGCCGAGGACGATGGCAAGGGTGAGGCGAAGTTTTTTGTTCATGGGGAGATCGGCGAAATCTAAAGCGCTCGGCCGCTGCGGCAAGGGCGGGTTATGAAATATGGGGAAGTTATTATTTTTTAACCACGGATGGCACGGATGGGATCCTGGAAAATGCGAATTCAAGGCAGGGTGTCGCGCCAAGGACGCCAAGGGCGCAAAGGATTAAGGCGTGTTTCCATACTTCTATTTCCCTCTCATTTGTCATTCTGAGCGCAGTGAAGATGACAAACTGGGATTTGCAGACGTCCGCTGGGATTATTTACCTTGGCGTCCTTTGCGTCCTTGGCGTGAGGCCGGTTTGCGTCCTTGGCCCCCAATCCGTGCCATCCGTGTGATCCGTGGCTAAAATTGTTTGCGGTTTTCTCCCATTCCGCAGCGCAACCCGCAGGATTTTCGCTTGTCACGACCGCGGACGGCCCGACGCTACGCGCAACCCTCAATCACACGCAATGGCCCAAGCCTATACCGAAGCCAGCATCAAGACCCTCAGTTCCCTGGAGCACATCCGCCTCCGCCCCGGCATGTACATCGGGCGGCTGGGCAACGGCGCCCACGCCGAGGACGGCATCTACGTCCTGCTCAAGGAGACCATCGACAACTCCATCGACGAATTCACGATGGGCGCGGGCCGCAAGATCGAGATCGAGCTCAACGATCGCACCCTGCGCGTGCGCGACTACGGCCGCGGCATCCCGCTCGGCAAGCTCGTGGACTGCGTCTCCATCATCAACACCGGCGCCAAGTACGACTCCGAGACCTTCCAGAAGGCCGTCGGCCTCAACGGCGTCGGCCAGAAGGCCGTCAACGCCCTCTCCGCCACCTACCGCGCCCAGGCCGTCCGCGACGGCGAGACGAAGATCGTCGATTTCGAGCGCGGCAAGCTGAAGTCGCAGTCCCGCGTGACCAAGACCGACGAGCGCAACGGCACGATCATCGAGTTCGTCCCCGACACCGCGCTCTTCGGCTCCGACTTCCGGTTCCGCACCGAGTTCATCGAGGACATGCTGTGGAACTACGCCTTCCTCAACCGCGGCCTCACGCTCACGCTCAACGGCAAGCCCTTCAAGTCCGAGAACGGCCTGAAGGACCTCCTCACGAAGGAGCTCAGCGGCGAGCCGCTTTATCCGATCATCCACCTCGAGGGCGAGGACATCGAGGTCGCCTTCACCCACGGCAACCACTACGGCGAGGAATACTGGTCCTTCGTCAACGGCCAGCACACCACCATGGGCGGCACGCACCTCGCCGCCTTCCGCGAGGCCCTCGTCGAGACCATCCGCAACCATTTCAAGAAGGACTACGAGGCCGCCGACGTGCGCCAGTCCATCGACGCCGCCATCGCCGTCCGCGTGCAGGAGCCCGTCTTTGAGTCGCAGACCAAGACCAAGCTCGGCTCGGCCGACATGGGACCCAAGGGTCCGTCCATCAAGGAATTCATCGGCAAGTTCATGCAGCAGTCCCTCGACACGTGGCTGCACAAGAACCGCGAGACCGCCGAGGTCATCAAGCGCAAGATCGAGGAGAACGAGCACGAGCGGAAGGAACTCGCCGGCATCCGCAACATCGCCCGCGAGCGCGCCAAGAAGGCCTCCCTCCACAACCGCAAGCTCCGCGACTGCCGGCTGCATCTCGGCGACCGCAACGAGCGCGCCGAGGAAAGCACCCTCTTCATCGTCGAGGGCGACTCCGCCGCCGGCTCCCTCACCGCCACGCGCGACGTGCAGACCCAGGCCGTCTTCGCCCTCAAGGGCAAGCCCCTCAACACCTACGGCCTCACCAAGAAGGTCATCTACGAGAACGAGGAATTCCACCTCCTCCAGTCCGCGTTGAACATCGAGGACGGTCTCGACGGCCTGCGCTACAACCGGATCGTCATCGCGACCGACGCCGACGTGGACGGCATGCACATCCGCCTGCTGCTGCTCTCGTTCTTCCTGCAGTTCTTCCCCGACGTCATCCGCAACAACCACCTCTTCATCCTGCAGACGCCCCTCTTCCGCGTCCGCAACAAGAAGATCACCCGGTACTGCTACTCCGAGGCGGAGAAGCAGGCCGCCATCGTGGAGTGCGGCGCCACGCACGAGATCACGCGGTTCAAGGGCCTCGGCGAAATCTCCGCCGGCGAGTTCAAGGACTTCATCGGCGAGAACATCCGCCTCGACCCCGTGAACCTCCATCACCTCCAAACTTTCCCTTTTCTAAATGGCCAAGAAGAAAACTTCCAAGAACAACGACCAGCCCGAGCTGCCGCTGGGCGGCGATGATGCGCCGCAACCGAAACCTGAGACCACAGGCCAGAAACCTGAAGGTTCCGATCAGAATTCAGGTCTCAGGTCTCAGGTTTCAGGTCTCCCCGATGCCACCTCTCAGGTTTCCGCTTCCGAGCCGCCGCCGAAGCGCAAGAAAGGCGAGAAGGTCCAGGACGAGCAGGCTCCGCTCGCCGTCAGCTACCGCAACTGGTTTCTCGATTACGCGTCCTACGTCATTCTCGACCGCGCCGTCCCGCACATTGATGACGGCCTGAAGCCGGTGCAGCGCCGCGTCCTGCACACCCTGTGGGACATGGACGACGGGCGCTTCCACAAGGTGGCCAACGTCGTCGGCGCCACGATGAAGCTCCACCCGCACGGTGACGCGTCCATCGGCGCCGCGCTCGTGTCCATCGGCCAGCGCGCCTGGCTCATCGAGCCCCAGGGCAACTACGGCAACCTCCTCACCGGCGACGAGGCCGCCGCGCCCCGTTACATCGAGGCCCGCCTGACCAATTTCGCCAAGGACGTCCTCTTCAACCCGAAGACCACCACCTGGCAGCTCAGCTACGACGGCCGCAACAAGGAGCCGATCACGCTCCCGGCCAAGTTCCCGATCGTCCTCCTCGAGGGCGCCGACGGCATCGCGGTCGGCCTCTCGACCAAGATCCTCCCGCACAACTTCAACGACCTCTGTCGCGCGGCGATCAACCACCTCCAGGGTAAAACCTTCCGCATCCTCCCCGATTTCCCCACGGGCGGCACCGCCGACTTCGCCGAATACAACGACGGCGAGCGCGGCGGCAAGGTGAAGGTCCGCGCCAAGATCGAGGAGCGCTCCAAATACCTCCTCGCCATCACCGAGCTGCCTTACGGCGTCACCACCGAGTCGCTCATCGAGTCCATCCTCGCCGCCAACGCCAAGGGCAAGATCAAGGTCAGGCACGTGGACGACAACACGGCCGACAAGGTCGAGATCCTCGTGCATCTCCCGCAGGGCTCGGAGCCCGAGAAGGTCATCCAGCAGCTCTACGTCTTCACCAGCTGCCAGGTGCAGCTCAACCCCGCCGCCTGCGTCATCGTCCGCGACCCCAAGACCGGCGACGACAAGCCCCACTTCCTCGGCGTCCGCGACATCCTCAAGACCAGCGCCGAGGCCACCAGGGAACTCCTCAAGCGCGAACTCGAGATCAAGCTCGGTGAACTGGAGCAGCAGTGGCACTGGGATTCGCTCGAGCGCATCTTCATCGAGGAGCGGGTCTACCGCCTCATCGAGAAATCCAAGACCTGGGAAAGCGTGCTCGCCGAGATCCGCGGCGGCCTGAAGCCCTTCCTCAAGCAGCTCCGCCGCGAGGTGACCGACGAGGATATCGTCCGCCTCACCGAGATCCGCATCAAGCGCATCTCCGCCTACAACCGGTTCCAGGCCGACGAGGCCATGAAGAAGATCGAGGAGGGCATCAAGGAGACCAAGGCCAACCTCCGGAAGCTCACCGAGTACGCCGTCGCCTGGTTCGAGATGCTGCAGGAAAAATACGGCAAGGGCATCAAGCGGAAGACCAGCTACGACGAGATCGAGCAGATTGACGCGTCGGAAGTCGTCTCCGCCAACCAGCGCCTCTACGTCAACCGCGAGGACGGCTTCATCGGCCTTAACTGGCGCCAGCATGAGTTCGTCACCGAGTGCACCATCCTCGACAGCGTGCTCACCATCATGCGCGACGGTTCGCTCAAGGTTTCAAAGGTCGCCGACAAGACCTTCATGGGCCGCGAGATCATGCACGTCGCCATCTGGCCCAAGGAGGGCGACCAGAGCTTTTACACGGTGATCTACCAGGACGGCGCCTCCGGGAAGGCCTACGCGAAGAAGTTCCAGATCGGCGGCCTGTCCCGCGACAAGCTGTATCCCCTGGCGAAGTCCGAGAATTCCCGGATCGTGTGGCTCGACATCCAGACCCGGGAGAAGGACATGCCGAAGAGCGTGCACGTTTCCCTGGACGGCCGCAGCAAGGCCCGCGTGCGCGAGTTCGATTTCGACCTCACGCCTGTGCCGGTCAGCACGAGAACCGCCAAGGGATTGACGGTCACCAAGTGGGCCGTGAAGGAAGTGAAGGTCAACGACCTCGCGTTGAAGTAGGACCAAAGGTCCGTCGCACCCAACCCGGGCAACGTTCCATTGCACAGGACCAAAGGTCCGCACCATAATAGCCTGGGGCAACGCCCCAGGAAATATGCATACCAGAGGCAAGGGCTGAAAGCCCGGACCATGGGCCGGGCCGTTGGCCCTCCGGAAGGTGGGGGCGAATTTATCCCTGGGGCGTTGCCCCAGGCTGATATCGCACGCGCCCTTGGCGCTCGATTAATTCCCACTCTTCGTAGCGCGGAGCTTCAGCCCGCGCTCACAACGCTGCGCAGGAAGTTCGACACTACCGAACCAGTGCCGGCTGAAGACCGGCACTACGCGATGCCCGCAGGGCAGGATTCCTCAAAGTCCTTGGCGCTTCGCTACCTTCACTCCCGTAGCGTGCCCATCCCCAGGCGGGCGATGCGGTCGATCAACCTCGGGTACGTCAGGCCCGTCTGCATCGCCGACTGCGCGAAGTCCTCGTCGGGGGCCAGCACCGGGTTCGGGTTCGCCTCGATGAAGTAGAGCTCGTTTTTTGCATTCAACCGCAGGTCCACCCGCGCGTAGCCGTCGATGGTGAGCAGGTGGTAGATGCGCTTGCAGACGCCCTCAATGTGCCGGACCAGCGCCGGTTCGAGTCCCTCGGCGAAACGGTTTTCCAGGCCCCAGCGCTGGCGGTAGGCCTCGTCCCATTTCGCCTTGTAGGTGGCGATCTTCGGCTCGTCCGGCGGCACCTCGCGGAACACCAGCTCGCGGATCGGAAATACCTGCAGGCGGTGGTTGCCGATGAGGCTCACGTAGAGTTCGCGTCCCTCGATGTATTCCTCCGCGATCACGTCGTTGTCGGTGTTCTCGTGCAGGAAGGTCACGCGTTCGCGGAACTGCTCGTCGGTCTCCACGAACGAGGCCTGCGAGATCCCGTAGGACGCCTCCTCTTTCAGCGGCTTGACGAGGATGGGAAACTTCAGGTGCGCGGGCCGCACCGCGCGCTGGCCGCGCGGGATGGTCACGAAGTGCGGCGTGTGGATGCGGTGGTAGCTCAGGATCTTTTTGGAAATGGCCTTGTGCTTGCAGAGCGTGAGGCCCGTCGTGCCGCAGCCGGTGAACGGGATGCCGTGCATCGCCAGGTACGAGACGATGTGCTGGTCGAAGGCCCGGTTGTTCCGGAACTGGTCCGCCAGGTTGAAGATCACATCCGGGGTGAAGGTCTGGAGCTTCTGGCGGAGCAGATCGAGGTCGTCGAAGATCGCGAGCTGCTCATGCGGGTAACCCAGTTCCCCGAGGGCGGCCAGCACGGCGGCCTCGGTCTTCCAGTCCACGGTCGTCAGCTCCTTGCTCAGGTCCTGGTCCAGCGTCGTGGGCCCGATGGCGTCAAACAGGGCGAGTACTTTGAGTTTTTTCCCCATGGCTACTTGGTGCGTTTGAATTTTCCCGTGAAAAGATAGTTCATCACCAGCGTGGTGAGGTAAGCCGCCACCGGCATGCTCGGCGTGGCGTCGCCGGGCCCGACGTACAGGTCGAGCTGCTCGCAGCGCTCGATCAGCCGGGTGAGGAGCTTGTTGACGCGGTATTTCTTCTCGTTGGTGAACTCGCACACCGCATCCATCAGCTGCCGCCGCCGCTGGCGCAGGTAGTGGGAGGCCTTCAGCGCCGGGCCCGCGTCGCGCGCGCCGGCGAAGATCTGGCGCAGGTCGCGATCGTAGAAATCGGGATACGTGTCCTCGTTTTCCTTCCGCTTCCGCGCGTAGTAGGTCTTCAGCTTCAGGTTGAGACAATTGAAGTCCTTCTCGCGGTAGCCCGGCTGGTAGGGCGGGGGCTGGCCGGCGATGGAGCGCATCAGCTCATCCACGTATTCCAGCTTGTGCAGGGCCTTCCAGCCCTTGAAGCGCGTGCGCCAGTCGAGCCCCGGCGTCAGCCACACCGCGAAGGTTTCCGCGAAGTCCTCGTCCGGGTGGCTCTGCGCGTACCAGTCGTCGAGGTGGACCACGAACGAGTGGCTGTACGGCCGCGGCCGGTAGAAGGCCGGGGTCGTGTCGGAGGACGACTTGCCGAACACCTGCTGCCACTTCCGTTTCCGCGTGAGCTGGTAGGCGAAGGCATAGGCGTGGGCCGCCTCGTGGCGGATCAGCCGCATGAACCACTCCGGCGTGTCGCCCTCGACTTCGAGCATCATCTTCGCCTCCAGCTTGCGCAGCCGTTCGTGCACCAGGAAGAACGGCACGAAGATGGCGGGGATGCCCACCGGCACGAACCATTCGTCGCCGACGTGGCAGGGTGGGTGGAAGACCAGGCCCTTCAATGTCAGCTCGTCGTAGAGCTGCTGGATCAGCGGCTGCAGCGGCGTGCCTGGCAGCGTCAATCCCAGCTGGGAAATCTTCCGGTCCAGCAGCGCGTCGTCGTCCAGATCGTGCCATGGCGGGGTTTCCATGGTGCGACCCTAGGGAGGATTGGGTGCCGCTAGAAACTTATTCTGTGGAGAACGGGAGGGGATTTTAACCACGAATGGACGCGAAGGGACACGAAGGCCAAGGCAGGCAACCACAGATGAACACGGATGCACACAGATCGGGCCAAGGCAGTTTACGGGAGGCCGCGGAAGGGATGGGTTTTGGCGGGCCCAGCCTGAACAATTGAATTGTAGCTACGAGCGTGAGCGAGTGGAGGCATGCAGTCGAATCGTCTTATCCACTCGCTCATGCTCGTAGCTACATAGCGCCTGGCGGGGTTCGGAGACCCCGCCCTACATCAGAAGTATTCACTCTGATAAGGAATATTTTCTCTTGGCGCCCTTCGTGTTCGTCGCGTGGGACATCCTTAAGGATACAGATCCCATGACAGGTCTCACGCCAAGGACGCCAAGGGCGCAAAGAATGAGGATAATTGGGATTTTCTGACCTTGGCGGTCTTGGCACCTTGGCGTGAGGCCGGTTTGAAACGAGGTTACCCATCCGTGCTTGCCCTCCATAACCTTGGTGAAGGAGGGCCATCTGTGAAATCCGTGGCTGAACTGACTGGTTCCTGAGCCAATCCCGGATCAATGCGGTTTAACAGGAGGCCGCTGAGGGAGCAGAGTTTCTGATGCAGGGGATTCCGATCCCCGCCCTGCATTTCGATCCTGCGGCCGTCGCCTCCTCGGAATCGCATCCGTGTCATCCGAGAAATCCGTGGTCAAATCGTCTGTTTCCTCGGCTGAACCGGGTCAACAGACCGCCTAGCTTTGGGCAAACGCGACGAGCGGCCCGTAGTCGCCTTGGTCGGCTTGCCGGACTGCGTTGATGTATCGCTGGCGAATTTCACCAGATTCGACCAGGTCCTGGCGCGCACCCCATGTGAGTTCGGCTCCGCCGCGGGAGGCGATCATGATGTCGGCGACCAGCCGGGAATGCCGCCCGTTGCCGTTGGGCCACGGATGGATCAGGACCAACCGGTGATGCAGCCTGACGGCGGCCTCGGGCAGGGGATAGGTCGAATGATCGAGCCATGCCTGGGCATCATCGAAGGCGTTGCGGACACCCTCGGCGAGCCGGTGAACCTCCCAACCGAGATTCTTATCGGTGGTGCGGTATTTCCCGGCCCATTTCCACACTTGGTTGAACATCCGGCGGTGCAGCTCGCGGGCGAAAATGTCGGATAGCAGGTCCGCCCGCCGCAGCACGCTCCTGCGCATCGCCCATATCCGGGCAGCGTTGATGTTGATCCGCTCGAACTGGTTCAACTCAGCACGGGTGCTCAGACTGGGAATCAACCCCATCCGCTCGTCCTCACTGAGCGGCGTAGCGGCGTCCGCTTGTTCGAAGAGATCCGAACTCATGGTGCCGACCGCGGTGGCAGATCACCGACCGCCTGGTTTTCGAGCACCATGGAATGTTCGCTGGCCTGAAGGTGTTTGAATTTCGGATCATGCCGTTGGGCGAGGTCGCGGAAACTGCGCGCCACTTTTGCGCGGGGCACGAGGAAATAGACCAGTTCGCAGTCCATGGCGTCAGCCGCGCGTTGCAGCGAATTCAGGGTGATGGCTCCTCGCTCCTCCGCATGCTCAAGATCGCCGTAGGATTGCTTTGTCACCATCACCTTTTTGGCCACATGGGCCTGGCTCAAACCCAGCGCCGTCCGGACCGCGCGCAACCAACCCCGTGCCGGCCGCATGGCGGCCGTTTGGGCCGGCATCAGCACTGGCATACGGGTGTCCAGACTGGTGACTAACACACTTTGACCTTCGACATTCATACAGGATATAACCTGTCAGAAACCATAATAGACAAGATAAAAACTGTCCAATATGACATATAGACAGGCAATAACTTGTCTATTGTGATTACCATGAAGGCCACAAAAGCTCAAAGGCACAGAGAAAACTAGATAAGGCGGTTTCACAGGAGGCCGCGGAGGGAACGGAGTTTCTGATGTAGAGGCGCAGCGCGAGATTGCTGACTATCGCTCACGCATCCAAGAGTTTCTCGATGGGCAACGGGACCATGAGGACGCTATCACCACGGACGAATTTGTTCTTCCAGTTGATGTCTGGCCTGATGGCAGAATCTCAATCGAAGACGGTAGCGCTTTCGGACGGATTGAGAAATTAACCACGCTTTTGCGTGGAGACTGGCTTCCAGCAGGAACGCACCCGACGGCGTC
>JADJZJ010000002.1 GCA_016715765.1 Opitutaceae bacterium
CACGGCATAGTCGTCGCCGCCATCGAAGATGATTCGACACCTCTCATCGCATCGCCTCTGCTGGTCACCCTTCATTCATGAAACTTGGCGCACATATTTACCTGTGGATGGAACGCTGGTCCGACCGTGAGGTTGGCCTCTTTGACCGGGCGAGGAGACTCGGGCTCGACACCATCGAACTTTCGGTGGGCCTCGATGTGCCCTACGACCGCGCCCTGACGCGCCGCGCCGCGAAAGATGCGGGCATCGCCCTTGTGGTGGGCCCCGGCGGAGCCTGGCCGGACAATGCGGACCTTGCCGCCGACGATCCCGCGCACCGTCGCGCCGCCTTTGATTTTCACCGCAGCATCATTGATGAGACCGCCGAGGTGGGCGGTATCTGCTATGCCGGCGCGCTCTACGGCCGTCCGGGCAAGTCCCTGCGCCGGCGTCCGCCGGCGGATGAATTGTCCCGCGCGGCCGAGGGCCTGCGCGGACTCGCCGCGCACGCGGCCAAGGCGGGCATCATGCTCGCGATCGAGCCGATGAGCCGGTTCCGTTCTCATCTTGTCAACCAGCCGGCGCAGGCCGTGAAGCTGATCGAGCTGGCCGGCCGCCCGGCGAACATGCGCGTGCTCTTCGACACTTATCACATGATCACCGAGCTCCGTGACCCCGCGGCGGCGATCCGTGAGACCGGCGACCTCCTCTGGGGCCTGCACGCGTGCGAAAACGACCGCGGCGTCCCCGGCGGCGGCCTCGTGCCGTGGCGCGACATCTTCACCGCCTTGAAGTCCACCAAGGCCGACTACGTGGCCTTCGAGGGCTACAACACCGCCATCGGCGACTTCGGCTGGAACCGCGGCATCTTCCAGAATCTCTGCCCCGACGGCGACGCCTTCGTCAGTCAGGGGTTGGCATTCATCAAGCCGCTGTTGTAAGCCGCCCGCTCGCGGGCGTTCGTTGTTCCATGCAGGGCCGGACCTTGGTCCGTGCCTCGGACGTTGTTTGGCGTGCGCGGCATTAACAGGCGTCACCAAGGTGACGCCCTACAATGAGGGCGATTCGGAGATGCTTACTGCGGCGTGTACGTCTTCTGCTGCAGGTTCGCGCTGAGCAGGCGGCGGAAGGTCTTGAGGTCCTTCACGGCCTTCAAGGCAATCAGCTGGCGGGCCATGTTGCCGACGGCCGTGCCTTCGAGATTGAACGAAACCACGGGGATGCCGGCGGCATCGGCGGTGGCCTGGCAGAGCAGGCGGTTCTTGGAGCCGCCGCCGACCATGAGGATGCGATTGAACTTACGGCCGGTCATGCGCTCGAAGGCCTGGGCGGCCTTGGCGTGACCCTGGCCGATGGAGTCGCAGATGAGGCGGGTGTAGCCGGCGAGGTGCTTGGGCGCCGCGATTTTCCGCTTCTTCAATTGGGCATCGATCGCCGCCTTCATCGAGGCCGGGCTGGTGAAGGCGGCATCGGTCGTGTCGAGCAGGTCGGCCGGGGCCGGCTGCTTTTCCGCCGCCGTGATGAGCGCCGCCCATTCCCGGTCGTTCTGCGGCCGCTGCTTGAAATCCTTCATGATCTGCTCGAGCAGGAAGAGGCCGACGACATTGGTCAGCGGACGGAAATTGCCGTCGCCGGTGCGCTCGTTGGCGATGCGGGCCTTTTCCGCCTCGGCACCGAGGACGGGGGTTTTGCTCTCGAAACCGACGAGCGACCAGGTGCCGGAACTGAGGAAGAGGTCGTTGCCGTCCTCTGCCGCGGGCATGGCGTCGTACGCGCTGGCCGTGTCATGGCTCGGCACGGCGATGACCTGCGTGCCGGCGAGCTCGGGGAAATTGAGCACGCGACCGAGCCTGGTGCCGGGTCGGATCGGGGTGGTGAACCACTCGGCGGGGATGTGAAAATGGCTGAGCGCCGTGCGCGACCAGTCGCCGTGGCTGTGCACATCGAGGAGCTGTGACGTGCTGGCCACCGTGAGCTCGTTCTCCATGCGTCCGCTCAGCAGGTAGTTGAAGTAGTCCGGCAGGAACAGGCAGCGCGTCGCGAGGTCGGTCACGGCCGGGCAGTGGGCCACGGCCTCGGCGAGCTGGAGGCTCGTGTTGTAGAAGACATTCGGGATGCCGGTCACGGCGTAGATGCGATCGGCGCCGTTGGCGGCGAGGGCCTTGAGGCCCGCCTGCGTGCGGTTGTCGCGGTAGGCGTGGCTCGGGAAAACGAGCCGGCCGGCGTCATTGAGCAAAACGTGGTCGCAGCCCCAGGTGTCCACGCCGACCGAGGCCAGCTTCGCGCCGCGGGGGAGCAGGGCGGCGGCCTTGCGCAGGCCCGTCTGGATTTCGTGCCACAGCGTGCCGAGCTCCCAGTACGTGTTGGCCCCGAGGTCGCGATAGGCGTTGGGGAAACGGTGCGCCTCGGTGAGCGTCAGTTTGTTCCTGGACCAGGCGCCAAGGATGACGCGGCCACTGGTGGCGCCGAGATCAACGGCGGCGGTATGGATGACTTTGGCCATGATGGGTTTTCGGTTGCCTCAGGCTCTGCGCGGCGCGAGGTTTTCCAATCCAAAAATGCTCAACGCCGAACGAAAGCCGGTGACAGGGAAGAAGGTGCAGTTGATGGCCACCTGCCTGTGTGATGCGATCTATGCGGACGTCGCCAAGGCCACGGTCGAGGTGCTGGAGCACGCCGGCTGCACGATCGATTTTCCGGAGGGCCAGACCTGCTGCGGCCAGCCGGCCTTCAATGGCGGCGACTGGACCGCGGCGCGCAAGGTCGTGCGCCATGCCGTGCGCACCTTCACGGGCGGGGACCCGGTGATCCTTCCCTCCGGCTCCTGCGCGGCGATGATGTTTCACGGCGCGTCGCTGGCGTTTGAACACGAGCCCGACCTCGCGGAGGTCGAGGCGCTGGGCCGGCGGACCTGGGAGTTGATGGATTTTCTCGTCAACGGCCTCGGCGTCACTTCCTGGCCGGGCCGCTTCCCGGCGAAGATCGCCCTGCACCGGGCCTGCCACACCCGCGGCACCGGCAGCATCGCCGCGACGCTGACGCTCCTGCGCTCGATCCAGGGCGTGGAGGTGGTTGAGTTCGGCGAGGTCGAGCAGTGCTGCGGTTTCGGCGGCACGTTCTCGGTGAGTTTCCCGAATGTCTCCACGGCCATGGGGGATTTGAAACTCGAGCACATCCGCGCCGCGAAGCCCGACCTGCTGGCCTCGGTGGACATGAGCTGCATGATGCACCTCAGCGGCCGGGCGGCGCACGAGGGGCACCCGATCAAGACCATGCATGTCGCCCAGGTCCTGCGCGACGCGATGAAGAACACCTGAAACGCCATGGCCAAGCAACTCATCGACCAGTTCGCCGCCGCGTTGCCCGCCGACAAGCGGGCCTCGGTCTACCAGAGCACCAAGTCCACGCACGAGAAGCGGACGAAGATGCTCTTCGACCAGTTTGCCGAGCCCAACCGGCTCCGGTCGCTGGCCGGCGGGATCAAGCAGCACGTCCTCGAGCACCTCGACACGCTGCTGCCCGAGGTCGAGGCGAAGCTCCAGGCCAACGGCGCGAAGGTGCACTGGGCCGCGACGGCCGAGGCCGCCTGCGCCGCCGTCCTGGGTATCATGCAGGCGCGCGGCGCCACGAAGATGGTCAAGGCCAAGACCATGGTCAGCGAGGAGATCGAGCTCGCCCATTTCCTCGAGAAGCACGGCATCGAGGCGCTCGAGACCGATCTCGGCGAGTTCATCGTCCAGATCGACCACGATCATCCGAGCCACATCGTCCGTCCGATCATCCACAAGAACCGCCGCGAGATCGCCACGAGCTTCGAGAAGCACGGCCTCGGCGCCTACAACGACGACCCGCAGACGATCACCCGCCGGGCCCGCGAGTTTCTCCGCCAGAAATACCTGCAGGCCGATGTCGGCCTGACCGGCGCCAACTTCGTCTCTGTTGAGAGCGGCCGCCTCGTGCTCGTGACCAACGAGGGCAACTCACGTTTCAGCCTCGCAGCCCCCAAGGTTCACATCGCCCTCGTCGGCATCGAGAAACTGGTGCCCCGCGACCGTGATCTCGGCCTGCTGCTCAACCTCCTCGCCCGCTCCGCCACGGCGCAGCAACTCACGGTTTACACCGAGTTCATCAGCGGCCCGAAGTCGGCGACCCAGCCCGACGGCCCCGAGGAGATGCACGTCATCTTTGTGGACAACGGCCGCAGCGAGGTGCTCGCCTCCGAGTGCCGGGAAATCCTGCGCTGCATCCGCTGCGGCGCGTGCATGAACGTCTGCCCCGTCTACCGCCAGGCCAGCGGCCATGCCTATCGTACCGTCTATCCCGGTCCGGTCGGCGCCGTGCTTTCGCCGCTTCTCGCCGGGAAGAAATTCCCCGAGCTCGCCGACCTGCCCAAGGCCTCCTCGCTCTGTGGCGCGTGCAACGAGGTCTGCCCCGTCGACATCCCGATTCCCGACCTGCTGCTGCGCCTGCGTGACAAGGGCAAGCGCGAGGGCGCTCCGCTCGCCGCCGCCGGCACGCCGCCAATGGGGGCCTGGGCGTTGCTGGCCACGCAGCCGACCGCCTGGAAGGCCGCTCTCTTCGGCGGCAAGATCATCAATTACCTGCCGACCAAGCTGCTCCCGATTCCGCCCCTGCGGGCGTGGGAGGACACCCGCGATCTGCCCGAATGGAAGGGTGGGGAGTTCCGGAAGTGGATGAAGGGGAGGGGGAAATCATGAGCTCCGACCGCGACACTATCCTGACCAGCGTCCGCGCCGCCCTCGCGCCTTTGAAGGACCGCGCCGCCTTGCCCGATTGGGACCGCGAGTTGGTGCATGTGCGCACGATCCAGCCGGCGACGGATCTTTGGGCGCTGTTCGCCGAGCGCCTGAAACTGGTGAACGGCACGCCGCTCACGGCCGTGAGCGAGTTGGTGGCATTGCTGGAGAAGAACAACTGGCGGCGCGGTTACTGCGATCCCGCGCTGTGGCCGCAGTTCAAGGACGCGTTCCCGGCGGGCATCAAGATCGAGACCACCTATGACCGCACGCGGGTGGACGACTACGATTTCGGCATCACGGCCGCCGCCGGTGCGATTGCGGAGACCGGCACGCTGGTCCTCACCGATGCCGGCACCTCCTCGCGGCTCGCGGCACTGGCCCCCTGGGTTCATGTCGCGGTGCTGAGGCGCGAGCAGATTCACGCCGATATTTCGGCCGCGCTCGCAGCGCTGCCGAATGATCCGAATATCATCTGGGTCACCGGTCCCTCGAAGACCGCCGACGTCGAGGGCATTCTGATCGAAGGCGTGCACGGCCCCGGCGTGCAGGTGGCGTTGCTGGTGTGAGCGGGGTGCCTTTGCTCGTACTCGTTCTCGTACTCGGCAGCAGCTGACGCGAGAACGAGAACGATTACGAGAAAGAGTACGATCGTGGAAGGAGGGAGAAAGAACCGTTTCCCGCATTGAGTCGCCCGGCGGCTCCCCCATAGTCCGCCGCATCTAAAAACCATGGCTTCCACCCATACGCCCAAAGTCGAGCCCTTCATCGCCGCCGAGACCGTGATGAAGGAGTTTACCCCCCGTGCCGTGATCACCGGCGCGATCCTCGGTCTCATCTTCGGCGCCTCCTCGCTCTATCTGGTGCTCAAGGTCGGACTGACCGTCAGCGCCTCCATTCCGGTCGCCGTCATCTCCCTCGCGATGTTCCGCGGCTGGTCGAAGGTCGGCGGTCGCGACGCGACGATCCTCGAGAACAACATCACCCAGACCGCGGGTTCGGCCGGTGAGTCGCTCGCCTTCGGTATCGGCGTGACCATGCCGGCGATTTTGATCCTCGGCTTCGACCTCGAACTCACCCGCGTGATGCTTGTCGCGATGCTCGGCGGCCTGCTGGGCATCCTGATGATGATCCCCCTGCGCCGCGCCCTCATCGTCAAGGAGCACGGCGTCCTGAAGTATCCCGAGGGCACCGCCTGTGCGGCCGTGCTCAAGGCCGGAGCCAACGCGGCGGACCGTGCCGTTGCCTCGCCTTCCGCGCAGGCCGAGATGAAGGCCGCCGCCGCGGCCGGACTAGGAGCCTCGCCGGGTGCGAAGGTCATCTTCACCGGTTTCGGCATCGGGCTCCTCTACAAGACGCTCAATGTGGCTTTCAAAGGCTGGAAGGATGCGCCGGAGAAAGTGTTTGGCGCACCGCTCAAGGCAGGTTCGATCAGCGCCGAGGTTTCGCCGGAACTGCTGGGGGTTGGCTACATCATCGGTCCGCGCATCGCCGCCATCATGTGCGGCGGCGGCGTGCTGAGCTACCTGCTGCTGATCCCGCTCATCAAGTTCTTCGGCGAGGGTTCGCCCGAGCCGCTCGCGCCCGGCACGATTCCGATTGGCGATATGAGTGTCGGGCAGATCCGCGGGGCCTACATCCTCTACATCGGCGCCGGGGCCGTGGCGGCCGGCGGCATCATCAGCCTCATCCAGTCCCTGCCCACCATCCTGCACGGCCTGATGGGCGGGATGCGCGACCTCGGCCTGTCGCGGGGCGACACCACCACCTCGGAGGCCACACCGCGGACCGATCGTGACCTCTCCATGAAATTCGTGGGCATCGGCATCATCGCGATCATCGCGGTCGTGATGCTCGCGCCCTCGCTGCACATGAACCTGCTCGGCGCGCTGCTCATCGTGTGCTTCGGTTTCCTCTTTGTGACCGTCTCGTCGCGGCTGACCGGCGAAATCGGCTCCTCCTCCAATCCGATCTCCGGCATGACGGTGGCCACGCTGCTCTTCACCTGCCTGGTCTTCCTGATCGCGGGCTGGACCGGCGGCACCTACTACGTGACGGCGCTCTCGGTCGGCGCCATCGTGTGCATTGCTGCCTCTAATGGCGGCACGACCTCGCAGGACCTCAAGACCGGGTTTCTGCTCGGGGCGACGCCCAAGCTGCAACAGATCGCCATCCTCGCCGGGGCGCTGCTGTCCGCGTTGCTGCTGGGTCCGATTTTGCTCAAGCTCAACGACGCCGCCACGGTTTATGTGCCCGCCGCCCAGGTGGCCCCGGCCGGCTTGCACACGGATGTGAGCAAACTCACCAAGCAGGAATCCCTGCAGGGACCGCAGGCCCGCGATGATTCCAACCGTTATCACGTCTGGCAAAAGACCGATGACGTGGGCGGTCCGGCCGGCCGTTACCTGATGAACGCGACCGGTGAAGCCGTCTGGCTTGTGGACCCCGGCATCAATGGCACCTTCAACACCCGCCCCGACGGCACCACGGTGCGCAAGTTCGACGCCCCCAAGGCGACCCTGATGTCGTACATCATCAAGGGCATCCTCGACCGGAAGCTGCCGTGGGCGCTCGTGCTCCTTGGCGTCATGATCGCGGTGGTGCTGCAGATGTCCTTTGTGCCGGCCCTGGCATTTGCCGTGGGGGTCTATCTCCCATTGTCGTCCTCCTCGCCTATCTTCATCGGCGGACTGGTCCGCTGGCTCGTGGACTGGCACGGCCGCCGGCATGCCTCGCGTGCGCATCTGACCGAGGAGCAGCACATTGAAGAGAGCGACAAGAGCCCCGGCGTGTTGCTCGCCTCCGGTTATATCGCCGGCGGCGCGATCGCGGGCATCATCATCGCCTTCCTGGCCGGAGTGCTCGACCGCTTTGATGCGGCGCTCTACACGTGGTCTAACGCGCACAATCCGTTCTTTAATGGACCCAACGCGGATCTGCTGTCGCTGCTGCCCTTTGCCGGTCTGATCGTCGTACTTTATCTGGTCGGCCGGGAGAAAATGCTGCTGCCGAAGAGGAGCTGAAGGCTTGTTGTAGGGCGGGGATTCCGATCCCCGCCATCGCACGCCCAACGATATTCGAGGCGGGGATCGGAATCCCCGCCCTACAACTGATTACTTTGGCAGCAATGCCACCAGGTCATCATGCGGGCGGGCAATCACGTGGGCGGCGACCAGCTTGCCGAGGCTGCCGACGGCCTTGGCACCGGCTTCGACGGCGGCGGTGACGGCGGCGACGTCGCCCTTGACGATCACGGTGACGTAGGCGGCGCCGATCTTTTCCTTGCCCACCAGGGTGACGTTGGCGGCTTTCAGCATGGCGTCGGTGGCTTCCAGGACCGCGGTGAGTCCCTGCGTTTCAAGAATGCCGAGGGCGGGTTGTTTCGTGTTCATGGATGGGGATGCGGTTGCGGGATAGTCGGTGGGCAGCATTTGGTCGCGCCCGCCATAAAGCGGATTATGGGCGTTGGGAAAATGAACCAGGCCCTGCAGGTCGTCGGCCGGCCGGGCCATGGCCGTGGTGGTGATCGCGGCGCCCAGTTGCTGCGCCCGGGTGTCCGCCGCCTCCAGCGCAGCCGTGATTGCGGCAATGCCGCCCTCCAGACGCACCATGAGGCGTTCGTTGCCCGTCGTCTCAAAGCCGAGCAGCCGCACGGCGGCCGCCTTCACCGCCTGGTCGGCGACCAGGGCGGTGATGCTCAAGAACGGGCACTCGATCAAGCCCAGGGCCATGGCGTCAGGACTGGTACTTGCTGATCACGGCGCGGACGATCTTCTCGACGTCGTCGCGGCTGACCTTTTTCGCGAGGACCGGCTTCCGGCGTCGCAGTTCGCATTCCTTCGCCGCCTCGGCATAGCCGCAGTCGCCCAGGATGCAGGCGAGTTTGCCCTTGGCCTCCTCCAAATGCTCCTGCTCCTGCGGGCTCATCGGAAAGCGGGGCGGACCGGGGTCGAACCCGCGCAGCGCCACGGCCGCACGGAAACCCTCCGGGAAATTGCCGGCGGCGAACATCGTGCTGATCAGTTCCTGGATTTTCAGCTGCACCCGCCGGCACTCGGCGTAATTGCCCGCCTGGAAGTCGGAGTAGATTTTCAGGATGACCTCGGGAATGACGCTGGAGCTGGCGATCGTGCCGCCGTCGCCCCCCATCATCAGGCTGGGGAAAAGGATTTCCTCGGTGCCGCTGAAGCACACGAAGTCGGGCCGCTGCGGCTTGATCTGGGCGAGCAGGGTGCAGAACCGGGGGAAGTCGCGGCTCGAGTCCTTGATGCCGATGATCCGCGGACAATCCAGCGCCAGCCGCTGCACGACGGGCAGGCTGATCTCGTTGGAAAATTGCGGGATGTTGTAGAGCAGGATGTCGATCGGGCTCCGGGCGGCGATCTCGCGGAAGTAGTGTTCGATGCTCTCCTGGCTGACCTTGAAATAGTACGGCCCCGTCAGGCTCACCGCGGCGCAGCCCAGGTCGGCGTACGCGTGGCAGGCCTTCAGCACGAGGTCGATGTTCGCCTCGGCGGCGCCGGCGAGGATCGGGATGCGTCCACGGTTCTCGCTCGCCATGATCCGCACCACCCGCAGCCGCTCCTCGAAGCTCAGGCGGATGAATTCGCCGGTGCTGCCGTTGGGGTACAGGCCGTGGATTCCCTTGTCGATGAGCCAGGACGTGAGGCGCCGCAGTTCGTGCTCGTTGACCGATCCGTCCCGGGCGAACGGCACGATGTTGGGAGTGTAGATGCCTTTGATTTTCATGGGAGCCAGCGGAATGGAAGTGAATCAAGTTCCAGGGTCGTTGTCAGTGGAAAGTAACGGGCGGAGCCGGGAGGAGTTTCAAACCTGGTTTGTCATTCTGAACACAGTGAAGAATCCAGTGAACGATACTGGAGGGCTTCGATAAGCGCATACTGGATTCTTCGCTTCGCTCAGAATGACAATGGGGGGCGTTTTACAGCCACACCCTTGTTCAGCCTAGTGCCGAACTCACCAATCCGTCACCGCGCCGTCAGCGGTGAAGCTGCGGCGGAGGATTTCCTGCTGGAACGGGTGTTTGCGCACCTCGGCCTCGTTGATCTCGATGCCGAGGCCCGGCTTGGAACTGGGGCGGACGATCTGGCCCTTCGGCTCGATCGTGAAGCCCGACTGCACGATATCCTCGCGCCAGGGCACGTCGTTGCGGACGGATTCGCAGATGAGATAGCTGGGAGTGGCGAAGCCGAACTCGAGTGAGGCGGCGGTGCTGACCGGACCCTGGGGATTGTGCGGCGCGAGCGACACGCGGTAGGCCTCGGCCAGGGCGGCAATGCGCCGGGCCTCGGTGAGGCCGCCGCAATGGGTGATGTCCGGCTGCAGAATGCTGGCGGCCTTTTTCTGGAGCAGATCGCGGAACCCGTGCAGGCCGGTGATGCGCTCGCCGGAGGCAATGGGGGTGCGCACGGCCCGCTGAACCTCGGCCATCCCGTCGAGCTCCTCGGGCCAGCAGACCTCCTCGAGGAAGTACAGGCCGTAGGGCTCGAGGGCCTTGGCGAACTGCAGGCCCATGCGGGGCGAGGGCCGCGCATGGCAGTCGACCATCACGTCAATGCCCGGGCCCACGGCCTCGCGGATGGCGGCGACACAGGACTCGGCGTAGTGGATCGGGCGCAGACCCTCGATATTGGCGGTCTCCGGCACGGCCATGCATTTGAACGCGGTGTAGCCGTCGGCCACGCTCTGCCGCGCGAGGTCCGCGAAGCGCGCCGCGTCGCCCGGGGCGGTCATGTAGAAATCCTCCATCTTCCCGCCGCCGAGATGGCTGTACGTGCGGACATAGTCGCGCACCGGCCCACCCCAGAGCTTGTGGCAGGGTACGTTGTGGATCTTGCCCATGATGTCCCAGAGTGCGAGGTCGATGCCCGCGATGGCCGTGGCGCGGACGATGCCGTTGCCGTGCCAGAAGTGCTGGCGGAACATCATCTGCCAGAGGTGCTCCACGCGGGTGGGATCCTCGCCGATGATGAGCTGCGACACGTCCTCCACCGCGCCGAGGATCGAGCGCGTGTGCCATTCGAGCGTGGCCTCGCCCCAGCCGTAGAGGCCGGGCTGGTCGGTGAGGACCTTGACGAAGATCCAGTTCCGCATCCGCGCATTGCAGACCAGCGTTTCGACTTTGGTGATTTTCATGGGAGGAAATTGCGCGTGCAGGCTTGCCTTGGCTTGGGTAGGAGCCTGCTTGCAGGCGATGGCTTGAGCGAGTGCGAACTCGGTGAACGCTATCGATGGTTCCGAAAATAATTCCGGTCGCCTTTCCGGGCAGGTGGGGCGGGCCCGGCGGGCCGTGATTGGCAGGCGCACGCCGAACCGCCCGTCCGGAGGCCGGGCGCTACCTTCAGCCAAGGCTTCATTCCTCGCCGTCGTAGTAGTCCACGGCGGTCATGCGGAAATAGTGTCCGCCGGGATTGATGCCCCATTTGTTGCTGTCGGGGTAATGGCAGATTTCCACGGGCGGGTTGTCGGCGATGATCAGGCATTCGAGTTCGCAATCGGCCGCGGCCAGGGTCTGGTGCGGCGCACCCGGGGGATGCAGCACGACATCGCCCGGGCCGACTTCGTGGCGGCCTTCGGGTGTGCGCACCACGCCGCGACCTGCAGTGAAGACGAACAATTCCCACTGCGCGGCATGACTGTGATAGGGGCAGATGGCGGCACCGGGCATGACGCGGCGGATCTGGAGATCGAAGGGATGTCCGCCCGCCTGCACGCCGGCGCCGCGGATGCCGCCGACGGCGAGCGAAAGATTGCGGAATAGGCTGTCGTAGCGGCCCTTGGGCGAGCGCCGCTGCTCCCAGGCGACGTCGGCGACATTGACGAAGGTCGCGGCGGGAGCGGGCGGCATGGCCCGGGGTTTGGGCGGTTGCTGGGCGGCCGGGCTGTCCTCTTCGCCCAGATTATAGTCCACGTCCTGCTTGCGGAAAATCGCACCGCCCGGCTTGAAACCCCATTTGTCGGAGTCGGGGTAGTGCCAGAATTCCGTCAGGGGATTGTCGGCCACGAGGTAGTACAGCAGGTCGGTCGTCCCCGTGTTGATGAGTTGGTGGGCGTTGCCCGGCGGATGCATCATCACGTCACCGGCGCGCACATCGCGGCGCTGATCGCCGTGCCGCATCGTGCCGGTGCCGCTGAGGATGTAGTAGCATTCCCATTGGGCGGAGTGGGCATGGAACGGGCAGCCCGACTTGCCCGGGCTGAACTTGCCCAGTTCCAGGTCGAACGGGTGGCCGCCCGCCGCGAGCGTGGCGTTGGGCTTGGCGCCGAGTTCCTCCGAGATGCCCTTGCCGGCGCCGTGGAACTTGCCGCCGGGGGAGGACCATTCGTACCAGGGGATTTTGTCGAGATGGACGCGTTTCATTTGCGATTTTGTAGGGCGGGGTCTCCGAACCCCGCCATCGAATGCCAAGCGGTATCGAAAGGCGGGGTTCGGAGACCCCGCCCTACATCCTAACCTCACATTTTCTCGTTTTCGACCGGGTTGGTCAGCGTGCCGATCTTTTCGATCTCGATGCTCACGCTGTCGCCGGGCTTGAGCCAGACCGGGTTGGGTTTGACGGCCATGCCGACGCCCTGGGGTGTGCCGGTCAGGATCACGGTGCCGGGGACGAGGGTCGTGCTGCCGCTGAGGTACTCGATGATGGTGGGCACGTCGAAGATCATGTCGCTCGTCGTCCAGTCCTGGACGCGCTTGCCATTGAGGATCGTGGCGATCTTGAGCGTGTTGGGATTGGGTATGTCCTCCGGGCGTGACGAGGCAGGGGCCGAGCGGGGCAAAGGTGTCGAAGAACTTGCCGCGGCACCACTGGCCGCCGCCGAGCTTGATCTGGTGGTCGCGGGCGGAGACGTCGTTGGCGCAGGTGTAGCCGAGCACATGGTCGAGGGCCTTGGCCCGGGGGATGTTCTTGCCGGCCTTGCCAATGACCACGGCGAGCTCGCACTCATAGTCCACCTCATCGCTGCGCAGGAATTGCGGGATGAGGATCGGATCGCCGGGATTCTGCAGCGTGTTGATGCCCTTCACGAAAAGCACCGGGCGTTCGGGCACCTTGGCGCCGGACTCCGCGGCGTGTTGCCGGTAGTTGAGCCCAATGCAGAGGATCTGCGCGGGTACCACCGGGGCCAGCAGTTTGCCGGGCTTGACGACCTGGTCGGTGACCTGGTGGGCACCGTAGATGTCGCCGGCGATGGCCCGGGCGGAGCCATCGGATTGCAGGGCGGCATAGGCCGGACCGGTCGGAGTGAGGTGGCGGATGATTTTCATGGGGATGGGAAAGGGAAGACAGGATTTGAACCACGAATGAACACGAATTCACACCAATTCTTTTTTACCACGGATTTCACGGATAACACGGATCAAGTCCCCGATCCCAACCATTGGCCACAGAAGGCTCAAAAGGCACATAAGTATTTTGGAAGATCGGTTTTGAGCATTATGAGCCTTAGGTGGCCATTGAATTTTTGATCCGTGTTATCCGTGAAATCCGTGGTTAAACGTTTGGTTCAGTTTTTTTCCAGCCACGCGCGGGGTGGTTGGCCGAAGCGGGCGCGGAAGAGTCGGTAGAAGTGCGACAGGTCGCCGTAGCCGCTGGAGAAGGCGGCGCCGATGATCGAGTGGCGGTTGTCGCGCAGGAGCGCGGCGGCGTGGTCGAGGCGCAGGGTCGTGAGGTGGTCGAGGAAGGATTTCCCCGTCTGCGCCCGGAAGAGTTTGCTGAAATGCCGGCGCGACATGCCGGCCCGGCGGCAGGCGCGCTCAAGGCTCCACGGCTCGTAGAACGTGCCCGCAATCTCACCCACGACGGCCGCGACGCGCTGGGTGGCGGCGTCGGCCGGGGCGTCCGCGGGCGAACGCGCAACCGCGACCAAAATGTTTTCCGCCGCCGCGCGCAGGGCCACGTCGCGTCCGGGCCGGTCGCCGGCCTGCTCGGCTATGCCCGCCCGCCAGAGGCCCTCGAAGCGGGGTCCCCAGGCGCCGCCGGCCCGCACGGCCGCGCGTCCCGGGGTGAGGATGCCCCAGAGCTTTTGCAGCGGGGTGTCGCGCTCGAGCAGTTCCGGGGCGAAACAGAGCAGAAGCAGGGTGGGGGGTTCACGGTCGGCGATCCGGTGACGGACACCGGCGGCGACGCAGAGAACCGATCCGGCCCGGGCGGACAGGGGGCGGCCGAACTCGGTGGGAATCAGTTCCACGCTGCCCTGCAGGACGTAGATCAGCTTGTGGAAGGCGTCGGCCCGTTCCGCCATCCGAAAGCCCGGACCATGCACGCTTTCCGCAAATGCCACGCCGCCGGGCGGCAGACGGACCAAAATGGGGCGCAGGACGGGCATGGTTCCAAAAGTGCCCGATCCGCCAATCCAGCCAAGCCCGAAAAGCCAAGACGGCACGGCGGAAATTTGCTACGTTGATCACCCGTTTACCCAATCCGATCCGAACATGCCCCGGCCCCTGCATCCCGTCGCCACGCGCGCCGAAGTGGAATCCGTCCTCCGTTGCGAGGCGGCCCGGCCCTCGCCGCTGTTCCTCCCCGCCATCTATGAGCACAAGGCCTGGTTCGTCGGCAGTACGCCTTCGGCCATTTCGCGGGATGCCGATCTCCTGACGCGGGCGCTGCTCGCGGAGTTCGAGACCATCGGACCCGACGCGCTCGCGGTTGGCGTTGACGTCTACAATGTCGAGGCCGAGGCCGTCGGCTGCACCGTCACGTACTACGAGGGCAACGATACGAGCATCCCCGGCATCAAGCCCGGCCACCACATCGTGCAGGTGGGTGACGACCTCAGCCAGGCGAAGCTGCCCAACCCGCGCACCGACGGACGCATGCCGGTCAACCTCGAGGCCGTCCGGCGCGTGCGCCGGGAGGTCGGCGACAACTACTGGCTCCGCGGTGCGGTCTCGGGTCCCTTCTCGCTGGCCACCAGCCTCGTCGGCGCCGAGAGCCTCTTCATGGCCTGCATGGATCAGCCGGAGTGGGTGCACCAGCTCCTCGGCTACGCCGGCCGCATCATCCGCGAGTACGCGCAAGGGTACATCGACGCCGGCGCGGAGTTGATCGTCTTCGATTCCCAGGCCTCGCCCGAACTCCTCTCGCCCGCGATGTTCGAGGAGTTCGTTCTTCCCGGCATGCAGGAACTCGCCGCCTGGGCGGCGACCCAGGGCGTGCGCGACGTGCCGCTGGTCATCGGCGGCAGCACGACCCGGATCGCCGGGCTCCTCGCCCGCACCGGTTGCAACAATCTGCTCTGTGATTTCACGGCGGACTTCGACCAGTGGGCCGCCGTCTGCCGCGGCGCGAAGAAGGCCCTGCGCCGCAATCTCTCCCCGCGTTTCCTCGAGACCGCGACACCCGCCGAGATCCATGCGGCCGCCGCCCGCGAGATCACCCGCGGCCGCGACCTGCCCGGCTTCATGATGGGCACCGCGGTCATCCCCTTCGGCACCCCGACCGAGAACGTCCTCGCGGTGAAACGCGCCTGCCGCGACGCCGCGGCGGCTGCCTAGGACCAATCATGCCTTTCCTCCCTCTCATTCTGAGCGAAGCGAAGAATCCAGTGCGCGCGTATCGAAGCCTGCACGTGGCACTCACTGGATTCTTCACAACGTTCAGAATGACAAATCAATTGGGTCAGTTGGTCCCTCTTTGGCCATGAGCTCTTTGCAGGACAAACTCACCCAGTCCTCCGCCTTCCTCCTGGGCGTCGAGCTTGTCACCACGCGTGGCACCACCGTGGAGCCGCGGGCGGCGAAGACCGTGGCGTTCGCCCGCGACCTCGCGGGCTGCAACGGCATCGACTGGGTTTCGATCACCGACAACGCCGGCGGCCATCCGATGCTCTCGCCGCTTGCCCTCGCCCGGCCGTTGCGCGACGCCGGACGCGAGACCGTGATTCACCTCTCCTGCAAGGATTTCAACCGCAACGTCTTGGAGAGTGAGGCCTGGCACCTGGCCGACCAGGGTTTTCGCAATCTTCTGGTCCTGAGCGGCGACAACGCGGGCGTCGGCATGAGCGGCGGCGCCAAGCCGGTCTTTGACATCGATTCCGTCGGCCTCCTGACCCTGCTCGGGCGCATGGGTGCGGGCCTTGACGTGACCCGGCCGGGTGCGAAGCAGCCGGCGCACCTCGCCCCGGTGCCGTTCTACCCGGGCGCGGTCGTCACCAATTTCAAGCTGCACGAGAACGAGGTCATCCCGCAGCTCCTCAAGGCCGAGCGCAAGATCGCCGCCGGCGCGCGCTGGTTCATCAACCAGATCGGCTACGACTCGCGCAAGGTGCACGAGCTCATCGCCTGGTTCCGCCGCCGCGGCCATGGCGCGGTGCCGCTCATCGGCAACGTCTACCTCCTCAATCCCGGCGTCGCGAAGGTCTTCCGCGCCCAGCGCATCCCCGGGGTCAGCCTCTCCGACGAACTCGCCGCCGTCTGCGAGCGCCAGGCCGCGAGTCCCGACAAGGGCAAGGCCTTCTTCCTCGAATTCGCGGCCAAGCAGGTCGCCATCTACCGCGGCCTCGGGTACCGCGGCGCCTACGTCGGCGGTGTGCACACCATCACCGAACTCGAGCGCGTGCTCGAGCTCGAGCGCAGTTTCGCGCCGGACGACTGGAAACAGTTTGCCCGGGAAATCCGCTACTCGCGGCCGGGGGAGTTTTTCTTTTTCGCCGAAGATCCGGCCACCGGCCTCGCCAACCCCGCCGTACTGCACCCGGCCTACGCCGCCTCGCTCCAGACCCGCCCGGCGACGCGCAACGTCACCTTCACCTACCGGTTCTCGAAGTTCACGCACGACCTCATGTTCACGCCCGGCAAGGGCCTGTGGAACCTGGGAGAGAAACTCTGCCGCGGAGCCAAGGACCCGATGCAGGGTCCGCCGGGCATGCATGCCATCGAGCACCTCGGCAAGAGCATGATGTTCGGCTGCAAGGATTGCGGCGACTGCTCGCTGCCCGACATCGCATTCCTCTGCCCGGAATCCTCCTGCGCCAAGAACCAGCGCAACGGCCCCTGCGGCGGCACGCGCGACGGCAAGTGCGAGGTTGAGGACTTCGAGTGCATCTGGTCGCGCGCCTACGACCGCCTCAAGCACGAGGGCCGCGAGGAGGAGCTCCTCGCGCATACGCCCGTCATCCAGGACCAGAAACTCCGCGGCACCTCCAGCTGGGCCAACACCTGGCTCGGTCGCGACCACCTCGCCGCCCGGCTGCCCGCCGCAGGCTCCGGCCCCAACCCTTGAATTCAGAAAAGCTAGAAAACCCAATCCAGATGTAATCTGGAACTCAGGAACACTGGAAAAGATAACGCCAAGTCCGGTTCCAGTTTTCCTGATTTCCACATTCTCAACTCAGAGACTCCTATACCCATGAACACACCCAAACCCTCCAGTCTCGAAGCCAAACTCCAGCAATACGGCAGTGCCGTTGAAATGCTGCGCCACGCGCCCGTCGGCGGCTACCAGTTCCCGGACAAGCCGGAATATTCCAACTGGCGGGACGAGCAGGCCGCCTGGCAGAGCACCGTCGTCTTCTTCGACCAGTCCTTCCACATGAAGGACGTCTATTTCGAGGGCCCGGACGTCATGCAGCTGCTCTCCGACGTGGCCGTGAACACGATGAAGAACTTCGGCCCCAACAAGGCGAAGCAGATCGTCACCTGCAACCATGAGGGCCACGTCATCGGCGACGCCATCCTGTTTGGTCATGCCGAGAACAAGGTCAGCGTGGTCGGCCGTCCCTCCGTGCCGAACTGGGTGGAATACAACGCCATCAAGGGCGGTTACAACGTGAAGGTGACGCGGGACGAGCGCACGGTCGCCAACCAAGGGCGCCGCCTCATCTACCGCTACCAGATCCAAGGACCCAATGCGCTCGAGCTCATCAAGAGCGTGCACGAGGGCGCGTTCCCGGAGATTCCATTCTTCAACCTCGGCGACCTCAAGATCGCCGGTCGCCGCGTCCGCGCGCTCAACCACAGCATGTCGCGCATGGGCGGACTCGAGTTGCACGGCCCGGCCGAGGACGGCGACGTCGTGCGCGAGGCCATCCTCAAGGCGGGCCTGAAGTTCGGCCTCGTGCAGGGCGGCAGCCGCTCCTACTCGACGGTCTCGCCCGAGAGCGGCTGGATCCCTTCGCCCATGCCCGCGATTTACCACGGCGAGCAGATGAAGCCCTACCGCGAGTGGCTCAGCGCCGACGGCTTCGAGGCCAACGCCTCCCTCGGCGGCAGCTTCAGCTCGTCCCGGATCGAGGACTACTACCAGACGCCGTGGGACCTCGGCTACGGCCGCCATGTGAAGTTCGACCACGATTTCATCGGCCGCGAGGCGCTCGAAAAACTCGCGACCCAGCCGCACCGCCGCAAGGTCTGGCTGCGCTGGAACAAGGAGGACTCGCTGAAGATCTTCGCCAGCCAGTTCGGCGAGGGTGAGCGCTACAAGTACATGGAGATGCCGAACGCCTACTACGCGATCCTGCCATTCGACAAGGTGCTGGTCGGCGGCAAGCTCGTGGGTCTTTCCACCTACACCGTCTACACGGTCAACGTCCGCGGCTGGCTCTCGCTGGCCATGCTCGACGAGGATGTGGCCGACGGCTCCGAGGTGGTGCTGATCTGGGGCGAGGAGAACGGCGGTTCCCCCCGGCCGGTGGTCGAGCGCCATGTGCAGACGTCAGTCCGTACGACCGTTTCCTACAAGCGCCTCAACGAGGATTCCTGAGAAGACACCCGGGCGGTTGGAACCGCGAAAGGTGCGAAGGATTTGAATGTAGGGCGGGGATTCCGATCCCCGCCTGGGAGCAAGCGTGCGCCAATCCCAAGGCAGGAGAAAGAGAACGATTAAGAGAACGAGAAAGATTGGATTCTAGCGTGGAAATTGAAGGCGGGGATCGGAATCCCCGCCCTACAACATGCACGGGTGCGAAGGCGCACCTTGGATTGGTATATGGGTAGCGCCCGGCCTCCGGACGGGCGGTTTGGCATGCGCATACCGATAGGCCCGTCCGGAGGCCGGGCCCTACCCAAAGCCTGGTTGCGCAAGCTCGACGCGCCGGGTCCGTGGCTACAGCCTGCGGGACTTCCGTGACCTTCGCATGATCCTGCACGAATCCAACCTCCACCCGACGGTGCGCATGTCGGAGTTCAAGCGTCTCCTGCGCCTGCCGCCCCAGTATGTGTTTGGCGATCCGATGGCGGGACACGTCGAGTGGGTGCAGTCCTGGTTTTCCGCCCATGGCCGGCCCTGGCTCAGCGCCGTGGCCGTGGAGCGGTGCGAGGCCGACGGCGATGCCGTCCGGCTCGACGGGGTGACCGTCCACAGCCGCGAACTCGCCCGGCGCTTTCGGAAGGCGCGGTCGGCCATCGTCGTGGCCGCGAGCGCCGGACCCGAGGCCGAGGCGGAGGCGGCCGTGCGCTGGGAAGAAGACGAGCCGGACCGCTACTATTTCATGGAGTCCTATGCCTCGGCCGTCGTCGAGGCCCTCATCGGCGAGGCCCGGGCGCGGTTGTGCGTCTGGGCGGATGCCCGGGGCCAGGTGTTGCTGCCGCATTACAGTCCCGGTTATCACGGCTGGACCGTGGGGGACCAGGCGATGGTGTTCTCCTTGTTTGGCGAGCGGGTGCAGCCGGGCCCGATGGAGGTCATGGAATCCGGCATGCTGCGGCCGAAGAAATCGCAGCTCGCGGTCTTTGCCATGGCCGATGCCAGGGATGCGGCCGGCGAACCGGCGGATCTCGTGCCGTGCAAGTATTGCCCGCACCTGAAGTGCGATTTTCGCCGCGAACCCAGTGCGCTAACCGCGTGAGTCCGCCTGCCGGCTGGACAAGCACTACTCTGTCAGGTCTTGGATGCGGCACCTTTTGCTGGCGGGGACTCGGCGGATACTTTCCCGCGGATCACGCGGATGGACGCGGATGACGGAGGTATTATCCGCGACCATCCGCGTGATCCGCGGGAAAGACTGAATTCGGGACGGTGGTCCGGAAACCTGACGGAGTAGTGCCAATCCCCGGCCGCTGGCGCGTGAGTATTTGACCCGGCGGGCCGGTCGCGCGAGGATGGTGGGATGAGCCGCGGGATCGGACGACCTGGGACCGGACCGAGACTGCACCGCCACGAATCGATCCGTGTGGGGCTGCGCCGGGTGTTGCTGGCCGGACTGGATCAGGCGTGCCAGGCCATGGCGGACGAAGAGGAATCGGCGGCCGAGCAGGTGCACCGGGCGCGGGTCGCACTGAAACGAACCCGGGCGGTGCTGCGGCTGATTGAGGCCTGCGGCGTCGGCTGGGCCCGGGAGACACGGCGGCGAATGGCGCGGCTGGCGCGGGAATTTTCGCGGATGCGCGATGCCGCGGTGCTCGGGGAGGCCAGGCGCAAGCTTGGGCTCGCGGCGACATTGGCCGACGCGGACAGTGGCGGTTCGTGGCCCGACTGGCAGGAGGAGGCCAGGGCGGAAAGGCAACAACTTGCCCGGCGTCGCTGGCCGGTGCTGCAGCGCGTGGATTGCCGGAAAGCACTGGCGGAGTCGGCGGTCCGGTTGCGGCGGCGGGAAGCCGCCGCCCGGGCCGAGGCGGGCGCCCGCCGGCTGCATGACTGGCGCAAGGGCGTCATCGTGCTGCGGGAGCAGCTGAACGTTTTGCACGCGATCCTTTCGCCGCGGCAGCAAAGGTATGCCGGCAAGCTGCATCCCGTGGCGCGGAAACTCGGTGCGGCCCGGGATCTGACGCTCTTGCTCGCGGTGGAGAAGAGTGGCCACGTGACGGCAGCGCGCAACGTCCGGGTCGAACGGGTGCGGGCGGAGCGGCGCAAGAAAGTGAAGGCAGCACACCGTCTTGCCGTGGGTCTGGCTGATGCGTTGTGCGCGGAGTTTGGACCGCAGCGGGGAAGGAAGGCCACTCGCTCACGCTCGTAGCTACCGACTACTCGTAGCTACGAGCGTGAGCGAGTGGAGGGATACGTTCAATCAACCGGTTGTAGATGCGCCAGAATAGCGGCCAGAATTCTGATTGGGTCACGTGCAGGTCCGGATATCCGGGAACGCAGCAACCCAAGTAACGGTATTCTACAGGCGAACCGGTCAGTCCTTTGCGCACAGGATTCTCGAGGATGTACTGCGCGACGCGCTGGAAAGCGCCCTGTTCCTGGTCGGTGTCGCGCAGAACATTGTCGTGGGGCTGATGCTGCCAGCCTGCGGGATGCAACGCGGTACGAAGTTGTTTGCGAAGGAACGAGACCGCCGAACGTTGATCAGAGCCTCGAGGGTTGAGCCCCAGCCAGAGTAAATGCATGTGGTCGGGCATCAATACATAGGCGGGACAGAGAAGAGTATAACGGCTGCAGGCGTGGATCAGGATGTGTTGCCAGTGATGGTGAAAATCCTGGTTGAGCCAGCCGGTAGCTCTTTTCTCCGTGGTCAATGTCCAATGAACGAAGGCGTTTCCGCGGTAGAATTCCGGTGGGAGGCGGGGAAGGTGACGTGATGCGCGGGGTAAAGATGGCATGGGCGTGCGCGGGGGTGAAACGCAGGGGTACGGGTATCCACTCGCTCACGCTCGTAGCTACAAATCGCAGGCTACGGCTGAGGTAGCTACGAGCGTGAGCGAGTGGTCGGGGAGACCTACGCCTTCGTCTCAGCGTAGGCTTCCATGCCGACGCACGAACAGACGAGGTTGCGGTCGCCGTAGACGTTGTCCACGCGGCCGACGGTGGGCCAGAACTTGGAGACCCGCGTGTGCCGGTCCGGGAAGGCGGCGGACTCGCGGGTGTACGGATGCGGCCAGTCGGTGGCGGTCGCGACCGCCGCGGTGTGCGGGGCGTGCTTCAGCGGATTGTTGAGCTTGTCGCTCTCGCCATTGGCCACCGCGGCCATTTCCCCATGGATGGCGGTCAGGGCGTCGCAGAAGCGGTCGAGTTCGTCCTTCGTTTCGCTCTCGGTCGGCTCGATCATCAGCGTGCCGGGGACGGGGAACGACATCGTGGGCGCGTGGTAGCCGTAATCCATCAGGCGCTTGGCGACGTCCTCGACCTCGAGTCCGTGTTTTTTCCACGGGCGGAATTCGAGGATGCACTCATGCGCGACCAGGCCGCCGGCGCCCTTGTACAGCACGGGGAAGAGCGCATCGAGGCGCCGGGCCACGTAGTTGGCGTTCAGGATGGCGAATTGCGTGGCGCGCTTGAGCCCGTCGGGCCCGAGCATGCGGATGTACATCCAGGAAATGACGAGGACGCTGGCGCTGCCATGGGGCGCGGCGGAGACCGCGCCGACGCTTTCGGAGATCGGAGAGGGGAGATCGGAGTTCGGAGAAACGTGGCCGGGCAGGAATCTGGCCAGATGGGCCGCGACCCCGATGGGCCCCATGCCGGGGCCGCCGCCGCCGTGCGGGATGGCGAAGGTCTTGTGGAGGTTGAGGTGGCAGACGTCGGCGCCGATGAAGCCGGGCGAGGTGAGGCCGACCTGCGCGTTCATGTTGGCGCCGTCCATGTAAACCTGGCCGCCCTTGCCATGGATGATGGCGCAGATGTCCTTGATGGCGGTCTCGAAGACGCCGTGCGTGGACGGGTAGGTGACCATGAGCGCGGCGAGGTCCTTGGCGTGGAGCTCGGCCTTGGCCTTGAGGTCGGCGACGTCGATGTTGCCGCTGGTGTCGCAGGCGACGGGCACGACCTTGAAGCCGCACATGGCGGCGCTGGCGGGGTTGGTGCCGTGGGCGCTGGTGGGGATGAGGCAGATGTGGCGGTGGCCCTCGCCGCGCGACTCGTGGTAGGCGCGGATGACGAGCAGGCCGGCGTATTCGCCCTGCGAGCCGGCGTTGGGCTGGAGGGAAACGGCGGCAAAGCCGGTGATCTCGGCGAGCCAGGCCTCGAGGTCCTTGAATAGTTTCTGATAACCGCGGGTCTGTTCGGCCGGCGCGAACGGATGCAGCCGGGAGAACTCGGGCCAGGATACGGGAAACATCTCGCTGGTGGCGTTGAGCTTCATCGTGCACGAGCCCAGCGAGATCATCGAGTGGCAGAGCGAGAGATCCTTCGCCTCCAGCCGGCGGATGTAGCGGAGCATCTCGTGCTCGGTGTGGTAGCGGTGGAACACGCTGTGGTTGAGAAACTCCGAGGTGCGGGCGAACGCGTCGGACGCGTCGGAGCTGGCAGGGGGGAGATCGGAGATCGGGAGGATGGCGGATTCGTTGAAGCAGGCGAGGAGCGTCTGCACCTCGGCGATTGTGGTGGTTTCGTCGAGGGAGAGGCCGACCGTGTAGGCGTCGATGCGCCGGAGGTTCATCTTCCTGGCAGCGGCGGCGGCGTGGACGCGCTCGGCGGCGACGTTGCCGATGGTGAGCGTGTCGAAGACGGGCTCGGCGTTGACCTTTGCCCCGAGGGCGGTGAGCGACTCCGCGAGGAGCCGGGTCAGCAGGCGCGTGCGTTGGGCGATCCGTTTCAGTCCCTCGGGCCCATGGTACACCGCATACATGGAGGCCATGACGGCGAGGAGCACCTGGGCGGTGCAGATGTTGGAGGTGGCCTTGTCGCGGCGGATATGTTGCTCGCGGGTGCCGAGGGCGAGGCGGAGGGCGGGCTGGCCCTGGGCGTCCTTGGAGACGCCGACGAGGCGGCCGGGCATCTGGCGCTTGTGGGCGTCCTTGGTGGCGAGGAAGCCGGCGTGCGGTCCGCCGAAGCCCATGGGGACGCCGAAGCGCTGGGCGGAACCGACGGCGACATCGGCGCCGAATTCGCCCGGCGGGCGCAGCAGCGTGAGGGCGAGGAGGTCGGTGGCGACGACCGTGAGGGCGCCGGCGGCATGGGCCTTGGCAAAGCAGTCGGCAAAATCGTGGATGCTGCCCGTCGTGTCGGGGTACTGCACCAGCACGCCGAAGACATTGCCCTGAAAATCAAAGGTGCGGTGATCGCCCGTGACCACCGTGATGCCGAGCGGTTTGGCGCGCGTGCGGACGATGTCGATGGTCTGCGGGTGGCATTTCTCGGAGACGAGAAAGGTGCTGCCGCCGGCGCTGTCGCCGAGTTTCACGCGGTGGCACATCATCATGGCCTCGGCGGCGGCGGTGCCTTCGTCGAGCATGGAGGCGTTGGCGATCTCGAGGCCGGTGAGTTCGGTGATGACGGTCTGGAAATTGAGCAGGGCCTCGAGCCGGCCCTGGGAAATCTCGGCCTGATAGGGCGTGTAGGCGGTGTACCAGCCGGGATTTTCGAGGATGTTGCGCTGGATGACGCCGGGCACGGCGGTGTCGTAATAACCCAGGCCGATGAAGCTGCGGAACACCTGGTTTTGGGCCGCGATTTCGCGGAGTTCGGCGAGGGCGGCGGATTCGCCGGCGGCGGCGGGCAGGTTGAGGGCCTTGGGCAGGCGGATGCCCGGGGGCACGGCGGCGTCGGCCAGGGCTTCCACGGAGGGCTGGCCGATGGTGCGCAGCATGGCGGCGATATCGGCCGCGGGCGAGCCGGTGTGGCGGCGTTCAAAGGTGTCGAGGGGTTCGAGCAGTTCGCGAGACGTAGGCATGGGGTCCAAGCTAGGCCGGGGTAAAGGAGGGGCAATGGTGATTTGGGCGGCGGGCGGGCATTTAAGGGCTTGTTTTCCCGATGAAAGCCGCGCTGCTTTTGCGCTTATCGTGGAGCCGCCCAATCCCTTCCGCACCAAGGCCGCGCGCGCCGCCTGGATCGACCGGCGGCTGGCGGAGCTCTATCCGGAGACGCCGGTGCCGCTCGATCACAGGGATGCGTACACGCTCCTGATCGCCGTCCTGCTGTCGGCGCAGTGCACGGACAAGCGCGTGAATCTCGTGACGCCGCAACTCTGGGCGGTGGCCGACACGCCCCGGGCGATGGCGACCGTGCCGGTGGCGCGGATTCAGGAAATCATCCGCCCCTGCGGACTGTCCCCGCAGAAGGCGAAGGCCATCGCGGGCCTCTCCCGTTTGCTGCTGGAGCGGCATGGCGGCCAGGTGCCGCGCACGTTCGAGGAACTCGAGGCGCTGCCGGGCGTGGGGCACAAGACGGCGTCCGTCGTCATGGCGCAGGCTTTCGGGGTGCCGGCGTTTCCGGTGGACACGCACATTCACCGGCTGGCGCAGCGCTGGCAATTGAGCGACGGGCGCAACGTGGAGCAGACGGAGGCGGATCTGAAAAAGCTTTTTCCGCGCGAGCACTGGAACCGGCTGCACCTGCGGATCATTTTCTACGGGCGCGAGCACTGCACGGCCCGGGGGTGCGATGGCACGGGGTGCGAGATTTGCCGGACGCTTTTCCCGCGGCGCCGGCGCGCGGTGCGGGTGAAGAAATAAGTCCTATAGGACTCATAGGTCCCATGGGACTGATAGGGCCCAGCCAACCGATCCGGCGAAAACTTACAGGCTGTCGATGTGGCGGCTGATCTTGACGATCTTGTAATCCTCTTCGGAGGCGCCGGTCTTTACGGTGACGACCTCGCCGGACTTCTTGCCGAGCAGGGCCGCGCCGAAGGGCGTCTTGTAGGAGAGGATGTTCTTCTCGGGATTGCCGTCCCACGCGCCCAGGATGCTGTAGCGGGTGACCTGGTTGGTTGAGGTGTTCTCGACCTCGACCACGCTGCCGACGCTGACCTGTTCGACGGTGGCTTCGGCGAAGTTGGTGATGCGGGCGCGGCCGAGTTCCTTTTCGAGCAGCGTCTTCTGGGCCATCAGCATGTGCTGGTCCTGCTTGGCCATCTTGTACTCGGAGTTTTCCTTGAGGTCGCCGTGCTCGCGGGCGGCGGCGATGGCCTTGGAGTTTTCCGGAATCTTCTTGGAGACGATGGCGTCGTATTCCTCGCGGCGGCGGTCGTAGGAGGCGCGGGAGACGAGGAGCTGCTCCTCCTTGCTCTCGGCATCGGCGGCGACCAGCGACTGGATCTTGGGGAAGAGCTTGATGAAGCGGGCGAGCAGCGACTTCTTGGTGAGTTCCTCGAAGCCCTGGTTGAGCATGAGGGTGTTCGCGAGGTCGCGGGCGGTCTCGGGATCGGCCGTCGAGAGCAGGTCGGAGATGAGCTCGGTGTCATCGCTGAGGATGTCGGCGAGCGGGATGCGACGGGCGCTGGAGGCCTGCAGGGCCTCGTAGTCGATGGCAAAGAAGATGGCGCTCAGCAGGCGGGGCGTGATCAGGTCGTTGAGCAGCTTGGCGAATTTCTTCGAGTGGCGGTTCTTCGCGATCCACAGGAGGACCGGGGCGCGCAGGTTCTGCTCGGTCTGCCAGCGCTTGAGGGCGGCGGCGAGCTCCTCGGCATGGCCCTGCTCGACGAGGAAGTTGATGCACTCGGTGGTGAACTTGCCCTGCGAGACCTTCAGGAGGGTGAAGAGGATGTCGCGGCTCTCGACCGGGTGCGTCGCGTTGACGAGCTCGAGGAAGCGGGACTGGAAGTGGACCGGGATCTTTTCGGCAATGCCGGGCAGGTCGCGGACATTGGCGATGAGGGTGGTCTGCTGGGGCTCGAAGGCGGCGCTGTCGGCGCCGAGCAGCTTGGCCAGGTCGTCGCGGATGGCGGCGCCGTAGAGGCGCTCGGCGGCGTCGAGCTGGTTGCTGGTCTTCACGGCCTCGGCCACGCCGTTGAGGATGGCGCTCAGGTCGGTCTTGATGTCCTTCTTGGTGGAGGAATCGAGCAGCTCCTCGGCGAGGGCGATGCGGCGGCGGGCGGAGCGGGTGGAATTGAACTGCTCGAGGATCTCATCCTCGGCGGAGACGGGGGTTTCGCGCAGGACGTAGCACTCGGTCTTTTTTTCCGGGATGGAAACGCGGGGATCCTTGGCGACGGCCTTCTTGGCGGCGGACCACCATTTCTTGAATTTCTCCTGGCCAACGACTTGGGCGAGGACGATCTCCATCTCGATGACCGTGGCCGCGTTGTTGGGATAGGACTCGAGGGCCTCGACGACGAGCTGGGCGGGATTTTCCTCGATCAGCTCGGCGATCTTCTTGGCATCGGTCTCCTTACGCACGAGGAGATGCTTGGCGGGAAGGACGTCCAGGGTGCTGATGCAGAAGGCCGGGTCCATGGGATGGGCCTTCTTGTCCTTGAAATTGATGAGCAGGCGCTGGGAGGCGTCGTCGTAGCTCTTGATCTGGCCGAAGCCCCAGCTGCGGTGGACCACGTACGCGCCGGGCTCCATGGCCTCAAGTTTGGCTTTGGCCGCCTTGAGGGACGGGTTTTTGGCGATGAGCGCGGAAACAGCTTCGGAATTCATGATTGCGTGTGTGAGGACCTGAACGGGAGAGTTGAGCGGAGAATGACGAACCTTGTCAAACAGTGTGTCAGCGGAGGCATTTATGAACATGCGAATTGAACAACCCCGCCAAGCGGCGTGGCCGGCAGCGGCCCGCCTGCTCGCCCGCTGGCTGGACCGCCATGAACGAATCGACGAATTGCTGGAGACCTTGCCACCCGGACTTGCAGGTGTCGAACGTGCACGTTGCCAGCATCTTGTATACGGTGTTTTGCGTCATCATGGACGTTTGGATGCGGCCTTGCGTCGGTTGGTATCGCACCCGCCGCGCTTTTCCACCCGGGCGGTACTGTTGATGGCCGGGTATGAATTATTGGAAGGCTCCGTGCCGCCAGTGGAGGAGGGTCTGGTGGCAAAAATCGTCCACCATGCGGTGGAGCAGGCCAAAGTGCTGGCCAGTCCGGCCGAGGCTAGGCTGGTAAATGCCGTGGTGCGCAAGCTGGCGCCCCTCCTGGCGGTCACGCCGCCGCCGAAGCTGGCAACGGCCGAGGTGCTGGCGGAGTATTTTTCCCATCCCGAATGGCTCGTGAAGCGCTGGCTGCTGGCGTTCGGGGCGGAGCCGACGCGGCAACTGCTCGAGTGGAACCAGCAACCGGCGCCGGTTTATGCCCGCTGGAGGGCTGGAGCGGCGGAAGCCCCACCGGAATGGCTCAAGCCCACGGCCTGGGCGGGTTTTTACGAGGTGGCCTCGGGCCATTGGCCGGAGGTGGAGCGGTTGCTGAAGGGCGGACAGCTCTATCTGCAGGATCCGGGCACGCGCCTGGCCGTGGAATTGCTCGCCCCGCAGCGCGGTGAGACCGTGCTCGATGTCTGCGCGGCGCCCGGCGGCAAGAGCCTCCTGATCGCGGATGCCATGCGCGGCGGACTGACGGAGGCGTCGGCGGGACGATTGATTGCGATGGATCTGCCGCCGGCACCCACCGAGCAGACCGGAAACCGGCCGGCGCCGCGGATAGAGCGCCTGAAGGAAAACCTCGCCCGCGTGCAGGGGTTGGATGTCGCCCTGGTGCTGGCCGACGTGCAGCGCGGCGCGGCCCTGGAACTGCGGGAGCACAATCTGCCGGAAGAGTTCGCGGCGGTGCTGATCGACGTGCCGTGTTCGAACTCCGGGGTCATGCGGCACCGGGTGGACGTGAAGTGGCGTCTGCAGGAAACGGATTTCGCGAAGCACGGCCGCCAGCAGCTGGCGCTGCTCCACGCGGCGGCCCGGCTGGTGGCCCCCGGCGGCCGGCTGGTCTATTCGACGTGCAGCATCGACGCGGAGGAAAACGAGCAGGTTTTGAAGACGTTTTTCGAAAGCCGCGCCGGCGGGCCGTTCAAGCTGGAGAGCAAGGCGCAGAGCCTCCCCTGGGTCACCGGGCACGACGGCGCCGGGGCGTTTCTGCTGCGGAAGCAGGCGTAGGGAAGGACAGTTTTGCGGGCGGCTGATGTAGGGCGGGGATTCCGATCCCCGCCTTTTGTGTCCTCCTGCGCTGGAATCCAATCTTTCTCGTACTCTTTATCTTTCTCTTTCTCCTGCCTTGGGCATGGGCGAATGTTTGCGACCGAGGACCCTCCTTCGCCCGGCCTACGGAGGGCAGGCTGGTCGCGCTCCCAGGCGGGGATCCTCCTTCGCCAAGGCTACGGAGGACATGTCGGAATCCCCGCCCTACATCAGCCCCTCGGGCGAATTCACGGCACCAGTTCGAACACCGCGAGCGTGCGGGATTTTTCCTGCGTGCCGTTGAGGAAGGAGTAGCGGATCTCCTTGGCGGTCTCGACGAGCTTTTCGAAGCGCGAATAGTCCCAGGCGGCGACGGGTTCGCCGTTGATGCGCGTGACGAGGTCGCCGCCCTGCACGCCGGCGGCATGGGCCGGGGAATCGGGGACGACGCTGACCACGCGCCAGTAGGCGGGAAATTTGGTGAAACTGAGGCCGGTGCTGCGGCGGGGCGGCAGCACCACCGGTCCGCGCTCCTCGCGATGGAAGGTCACCTGGCTGCGTTCCTGGTCAAAGGTGACGGTGAAATGCCGGAGGATGCCGCCGCCCAGGGCGGTGAGTTCCTCCGTCACGTCCACGATCGGCTCGTTGACGCTGTAGTCGCCGATGAGGAGGGGCTGGCGCCAGCGGCCGATGTACTGGAGGTGGTCGCCGCTCAGCGTGCCGACCGCGCCGCCGGGGCGGGGCAGCTGGGCAAAGTCGGCGGCGAGACCGGCCAGATTCAGGCTGAGCGGGGCGTCGCTGCCGGAATCAATGAGCGCCGAGATGCTCTGTTCGCCGAGTTGCAGCGGAATGATGGGCGTGCGGAGCTCGTTGTTGAAGGGGATGGCGACTCCCGGGACGAGAGGCGCGGGCGAACGCGGCTGGAGCAGCAGGCGCGAACGGGAGTAATCGAGCGTGAGCACGGTTTCGCGGAAGAGGGGAAACCCGAGGATGCCGTCGATCCTCACGCCGAGGTGGGCGGAGAGTTCGCGGCAATCGTGGATGAGGACGCGGACGTCCTCGAAACGCGCCCCGCCGAGTTCGAGCCGGCTGATCACGCCGGAATCCATGAGGGTGATGCCGCCCCGGGCGGCGCGGTTGCGCACCTGGGGCATGGTTTCCGGCGGCGGGTTTTTGGCGCGATACCGGCGGGCGAGCTCGGGCGTGACGATCGTGGCGGAGGAACCGGTGTCCACGAGGAAGCGATACGGGCCCTGGCGGTCCCACTTGGTCTCGACGAGCAGGAAATTGCCGAGGGCAACGGCCGGCACCACCACCAGGGGCGCGTCGAGCGTGGTGCGGCCCGGGCGCGGGGCCTCGCGCCGGAAAGTCACGCACCCACCGAGCAGCAGCGCGGCGGCGCAGAGCAGGGCGAGGACGGACCGCGTGGTCATTTGACTGGTTTGGGCAGACGCAGACTGAACAGGCCGGCGATGGCGGCGAGGATGGCGCCAAGGATGAAGACCGTGGCCGAGCCCCAGATCCAGAATACCGCGCCGGCGATGACCGGCGTGATGGCGCGCGAGAGCGAACCGAGGGAGCGGAAAATGCCGAGGACCCGGCCCTGGTCGGCGGCCGGACTGTAAAGCGAGATCAGGCCGGTGGAGGCGGGGTTGACCAGGCCGGAGCCGAGGGCGAGGGCGGCCAGGCCGACATAGAGCAGCCAGGGGGCGCCCGCAAAGGCGATGACCACCAGGCCGACGCAGGAGGCGGCGAGACCGGCGGCCAGGATGCGAACCTCGTCCACCCGCAGCAGCAGCCGGCGGACAATGTACCCTTGGGTGACGATGGCGCACAGGCCGAGGTAGGCGAGCAGCAGGCCGTTCTGGCGGGCGGTGTAGCCGAAGCGTTCGGCGGCGAGGAAGGTCAGCGCGGTTTCCATCGTCACGAAGGCCACCGAGTAGATGAAGGCCACGATGTTGGCCTGGCGCACGGCGGGATCGCTCAGCCCGAGGATGGCGGTGAGGGGATTGCGGATGCGCGGATCGCGCGATTCGGCGCGGGCGGCGACGGAGAGGGTTTCGCCGAAGCGCCGGTAGATCCAGACGAAGTTGACGACGCAGAGCACGAACGCGATCAGGGCGGGTCCGGAGAAGGGATTGAAGCCGAAGCGGGCCAGGCCGGGAAAATGGTCGAGGGGATTCCAGCGGATGGCGATGGCCCCGAGGGTGGGCCCGGTGACCAGCCCGAGGCCGAAGGCGGCCCCGACCAGGCCCATCGCCCGGGAGCGCTCGGTGCGGCTGGTGACATCGGCGACGGCGGCGGTGGCGACGGAGAGGTTGCCGCTGAAGGCGCCGGTCACGATGCGCGAAAGCAGGAAGAGCCAGAATGAGCCGCTGCACACCCAGACGAGGGTAGCCGAGGGCGGTGCCGGCGACCGTGAGCAGGAGCACGCCGCGCCGGCCGCGGCGGTCGGAGAGGGCGCCCCAGAAGGGTGCGAAGATGAACTGCAGGATGGAGAAGAACGAACTGATGATGCCGCCGAAGAGCACGGCGGCGAAGTGGCTGTCATGGCCAAGCGCCCGGGCCAGCGCATCGGTCTGCCCCAGAATCCAGCCGAGGACACCGGTGTGGCCGTCGATCTCCAGGTAATACTGCAGCAGGTCGGGCCCGAGGGGAAAGATGATGGAGAACCCGATGAGATCGATGTAAAGCGTGAGGAAGATCACACCCAGGGAGGGCGGGCGGAGCGGAGGTGTGACGTTGGTGTTGGACACGGGTGTGGCGGGACAGAAAAGGAGGTTCCTTGGCTGACGCCAAGGCGCAAACGGGAGTGGTGACGCGGAACCGCCTTAGCCCGGCGCGGGGCGCGGGTTAGGGAACGGCTGCTGCACCGTCGGCTTTACTTGTAGGGCGGGGATTCCGATCCTCCGATCGAAGGAGGATCCCCGCCTGGAAGCGCGACCAGCCTGCCCTCCGTAGGCCGGGCGAAGGAGGGCCCTCGGTCGCAATTGTTCGCCCACCGATCCAAGCCGAGAAAGAGAAAGATAAAGAGAAAGATTGGATGCTAGACGGATGTACAACAGGGGGGCTGAGACTCCGCCCTACAACTCTAATGGTTCAGGTCTCCGTTTCAGCAGGCGCCTCGGCGGCGGATGCCGGCGGGAAAATGACCCGGAAGATGGTGCCGCGGCCAACCGTGCTGCTGACGTGGAGACTGCCGTGGTGATTGCGCACCGTGCCGAGGATGGCGGAGAGGCCGAGTCCGCGCCCGGCGAACTTGGTGGTGAAGAAGGGATCGAAGATCCGCGCCAGCGTCTCGGGGGCCATGCCGCAGCCGGTGTCGCTGATCTGCAGGATGACATAGTCGCCCTCGGGCAGGTCGGTGCCGGTGACGCCGGCGGCGAGGAGGGCGCGGGGCACGCGGGTGAAGGCGGTGGTGACGGTGATCTCGCCGGTCTGGTCGCCAATGGCCTCCGAGGCGTTGATGATGAGGTTCATCGCAATCTGCCGCAGTTGCGTGGCATCGCCCATGATGCGGGGCAGGTCGGGCGCGGGGCGGTGCTGCAGCAGGACGAAGCGGCTGAGGGAGGTCTGGAGCAGGGGCAGCAGGGAACTGAGCAGGGAGTTGAGGTCCAGCGGCTCGATGGCGGTGCGGCCCTTGCCCGCGTAGGCGAGCATCTGCTGGCAAAGTTCCGCGGCGTGCTGGGAGGCCGTTTCGATGCGGGAGAGCGGCAGGGCGGCGGGCGAGCCCTCGGGCAGGTCGAGCCGGGCGAGGCCGGCATTGCCGACAATGCTCGTGAGCAGATTGTTGAAGTCGTGGGCCACGCCGCCGGCGAGCAGCCCGAGGCTTTCGAGCCGCTGGCCTTCGAGCAGGCGGCGCTCCAGGGCGAGCTTGCCGGTCTCGGCCATCTTGCGGGCGGTGATATCAAAGGCGAGGCCCTCGAAGGACAGCAGTTTGCCCTCCTCGTCATACACGCCCCGGCCCCGGGAAAGCACCCATTTCTCCGTGCCGTCCCGGGCGCGGATGCGGTACTCGACCTCGAAGGGCTGCTGGGCCTGCAGGGCCGCGCGGGTGGTGTCGCGCACCAGGGCGAGGTCGGCGGGATGCATGAGGTCGCGCATCTGCACCTTGCCGGTGATGAAATCGCCGGCGGCCCAGCCCGTGAGCTGGAGGGCGCCGTCACTGAGATAAAGCGGCGTCATGCGCTGGTCGTACTGGCACATGTAGGCCATGCCGGGGAGGGCCTGCACCAGGCTCTCCAGCTGCCGCCGGCTTTCGTTGAGCTCGGCGGTGCGCTCGGTCACCTGCGACTCGATGAACGCGTGCCGGCGCTGCAGGACATAGACCAGCGCGGCGGAGAGTCCGGTGATGCCCAGGCAGGTCAGCAGGTAGTAGAAGGGCACGCGGCTGTATTGGGACTCCAGCCATTCGGGACTCGCCCGGTAGAGCACCTGCCACTGCCGGTCGCCGACCGGCAGGTTCTTCTCGCGCGTGAGCCCCCGGCGCAACTCGGCCTCGCTGGGCAGGGCCGTCTCGGAAACCTCGCCGTCGGCCGAAAGGTAGAGCATGAGGCGGTTGGTCGGCTCGCTCTCGTAGGCGTCGAAATAGAGCATGTCGAGCGAGAGGCCGGGCTGGAGCTTGAAGGATTCCTCCAGCATGGTGCGCAGCTGGAACACGCCCTGGACATAGCCGATGAATTCCCGTTCGCCGCCGGGACCGGAGCGGTGCACCGGCCAGATGAAGACGACCCCGCCGGGCACGTTGTCCTGCTGCTGCACCAGGTTGACGAGACGGCTCACCGCCATGCGCCCGTTGCGACGGGCGTTGGCCAGCTGCTCGGTGGTGGGACCGAAGGCCAGGTCGTAGCCGAGCGCCGGCTCGTTGCCGGCGTAGGGCTCGACGTAGAGGATGGGGAAGTGCTCGGCGGCTTCCGGGGCAGGACCGAGGGTGCCGTCCGGACCGCGGGCGGTGAAGTGGAAGGGCCGGCCCAGTTCCCGGGTGGCGGCCGCCTCGACGGCGGCCCGGTCCGCGGCCGGCACGAGCGGAACCCATTCCAGCGCACTGATCACCGGCCAGCGGGTGACAATGTCGCGGGCGGCGGCGGCAAACGCGGCGCGGGTGACCTTTTCATCGGCGACGAAGAGATGGCGGAGGCCGAAGATGCGCGCATCGAATTTGCCAATGACTTCGCGCGTCAGGGCGTTGCGCGTGTCAGCCCGGCGCATGAAGTCGGCCTCGACCCGGGCCTCGTCGCTCTGGTGCAGCCAATGGTAGCTGAGTAACGACACGGCCACACCCAAAACGACGATCCCGGCAACGAGGGGACTGCGGCCGGGATGAGGGGGGCGCGCCATTGAAGACATGGAGTGGCGCGAGCATGAAAGATGCCGTTATGACGGCAAGGCTGGAGAAAGCGGGGCCGGCCGGGAGGCATTCCGCCTGATTCCATCAACAGGGTACGGCTTGAAATGGGCTGCCCAGTCCGCGTCGCGGATTGGCTGTAGGAGCGGCTTTACGCCGCGATTGAGTACGCAACCTCGCGGTGTAAAGCCGCTCCTGCCGCAACCCGACTGGCTCCGACCCCGTCAGGCCGGTTTGTACGGCAGCGGGAAACGGGAGGTCAGGGCGAGAACCTGCTGCCTGGTCGCGGCGATGACCGCGGCCTCGTCCGGCTGGCCGATGGCGGAGAGCACGCCGTCAATGAGGCCGGCGATCACGGTCATTTCCGCTTCCTTCAGGCCGCGCGTGGTCATGGCGGGCGAGCCGAGACGGATGCCGGAGGCCTGGAAGGGCGAGCGGGTCTCGAAGGGCACCGCGTTCTTGTTGCAGGTGATGTTGGCGCGATCGAGGGTCTCCTGGGCGACCTTGCCGGTGAGCTCGGGGAACTTGGCGCGCAGGTCCACCAGCATGAGGTGGTTGTCGGTGCCGCCGGAGTTGATCTTGTGGCCCCGGGCCGTCATCGCGGCCGCGAGGGCGCGGGCGTTGGCGATGACCTGGGCGCTGTAGAGCTTGAATTCCGGCTTGAGGCATTCGCCGAAGCACACGGCCTTGGCGGCGATGATGTGCATGAGCGGGCCGCCCTGGCCGCCGGGGAAGACGGCGGAGTCGATGGCCTTCGCGTGGGCGGCCTTGCACATGGTGAGACCGCCGCGCGGGCCGCGGAGGGTCTTGTGCGTGGTCGTGGTGACAAAGTCGGCGTGGGGGAAGGGCGACGGGTGGTGGCCCGAGGCCACGAGTCCGGCGATGTGCGCGATGTCGGCGAACAGCCAGGCGCCGACCGAACGGGCGATCTCGCCCATGCGGGCGAAATCGATGATGCGCGAATAGGCGGAGGCGCCGACCGTGATCATCCTCGGCTTTTCCCGCTGCGCGACCGCCGCGAGTTCGTCGTAGTCGATCAGGCCGGTGTCCTCGCGGACGCCGTACTGGCAGAAATTGTAGAGCTTGCCGGAGAAATTGGCGGGATTGCCGTGGGTGAGGTGGCCGCCGTGGCTCAGGTTCATGCCGAGGATCTTGTCGCCCGGCTGCAGCATGGCGGTGTAGACGGCAAAATTCGCCTGCGAGCCGGAGTGCGGCTGGACGTTCGCGTGCTCGGCGTTGAAAAGCTGCTTGGCGCGCTCGATCGCCAGGGTCTCGGCCTTGTCCACCTGCTCGCAGCCGCCGTACCAGCGCTTGCCGGGATAACCCTCGGCGTACTTGTTGGTGAGCACGCTGCCCTGGGCCTCGAGGACGGCCGGGTAGGTGAAGTTCTCCGAGGCGATGAGCTCGATGTGGCTTTGCTGGCGCGCGAGCTCGCCGGCAATGATGGCGTGGACGGCGGGATCGAGGGACTGGAGCGGGGTGGCGTTGAGGGACATGATGGAAACGGGAGGTACGGCAGAGGAGAGCGGGACTATTTTGCCGGCACAAGCGTCTTTAGGCGGGCGACCAGCGAGGGGATGGCCTCGACCATTTCGTCGCGGCACTGCTCGTAGGCCTTGAGCGAGCCGCCGTAGGGGTCGGCAATTTCGCGCGCGGCGGGCGGTGGCAGGAATTCGCGGAACAGGTAGAGGTGCCCGGGAACTTCCTCGGCCTGCAGCTGGATGCTGGCGCGGTGCGACTCGGTCATGCACAGCACGACCAGCGCTTCGTCGAGCATGGCCTGGGTGACCGGCCGGCTGCGGTGGCCGGAGATATCAATGCCGGCCTTCTTGAGGGCGATGACGGAGTTTTCCGAAACCCGATCGCCGGTATGGGCGACGATGCCGGCGGAGACCACCGGGAGTGAGCGCAACGGCTCCGGCTGGGCGGCGAGCGCATGTTGCAACAGGCCGGCAGCCATGGGGCTGCGGCAGATATTGGCCGTGCAGACGACGAGGATGTGACCGGGCGCGGGCATACGACGGAAATCCCTAAGGGACACGAAAGCCCCGTGAATGCAAAGCCGGAGTCATGTCAGCCCCGGAACAGTTTCAAGGCGGCGAGCCCGTGGTGCACGTGCACGGCCCTTTGCAGGGTGCGGTCGATGAGCGGCGGGGGCACGGCTTCGTCCGCGGAGCCGGTTTCCGGTGGGTGGCCGGTCCCGGCCGGGGGTTCATCGCCGGCGAGCTGGCGGACGATCGCGGCTTCGTCGTAACGGGTTTTGCCGGAGTTTTCCTGCAGCAGACTGGCGGGCTGGGCGCCACTGGCCAGAGCATTAAAGGCGCGGCGTTCCGCGGCGGCGTCAGACTGGACGGCGATGTCCGGTGTAAAACCACCGCCAGGCCGCCCGATGGTGAGGGTGCCGGCGGGCAGTCGGTCCGGGGTTAGAATTGCGAGGAGGGGTGTCGCGGTGTCGGCGTTCGCGAGCACATAGACCGGGGTGCGGGCGGAAGCGTGGAATTTGAGCCAGGCGGCGAGGGCGGCCGCCGCGGTGTCGTCCCCTCGGGTGTAACGCAGGTCCAGCACACAGGCGCGGAGGTCCTTTTGTCCGGGCAGATCCGCGGGGAGGCCGGCCACGTGGACATAGGTGAGACCCTGGCCGAGGTCGTGCGTGATCGGTGCGGCGGTGGCGCTGCCGGTGAAGGCGAGGCAGAGAAGTAAGGTCGCAGCCAGGCGGCTGAATAGGCCGGGCCCTACCCGAATCATGGTCGTGCTCATGGCTTGGCCCGGTTCAACTGTTTCGCCCCGATGTCGCGGCGGTAGTATTTTGTCGTGCACTGGATCGCGTCACAGGCCGCATACGCCGCATCGGCCGCCTGGCGCAAGGTGGAGCCCAGCGCAGTGACCCCGAGCACGCGGCCGCCGTTGGTCACGATCTGGCCGGCGGCGTTGAGCGAGGTGCCGGCGTGGTAGACCGTGACGGAGGCCGGCAGGGTCGGGGGCAGCGTGATGACGTCGCCCTTGGCGAATTTGTCCGGATAACCCCGGGCGGCGACGACGACGCAGAGCGCATGGGTGGGCTTCACCTTCAGCGCAAATCCGTCGAGCTGGCGCTGCGCGGCGGCCCAGAGCAGGGCGAGGAGATCGGAGTCGAGCCGCGGCAGGACGACCTGCGTCTCGGGATCGCCGAAGCGGGCGTTGTACTCGATCACGCTCGGACCCGTGGGCGTGAGCATGATGCCGATGAAGAGCGTGCCGCAGTAGTCGAGTCCCTCGCCGGCGATCGCGTTCACGGACGGGCGCACGATCTCGTTTTCGATGCGGGCCAGCAGGGCGGGGGTGACGACCTCGGCGGGCGAGTAGGTGCCCATGCCGCCGGTGTTGGGTCCGGTGTCGCCGTCGCCGATGCGCTTGTGGTCCTGCGAAGTTGGCAGGATCACGTAATCGCGCCCGGAGACCACGACGAGGATCGAGGTCTCCTCGCCGGTGAGGCAGTCCTCGATGAGGATCTGCCGGCTGCTGGCGCCGAAGCGGCCGCCGAGCATCTCGCGGATTGCGGTTTCGGCCTCGGCCAGGGTCAGGGCGACGACCACGCCCTTGCCGGCCGCCAGGCCGTCGGCCTTGATCACGATCGGCGCGCCGCGCGAGCGGACGTAGGCGAGGGCGGGTTCCACCTCGCTGAAAATACCCGCCGCGGCCGTGGGGATTTTATACTTCAGCAGGATTTCCTTGGTGAAAATCTTCGACGCTTCGAGCCGGGCCCCGGCGGCCTTGGGGCCGTAGACCGGAATGCCGGCATCGATGAGCTGATCGGCGAGGCCGAGGGCGAGTGGCACCTCGGGTCCGACCACAACGAATTCCGCCTTTTCACGCCGGGCGAGGGCGACGAGGCCCGTGATGTCATCGGCCGCAATCGGGAAACAGGTCGCATCCTGCGCGATGCCGGCGTTGCCCGGGGCGCAGATGACGCGGGGGCGGGCGGGTGAGGCGAGCAGCGAGCGGACGAGCGTGTGCTCGCGACCGCCGCCGCCGACGACGAGGACGGAAGAGGGAAGTGTGGATGCCACGGTTCACACGCATGAACGCGGAAAACCGCGCTTTCAACTTCCATCATTCAACGCTGAACGTTGAACGCCGAACGCCGAATGTGAGCCCAGGTAGCTGCGAGCGTGAGCGAGTGGAGTTGCGGCTCGCGCAACGTTGGTTCCACTCGCGCTCGTTCGCGGCTACGACCGCCGACGGCGGGTGATCACGACAAAACCGAGCATGGCAAGTCCGGCGAGGGTGGCGTAGGTCGACGGTTCGGGCACGGCGGAGGGGTTCACCTGGAAGGAGGTGGCGGTGAAATTGATGATGTCCTGGCCCGGGACGAAGCCGTCGAAGCGCAGATCGAGCAGCTGGCTGTTGAAAGTGCCGGTAGTCAGGTCGAAGGGAATCGCCGTGCCGGCAAAGGCCGCCTTGGTGGTGTCGATGAAGGTAAAGACGTATCCGCTCACGGCCTTGCCGTTCAGCGCGGGACCGGTGAAATATCCGTTGAGCGTCAGCGCATCCCGCGAGGCGCTGTTTTCCACCGAAAAACCGTGGTTGATGTTGTCGCCCGCCGGGTCCTCCCGCGACCAGGTCAGCGTGCCGGCACCGGTGGACTCGATGACCAGTGTGGAGAACTGGAGTTTGTACAGGGCCAGGGTGCCGGAGCTGCTCCATGGGCTCTGGGTTTCGTCGAAGACCATGTCCATCTGGAACGAGTCGCCGAAAGCCACGCTGGTGCCGAGGTTGCTGCCGACGACGCTCACCGTGCCGGTGACGCGGTAGGTGGTCTGCGCTGCGAGCGGTGCGGCGAGGCCGAGGAGCGCAATTGCGCCCAGGAGGGCGGGAAAGCGGATGGCGTGCATGCCCCGGCAGCTTAAACCCGCGGCTCCGGCCCGCCCATACGCATAGGTGCGTAGATTGGGCGGGTGCCTTCAGGTCATCCCGATCAGGGGAGGCGAACGAGCCGGCCCGTCCTGGCCGAGGCGTAGGCGGCGGCGATCACCTCGGCGCTCGCAAGGCCGTCGGCAACCGTGACCGCCGGCTTGGCTCCGGTGCGCACGCAGTCGAGGAAATGCGCGATCTCGGCGATGAAGCGGTCCGGCGCCTTGCTCACGTCGATGGTGCGTTCCTCTTTCTCGCCCTCGATGCGGTACGCGATGTCGGGCCGGCCCGGGATCCAGTAGTTCACGGTGACGGTGCCTTTTTCGCAGAGCACCTCGACGTAGTTCGTCGCCACCGGGGTGGAGTAGCAGCAGGCGATTTCGCCGACGCAGCCCTTTTTCCCGCGGAGGAACAGCAGGCCGAAATCCTCGACGGCCGCCTGCTGCGCGAGGTTGGCCACCTGCGCCTGGACGGCGGCGACGTCGCCCACGAGGAAGCGGAAGATGTCCACGGCGTGGGCGGCATTGTCGGCCACGCAGCCGCCACCGGAGAGTTTCGGGTTGGCGCGGTGGTTGCCCCGGAGGACGAACTTGCCCGCGAACATGTTGCGGAAGAAGAGCGGCCGGCCGAGCCTGCCGCTGGCGATCAGCTTCTTGGCCTCGATGATCGGCGGGTGGAAGCGATGGCAATAGGCCGTCATGAAGAGCCCCCGCTTTTTCTTCACCCCGGCCGCGAGGCGCTGGGCGCGCGGCACGCTGATTTCAAGCGGCTTCTCGCAGAGCACGGGGATGCCCGCCCGCACGAAGGGCAGGCAATGCTCCAGGTGAAAGGCGGGCGGCGTGCAGATGCTGACGGCGTCCAGCGCGCCCGGTTGCGCCATGGCCCGCAGCGAATCGGCGACTTGTGCGCCGACCTCCTGCGCGAGCGCAGCCGCGGCCGCGCGGTCCACGTCGTAAACGAGGGCGATTGGGGCGCCCGCCGTCCGGTACGCCTGGGCGTGCGCGCGGCTGATCCCGCCGCAGCCGACGATGCCGATCTTGAGTCTGCCGATTGTTTTCATTGGTTCGATTGAAACAGGGACGCTCCGGATGATCGGTGGATGATGGCTGCAATGGGTCAATGCGATTGCGGGGGCCGGTTGGTTTCCGCGGGAGCAAGGGAGCGCCGTCCCTCGCATATTTTTTGTCCGCTTTTGGCCGGTCGGGCGGTTATAGGGTGAAACAGTATGTCAACCGACGCCGCATTACTCCGTCGCTACGCCATGGAACAGGATGAGCAGGCCTTTGCCGAGCTGGTGCGCCGGCACCTCGATCTGGTCTTCGCCGCCGCCCTGCGGCGAACCGGCGGCCGGACGCATGTGGCGGAGGAAATCGCGCAGAAGGTGTTCTGCGATCTCTCGCGCAAGGCGGCCGTCCTGGCGCATCATCCGATTCTGGTCGGATGGCTTTACCGCAGCACGCGCTACGCCGCGATTGATGCGGCGCGCGCCGAACTCCGCCGGCAAAAACTCGCGCAAACCCTCACGGCCATGACTGACGCCTCTCCTCCTCCCGGGTCCACGGTCGATTGGGAGCAACTCCGCCCCGTGCTTGATGCCGCCATGGACCGGCTCAGGGACCGCGACCGCGAGCTCATGCTGCTGCACTATTTCAACGGTCTCACCTTTGCCGAGGCCGGGGCGAGAATGAATCTGTCCGAGGCCGCGGCCCGCAAGCGCACCGGGCGGGCGCTCGACCAGCTGCGCAAATTCCTCGGCCAGCGGGGCGTCACCTCCACGACGTCGGCCCTCGGGCTCCTGCTGGCCAACCAGCCCCTGGTGGCCGCGCCGGCGGGATTGGCGCCGGCGGTCACGACCGCGGCGATCGCGGCCGCCCCGACCGGGCTGGCCGCGGGTGCGGCCTCGATTCTTTTTATGAGCAAACTCACCGTTCCCATCCTCAGCGCCGTCGCCGCCGCCGTCCTGACGACCACCGTCTGGATGACCTTAGCCCCCGGGGTCAGCGCGGGGCAACTGGCCGCGTTGCGGCAGGAAAACTCCCGTCTCACCGCGGCGGCCGCGACCGGCGCGAGCGCCGCCGCGATCGCGGCCGTGGCCGACGAATACGCGGCTCAAGCCAGCGCGATCGCCCGGGCGATGGGACAAAGGCAGGCCGGCCGTCCCGACGCCGCCCCGGCGGGCACCCAGGGAACCGCGCCCTCCGCGCGGACGGAGGTCACGGCCCGCGGTCATCGTTACCATGGCAACGCGACCGCGCACGATGCCGTGCTGACCTTTGCGTGGGCCTGCGACATCAGTGATCCCGACGAACTGGGCAAAATAGTCACTTTCGACCCCGGAGTCCGCGAAAAAGCCCAGGCGGTGCTCGACACCATGCCCGAGGCGATTCGCACGCAGTATCCCACGGTCGAGGCCTTCTACGGCCTGCTGCTGGCCGCCTCGACCCTCGAGGCGCCGCCACCGGGCGCCGACATGATCGCCAAATTCATGTCCGAGGTCGAACTCAGCCCGGGCCGGGTCGCCTCGCGGCGGGCCGGCAGCAGCCGGAATTTCCACGAATATCAGCTGACGGACGAGGGCTGGAAATACGTGCTGCCCGAGGGAGGGGTGAAAGGTCTCCCCGGCATCCTCAACAGCGAGACACTCGCGAAGTTGGTCCAACCGTAAAGCAACCCCTGGCCCCATTTTGTCATGTCGCCATTGAAATCCTCCCTGATCGTCGCGCTGGTGTCGGTGGCGGCCACCGCGGGCGGCCTGTACTACCTCCAGCACCAGCGGGGGCGGGAAGCCGCGAGCCTCCGCCGCCAAAACAACGCGATGCGCGTGCAGCTCAACCAGCGCTGGCAAACCCGGAAGCCGGCCGCGGCACCGGCTGCGGCGGTGGCCGGGGAGGCAGCCGTGCCGCGGGCGAACCCATTGCCCGCGCCCGGCGGGGGCCCCGTGGAAAATTACCGCAACGAAGGACAGGCCTCGCCCCGTGCGGCCCTGCAAACCCTGGCGTGGGCCTGCGACCGGGGTGATGCCGAAACCGTGGGCCGGATGATCTATTTTGACGAACCGGCCCGGCGGAAGCTCGAGGTTTACCTCGCCGCGGTGCTGAAGGATAATCCCACGCAATGGAAGTCGGTGGACGACCTGGCGGCGTCGATGCTCACGTATCATGGCATGTCGCGCCCGTTTCCCAATGCCGACATCCTGGATGTGGCTGGGATCGAAACCATCGGCGAGGATCGTGCCATGCTTCGCCTGCGCGGCACCTCCCGGGACCGCACCCAGTTTCAGCGTACGGCGGAAGGCTGGAAATTTGTGGTCACGGAGGAGCTGGTTGACGCGTACATCGCGCAGACCGGCTCCCGTTAGTGGCGGCCGTTACAGGACCTGCAGCTTGCGGCGGTAGAACTTCACGACCTCGTCGGGGTCGTCGGTGAAAAGCATATAGTCGGCCATCCAGGCAGGGGCGCGCTTGTCGCGGATCATCTGGTTCACCTGCCGGCGGAGGTCGCCCCAGAACTTGGCGTTGAAAAAGATGTAGGGCACGCGCGGACGGATGCCGAGCTTGAGGTTGCACATCTCGATACCGACCTCCTCGAGGGTGCCGACGCCGCCGACGTTGAAGATGCAGAAATCCGCGACCTCGAACCATTTCTGGCGGAAGTGCCGCGAGGTCTCCTGGAACGTGTTGAAGAAATCCACGCCGAGCTCCGGCGGCTGGGCCTCGAGTTCCAGGAAGCAGGCGCCGGTGAGGGCGCCCTTGCCGCGGGCCTGGTCGGTGGCGAGGCGCATGACGCCGCCGCCGCCGCCGGTGAGGACGCCGAGGTTGCCGCCGAGGAAGCCGGTGAGCTTGTCCACGAGGGAGGAGATGCGGTCGGTGTCGGCCTGGTCCAGCCCGACGGCGGAGCCGTAGAAGGCGAGGATGGTCGCTCCCTGGAACTTGCGGGCGAGCTCCTCGCGGACGAAGAAGCCGCACCCTGCTTGTAGGCGTGGCGGTAGAGGTCCTTGGTGAGCTCGTCATAGCAGTAGACCTGAGGCCGATGGCCTCGAAGTTGTCGAGGCGGGCGTGGGCGTTGGTCGAGAAGAAGAAGCCGTGGGTGCGCGAGGGGCGGCGGAAGACGATGCGCTTGAGCTTAGGTCGCCGATGCGGGTGATGAGCTCGATGTGCTCGAGCAGGTCGGGGAAAAGTCCGCAGACGAGCGTGTCGGCGTCGGCCGGCGCGGCGTCGAGGGCCTGGATGAGGGTGCGTGCCGCGCAGGCAGGGCGGCGCGCCCTCGATGACCTGCGCAGTTCATCGCCGCTGGCGCGGACGAAGATGGCGCGGTTCTCCATCAGGGCGGTCTGGCCGCGCACGGTGATCTTGGCTTGGGCTCCGGCGTGCCGGTCTCGTGCGGCGGGGAGGCGTCGAGCCGCTTGAACAGTCCGGTGGCGGTGGTCAGCAGGCGCAGGCGCTTCTTCTGGAGCGTCTTGAATTCCGGGTCGGCGAACGGCGGGGCGCGGAAAACCTCGACGGTGAGCATGGGGTTCACCACCGGCTGGTCGCCGGTGTTGTAGATCTCCAGCATGATGTTCGTGCCGAAGGTCTTGACCGGATCGAGCAAAATGGCGCTCGTGTGCAGGCCGAAGTTGCCCTCGCCGGGATTGAGCACGACGTAGTGCTCCTTGAGGTACATCGAGCAGCTGGTGAGGATGCCGGAGTGCGGCGGGATGGCGAGGGTGGCGACGTCGTGGCGGACCTGGACCTTGTCGATGAAGGAACGGCCGGCGTAGCCGCTGATGATATGCTCGAAATTGAGGCGCTGCAGCCGGGGTGAGAGGGTGTAGTTGACCGCGTGGGGCGTGAAGAAGACCCGGCCCTGCGAATCAATGGAAATGGTGTTGGGGAGCTTCAGGGCGTTGGCCTGGATCGCAGCCCAGATCTCGGTGCTGGAGAGCTTGGCGGCGGCGGGGGCGTAAAAGAGGCGGCCGACCGGGGCGCCGGGGCGGAGCAGTTTCTTCCAGTAGGTGGCGTTGGGAAAGCTGGGGTCGAAGAGGAAGGCCTCGGCTTCCAGGATGAGGCGGTTGCCGTCCACCACCGGGGCGCCATGGAGGAGCATTTCGATGCCGATGCGGGCGAGGGAACTGCGCTCGGTGAACTTGAGGGTGGCAAGATGGACCTTCAGGAAGTCAAATTCGGCCGCGTTGCGGGGCCAGAACGCCAGGGTCAGGCCGACGGTGTTGTCGTCCTTGTTTTTGAGGTTGAGGATCTGGCCGTCCTGGCTCGTCCAAAATTGGTCGGGGATCATAGTATAAGGGTAAAAGGTGGCTGCCGTGCGTCTTAGACACAAGCGGGGAGTAATGAGTTGCATTCGCGCGGACCGGCTGGCACATCCGAAACTTTGCGGCACAAAACCCGCGCCGCAGTGACCAAGCCTCTCCAACCTCAAAGCATGAAATTGAACACGACCCTCGCCATCGGCCTGCTCGCGCTCGGTGCCGCCTCCGCGGCCTCGGCCCAGGAAGTTAAATTGAATATCCCCGGCAAAGCCGACGCTCCCGCACCCGCCGCCGCCCCGGCTGCAGCGACTCCGGCCCCCGCCGCCGCCGCGCCCGCCGCCCCGGCGCCCACCTTCACGGAGGCCCAGATCATCGAGACTTTCGGCTGGTTCGTGGCCGGCCGCATCGGCGTGCACGAGCTGAAGTTCTCCCCGGAGCAGATCCGGGAGTTTGTGAAGGGTGTGTCCGGCGCTGCGGAGGGCAAGGACGCCCCCTACGACCTCGGCAAGATCGGACCGGCGATGAACGAATTCATCATGAAGCGCCAGGAAGCGGCCTTTGCCCGCCTCAAGCAGCAGAACCAGGCCGAGGCGGAAAAGTTCTTTGCCGAACTGAAGTCCAAGCCCGGCGTGAAGGTGCTGCCCAGCGGCCTGGTCTGTGAGATCACGCAGGCCGGCACGGGCCCGAGCCCGAAGGCCACGGACACGGTCACGATCAACTACACCGGCACGCTGCTGAACGGCGCGGTCTTCGACACGACCGCCTCCCGCGGGCAGCCGATGGAAATCCCCCTCGACAAGGTCATTCCCGGCTGGACCGAGGGTGTCCAGGAGATGAGCAAGGGCGGCAAGGCCAAGCTCTACATCCCGGCCCACCTCGCCTACGGTGACGAAGGCGCCGGCGAGATCCCGCCCGGTGCGGCGCTGATCTTCGACGTCGAACTGATCGATTTCAAGCCGACCCCGGCCCCCGCCGCTCCCGCGGAAGCCCCGGCCCCGGCGCCGGCCGCGAAGTAAGCGACCAGCATCCTGTTTCCGATTTCAACCCCCGCTCCCCAAGGGCGGGGGTTTTTTGTGGGCATGGGTCGGGACCGAGACCTGTTGCGCATCTTTTTTTGAAACATGCACGAGGTAGGAGCCTGCTTGCAGGCGATGGATTGCGGCAGGCGGAAATTGATGTGCCTGCGAATGATTGCGACCGAGGGCGGTCGCGCTCCCAGCCAAGCCAATCGCCTGCAAGCAGGCTCCTGCCCAATCCAGGCGGCCCTCACCCCTGCGCCAGGGCGCGGGCGTCGGCGAGCAGGGCGTCGACCTGTTCCGTGGTCGTGGCCCAGCTGCCCATGAAGCGGTAGCCGTGTTCGCCGACAAATTTGTAGAACTGCCAGCCGCGCGCGGTCAGGCCGGCGACGAGGGCCGGCGTGAGGTCAACGAATACCCCGTTGGCTTCGACCGGGAAGAGCTGCCGCACGCCGGGCAGGCCCTCGAGGCCGTCGGCGAGGCGCCGGGCCATGGCATTGGCATGGGCGGCGTGGCGGAGCCAGGCGCCGTCGCGGAGCAGGGCGGTCCACTGGGCGGCGGCATAGCGCATTTTCGACGCGAGCTGGCCGGACTGCTTCACCCGGTACGCGAAATCGCGGGCGAGTTCGTGGTTGAAGAACACGACGGCCTCGGTGGTGAGCATGCCGTTCTTGGTGCCGCCGAAGCTCAGCACGTCCACGCCCGCGCGCCAGCTCAGGTCGGCGGGGCTCACGCCCTGCGGCGCCAGGGCCGCGGCGGCGTTGGCGAAGCGCGCGCCATCCATGTGCAGGGCCAGCCCGTGCCGGCGCGCCACGGCACTGAGGGCGCGGATTTCACCGGGCTGGTAGAGCGTGCCGAATTCCGTGGCCTGGGTGATCGAGAGCGCGCCCGGGTGCGGATAGTGCACACCGTGGCCGCGGCCGACCGCCTCCTCGACGGCGGCCGGGGTGAGTTTGCAGTTGGCGCCCGCCAGCGGCACCACCTTGGAGCCGCCCGTGAAAAATTCGGGCGCACCGCATTCATCCACCTCGAGGTGCGCGGCCTGGTGGCACAGGATGCCCTGGTAGCTGCGGCAGAGGGCCGCGAGCGCGAGGGCGTTGGCGGCGGTGCCGTTGAAGACGAAGAAAACCTCGCAGTCCGTTGCAAAGGCCTTCCGCACCTCCGCGCGCGCCCCGGCGGTCCACGCGTCGTCACCGTAGCCGGGGGAGCGGCCGGCATTGGCGGCGGCAAGCGCGGCCATGGCCTCGGGACAGATCCCGGCGGTGTTGTCGCTGGCGAAGGTGTAATCGGCGCTCGGTGGGACGGACATGGACGCAGTTGAACAAGCAAGCCCGCAGGCGGCCAAGGTGTTTTCGTGTTTGGCAAGGAGGGGCGAGGGCGTTGCCTGTGGCGCACACCCATGAACGCCACCGACGTCAACCTCTACCTCGTGGGCTTCATGGGCACCGGCAAGAGCACCGTCGGCCGGACCGTGGCGCAGCGGCTGGGCTTCCGGCTGTACGACAGCGATTACGAAATCGAGCAGCAACAGGGACGGTCCATCGGGGATATTTTTGCCAAGGACGGCGAGCCGGCGTTCCGGATCATGGAGCGGACCTTTGTCGAAAGCGGCCATCCGACCGAGCGGGCCGTCGTCGCCTGCGGCGGCGGGCTCGTGGTGCAGCCGGGTCTGGCGGACATGCTGCGCGCCCGGGGCGTCGTCGTCTGCCTGCATGCCTCGCTTGAGACCGTGCTGGAGCGGACCGGCCGGCACAAGCACCGCCCGCTGCTGAACGTCGAGGACCCCGCGGAGCGCATCCGCACGCTGTATGCCGCCCGGGAACCGGTCTATCGCAACGCCGGCACGGTCATCCTCACCGACGGCCGAGCCCTGGGTGAAGTCGTCGCGCATGTGCTGCGCGTCTGGCGGCGGGAGTCGCAGGATTTTGCCCGGGCCCGCCCCGGCCCCTGACGATGGACCCGCGGCGGGAGGCATTGCGCCGGCGGCTGGCGGAACTCGGGTTTGACGACATGCGCGTGGCGCAGGTCGGGCCGGTGTCGCCTGCCCCGCTGCGGGACTGGCTCGCCGCCGGCCGCCACGCGGACATGGCCTGGATGGAGCGCACGGCGGAAAAGCGCCTGGACCCGGGACTGGTGCTGCCCGGGGCGCGCTCCGTCATCATGCTCGGCGTGAATTACTGGCCCGGCGTCCTCCGGCAGGACGGGCCGGTGTGGGCGCGTTATGCGCTCCACGAGGATTACCACGACACGATGAAACCGGCCCTGGTGGCGGCGGGACGCGTGCTGGAGGAACTCTACGGAGTGACGGGCGAGGACTACCGCTACTACGTGGACACGGGGCCGGTGCTGGAGCGCGGCTGGGCGGCGAAGGCGGGCCTCGGCTTTGCCGGCAAGAATGCGATGCTGATTTCGCGCCGGCACGGCAACTGGCTGTTTCTGGCCTCCATCCTGACGCGGCTAGAACTCGCGCCCGATGCGCCGGTGCGGCGGCAGCAAAGCGGTTTTGCCGATCCGGGTCTGCTCTGCGGCAAGTGCACGCGCTGTCTCGACGCCTGCCCGACGCAGGCCTTTGCCGCGCCCGGGGTGGTGGACTCGCGCCGCTGCATTTCGTATCTGACGATTGAGCACAAGGGCGTCATTCCGCGGGAAATGCGGGCCGGCATCGGCCGGCACATCTACGGCTGCGACGTATGCCTCGAGGTGTGCCCGTGGAACCGTTTCGCGCAGGAGGGCCGGCGCCTGCTGCTCGCGGCGCGCTTCGAGCTGCCGCAGCTCACGCTGGCGGATCTGCTGGCACTGACGCCGGAGAGTTTTGCGACAATTTTCCGCAAGACCGCGATCAAGCGCTTGAAACTCGCGGGCCTCCTGCGCAACGCGTGCGTCGTGGCGGGCAACTCGGGCGGGCCGGACCTGCTGCCGGCGCTGGTCCGGCTGGCGGAGCATCCGCTGCCGGTGGTGCGGGCGCATGCGGTGTGGGCCGTGCGGCGGCTGGCGGGGGAGAGGGCGACGCGGATGCTGAACGATGCCCGCAACTCGGAGGCGGATGCGGCAGTGATGATGGAGTACCAGGGCGAGGCCTGAGTCTTTCTCTTTCCTCTTTATCTTTCTCTTTCGTCAGGGTCCATCCGGCCTGTGGCGATCGCCAGCCGTCCATTCTGACGAAAGAGAAAGATAAAGAGGAAAGAGAAAGATGACGAACGAGCCCTCACCCCTTGAACAGCTCGTTCATCCGCTTCGTGAAACTCGCCGGCGGGCGCACGGGTTTGCCGGTGCGGTCAATGAAGGCGTGCAGGGTGTGGCCGGTCACCAGCAGTTCTTCGTCCCGGTAAATTTCGTACTCGAGCCGGATGCGCAGGACGGGTTTTTCCCGAAGCGTCGTGACAACCGTGACGGTGTCGTCGTAGACGGCCGGCCGGTGGTACTTCAACGCGGCCTCGAGCACGGGCAGCCGGTAGCCTGCCTCCTCCAGCTGGCGGTAGTGGATGCCCTGTTCCTTGAGCAGATTGGTGCGGCCGAGTTCGAACCACGGCAGGTAGCTGCCGTGATAGACGATGCCCATCATGTCGGTCTCGGCGTAGCGGACGGTGACCTGGGTGCGGGATGTGATCATGGTTGGTGGACGGGAAGATCGAAGAGCAGGCGGGCGGATTCGCGCCAGTGGTGCCGGCGCGACCAGGTGCGGCCGGCGTCGCCGAGCCGGTGGCGGAGCGCGACGTCATCGATGAGCCGGGCCAGGGCGGCGGTCAGGGCGGTGGGCTGATCCGGGGGAACCAGCAGTCCCGTCGTGCCATCGATCACCGCCTCACCGACCCCGCCCACGGCATGGGCGACCACGGGCAGGCCATGGGCGGCGGCCTCGAGGTAAACGAGGCCGAATCCTTCGACACTGAGGCCATGGTTGATGCTCGTCATCGCGAAGATTTCCGCCTGGCGGTATTTTTCAGCGAGCCGGTCATCGGTGAGGCTGCCGAGAAACTTCACGGGAAAATCCGCCCGGGCGGCGGCGGCCCGGAGTTTTTTCTCGTAACCGCCGCGCGGGTCGCTGCCGGCGATCCAGTATTCGATTTTCGCCCGCTGTTCGGCGGAGAGGGCGCACAACGCCTGCAGGGTTTCGAGCTGGCCCTTGCGCGGGTGGAGCCGGCCGACCGTGAGGATGCCGATCCGGCCCGCGGCCGGCCGGGGCGTGGCCGCGGCGGCGGTGGCGAAACCGGTCCGGAGGGCGCCGGGCGTGAGGCAGAATTTCGGGGCGGCCTCGGGGAAGCGCTGGCAGAGCAGGTCGCGGGTGAAATGGGTGAGGGTGCTGACGCGCGTGGCGTGGCGGATGAGTCGCCGGGTGAGTACGCGCGTGACCGGGTTGCGATGAAACCGCAGGATTTCCGAACCGTGAAAGGTCAGCATCAGGCGCGAGGGACGGAAGGCCCGCAGCCATTGCAGCACCATCAGCGTGAGCATGGGGCCGGGCTCGGCCAGCCACACCGTCGCGTGCCGCAACCGGCGGCGGTCGCGAATCAACGCGCGCGCCATCACCACCAGGCAGCGAAAATTATGGGTGCCCCGCAACGGCAGCCGGCGCAGGTGGAAGGGCCAGTCCTTTTCGATGGCGCCGGCGGGGGCGGCCGGCGCCCAGACTTCAACCTTCGCGCCCAGTCCGGCGGCCGCCCGGGCGATTTCCTCCGTTACCGTCGCGATGCCGCCCCGTTGGGGGTGAAATTCGTGGGTGAGGATATGAATGGGCGTTTCACTCATGCGCAGACGGAAAGCGCGACGCGAGGCGCGGGCGCGGAAAGCGAGAGTTGGGCCGCGGATCGGGGCTGGCAAGCGCGGCTTGGGCGCAGTTGGAACATACGCGGGTTACGGCTGACCATCACTGGGCCCAAGACCGCCGAGAATTGGGTTTGCATCCCTCCGCACCGTAACATTACAAGAACCAGACAATGCCAGACGCAGTTCACTCCAATCAGGGCAGCAACAAGCCATTTCCCTTCATTACCAAGCCGGTGGCGCCGGAAGACGAGGCCGCTCTGCGTGAATCCCTGAAGCGTTGTTCGCCTTCCACTTTCGAGGCCGCCATCCAGTTTCGTAAGACGGGCAACCCCGAGCATTTACCGGCAGTCGTCATCGGCGTAATCGAGCGTTTTGTGGAGCCGGATCTGCGGACCAAGCTCAAGGATGCGGACGATGATCTCCGCCTCATCGAGGACCTTGGCATCGATTCCCTGACGATGATGGAAATCGTTATTCTGGTGGAGGATGTGCTCCAGATGTCCATCAACAATGACGAGCTGCGCAATCTCCGCACGGTCGGCGACGTCAAGACCTTCATTGATTGCAAGGTGCGCGGCCTGCCGCTGCCCAAGCCGACGAAATTCCTGCCCATCGAGCACATCGCGGCGACGATGCCGGTCCAGCCTCCCTTCCTCTTCCTCAACGAGGCTTCGGTGAGTTCCAGCGGTGCCAATGCCAAGTACAAGATTTCCGGCCAGGAGTTTTTCCTGCAGGGTCACTTCAAGGACAATCCGGTGATGCCCGCCTCGATCATGCTCGAGGCCCTCGGCCAGCTCGCCGTGCTTTTCCTCCTGGAAGGCCTCACGCCCGAACCGGGCAAGGCGGTCAATCCGCAGATGATCTTCTTCACGGGTTGCGAAGGCGTCCGCGCCCACCGCGTGTGCAAGCCCGGCGACATTCTCACGCTGTCCATCAAGCCGAAGCGCATGAAGATGCCGCTCGCCACCTTCGAGGGTGCCATTCGCGTAGGCCAGGAAAAGGCCGTCATCGCCGAGGAGATCACCTTGACTTTCGGCTTCATGGAAGTGCCGGCGCAGCCGGCCGCCGTGAATGGCGCCGCCCAGGCCGGCCAGCCGGTCAATGGCGAGGCCGCCCAGCCGACCACCCTGCGCGTGGCGGCCAGTGCCTGAGTGTCCGCGTCCGCCGGCCGGTGCTCCATCCTCTCGGGAGGCCGTGCACAATTCGCGTGTCCCGCGTTGACCGCACGAGCTGAAACCCCTTCGCTGGCGGGTGCTTCGCCGCATTAATATCCGCGCCGCCAGTCAGCGCGCCGCCATCAAATCCTTCACTCCGCATGCCCAGAGTTTTTATCACCGGAATCGGTTTCATCACCAGCATTGGCAATGATGCGGCCACCGTCTCGGCCAGCCTGCGCGAACTGCGGCACGGGATGGAACTCTACCCGCCGTTCCAGAAACCGGAGATCCCGGTGAAGGTGGCGGCGCCGGTGAAGGATTTTCAAATCGACTCGAACGATCCCGAGGACTGGAAGTTCCCCGCCCGCTACACCATCAAGCGCGAGATCCTGCGCGGCATGGCCCCGCACGGGGTTTTTGCCTGGTGCGCGATGCAGCAGGCGATCGAGGACGCCCGCCTCACCGAGGCCGACTGGTCCAACCCGCACACCGGCCTGTACGCGGCGTCCGGCGGCTCGCCGCAGCTCATGGGCTACATGCTCCACCGCATGCACACCCAGGGCGTCATGCGCTGCTCGCCCCTCGGCATCGTGGCCTCGATCTCGGGCACGGTGAATTTCAACCTCGTGGCCCACTTCAGGATCAAGGGCTCGTCGTGCGGCTTTTCCTCCGCGTGCGCGTCGTCCTCGCACGCCCTGGGCTACGCCTACGACGATCTCGTGCTGGGCCGGCAGAAGCGCATGTTCGTCGTGGGGGCGGAGGACGGCAACGTGGACAGCATTTTGCCCTTCGCCGGGATGCGCGCGCTTTCGCTGCAAAGGGATCCGGCGCTGGCCTCGCGGCCGTTTGACGCGGCGCGCGACGGTTTCGTCGGCACCGGCGGCGCGGTCGTGCTCGTGCTGGAGACGGAGGACGAAGTGGCGCGCCGCGGCGCCAGGGTCTATTGCGAGTTCACCGGCTGGGGCCAGGCCTCGGACGGCCACAACGTGGCCATCTCCCATCCCGAGGGGCTGGGCCTGCAGGCCGCCATCGAACTCGCGCTGCGCAGCAGCGGCACCGCGCCGGAGGAGGTGGACTACATCAACGCGCATGCGACTTCCACGCCGATCGGGGATGTTTCCGAGCTGCGGGCGATGAAGAAGATTTTCCGCATCCCGGCGGCCCGGCCCGCCATCAGCAGCACGAAGGCGCTGACCGGCCACGGGCTTTCCCTCGCGGGGGCGATGGAGAGCGCGTTCTGCGCCCTGGCCATCCGGGAGGGTTTCATGCCCGGCTCGGCGCACATCACGCGGCCCGATCCCGAGTGCGACGGGCTCAACATCATCCGTTCCACGCTGCCGGCCCAGCCGCAGGTCGTGCTGAACAACAGCAGCGGTTTTGGCGGCGCCAACGTATCGCTCGTCTTCCGACGGGCCGGCTAACGTGCCAGCACCGCGCCTCGCCGCCTACTACCGCACCGCGTTTGTCACCGGGGCGAGCACCGGCCTGGGCCGGGCTTTCGCGGAAATGCTGCTGGCCGACGGTGTGCTGGTCTGGGGCACGGCGCGGGACACGGCCCGGCTCGCCCCGCTGGCCGGGCTCGCCGGCTTCACGCCCGTGGCCCTGGAACTGCGCGACGGGGCGCAGGCGGAGACGGTGTTTCGCCAAGCGTCGGCCGCCGCGGGCGGCTTCGACCTCGTGATCAATAACGCGGGCTACGGGGTGTTTGGCGACTTTGCGGCCACGGACTTCGCCGTGTGGCGGGAGCAGATCGAAGTGATGCTGGTCAGCACCGCCCGGCTCGCCCAGGTGGCGGTCCGGGAGATGCGTCCGCGCGGCCGCGGCGCCCTCGTCAACATTTCCTCGCTGGCGGCGGAGTTCCCGCTGCCCTTTCAGAGCGCCTACAACATGTGCAAGGCCGGGCTCACCGCGCTGAACGAGAGCCTCATGATGGAGACGGCCGGCACGGGCGTCGTCATCCTGGACGTGCGCCCCGGCGATTACCGGACGGATTTCGAGGGTTCGGTGCGGCGGCCGCCGGGTCCGGCGTCGCCGGCGATGGACCGCGCCTGGGCGGCCTTTGGCCGCCTGATGCTGACCGGCCCCCGGCCCGGGCACGCGGCCCGGTGCCTGCGCCGGGCCCTGCTGCGTCGCCGCAGCGGCACGGTGCGTTGCGGACGGTTTTTCCAGGCCGTGATGGCCCCGCTGCTCGCCCGCTTCGGTTCACTGGCGCTCAAACGCCGCATTCAGGCGCGCTATTTCGATCTCTAAGCATGTCCAAGATCCGCATCCTTGTCCTCACCTCCAGCACCGGCGGCGGTCATGACGCCCGGGCGGCGGCTTTTGCCGAGTGGTGCTTCCAGCTATACCGGCACGAGGTGGATGTGCGCATCGAGCAGATGCTGGAGAAGTCCTCGCCGATCTATCGCACCGGGGTGAATTTCTACAATCACATCCAGAAAGGCGCCCCGTGGATGCACAAGATCTTCTACACGCTGGTCGAGGGCCTGAGCATCATCAATGCGCGCAAGGTCACCTTTGGCGGCGCCTACTACCTGGCGGTGCTGGCGGAGTACCAGCCGCACCTGGTCTTCAGCGTGCACGACTGCCTCAACCGCGGCTACTTCCAGCGGGCGCGCAGGCTGCTCGGCGCGGACCGGGTGCGCTGCGCTACTTACTGCGGCGAGTTTTCCGGCGGCTGGGGGTATTCGCGCAACTGGATCGAGCCCAGCGTGGACCTTTATTTCAGCCGCACCCCCACGGCCCGCGACTATGCCGTGAAGAAGGGCATCGCGCTGGAACGGACGCGCGTGCGCGGCTACCTGATGCTGCCCCGTGCGCACCTGGAATTATTGTCGCCCGCCGAGCGCCGGGCCTACCGCGTGAAGAAACTCGGGCTGCGGCCGGATCTTTTCACGGTCTTCCTCGCGACCGGCGGCAACGGCGCGCACAATCACTTCGAACTGCTGCCCACGCTGGTGCGCCACGCCGACCGCTGCCAGGTCATCGTGATCTGCGGACAGAACCGCGAGGCCTTCAACGAGCTCATCCACTGGCGCGCGAACCACCCGGAGTTCAACTGCTACATCGAGGGCTATTCCGAGACCGTGCACCTGCTGATGCAGGCGAGCGACGCGATTGTCACCCGCGGCGGCACCACGACCTGCGCCAAGGCGCTGCACTTCCAGTGCCCGATCATCTTCAATGCCTTCGGCGGCATCATGCCGCAGGAGCAGCTGACGTGGAAATTTTTCCACAACGGGGCGGATTCGGAAAAGGTCGAACGCGCGGAGGATTTCGCGGCCATCCTGGACCGCTGGATGGCCGACCCCGGCGAGTACCGGCGGACCCGCGAACGGTTCCTCGCCCTGCGCTACGAGGAGGACCCGACGATCCTGATCGACGAACTCGTCGAACTCGCCAATGAGGTGGCGAAAGTGCCGCTCACGCGCCAGGTCTTCCCGCCGGCCAATGGCAACGGGAATGGCAATGGTAGCGGCAACGGGAACAGTCACGGCCCAAAGTGAACCGGGAGTGGCGACTTGGGTTGTTGTAGGGCGGGGATTCCGATCCCCGCCTGCTGCCTCTCCGCTAGAATCCAATCTTTCTCGTTCTCTTTATCTTTCTCTTTCTCCTGCCTTGGAGATTGCGCGTGATTGCGACCGAAGGCCCTCCTTCGCCGGGACTACGGAGGGCGGGCTAGTCGCGCTCCCAGGCGGGGATCCTCTTTCGCCAAGGCTACGGAGGACACGTCGGAATTCCCACCCTACAGCCAGTACCGATGTTCCAGGTGAGAGGTATCTCGCCGAAATGTAGCTACGAGCGTGAGCGAGTGGTTGTGCGGAGTTCGTGACATGCAATCCACTCGCTCACGCTCGTAGCTACGAATGATCCCAGTCCTATTACCCCGTCTCAGAACGTCGCCGTGACCTCGGTCTGCTGGCCGGAATCGAGGGTGAGCTCGCCGAGCGAGGCGCATTCGGTCTCGTCGTTCTTGTAGAGTCGCACCCGGACCGTGCCGGTCGCCTCGGTGGTTTCCCAGCGCCATTTGCCGATGGAGACGAATTGCAGCGGGATGCCCTTGTCCGGGCTCAGCCCGGGGGCGTCGCCGCGGATGAAGAGGCGGTTGCCGATGCCAATGTAGGCGGTGACCAGCAGGCGCGTGGCGCCGTCGGCGGAGACCGACCGGCTTGGGGCGGTTTCGTCCGGGGCCAGCTGCATGAAATCATCCGTCGCCGCCGGCACCGCGGATTCGGCCGGCGGCTCCGCGGGAGCCGGGCTGTCGGCCGGGGCATCGCCGGGCATGGGCAGGGAAAGCTCCTCGATTTTCGACCGGCGGGGTGCCCGCGGTTTGCGCGGCTTGTGCTCATGCTCGACCGGGGCGGAGGATTCATCCGCCGGAGTCGCCGTTGCCTCGGTGCCGGCGGCGGCTTCGCTGACCGTGGTGGTGGCAGCGGCGGGCGTTTCATCCGCCGGGGGCGGCGTGGCCGCAGGCGGCTCATCGGCCGCGGCCGGGACGGCCGGCGGAGGCGGGACCGGGGCGGGGTGGGCGGCGGCGACCGGTGCCGCCACGGTGGTCACGACCACTTTGTCGGGGATCCGGGCCGCCGCCGCGTCGAGCGCGACGAGCTTGGCGTCGAGAATCCGGATGTGGGCGGCAAACTTCTGCTCCAGCGCGTGCACGGCGCTGTTCTGGGCCACATGCAGGGCGGCCTCGGCCTCGGTGCGCGCCTTGGTGAAGGCCTCCGGCAGCCGGGCCAGCGCCTCATTGGCGGCGGCGGCGTGCTTGGCGGCGACGGTCTCGAGCCGGGTGAGTTCGGCGGCGGTCTTGGCAATCCGGTCGCCGGCCGCCTCCAGTTTCTCGGCCTCGGACGCGCGGAGACTGTTGATCTCCTGCTGCAGGGCCTCGTTGTCGTTGACGGCGGCCTCGTTGATCTGGCGGGTGAAGTCGTTGATCCGTTCCTGCAGCTTGTGCGGCAGGTGCTCGGCGTGCTTCAGGCTTTTGGCCACGTGCTCGCCGATTTCATTGAGGCCGGCGGCGGCGATGCTGATCTGCTCGGCGGAGGTGGCGACGGTGCGCGAGAGGGATTCGAGGGCGCGCTGCCGGTCGTCGAGGGACTCCTCCTGCTTGCGCACGTAATCGGCGATGAGCGCGGCGGCGGTGACGATGGCGCCGATGCTCACGCAGGCGACGATGGACAGGATGGCCGTCGGGGAGAGCGGGCGCTCGCTGTTGGCGGCGATGAAGGCGGCGACGGCGATCAGGAGCGCGTCGCTGAGCAGGAAGAACCACTTGGAGATTTTGGGGGAGGATTCGGGAAGGCTCATGGGGACGTCGTCTGCCCGGTCCGGCGGCGGCAGCGCGACCGGCGGGCGGTGCGTGAGTTTGTGCTGCGCGACCGGGTGTTTCTCAAGGAGAAAGGCGTGCAATTCCGGATTGTCCCCTGCAACGGGCGGACCCAGGCTGGCCCCGCGTCATGGATGAGGATCATTTCCTACGGATCGAGCGGGAGGAGCGCGAAGGCTCCCGGCACTACGTAGTGCATCTGCTCGATCCGAAATTCTCCGTGGAACTGACGCCCGACGGCGGGGCTCCGGACAAGATCGGGCGTGGCGTGATCCGCCGGGTGCGGGTGCCGAATTCATGGGCCGGGGATTATGGCCAATATGCCAGGCTGCTCACCGCCGCGCAGGATTTCTTCGCGCAATCCTTCGCCGAGCCGGAGCCCAAGGCGGTGACGCGCCGGCTGGGGCTTTGACATCAGTCCAAGTCCGGGCCTGCCAGGGTGTGTCTGCAAATGGCGAATGCTTTCCCGCGGATTGTCGCGGATAATACCTCCGTCATCCGCGTCTATCCGCGTGATCCGCGGGAAGAACAGGATTCTAGGCGGCGGTCTGGAACCCTAACGGAGTAGCGCTAACGTTTCACCGGCACAAGTTCGCCGGCTTTTTCCTGGAACTCGACGATGATCGCCCGGCCGGTGTCGGCGGCGATGTAGGGGGTGAGGGCCTCCGCCATCAGGGGCAGTGCGGCCCGCAGGTCGGCCTCCTGGTCGTCGCAGACGGCGGTTACGGTCCACACCTCGCGCCCGGCCTCGGGCTTGACCCCGGCTTCGCGCTGCCGGGCGGAGAGCCGCAGGTGCTTGCGGTAGGTCGTCACGGAGTTCGTGCTGATATCGGTGCCGACGCGCTCGTAGGTGCCCGGCACGCGGACGGTCTCGGTGGTGGTCGTGGTCTTGCCCGCGGCGTCCGTCGTTTGCCTGGTGCGCGTGGCGTAGCCTCCGCCCAATTCCGCATAGATGGGTGTGCTGAAGGTGTAGATCCGGGTGACCGGATCGCCCACGCCAAAATCCACAAAGATGTTCAACTCGGCCGCACCGGGGGCGACCGATTGGAAGCCGCGGGCGGCCAGGGCGCGATCCACCCGACGCAGGACTTCGCCGTAGCGGAGGTCACCGGCGATCGGCGCACTCCGGTCGGCGGTGGCGAAGGCGTAGGTGCGCCTGGCGGCCGCGAGGGCGGGATTGGCCAGGGCGTCCACCTGCACGCGGTAGGTGGTGGTGCAACCGCCGAGCAGCAGGGCGGCGAGAAGGAGGGGTGGGAGCAGGTGTTTCACTGTGGAGCAGTAGGGATGCAATGGCGGACAAGAGCGAGCCGCCTTCGTTCCCCACTGGCAGGATCAATAGCGCCGCCACACATAGACGCAGAGGGAAAGCAGCAGGCCGACGCGGAGGGCACCCTCGAAGGTGAGGACGACCAGCACCCACTTGAGGCCGCAGTTGCGTCGCAGGGCATAGCCGATGCCCGAGACCAGGAGAAGGCTGAGCCCGTGCACGCGACCGAAGGACAGGAAGAGCAGCCCCAGCATCCACGCCCAGTAGAGCAGGATCGTCATGCTCCAGCCGAAGGCGGTGAGTTCGTGCAGGCCCAGGGTGCGCGGATCGCCATTGCGCTCGATCTGCTTGATGCCGACGTACCGCTCGCTGAGCACGAGCTGCCAGAGTTCGAACAGCACGAACAAGGGGGCGAAAAACAGCAGAAGCGGCACGGGTGCAGATTCGCGGAAAGGTGGGGCTGCGCCAAGAAGGAAGCGCGCAGCGCTCCCGCGCTTGCCAGCGCCCGGCGCTTGGGCGTAACTCGACCCGTCCCGCATGAAAATCACCCGGATCGAGACCACCGAGCCCGCCCCCGGTCTGCTGGCGTGCCGCATCCACACGGCCGAAGGCATCACCGGTTGCGGTGAAAGCTACTATATCCCGTCGGCCGTGGCGGCGGTGATCCATGACTGGATGGCGCCGCGCCTGATCGGCGCCGAGGCCCTGGACACGGAGGGCCACTGGCGTTTCCTCTACGAGCGCGCGACGAATTTCGGGGCGCGCGGCACGGAACTGCGCGCCCTTTCCGCCATCGATCTCGCCCTGTGGGACATCAAGGGCCAGGTCTGCGGCCAGCCGGTGTGGCAACTGCTCGGCGGCCGGACGCAGGACGGCGTGCGCATTTACCACAGCACCGGCTACGGTCGCGGCCTGCCGCCCGCGCCCGGCGGCATGTGGCCGGGTTACGGCCGGATGGGCGTGCCCGAGCCGCTGAATGACTACTGGAATGCGATCCACGAGCCGGCCGCCTTCGCCCGCGAACTGGTCGCGGACGGCATCGGCGGGGCCAAGCTGTGGCCGTTCGATTTCGCCGCGCACAAGCCGAACGGCAGCCTCTATGTGAGTCCGGCCGACATCGAGGAAGGCATGAAACCGTTCCGCGCCATGCGGGCGGCGGCGGGCAACACGCTCGAGCTCATGGTGGACGGGCACGGTTTCTTCCAGCTGCCGATGGCGCTGCGCATCGCGGCCGCCATGCGCGAGGTGAGTCCGCTGTGCCTGGAGGATGTGATCCGGCCCGATTGCGTGGACACGATCCGCGACTTCCGCGAGCGCTGCGGCCTGCCGCTGGCCGTCAGCGAGATGCTCATCAGCTCCGAGGACTACCGGCTGGTTCTGCAAAGGCAGGCGGCGGATTACCTCATGATTGATCCGACCTGGGTCGGCGGCATTTCGCAGACGCTCCGGATCACGGACTATGCGCAGAGCTTCAACGTGCCGGTGATGATGCACGATTGCACCGGCCCGCTCACCCTCCTCGCGGGCATCCATGTCGGCGTGGCGCGCGCCAATGTCGCCTGGCAGGAAACCGTGCGCATGCTGCTGAGGATTTCCTATCCGGAGCTGGTCACGGCGGTTCCGGCGGTGGTCAAGGGGCGCATGGTCGCGCCGGCCGGTGCCGGTCTGGGTGCGGCCTGGCAGGACCAATGGTTCCAGGCGCCGCGCGAGGTGCGTGTGAGCCGGATATGAACCCTGAACTTTTAGTAGGAGCGGCTTATGCCGCGGCGTTGCGTTGATGATCGCGGCATAAAGCCGCTCCTACAATTCATCCATGACACCACCAGCCATCCCCTTTCAATTCCACGACCTTGCCGGCCGGACCCTGGTCATCACCGGCGTCACCCGCGGCATCGGCCGGGCCCTGCTCCCGGGGCTGCTCGCGCAGGGGCTCAACCTCATTGCCGTGAGCCGCGGTCGGGAGAAGCTGGCGGCAATTCGTCAGGAGCTGGGCATGGACGAGTCCAGGCTGCGTTTCTTCGAATGCGATCTGGCCGATCCTGCGGCGGTGGAGGCCACCGGCCGGGCCATCGCGTCCTCGGGTCTGCCGGTGGACGGCATTTTGCACAATGCGGCCATCGACCCGCGGCATGAATTTGCCAAGGCGGCCCCCGCGCCGTGGGATTTGGTCTGGCAGGTGAATTTGAAATCGGCGGTGACGCTGACCCAGTGGGTGCTGCCGCAGCTCCGGCGCAGTGCGCAGGGGCGGATTGTTTTCACCGGCTCGATCGTGAGCGAATTGGGTGGTTCCTATATGACGGCCTACGCCTCCTCGAAGGGTGCGCTGGTCGGCCTGACGCACTCCCTTGCGCATGAGCTGCAGGGCACCGGTGTCACGGTGAACTGCATACTGCCGGGGGCGATCCAGGTCGAAAAGGAAGCTGGAACCGTTGAAGCGGAGAATGTCCTGGCGGGGTGGCAGTCGGTAACACGGCGGCTGACGGCGAACGATTTGCTCGGACCGCTGTGCCTGCTCCTGAGCCAGGCGGGCGGCGGCATCAGCGGCCAGTGCCTGACCGTGGACGGCGGGGTGATGCACCCGCTGATGTCGCGCGACGTGCAGCGCGCGCGGCTGCTGGTTGACGGATACGCGTGACCGCCGGCCGCGGGGCGGCCGGCGGAACGCTGAACGTCGAACGCTTAACGCTGAATGCTTAATTGGGGATTGGCAGGGTAGCTACGAGCGTGAGCGAGTGGATTTCACGCTGCGAACGCCATTGGTCCACTCGCTCACGCTCGTAGCTACATCTCTGATTGGCCCACTTGAGCGTTAGGCGTTGAGCGTTAAATGTTGAACGTTCGGCCGCGCCCCGCGGCCGCTATTTCCCCGCGTACCAGAACGCGCGGCGCCAGTTATGGCGGCGCAGTTTTTCGACCAGCTCATCGGGCATCGCCGGCAGGTCGCTCACGGCGCAGTTGGCCTCGGCCTGGGCGACGTTGCGGATGCCCGGGATGACGGTGGAGACGGCGGGGTGGGCGAGCACCCACTTGAGCGCGGCCTGGGGCAGGGTGTAGCCGGTATGCTCGAGGTCGTGGCGGACCCGCTCGGTGCGGACCACGGTGCGGGCCAGGCGGTCGCCGGCGAAATAGTTGCTCCGGAAATCGTCGTGCGGGAACTTCGTGAGCACGGTGAACTTGCCGGTGAGCGCGCCCTCGTCGAAGGCGACGCGCACGATGATCCCGACGCCGCATTCCTTCGCCGTGTCGAGCAGCTCGGCGGCGGGCTCCTGTTCAAAGAGGTTGTAGATCACCTGCACGCTGTCCACCCAGCCGCCGCGCATGAGATCGATCACGCTGTTCTGGTCGTGCTCCGGCGTGGAGACGCCGATGAGCCCGATCTTTCCCTCGCGCTGGAGCTGGCGCAGGATCCTGAACGGATAGGGATCGCGGTTCCAGGCGCGCGTCCAGGTGTGCAGCTGGAGCAGGTCGAGTTTGTCCACGCCGAGGCAGGCGAGGCGTTCGGCCAGATTGGCGCGGAGATAGGACTCGGGATAGCGATCCTCCGCGCGGTCGTAGGGCGAGGGCGGCCATTGCCCGGCGGCGGGCGGGGTCTTGGTGGCGACGAAGACGTTTTCGTTTTTGCCCGCGGCCTTGCGCTCGCGCAGCACCTGGCCGATGAGGCGCTCGCTCTTGCCGTTGCCGTAGCCCGCGGCGGTGTCGATGAAGTTGCAGCCCAGGTCGAGGGCGCGATGCAGGGCGGCGAGGGAATCAGTGTCGGCCTGGGCGCCCCAGGCCCCGCCGATCGCCCAGGCACCGAAGCCGATTTCCGAGCAATTGAAGCCGTGTTTGCCGAAGGGGCGGAATTGCATGGCGTCATCCTGACGGGGTGGAGAGGCGCTTGCAACTGCAGGAATGAATTGCATTGGGTAGCGCCCGGCCTCCGGACGGGCGGTTGGTTTTCCGCCAGCGGTCACGGAACACGCCCGTCCGGAGGCCGGGCGCTACCCAACTGCTTTTATTCTCAACGCCAGATGAAGAGTCCGGCGACACCCGCCACCGCCAGCGCCGCGCCGAGGTAGTAGGTGGCGCGCGGCCGCGAGCCCTCGAGCCAGGCGGCGAAGGGAATCGTGAGGAGCGGGGCTGCCGCAACGATGGGCTGCACGATGCCGGCGGGGGTGGTCCGAAGGGCCCATTGAAAGCAGGTCACGCCCAGGACGGGACCCGTGAGGGCGTTGGCCGTCACCCATGGCCAGGCGCGGCCTGGCGGGCGCGGAGGCTGGGGGCGAAGCCGCTGGACGGCCATCACCACCACGGCGGCGACCAGCAGTCCGCCCAGCGCGCGCTGGTAGGCGGCGGTGCCGGGATCCACCAGTTCACCAAACGCAGCCGCGGTGGCGAAGGCCTTGCGGCTGATGACCGCGCCGACACCCTGCCCGAGGGCGGAGAGCAGGGCCCAGGCGATCCCTGACGCCCAATCCTGCGGGGTGACCCGGGGCAGGCTGCGCGGGAGGAGGCCGATGGTGATGCCCGCCAACGTGAGGGCGGCGCAGGCGAACTGGGCGGGGGAGAGCCGGGTGCCAAGCCATTGCCATTCGACCGCGGCGGCGACGACCGCGGAACCGCATTGCACGATGAGGGTGGAGAGATTCGAGCCCAGGCGGGGCAGCGATTGAAACATGGCCACGCCGCCGAGTCCGAAACCCACGAGTCCGCCGAGAAAAAACCAGCCGAATGAGGTTCCACTTGTGCCACGACCGGCCAAATGCGCCCATAATCCCAACAACAAGGTGGCGACGAGGAGCCGCCAGAAATTCGCCCGCAGGCTGCCGAGCAACAGCGCCGCCCGCCGGGCAAAGACCGGCGTGACCGCGAAGAAAAGCAAGGTGCCGAGCGCGCCGATCATGAGTGAATATTATGACAAAGAATTTTAACCACGGATTGCACGGATGACACGGATTCGACGAACGTGACGTGATGGATGGCCTCAGAAGGCGCATAAGGCTCAGGACAATTCATTTCGGTGCCTTTTGGCCTTCGCGAGGTGCCCTGGTCAAATCCATCGGTGTAATCCGTGAAATCCGTGGTTCTGTTTGGGGTGTGCATCAGGGTTTCCATTCGAGGCCGAGGGTGAAGGCGCGGCCGGGGCCGGGCAGGAAGAGGCTGGTGGTGGCAGGATTGCGTGCAAGGTCCAGCACGCCGGCGGTGCTCGCAATGTACCGGTGGTCGAAAACATTGCGCACGGTGGCGAAGATCAGGAAATCCGCCCGGGGCCGCCAGCCGAGACGGACGTGGCCGAGCGCATGGCCGTCGTAAGACATCCGGTTGGCGTGATCCACGGGGATGCGACCCGCCACCCAGGTGGTCTCAAGGGCGGCAAACCAGCCGCGGGAATTTTCGTAGAGCAGTTCCGCGGCCCCGGTGTGGGGCGGCGCCCCGGCGAGGCGGTTGCGGCCGTAGACCGGATCGTCGTCAAAATGGAAACGGCCCAAGGTGGAGGTGACGGTGAAGGAGAGCTTTCGGTCGCCCTCGAGCAGACGCCAGCGGAGGGAGGATTCGAGTCCGGTGTGAATGGTGCGGCCGGCGTTGACGGCGCCGCGGGGCAGGCCGGCGGCGTCGGCGAGACGGAGGATTTCATTGCGCCACGCCGCATGGTAGGCGGTGAGATTCCAGTCAAATGGACCAAGGGAGCCGCGGCCGCCGAGTTCGGCCGTCACGGCGGATTGGGGGGTCAGCGTCCGGGTGCCGAGGCTGAGGTTTGGATACGTGCCCTGGACGGCAACCAGATCATCGAACACCGGCGGTTCGACGCCGCGCGAAATGGCGGCATGCAGCGAGACATGCCCGTCGGGTGACCAGAGCAGGGCGCCGCGGGGTGAAAAGTCGTCGAAGTCGAAAGAGGAGCGCAGGTCGGAACTGGGAACTCGGCCCGTGAGCTGGCGTTTGCCATGGAGTGCGGTGAACCCGGCGCCGACGGCGAGAGTGGGGCGCAACCAGACCACGTCCTCCGCGTTAAGGGCGAAGGTGTCGGCCCGGGCGGTGTAGGCTCCGAAGGCCGCGCCCCGCTGCGAGAGGACGTTGCGGTAGCGGTCCACTGAGTCGGAGCCGGTGGTGAAGATGGCGCGGGCGAGGAACTGGTGCTCGGTGCCGCCGAAACTCATGCGCCGGGCGAGGGTGGCGTGGCCGGTGAGAGCGCGGGCATCGAGGGCGGACTCGCCGTTGGCCTGAAGCTGGTAGAAGTCATCGCGCAATTGCTGCCAGGCGAGGCCGACCGCGGCATCGCCGGCGGCGGTGGCGGATTTGAGCTGGGCGGCGGCGCGGATGACGGTGGAGGTGCGGCGGGGCAGGTCACGCAACACGGCGGCGGAAACTGAGCGCGGACGTGCCTGGGCCTCGGCGAGGGTCAGGGGCCCGGGCACGTCGTAGTCCAGGGTGGCGGCGTACGCGGACACTTCCAATTGCGTGGCCGCATTGAGGGCGCGGTGGGCGGCCAATTGGATGGCGGCGCGATCCTGTTGGCTGTGTTCGCGCCAGCCCTCAGCGCTTTGGTAGGACGCGGCGGCATGCGTCGATGCGGGGCCGGAAGTTGTGCCGGTGATCTGGCCGCGGAAGGCGCCGAAGTCCCCGCCCTCGGCACGGATGGTCACGGCCGGAGCGACGTCGGGTGCCAGGGTGGCGGCGTTGATCACGCCGCCGAGCACGGCGGGGGTGAGGGCCATGTGCAGGGTGCCGCGGTAGATTTCCACGCGGGGAAAAAGCTGCGGATCGAACAGGCCGCTGTGAAAGGAACCGTCAGCCCGGGCGAGGGGCAGGCCGTCGAGCAGCAGGGCGACGCCGCGGCTGGTGGGCGCACTGTCGAGCCCGGAGCCGCGGATGGAGAGGCGCGGGGGTTCGAAGCCGCCGAAGCTCTCCTGCAGCATCACACCGGGGGTGTGGCGCAGGGCTTCGGCGAGGGTCGTGATGCCGCGGCCGGACCAATCGGCGGCAGCGACGACCGATGACGGGCCGAGGGTGGAGGCGAAGTAATCGCCGCGGGCGGTTTGCAGGTGCCGGTTGAGGCTTTCCGCGATGGTCCACGGCGGGAGAGTGTGGAGTTCGGGATCGGTCTCGGCGGCGAACGCGTTGGTCGCGAAAACCGGACACAGCAATGTTAACCACAAAGAACACAAAGTCCCTGTGCTGAAAATGATTCTCGCCCGCGCGCCTATAGGCGCATCGTGGGTTTCATTCGCGTCAGAATCTTTGTGTTCTTTGTGGTTAATTAGCTTCGGTTCGGACCGCTGGGGACGTGACCAGTGGGAAGGCGGGCGCATGCCATGCTCCCCGCCCTCGGATGAGGGGTGGTTTAGTCCGGACATCGGCGGTGAATCAACTCACCGCTTGTAGAGCGGCCGGGCCGTGTAGCGAGTATGAAGCAGGTCGTGCGCCTTGGGGCCGAGCGGCTTGCCGAGGAATTCCTCGTAGAGCCTGATGACCTCGGGATTCTCGTGCGAGTGGCGGATCGTGCGGTCGCGGTCGTCCTGGTACATGCCCGCGATGCGCAGCTTGCGCCGCTCGTTGTCCACACCGTAGGGCTGGCCGCCGCCGCCGATGCAGCCGCCGGGGCAGGCCATGACCTCGATGAAGTGATAGGGCGATTCCTCGCCGCGCTTGCGGGCTTCGCGCACGCGGTCGAGGACCGTCTCGACGTTGGCGAGGCCGTGGGCCACGGCGACGCGGACCTTGGTGCCGGCGACGTTGACCACGCCTTCCTTCACCCCGTCGAGACCGCGGACGGCCTCGATCTCGACCTTGTCGAGCTTCTTGCCGGTGGCGTAGAAATAGGCCGTGCGCAGGGCCGCTTCCATCACGCCGCCGGTGGCGCCGAAGATCGTGCCGGCGCCGGTGTATTCGCCGAGGATCGAGTCGGGCTCGGCGTCGGCGAGGTTGAGGAAGTCGATGCCGGACTGCTTCAGCATGCGGGCGAGCTCGCGCGTGGTGATCGAGACGTCCACGTCCTTGAAGCCGGAGGCGTACATCTCCTCGGTGCGGGACAGTTCGTACTTCTTGGCCGTGCAGGGCATGATCGAGACCATGTAGATCTTCGCCGGGTCGATCTTCAGCTTCTCGGCGTAGTAGGTCTTGGCGAGGACGCCGAGCATCTGCTGCGGGGACTTGGCGGTGGAGAAGTTGTCGATGAAGTCGTAGTGGCGCTTCTCCATGAAGTCGGTCCACGACGGGCAGCACGACGTGATGAGCGGCAGCGGCCCGCGCTTGTGGACGAAGCGCTCGATGAACTCGCTGGCCTCCTCGACGATGGTGACGTCGGCGGAGAAGTTGGTGTCGAAGACGGCATGGAAGCCGAGGCGTCGGAGGGCCGCGTAGAGCTTCTTGGTGAGGTTGGTGCCGGGGGGCAGCCCGAAGGCCTCGCCGACGGTGACACGGACGGACGGGGCGATCTGCACGACGCAGACCTTTTCCTTGTCGTGGAGGGCTTCCCAGACGGCCGGGGTCTCGTCGTTCTCGACGATGGCGCCGGTGGGGCAGTGGGCCGAGCACTGGCCGCACTTCACGCAGGGGGATTCGGCGAGGGTGATGTCACCGGCCGGGGCCATGCGGGTGTTGATGCCGCGGTCGAGGAAGGAGAGGGCCCAGACGTTCTGCACCTCCTGGCAGACCTGGATGCAGCGGCCGCACTTGATGCACTTGGTGAACTCGATGATGATGGAGCCGGTGGAATTGTCGGGCGGGATGTCCTTCACGTAGCGCTTGATGGACTCCATCGGGATGTTGAAGTCGGCGGCGAGGGACTGGAGCTCGCATTCGCCGTTGCGGCCGCAGGTCAGGCAGGCCTGCGGGTGGTTGGACAGGATGAGTTCCAGGGTGGAGCGGCGGACGTCCACGATCTCCCGGTCGTGGGTGGTGATCTCCATGCCGTTCTCCAGGGGCGTGCAGCAGGCGCGGATGAGCTTGTTGCCGCCCTTGTTGCGGACGATGCAGATGCCGCAGGCCGCGGTGGCGAGCAGGTCCTTGTGCTTGCACAGCGTGGGAATCTTCACCTGGACGCGACGGGCGGCGTCGAGGATGGAGGTGCCCTCGGGGACCTGGACTTCGATCTGGTTGATGCGCGCGGTGATCATGAGGAAACCTCCTGGGTGGTGGCGGGGGCGGGCGCCTTGGCGGCCTTGGCGGCGCCACTGACCTTGCGGGCGTAGCTGGGACCGCCCTCGATGAAGGCCTGGTATTCCTCGCCGAAGTAGCGGAGGGTGGACAGGACCGGATTGGGGGCGGTCTGGCCCAGGCCGCAGAGCGAGGCTTTCTGCATAGCGTGGCAGACGCGGTGGATGATCGCGAGATCGCCAGCGTTGCCGCGGCCGCGCGAGATGCGGTCGAGGATCTGGAGGAGCTGGTAGCCGCCGATGCGGCAGGGGGCGCATTTGCCGCAGGACTCGTCGACGCAGAAGCGGAGGTAGAACTTGGCGACCTCCACCATCGAGTCGCCCTTGTCCATGACGAGCATGCCGCCCGAGCCCATGATGGAGCCGAGTTGCTGGAGCGTTTCGTAGCTGACCGGGGTGTCGAGCAGCGAGGCGGGGATCACGCCGCCGGAGGGTCCACCCGTCTGGACGGCCTTGATCTCCTTGTTGTCGAGGACGCCGCCGCAGACCTCGAAGACGATCTGGCGGAGGGTGGTGCCCATGGGGACCTCGACCAGCTGGGCGTTGCGGACCTTGCCGGTGACGGCGAAGACCTTGGTGCCCTTGGAGGTCTCGGTGCCGTGGCCGGCGTACCAGGCGCCGCCCTTGAGCAGAATGGCGGGCACGATGGCGAGGGTCTCGACGTTGTTGATGGCGGTGGGCATGCCCCAGAGGCCGCGCACGGAGGGATAGGGCGGACGGGGGCTCGGACTGCCGCGCTTGCCCTCGATCGAGGCGATCAGGGCGGTTTCCTCGCCGCAGACGAAGGCGCCGGCGCCGAGCCGGATCTTGGCGTCGAAGCTGAAGGTGCTGCCCAGGATGTTCTGGCCGAGGAGCCCGATCTCGCGGGCCTGGTCGAGGGCGCGTTGGATGCGCTCCACGGCCCGGGGATATTCGGCGCGGATGTAGAAGTAGCCCTGCGAGGACCCCATGGCGTAGGCCGCGATCAGCATGCCCTCGAGCACCGTGTGGGGATCGCTTTCGAGCACGCTGCGATCCATGAAGGCGCCCGGGTCACCCTCGTCGCCATTGCAGATCACGTAGCGCTGGGTGGCGGGTTGCGCCCGGGTGAGCTGCCACTTCATCCAGGTGGGGAAGCCGGCACCGCCGCGGCCGCGGAGGGCGCTTACCTTCATCTCGGCGATCACCTGCTCGGGCGTGAGTTCAAAGAGGGCCCTGGCAAAAGCCTGGTAGCCCTCGGCCCGGCGCAGGTAGTCGTCCACGCTGTCGGGATCGACCTCGCCGCAATGCCGCAGGACGATGCGCACCTGCTTGTCGGAGGTTTTCCAGAGCAGGTCATCGAGGACTTTTCCGGCCTCGATGGATTCCGTGATGATGCGGGCGACATCGGGGGCCAGCACGTTCGTGTAGGTGACGGCGGACGGCAGGAGCTGGACGACCGCGCCTTCGTCGTAAATCCCCATGTCAAAGGCCCGGACCACCTGCACGCGGTCGGCGAGTCCGCGGCGCTTGAGTTCCTCCTGGAAGGAGAACTGGAAGAATTCCGTCTTGCTGCCCGGTCCGTTGCCCGTGTCGCGCACCAGAATGTGGGTGACCGGCGCATCCAGCACGAGACTGCGCCGGCGCGTGGCAATGACATGGTCGTCCAGCAGCCGGCGATGCGTGAAGTGGGATTCAATCAGCTGCGGCGCGAGTTCGGGCATCATATGTCCGTAATGCACGCGGGGCAGGCCGACGGTCTGCACCTCGACCACCGGATCGGCGAAAGCGTAACCGGTCGAGCCCGTGCGCTGGAGCGCAAAGGGCAGGCGGTGCTCCAGACGGGCATGGTCGAGCGCGGTGAACAGCGTCTCCGCGCCGGCGGCGATGCCGCCGGTGTCGAGTTGCACGCGGATCCACTCGGCGGGTGCGGCGGCCGGCTGGGCGGCGAGGGCGGCGAGGTCCTGGCGGGTGAGCGTTTTCATGCGGCGGTCTCCTTCTTGGCGCGGAGGTTGGCGAGATGGCCGGCGACGTCGGAGGTCTTGACGTGGCCGCAGGTCTTGCCGTCCACGACCATGGCCGGGGCCATGCCGCAGCAGCCGATGCAGCGCACGGTTTCAAAGTGAATCTGGCGGTCGGGCGTCGTCTGTCCCTCCGCGATGCCGAGCTGGGTCCGGAGTTCGTTGATCAGGTCGCCGGAGCCCTTGAGGTAGCAGGCGGTGCCGTTGCAGACCGTGACGTTATGGGCGCCCGGGGGCTGCAGCTTGAAGTAGTGGTAGAACGTGATGACCTCGTAGATGCGGGCGAGCTTCACGCCGAGTTCGCGCGATAGCTCCATCGCCACCTCGCGCGGGATGTACCCGTGCTGATTCTGGATGGCGTGGAGGATCATGATCAGGTTGCCCTCCTCATTGCGCCAGTGGGCGACGTGCTGCTGGACGTCGCGCCGGATGGTGGTGTCGAGCTTGCCCTGGATGCGGCGCAGGCGCTCCAGCTTCACTTCCAGGAGGCGGGCGATCTCGTCGGAGATTTCACGGGGGATGAAGCCGTGCTTTTGCTCCGCCTTTTCCAGCATATCAATGAGTTCTGCCTCATCGGCATGCCGCAGATCGGCGATTGAGGATTCGGACCCTGAGGGCGGGTTTGTTTTCATAGGCTCGGCTTGCCTTATGAAGATGCGGTCGATTCCGACCCCGGTCCATTACTAATGAATCTTCAATGCTGTCTTAAGAACAGATAATCTAATGAATAACGGCGCCTGTCTTTTTCCGAATAGTATGATAAATCAAATAACTACGCTTACTTGCGAAATAGACAGGGCATATGGGCATCAAACTGTATTCCTGCTAATGGGTACAGTGACTGGCCGCTTATGGCATTTGGCTGTTCTCTTGAACGAGGGAGAAATTTCGGCAACGGGGGATATGGGGCGGGTCCTTGGCCCGCTGCGCTCACGGTCTCCGTGGTTCAGTCCTGAAATGCCGGGAGGCGCGGCTCAAGGCGACCAAACCCAAAGCCTGGATGATGTGGTAGAGGTCGTTGTGATTGAAATGCGCCAAGGAAGGCCAACCGGACTGCTGGACCACGGCGGCGAGTCCCGACAACCCAAACCCGGCGAGAATCCATCCGCGCCAGGGCCGCTTCACCCAGACTGCGGCGACGAGCCAGGCCAGCATGGTCAGGCCATAGTCGAGGATCACGACCAGGTAGACGGGATGCAGCAGGCCGATGATGGCGCTGAGGAGCAATTTCGCACCGATCACTCCCCGCCAGGGCCTGTGCCGGTCGGGAGGCACAAGTTCGTGCAACAGGCTCAACGCCATGCAGGCGCTCAGGCCGCTGATGATCCAGAGCGTGCCGATCCACCAATAGTGCCGGATGGGGCCGGGAAAATTGAGGGCGAAGCCATGATGGCAGCCCGCGACCAGGGCGGAGAAGGCGGTGCAAACGAACATGCCGCGCCACCAGCGGGCGGCGGCAGATGTGGCGGGCAGGCGCGAGGCCAGTGCGGCCGCGAGCACGGCCAGGAGGCAGTCGGTGAGAAACGTGACGGGTTCGTGCAGGATCACAGCCGGTGACAGCATGACGGAGGCGGGCCGGCGGGCAAGGCACGGCTGGGCGGCGCGGGGCGGGTGCAGCGGCTCCGGATTGTGGCTTGAAGCCGGCGGCGAGATTCCGCGGGATGCTGCGCATGGATTCACACGCGGTCGTTTTCACCGGCCCCAACCAGGTGTCCTATCAAAGGATCACCAGCCCCGAGCCCGGACCCGAGGATGTGGTCGTGGAACTGCATCACTCGTGGATCAGCAACGGCACCGAGGGTTCGTTCCTGCGGGGTGAGCGCATTTCCGGCGACGTGGCCTGGCGGCCGGGGGATCCCGCGCCCTTCCCGATGGTGGCGGGTTACCAGAAGGTCGGCCGCGTGTTGCACGCGGGAGCGGCGGTCACGCGATTCAAGCCGGGGGACTGGGTCTTTGCGTCGATGAGCCGCGTGACCGGCATGTTTGACAACCAGTTTGCGGGGCATGTCTCGCCCTCCGTGTGTGCGCAGGGCGCCCTGCTGCCGCTCCCGCCGGGACTGGACCCCGCGGCGTATGCGGGGCTCGTGCTCACGCAGGTCGGCTACAACTGCGGGTCGCGTTCACCGGTGGCGCCGGGTCAGGTGGCGGTGGTTGCGGGCGACGGGCTGGTCGGCCAATGGAGCGGTCAAACCCTGGCCCGGCGCGGCCTGAAGGTCGTGATGATCGGCCGGCATCCCGACCGCCTGGCGAAGTTCGCCGGCCATGGCAGCACCGTGCCGAGCGGCGCGGACAACGGCGTGGCGGCGGTGCGCGCGCTCGGGCTCGGCCCGGTGCAAGTGCTGGTCGAGACGACGGGCAGTTCTCGCCTGCTCCAGGATTACCTGCCGCTGATGGCGCGCAACGGTCACATGGTGATCGCGGGCTTTTATCAGCAGGCCGGGGAAGTGAACCTGCAACTCGCGCTGCAGCAGTTCCGGAATTACGAGATTTCCTTTGATCTGGCCTCCGGCGCAACCCAGTCGCGGTTGGAGGAGACCCTGCGCTGGGTGGCCGACGGCCGGCTCGATACGCTGGGCCTCATCACCCACCGCTTCCCGGTCGAGCGCGCGGCGGAGGCGTGGGCCCTGATCGAATCCAAACGTGAACCTGTGCTCGGGGTCGTGCTAGATTGGCCGGCGTCGCGGGGCATCTGACCATTCAACCCGCAGAATTCTTTAACCACGGATTTCACGGATGACACGGATCAGAGGACGAGTTTTTTTAACCACAAAGAACACAAATTTTCAAATGCGGATGTTGCGTTCGAGGCCCTTATAAGGGCGCGGGAGACTTTCGCCAACCGGACGGACCTTTTGTGTCCTTTGTGGTTAAAAAAAGGCTACAACTTGATTGCGGTTATATTTTCTGGGTCCTCATGTGATTTTTGTGCCTTCTGTGGCTTTCCTCTGATCCGTGAAATCCGTGGTTAACAAAACTCCCCCGTGACCATCCCCACTCACATGAAACTCCTGCAAATCGAGGCCCCCGGCCGCGCCGTCTGGAAGGATGCGCCGGTGCCCTCACCCGGGCCGGGCGAAGTGCTCGTGCGCATCCGTGGCATCGCGACCTGTCCCCATTGGGACCTGCATATCCTGGGCGGCCAGCCGATGTTTCCCGGGATGAAGCTGACCTATCCCTACCTGCCGGGCCAGCCGGGGCACGAGGCCGTGGGCGAGGTCGTGGCCTTGGGGCCGGACGTGACCGCGCTCCGGGTCGGGGCGAGTGTCGCGGTCTGGCGCGATACCGGCGCCCGGCCGCAGGGCTGCTACGCCCAGTTCAACGTTTCGCGGGTGGACGACCTGCTGGAGGTGCCCGCCTCGCTCGGGGCGGCGGACATCGCCTCGCTCGAACTCGCAATGTGCGTCGAGGTTTCCTTTCAGCAGCTCGAGCGCCTGGGTGGCGTGGCCGGGCGCAGCGTCGGACTCGCGGGGCTGGGGCCGGCCGGCCTGGTGGCCGTGCAACTGGCGCGGGCGCACGGGGCCGCGGAGGTTGTCGGCATCGATCCGGTGGCGGAACGCCGCGAACTCGCGGCGAAACTCGGCGCCCATCGGACGGTTCCACCCGACGCCGCCGCCTGGCCCGCGTCGCGATCCCACGGAGCCCTGGACGATGCCATCGACCTGACCGGCGTGCCGGCATCCATCGAGTTCCTGATGGACCGCACCCGCCGCTGCGTGACTTTGTTCGGCGTGCTGCGCGAGGAGGTGCGCTTTGGCACCCGCCACCTGTTCGGACCCGGGCTCACGTTGATGGGTTATGGCGACCACAACCGCCCGGCGGCCGAGACGGCGCTGCGATTCATCACCGAAGGCAAGCTCCGCCTTGCGCCCCTGATCACGCATACGCTGCCTTTCGCCCGTTACGCCGAGGGCATTGATCTCCTGCGCCGGAAAGAGGCGGTCAAGGTACTGTTTGATCCCTGGGCGGAGTGAGGCAGACTTTTGTCTGACGGGTAGGCGAGGCATCGCGCCGAGCCGCCGGTTGATCGCCAGTGCCGGCTCACCGGCGACGGTTCGCCCTGCCTAAAAAGCGTTGGGGGTACATGCAGATGGCACGTTTGAAGCAATCCGCCCACCAGTACTCACCAAGGCGCGGCGGGAATATTGAAATGCGTGCCAGCCGGAAAATGCAGGCCGTACTGTTCCGCCAGCAGTGCTAGCAACTCCGCGGGAGATGCGATCTCGCGGCGATCTGCCGTGCCGTCAGCCCGACGGAGGATGAATTCGCGGTTGAAAATGATCAGGCGCTCCAATCCGCGTACGCGGGTAACGACGAGGTTGTTGATGAAGTGCGCCCGCGGATGCGTGCAGCTGAACCAGTTGCCAAGTTCGAAATCAACCGGGGCCGGCGGCTCGAGGGAAAACCGATAGACATCTCCCCAAGTGTCGCCGTAAAGCACCTGGTGCGTGAGACCGCCTGGCGACGGGATCAGGCGCCGCATTTCGTGCGGGGTTGGCTGCGGTTCAGCGGTGTCGAGGGCGAGCGGAGCGGTGGAGCCCACGGCGCCAAAACCGACATCGGCGAGCCAGGAGCGTCCGTCCACCTCGACCCGCAGCACGTTGTGGGTGAGCGGCGTGGAAACCTCCGCGGGCACCTGCCAGCGCACGCGGGCAAGCAGCGGGGTGACGGTGAATCCGAGGGCGCGCAGCACTTCGCGGAACAGCGCATTTTGCTCGAAGCAGTAGCCGCCCCGGCGCCGGCCGATAATCTTTTCCGCCACGACCGCGGGATCCAGGTTGATGCGCCGTCCCAGCAGCACATCGAGGTTTTCGAAAGGGACCGCCGCCACGTGGTGCAGATGCAATGCACGCAGGGTGGCGAGGGAGGCATCGCGCGGGCCGGAGTAGCCGATGCGGGCGCAATAGGCGTCAAGGTCGGGAGCGAAATCGGGCATGGGGTGGCGGGGCGGGGGGGGGGGGGGGGGGGCCGCGGCGGGGGCGGGGGGGGGGGGCGGGCGGGGGCCGCGGGGGCGGGCCGGGGGGCCGGGGGCGGGGGGGGGCGGGGCCGGGGGGGGGGGGGGGGGGGGGGGGGGGGGGGGGGGGGGGGGGGGGGGGGGGGGGGGGGGGGGGGGGGGGGGGGGGGGGGGGCGGCGGGGGGCCGGGGGGGGGGGGGGGGGGGGGGGGGGGGGGGGGGGGGGGGGGGGGGGGGGGGGGGGGGGGGGGGGGGGGGGGGGGGGGGGGGGGGGGGGGGGGGGGGGGGGGGGGGGGGGGGGGGGGGGGGGGGGGGCGGGGATTGGGCCGGTGGCGGCAGGCCCTTGGTGTGCTTGCCAAGCACATGACGGCCGGCCGGACGATGCTCCGGGTACTCAGCCTCTTCAACGCCGACATCCGTTCCAGCCTGGAGATGCTCTACCAGAACGAATTTTCGTACGAGTTTGATTCGACGAAATTCAACCGTGCGTTCGGTTTCACTCCGACGGCCTACGCCGAAGGCATCCGGCAGGCGGTGGCGGCGAAAAGGCGGTGAGGGCTTCGCTAGCTGGTCGGACGGGTTGAGCGAGGCGGCCAGCCTCCCGTTACGGGCGTCCGCTCTTCACGCCGCTGGCGAGCAGGGTCTCGAAATGCGGCTCCTGCTCTTCGCGGGAAACGGCGGTGACCTCGACCTTGGTGAACCCGGCCTTTTTCAGGAAGCCGTGCAGGGCGCTTTCCTTGAAGCCCAGCCAGACGTCGGCGTAGAGCTCCCGCGCCTTCTCAAAGGTGTGCTCGTTGAGGTCGAGGATCAGGATCTGGCCGCCGGGCTTGAGTATGCGGTGGGCCTCGTCCACCGCGACCTGCGGGTGCTGCGCGTGGTGCAGCGCCTGGCTGAGGATGGCGAGGTCCACGGAGCGGTCGGGCAACGGCACCTGCTCGATGTCGCCATGCTTGTAGGCGAGGTTGGCGAGGCCGTTTTTCCGGGCGAGCTCGGTGCCGACCTCGACCATCTTCACGGAATTGTCGATGCACCAGACCTGCCGGGCCCGGCGGGCGAGGAGTTGGGACAGGAGGCCTTCGCCCGCGCCGAGGTCGGCGATCGTGATGGCGGGGGTCAGCCGGAGCGCGAGGTGGCCGATCGCCTCCCAGGAGCGGCCGGGGCAGTAATTTTTCCCCAGCCGGCCGGCGATCAGGTTGAAATACTGTTCCTGGGTGCGGCGGCGCTTCTGGAGGATGCGGTCAAGGTTGGAGCGGTCCTCGGCCAGGGCGGGGAGTTCAGCCACGGCCTCGAGGGCGGCGCGCAGGAGGGCGAGGATGGGGGCCGGCAGGTTGGGCCGGAGCGAGTAGAAGGCGTTCTTGCCCTCGCGGCGGTCGGAAACCAGGCCGGCCTGGCGCAGTTGCGCCAGCTGGGAGGAGATGCGCGACTGCCCCATGCCGAGGACCTCCTGCAGCTCCGCGACGGAGAGCTCCTCGCGCAGCAGCAGGGCCAGCAGGCGGAGGCGGGTGGGATCGGAGAGGATTTTCAGGCTGTCCCAGGAGGCGTTCACGTGGGGACGAGGCTGGGCGAGGGGGGCGGGGGCGGCAACGATGAATGCGCGCGGACGCGCGCAAACGTTGAACGTCGAACGCAGAACGTCGAACGCCGAAGGAGAAAACGCGCAACGCTTAACTTTTAACGCTTAACGCTCAAGTGGGTTTGCGGTGTAGCTACGAGCGTGAGCGAGCGGATTTCAGGCGATCTCCCAACTGCGATCTACAATCTGCGATGAACGAATATCACCACTCGCTCACGTTCGTAGCTACGGGTCGGAAACACTTCGGCGTTCAGCGTTAAAAGTTCAGCGTTCAGCGTTCCGCCGCCGTTGCGGCGGCGGTCACGCCTTGCCCGCTTCCTCGTTGCTGACCGGCTTGAAGGCCGGGCGGCCGTAGCGCTGGGTCGGCGGGGTGCCGTAGGGGTTGTGCTTGAATTCGTCCACGCCGCGGCAGAGGTAGATTTTGAAGTTCGGATTCACCGACAGGTCGTTCTTCACGTTCGTGCCGGAGTAGCGGATCGTGAGGCCGGCGCGGCGGCGGTCGGAGGGGTTGGCCTGTGAGCCGTGGATGGCGCGATCGTCATGCAGCGAGCACTCGCCGGCCTTCAGGCGGAACTGCACGGCGGAGTCGGCGTTGAAGTCCGAGCCGTCCTCCAGTTCGAGGGTGAGCACCGAGCTCGTCTCGGTGGAGCGACGGTGCTTGATGATGCCGCCGCGGTGCGAGCCGGGGATGAGCTTCATGCCGCCGTTGACCTCGTCGACGTCGTCGAAGGCGAGCCAGACGGTGACGGAATTGTTGGGCGCCATCGGCCAGTAGTAGGAGTCCTGGTGCCAGCCGACGGTGGACATGCTGTGCGGGTCCTTGATGAAGAAGTTCGAGGCCCAACAGTAGAAGTTCGGCCCGAGGATGCCCCCGACGAGGTCGAGGATCTTCGGGTTCATGCAAATATCGTAGAGGTAGGTGCTCGTCTCGTGCCATTCACGGATGTCCTTGGTCGTCTCGTCGGGCTTGAGCAGCGCGAGCAGGTTGGGGAGCTCGGCGTTGAGCTGCGCCATCTCCGCCTTCGTGTAGATGGGCGGGAGGCCGAGCAGATAGCCGTTCTCGTGATAAAACCGCTGCTGGGCGGCGGTGAGCTTGTAGGGATTGGGTGCGGTGGCGGTGGCCATGGGTGTGTGAGTGAGGGAGAGGGAGGGGGGCGCTGAACGTCGAACTCTGAACGCTGAATGCTGGACGCTGATTGGGTGAAACGATCGGGGTGGATGCGTTCCGGATGCCACCATAGCCTACTGCGCATATTTTGGCGTTCAGCGGATTTCGCGACTTTGTACATAAAATTACGCTGGCGTTAAGAAAGCGCACAGGCGAGTTTGTCCCCATCTGATCGTTAACCGCAAAGAACGCAGAGAGCGCAAAGGACCAGTTCCACCCAAATGCATCAGTGCCCTGCTATGCGTTCCTTGCGTTCTTTGCGGTTAAATAATCCTCCGGAAATGGCATGAAAGTTTTGCGCGACCCCCAGATCATCAGCGGCTTCGTCTTCGAGAAACCCGTGGACGAATTGCCGGAGATCTCGCACTGCGGCGAGGCCCTGTGCTGCGCGGGCCACCACCGGGGGCCGCATGCCCATCCGGTGTTCGAGTTTCTCTATCTGTCCCGCGGCCGGGCCACCTGGAAGGCGCAGGGGGAGACCGTCGTGCAGAACATGGGCGATCTCTATGTCGCCTATCCCGGCGAGAAGCACGGCACCGGGCCGCGGCGCAATCCCGAGAACCATCATCTCTGGGTGGGCCTGGATCTCGACCGGCTCGGCGCCGAGGGCGTCCGGCTGGCGCAGCGGCTGAGGGCGGAGCGGCCGCGCTTGGTGACCGGGTGTGATGAGGTCGAACCGGTCTTGCGCAGTCTGGTCCGCCAGGTCGTGGCGCATCGCACGCGCCGGACCGAGGCGGTGCTGGCGTGCCTCCGCCTCTTCATCACCCTGCTGGAGCAGCGGTTGGACGCCGGGGCGGGGGAGAGGGCGCCGGCAGCGCGCCGACTGCCGTATTCGCATGCGGTGCAGAAGGCCATGGATTACCTCCAGCAAAACCTCGAACGCCGGCTGCCGCTAACCGACCTCGCGGCGGTGGCGACGGCGCGGAGCGTGCCGCATTTCTGCACCCAGTTTCGACGGGAAGTCGGCCTGTCGCCGGCGGCCTACCATTTGCAGTTGCGGCTCAGCGCGGCCCGGGAGGCCCTGCGTCAGCCGGCGATCGATGTCACCACGGCGGCGCAGCAGTACGGGTTCAGCTCATCGCAGCATTTCAGCACACAGTTCCGCCGGGCCTATGGGGTCACTCCGCGGACCTGGCAGCGCGGTGCCGGTTAAGCCGGACTCATGCAGTTGTGCCACAGATGGCACAGATAAACACAGATGAGAAGGCAGGTAGCGTCAGAAACGGCAACTGGAGCTGACTCAATGAATGAGGTCCCGAAGCGATGAAATCCCCGGCCTTGGCAACTCATTCTAATCTGTGTCCATCTGTGCCATCAGTGGCTTCCAAATGAATTGTTTCGGGTAAGGGAGGGAGAAAGGCTGAAGGACTGAAGGGCTGAATGTGGGGCGTGTTGCACCCATTGCCTCCATATTTTGAGTTTCGGTAGCTACGAGCGTGAGCGAGTGGAGTATTGCAGTACGGGGCGTTTGATCCACTCGCTCGTAGCTACCTCACGCCACCAGACGTCGTGTTGGGTGAGACGAGAGACTCCGCTGTCCCGGAAAATTTAGGATGGATTTTCACGCAGGCTTGTGGCTTAACCCACCCTCCACGTCGGACGCTTAGCTCAGTTGGTTAGAGCACGTGCATCACACGCACGGGGTCACAGGTTCGAATCCTGTAGCGTCCACCATTTGCACCCGAGGAAATGGTGGTTGGCCGTCGAAACGGTGCAAATCCCGTTGTCTGTCCCCGGGTTTCATCATTGCCCGACTTGATGCTGGATCGCTTTGTAACCGCATGGCCATCAACCCTGCGAAAACGGCGCCGCGATCCCTGCGCATTTTGATTTTGGGCGGCACCGGCTTCATGGGACCGCATCAGGTCCGCCATGCCCTCGCCCAGGGTCACAAGCTCACGATCTTCAATCGCGGGCGGCGACCGCAGGAGTGGCCGGGGGAGGTGGAGATACTGACGGGTGACCGGGACTCGGGGGATCTCAAATCACTGGAGGGGCGCGATTGGGATGTGTGCATTGATAACCCGACCAGCGTGCCGTTCTGGGTGCGTGATGTCGGCCGGGTCCTGCGCGACAGGATCGGCCATTATGTGTTCATCTCAACCATCTCGGTTTATGCGGATGCCAGCCGTCCCGGCCGGGATGAGACTGCGGCCATGGCGGTCTACCGCGGCAAGGATGCAATGGCAGAAACCCGAGAGTCGCTGCGGGCAGACATGGGGCTTTACGGTCCGCTAAAGGCGCGTTGCGAAGAAGAGGCGGTCAGGAATTTTCCCGGCATCACGACGGTGATCCGTCCCGGGCTGATTGTCGGTCCTGGCGACGAGACGGACCGCTTCACCTACTGGCCGTTGCGTCTGGCCCGTGGCGGCGAGGTGCTGGTGCCGGGAGATGGCAGCGATCCGGTGCAGATCATTGATGCGCGTGATCTCGCGGAATGGACAATTCGGATGACGGAGCAACGCACCTTGGGTGTATTCAACGCCACCGGTCCCGAACACGAATTGAGCCTGGCCGCGATGTTGAATGGCATCCGCGAAGTCACGAAGGCCGAAGTGCGTTTCAACCATGTCGGCACCGATTTTCTCGCCACCCATAAGGTCGCACCATGGACCGACCTGCCGGTGTGGGTGCCGGGACAGGGTGACACTGCCGGGTTTGCGCGGGTCAGCATATCCCGGGCGGTGGCGGCCGGGCTCACGTTTCGTCCACTGCCAACCACCGTGGCTGATACCTTGGCGTGGTTTGGCTCATTGCCGGAGGATCGCCGCGCGAAGTTGCGCGCCGGTTTGAGTGCCGGGCGCGAGGCGGAGGTATTGAAAGCCTGGCAAGAGCAGGCAGGCTGAAGTCCAGGTACGTCTTCAAAATAGACGGCCTTCCTGCAGGAGCGGCTTTACGCCGCGAGTTTGCGCATCCGATCGCGGCGTAAAGCCGCTCCTACAGCCAGACCGCCATGAGAACTGATTGGCAGAAAACTTAGTTTGAAGACGTACATTTCCCGCGGATCACGCTGATGGGCGCGGATAATGCCTCCGGCCAATTCTTCTTCGCGTCTCTTCGTGTGCTTCGCGGTTTGAAACTCAGAAGTATCAATCCGATCCGGGATCGGGCCAAGGCAGCTGGAACGCTAATCTACGCTTATCTGCGCTGATAAGGTCCAAACCAAAAACCGGTTCAGGAATTAGCGCCAGATTAGCGAAGATTAGCGTTCCCCTCTGGTTTGAGGTTCCTGTTCCCTCCGTCATCCGCGCGATCCGCGTTATCCGCGGGAAAGACTGACCGTCTACTTGCGCGCGGCCTGGTTGAAATCCTTCACGTTGGTACCGCGATAGAGGATCCGGGCGTTGCGCTCGGCGATCTCGCGGTGCAGGGTTACGAAGGCGGGGTCAAGGTCGCGGGTCGCGCGCGGCTCGTGCTCGAAGTGACCATAGGCGTCGGTCCCGCGCACGAGCGTGGCCGAGTCGCGATCACCGGCCATTTGCTTGACGCTGGTCGGCATGTAGCGGCAGGCGAAACCGATGCGGCGGAGGTCGGACGGGTTGGGTGCCGAGCCGTGGACAAGCAGCACGTGGTGGAGCGACATCTCGCCGGGCTGCAATTCCAGGGCCACGGCCTTGGCGGGATCGACCTCGACGGCGACCTCCTGGCCGCGCGTGAGCAGGTTGTCCTTGGCGAAGGTGTCGCGGTGCGGAATTTGCTTCAGCAAGTGCGTGCCGGGAATGACCTCCATCGCACCGTTGGCCTTGGTCGAGGGGGACAGGGCGATCCAGGCCGTGACGATGTCCGTCTTGTTCAAACCCCAGTACGTCGAGTCCTGATGCCAGGAAACATAGGCCGGGTTGCGCGGTTCCTTGATGAAGAAACTGGAGGACCAGCAGAAGAGGTCCGGACCATACAGGTCTTCGACCGCATCGACGACGGTCTGGTTGTGGACCAGGTCGGCCAGCCACGGAAAGAGCAGGTGGGTCTTGTGCCGGAGGTCGCCTTTCAGCGGGCCGCCGGTGGCAGCTTCGAAGGTCTCGAGCCGGGTGCGAAGTGCGGCGGCCTGCGACTCCGACATGATGCGGATGGGGTGGACGTAGCCGTCGCGGCGGAACTGTTCAACCTGGGCAGGGGTGAGGATCTTTGGCATGGGGTGAGGGGAGTAGGAGTCGGACCGGACGGGCTGGCAATTCCCGGAAGTGAGACAATCGGGACACGAAGGAATCGTGAGTTGAAGACTCGCCCTGACACTTTTTCCGTTAAATGCGTTGGCCGTCGCGCTCAGTTCAATCTTTGCCGCGGATCACGCGGATCGACGCGGATGACGGAGGGAACAGAAACCTCAAACCTGAAGGGAACGCTGATCTTCGCTTATCTGACGCTAATTCCTGAACCGGTTTTTGGATCGGACCCTATCAGCGCAGATAAGCGCAGATTAGCGTTCCAACTGCCTTTGTCCGATCCCAACCCGGATTGATACATATGTGCTTCAAACCGCGAAGCACACGAAATACTTTGGCCGTCGCGCTCAGTTCAATCTTTGCCGCGGATCACGCGGATCGACGCGGATGACGGAGGGAACAGAAACCTCAAACCTGAAGGGAACGCTGATCTTCGCTTATCTGACGCTAATTCCTGAACCGGTTTTTGGATCGGACCCTATCAGCGCAGATAAGCGTAGATTAGCGTTCCAACTGCCTTGGTCCGATCCCAACCCGGATTGATACATATGTGCTTCAAACCGCGAAGCACACGAAGAGACCCGAAGCAGAAATGCCGGAGGCATTATCCGCGATCATTCGCGTGATCCGCGGGAAAGGAATTCGCCGAGTCCCAGCCAGCGCGAGGTGTAGATCACAAGAACTCGCTAACGGAGTGGTGTTAATCCCATGGCATTTCTTTGGGTTTGCGGGCATCAGTTTGCGTGGTGCTAATCACGCACCCTATGAGCCGAACCCGCATCACGTCGGTGGATTTCTTCGAGGCCCAGTCGCCGCTGTCGCAGCCCATTGCGGATGCGACGCACCAGATCCCGGCCATTAATTTCGTCATCGCGCGCGTCACCCTGGCCGATGGCACGACCGGCGAGGGTTTCCTGCTGGCATTTCATTTCAACCCGGCCGCCATCCGCGGGGCGCTGGCCGACGTGCGCCACATTGCGGTCGGACGCGACGTGGGCGACACGAGGGGCTTCGATGCGGTCTGCGACAAGGAATTCGAATATTTTGGCGCGGTCGGCCTGCTGCGCTGGGCGCGGGGCATCGTGAATATCGCGATGTGGGATGCGCGGGGCCGGCAACTCGGCCAGCCGGTCTGGAAACTGATCGGCGACGGGGCCAAGGCGCAGCGGGTGCCGGTGTATGGCAGCGGCGGGTGGATTTCCTATACGGACGAGGAACTCGTCGCCGAGGCCACGGGGTACGTGAAGCGCGGTTTCACGGCGGTGAAGCTGAAGGTCGGCGCTTCGGAGGGCATCGCGCGGGATCTGGAACGCATCGCCAAGGTTCGCGCGGCGGTGGGGCCGGATGTGCGCATCATGATTGATGCGAACCAGGGCCTCGACCTGCCGCGGGCGCTGGAACTCGCGCAAAAGGCGCGCGTCCACGGCATTCATTGGTTCGAGGAGCCGCTGGTGCACACGGATTTCGACGGCTATGCGGCCTTGAAGGCGCAGGCCGGCCTCCAGCTCGCGATGGGCGAGCGTGAGTTCGACCTGGTGCCCCTGCGCGAACTCGCCCGGCGCCAGGCGCTCGATCTCTGGCAGCCCGACATCCTGCGTTTGGGCGGCGTCGAGGGCTGGCTCGATTCGGCGGCGCTGGCCCGCGAGCACGGGCTGCCGGTGCTGCCGCACTATTACAAGGAATACGACGCGCCCCTTTGCTGCACGATCCCGGACGCTTACGGCGTCGAGTCCTTCGACTGGGTGGATGGCATCATCGACCGGCCGCTGCGCATCGAAAACGGTTTTGCCTACCCCTCGGAAAAGCCGGGCTGGGGCTTCAGTTTCAAGCCCGCGGCGCTCCGCGAATTGAAGGTGGGTTAAACCGGACTGGGCGCCGGTCAGGTGGCTACGAACGTGAGCGAGTGGATTGTGCGAGTAAGCAGCGTGCAATCCACTCGCTCACGCTCGTAGCTACCTCTGAGGCTGAAAACCAATGTTATGGGCCGTTGGCATTACTGGCGAATCGCCTTTCCATGTCCGGGTCCTTGGCCTTGGCTGGGATACCCCCTCACACCATGAATGCTTCATTGGACCTTGATGCCCTGCGCGACCGCTATGATGAAGACGGCTTCGTCGTGATTCGCGGTTTGTTCACGCCCACGAGCTTCGCCGAATTGCAGGCCAACCTTGACCGCTATGTGCGGGAGGTGATGCCGACGCTGCCGAAGGACCAGGCGTTTTTTGACGACTACAGCCGGCCGGAAACCCTGCGCAAGATGCAGTCGTTGAACCGCCACGATGCCTGGTTTGCGCAGTTCATGAACGAGGGCCCGCATGTGGCGGTGCAGGCGCACCTGATGCGCGACGGTTGCCTGCCGCAGGGGCTCGAGTGGTTCGACAAGCTGCCCTACGACACCCAGGCCACGCCGGCGCATCAGGACGGTTTCTACTGGTGCCGCAAACCGAACGTCGCCTGCGGCATCTGGATCGCGCTGGATCCGGTGGACCAGTCGAACGGCTGCCTGTGGTACGCCCGCGGTTCGCACAAGCCGGGCATTCTCCCGCATTCCGGCAGCGGCGTCCTGGGCTTCAGCCAGGGCCTGGTGGGCTTTGATCCCAAGCAGGCGGATGCCGTGCCCATCGAGTTGCAGCCCGGTGATGCGGTGGCGCATTCGAGTGCCACGATCCACTGGACCCAGACCAATCGCACCTCCCGGCACCGGCGCGCGATCGCGACCTTTTGTTTCGGCGCCTCCACCGTGCGGGACGAAGAGGCCTTTGCGCGCTATCAGGCCAGTTTCAAGTCGCAGATGGAAAAGCGCGGCATCGAGGTCACGACCAAGGCCTGAGCCGGGAGTCGCTTATCCCGGTGATGCGTGCAGCTACCTGGGAGCGCGACCGCCCTCGGTCGCAATTTACACGCAACATTGTCCTCTCCCAAACTCACTAAGCCATGATTCGCATCACTGGTGGGAGTTGATGGATCAAGGCATGCGAACAATTGCGACCGAGGGCGGTCGCGCTCCCAGGTGGGCGCAAGGGCCTGCGTAGCTACCCGGTGATATCCAGATTCAATGCACGGACTCATCCCACGCGCGCTTCACATCGTCGATCAGGGCGTCAAAGCGCGCCTTGTTGAACTCTTTTTGTAATTCCGCGCGCCGTTCCTTCAGGATCTTGAGACGCTGCTGGGCGGTGGTGCGCTCCTCGGATGCGGGCAGGCGGTCAATGCGTACCGCCAGTGCCTCGATGTTCACTTCGAGGGCCCTGAGTCCGGCCTTGGCTTCCTCCTTGTTCGTGTCGGTGGGGCGGAGCTTGTAGACGGCGATGTCCGTGGCCGCGTCGGCGGTGCTGGCCTCGGCATAGGCCCGGAGTTCGGCCGCTGCGGCGGCCGCCTTGGCGTCGCTGACCGCCGTGGTCATTTCATTCGCGGCCTTGGTGGCGGGATCGCTGGAGAACTTGCGCTTGGCCCAGGCACTGACGCGCTCGGCCTCGACGCGAAGATCGGCGCGCAGTTCGTCGTAGCGCGCCTTGACGTAGGTCTTGCGCAATTCGCTCCGGCGCTCCTTGAGCACGGCCAGCCGGGCCTTGGCGGCGACCCGGTCGGCCTGCGACGGGGCGTTGTCGAGCAGGGCGTCAACCCGGTCCATTTCGAGGTCGAGTTCCTTGAGGGCGGTCTTGGCGGCATCGCCCCTGATTTCGGCCAGGGCGGAGTCGGACTTGGCGACCGAGGGATTGGCGGTTGAGCAAACAGACGTCACCGGCAGAACGGCCAACGTCGCGAAGAGAGTGCAGGCGCGGAAGGCTTTGGTATTCATGGTGTGGGTGGATTGGGGTGTTGATGTCGCCGGGCAGGCAGGACCTGCCCCTGATGCGAGCATAGTAGCCTCAACCCGTTTTCGGTTCCCGCCTGCCCAGGTTCGGCGCGATCAATGGCCTTCGCGGGCCGGGACTTGGCGAATTTTCCGGCGGATCACGCGAATAGTCGCGGATAAATACCTCCGTCATCCGCGTCGATCCGCGTGATCCGCGGAATGATTGTATTCAGGACATCAGTCTGCAGGGCGTCACCTTGGTGACGCCTGTTGTGCCCACGCGGCCGTCATCGCGGTCGAGGCCGGACCAAGGTCCGGCCCTACATCGGGCCAAAGCCTCACCGCGAGCGGGCTGCCTACCGTGCAGTCTCTGGCCTGATGGGATTTTGATAACAGGCCCTAGAAAATCGTCCGGCCCGCCGACAGCATATGCGGTTCGCGGCCAGGCAAACGCAGGGTGCCGGTGATGTCCTCGGGGAGGACGATTTCTCCGCTAAGCGGACTTTTAAGTGACACACGGATATCGCCGTGCGGCGTGGGTATATCGCCCTCGGCCCAGGCCAGATCCCCGAGTGCCGGTCGGATGTCCACGGTGCGATAGCCGGGAGTCGTGGGCGTGACGCCAAGGATATGCGCGGGCAGCAGGCAGGCCGGGCCCGCCGACCAGCCGTGGCAGTGGCTGCGGCCGGCCGGCTGGATGTGATCGATGCCGGGTTCGCGCCGATCCACGATTTCCCAGGTGGTGGTGGCCCCGCTGCGGAGCATCTGGCCATAGTACGAACGCATTTCATCGAGGGCCTCGACCACCAGTCCCGCGTCCAGCCAGGCCTGCAGGTGGTAGAATTCCATGAAGCCGGCCATCGGCCGGCGGACGGCCGGGTCGGCCTGCAGTTGCGAGTAAATGTCTCGCAGCTGCGCCGCATCAACCGCTCCCGCGAGGTAGGCCGCGGTATGGGCGTGCCAGCTGCGCGTGGCGGAGGCGGTCAGGTCATCGCGGGCCGCGGCCTGCGCAGGATCACCGAATTTTGCGACGGTTTCGCGCCGGCGGTCGGCGCACAATCCGCGGCACCGGCTGGCGAGGGCGGCATCGCCCAGGAGTTCGGCCAGCCTGGCCGCATCGCCAAACGAGGCAGCGAGTTGATAACCGAGCGCGGCGCGGCTGCCCCACCAGTCCTTGGTCTCCGGCTGGTTGTCCGTGATGAAGTTGCGGCCCGGCACGCTCGTCGTGAGGTCCACGCCGGCCAGGTAGTCGATGACCCCGCGGGTGACCGGGGCGAGTTGCGTGGCCAGGGCCGTGTCGCCCGTGTGCAGGACGTATTCCCAGACGCCGGACACGAAGTCCGCGCAGTAATTGTCGAGGACCCATTCATGCAGTCCGCCCGGCTTGGACAATTCGCCGAGGTAGCTGATGCGCGGATAGAGATGGCCGCCGGCGTGCAGGGCGACGGCGGAGAGGCTGCCGTTGGGATGCCGGCACTGCGCAAACATTTCCAGGCTGCGGCGGGCGAGGGCGGCGTCGGCAAAGAGGTAGTGCGAGCAAAGGAACTCCACGCGGTAGTCACCGATCCACAGCATGCCGTCGCGTTTCACCCCATCCTCGTAGAAGCCCTGCATGCACAGGCGCACGGTGCGCCGGCTGATGGCCCACGCGGCATTCAGCAGCGGGTCGGAACAATTGAAGCTGCCGCGGTCGGTGACCGGGGCGTGCTCGAGGATCGTCTTGGCGCCGCGGAGCCGGAGCCGGCCGGGGCCATGCACGATGAGATTGGCGTAACGGAAGGCGCGCCGGCCCTGGTTGCGCGCGGTTTGGGGGCCGGGTGCGAGATTCAGGATGTCGCGGGGCTGGTGATACCAGTGCTCGGGCGGGAAGGGGTCCTTCACCAGCAACGCCTCCTCCAGGTCTTCGCCTTCAATGAGCTCGATTTGGGTCGCACCCTCGGCTTCGCAGGTGAGTTCGAGGACACCGACCAGTTCCTCGCCAAAGTCGAGGACGAGGCTGGCGCCGGCGTCCAGCAGTGTATCGCGGCCCTGCAGGCAGGCGTCGGGATCGGTCACATTGCGGGACTGGGCGACGGCGCGGGGCGAGTGCGGGGTGAATACGAGGGCGGCGGGAGTGATGGCTTCGGCCATGGGGGAGGGTGCGTCGGAGCTTGGTTGCGGCCAGGCGCAGGGCAATCCGGTTCGCGGCGTCTTTCCGAACCAGTGCCGGCTGAAGACCGGCACTACTTGTCAAATCCGCCAACTTGTCGCGGCTTGGCACAGACCGCGGGCGGATTGACCCAATGGCTGGCGAAGCCGGTGCCGACTTCCGACGTAACCTGCCGGAGGGGAACTGGCGTGCCGTATGCAGGACAGTGACATCATGGACCTGAATCATTTCACCCAAATGTCGCGCCAGGCGGTGACTGACGCGCAGAACATCGCGCGCCGGCTCCAGCACAACGAGGTGGACACCTGGCATCTGCTGTCGGCCCTGCTCGGACAGGAGAACGGCATCGTGCCCGGCCTGTTGGTGAAAATGTCGATGACCACCAGCGCCATGCAACTGGCCGTGGACCGCGAACTGGACCGCCTGCCCAAGGTTTCGGGCAACGTGGACACGTCGAAGGCCTATGTGACGCAGGCCGTCAATGAGGTCTTCATCAAGGCCGAGCACGAGGCCAAGTCACTCAAGGACGAGTATATTTCCGTCGAGCACATCTTTCTGGGGCTGGTCGAGGTGGGGAAACCGGAGGCGCTGAAAAAGCTCTTCAAGAGTTTCAGCCTCGATCGTGAAAAGCTCCTGGTTGCCCTCAAGGGCATGCGCGGCAGCCAGCGCGTGACCACCGACAATCCCGAGGCGACCTATGCCGCGCTCGAGAAGTACGGCCTCGACCTCGTCGCGCTGGCCCGGAAGGGGAAGATGGATCCCGTCATCGGCCGCGACGAGGAGATCCGCCGCACCATCCGCATCCTGTCGCGCAAGACCAAGAACAACCCCGTGCTCATCGGCGAGCCCGGCGTGGGCAAGACCGCCATCGTGGAGGGACTCGCCCAGCGCATCCTGCGCGGCGACGTGCCGGAGGGACTGAAGGACAAGATCATCTTTTCACTCGATATGGGCGCGCTCGTGGCCGGGGCGAAGTACCGCGGCGAGTTCGAGGAGCGCCTCAAGGCGGTGCTGAACGAGGTGAAGCAGGCCGAGGGTCGCATCATCCTGTTCATCGACGAGCTGCACAACATCGTCGGCGCCGGCAAGACCGAGGGGGCGATGGACGCGGGCAACCTGCTCAAGCCCATGCTCGCCCGCGGCGAACTCCATTGCATCGGCGCGACCACGCTCGACGAATACCGCCTGCACATCGAGAAGGACGCCGCCCTCGAGCGCCGTTTCCAGCCGGTCCTGGTGGACCAGCCTTCGGTCGAGGATGCGATCTCCATCCTGCGCGGCCTCCGCGAACGCTTTGAGCTCCACCATGGGGTGAAGATTCAGGACAACGCGCTCGTGAGCGCCGTCACCCTGTCCAACCGCTACATCAGCGACCGCTTCCTCCCCGACAAGGCCATCGACCTGATGGACGAGGCGTGCGCGATGATCCGCACCGAGATGGACTCCATGCCGCAGGAGCTCGATGAGCTCACCCGCAAGGTGCTGCGCCTCGAGATCGAGGAGACCGCCCTCGCCAAGGAAAAGGACGATGCGAGCAAGCGCCGGCTGGCGACCCTGCGGAAGGAACTGGCCGAGGCCCGCGAACAGGCGAAGGGCATCAAGCTGCACTGGGAAAAGGAGAAGGCGTCCGTGGACCGGACCCGCAAGCTGCGCGAGTCCATCGAGGTTTCGCGCCTGGAGATGGAAAAGGCCGAGCGCGCCTACGATCTCAACCGCGTGGCGGAACTGCGCCACGGCAAGATTCCGCAGATGGAGGCGGAGCTGAAGAAGCTCGAGAAGGCGGGCAATGCCACGACCCTGTTCAAGGAGGAGGTTTCCGCGGAGGAGATCGCCGAGGTGGTCGCGAAATGGAGCGGCGTGCCCGTGACGCGGCTCGTCGAGGGCGAAAAGGAAAAGCTGCTGCGCCTGGAAGACGTGCTGCACCGGCGGGTCGTCGGCCAGGACGAGGCGGTTTCGCTCGTCACGGATTCAATCCTCCGGGCCCGCAGCGGCATCAAGGACCCGCGCCGGCCGGTGGGCAGTTTCCTGTTCCTCGGGCCCACGGGCGTCGGCAAGACCGAGCTCGCGAAGGCCCTGGCCGAAACGCTTTTTGACACCGAGGCCGCGATGGTGCGCATCGACATGTCGGAATACATGGAGAAGCACAGTGTCGCCCGCATGATCGGGGCGCCGCCGGGCTACATCGGCTACGACGAGGGCGGGCAGCTGACCGAGGCGGTGCGGCGCAAGCCCTATGCAGTGATCCTGTTCGACGAGATCGAGAAGGCCCACCCGGACGTGTTCAACGTCCTGCTGCAGGTGCTCGACGATGGACGCATCACCGACAGCCAGGGCCGCACGGTGGATTTCAAGAACACGGTCATCATCATGACTTCCAACCTCGGCTCCCGTTTTCTGCTGGAGGGGGTCACCGGGGCCACGATCCCCGAGAGCGTCCGCGAAAGCGTGATGGCGGAACTGCGCCAGGCCTTCCGGCCGGAGTTTCTCAACCGCATCGACGAGACCATCCTCTTCAAGCCGCTGACGCTGGAGGAAATCACGACCATCGTTGATCTCCTGCTGGCCGACCTGAACAAGCGCCTGGCCGAGCGCCGGGTCACCGTGGTGCTCGACAAAAAGGCGAAGGAATGGGCGGCGGAGAAGGGTTACGACCCCGTCTTCGGCGCGCGGCCGCTGAAGCGCTTCCTGCAGCGCCACATCGAGACGATGCTCGCCCGCGCCCTCATCGGCGGCGAAGTCGCCGAGGGCAGCGAAGTGAAGTTCAGCGTGAAGGACGACGCCCTGGTGATGAAGTGAGGGGAAGCGGCTTGCGGACAACAAACCGCCAAATTCGTGGCGCGGAGCTTCAGCCCGCGTTCAACACGTGGCACCGGCAGGGCAATGCTCCCGAACCAGTGCCGGCTGAAGACCGGCACTACGCGGCGGCGCGCAGGATTTCCTCGACCTTGGCCGGGGTGATCTCGCCGCGCTCGCCCAGCTTCACGGCGCCGCGGGCCTGGAGGCGGCGGGCCACCTCGGCGGCGGTGTCGATTGTCACCCCGTAATCGGAGAGATGGGTCTTGATGCCGAGGGATTCGTAGAAGCTCCGGGTCTTCGCGATGACCGCGTCGATGCGGGCTTCGTCGGTCCCGGTGCGGAGGTCCCAGACGCGTTCCGCATATTGGAGGAGTTTGGCGCGCTTGGCGGTGCGTTGCACCTGCAACAGGCTGGGCAGCACGATGGCGAGCGTGCGGGCGTGGTCGATGCCGTGGAGGGCGGTGAGTTCGTGGCCGATCATGTGCGTGGCCCAGTCCTGCGGGACGCCGACGCCGAGCCAGCCGTTGAGGGCGCAGGTGGCGGCCCAGACGAAATTGGCCCGGGTGTCGTAGTCGGTCGGCTCGGCCAGCGACTTCGGTGCAATCTCGATCAGGGTGCGCAGGACACCCTCGGCGAAGCGGTCCTGGATGGCGGCGTTCGCGGGGTAGGTCATGTACTGCTCCATCACGTGGCAGAAGGCGTCGCCGATGCCGTTGGCGATCTGGCGGGCGGGCAGGGAGTAGGTGGTTTCGGGATCGAGGATCGAAAAACGCGGGAAGGTGTGCGGACTGCCGAAGGCGAGCTTCTCCTTGAGCGCGCGGCGGCTGATGACGGCAAAGCTGTTGGCCTCGGAACCCGTGGCGGGCAGCGTGAGGACGGCCCCGAGCGGGAGGGCCGTCTGCACCTTGGCGGCGTGGGTGGTGAGGATTTCCCAGGGATCGCCGGCGTAGGGCACGGCGGCGGCGACAAACTTGGCGCCGTCCAGGACGGAACCGCCGCCCACGGGCAGCACCCAGTCGATCCGCTCCCGGCGGCAGAGTTCCACGGCGCGCAGCAGCGTGTCGTAGTCCGGGTTGGCCTCGACGCCGAAGAAATCGAACGTGAGTCGGCTGCCGAGCGCCTGCTTCACCTGTGCGTAGACGCCATTCGCCTTGATGCTCCCGCCACCGGCGAGGAGGAGCACGCGGGCCGTGGCGGGAATTTCCTGGGCGAGGGCGGCGATCTGGCCGCGGCCGAAGAGGATGCGCGTGGGATTGTGAAAGGTGAAGTTTTCCATGGTGACGCGAAGCTTACCTTCCCACGGTGGTTTGGCAAACGCGCGCAGGCGAAGGCGAAAACTTTTACCACCATGGCACGGATTCAAGCCGGAGTTAACCACTGATGTGCCCTGATGCACACTGATCTCATTTGGCAAAGATTGTTCTGCATCAGGGATTGGTTCGGATCGTCGATCGGAATCCGTGCCATCCGTGTAATCCGTGGTTAAACGGTCCGGGTTTTGGTGCTGCTGCTGCACGATTTTTGTCGCGAGGCCGGGCAGGTGTGACATGCCTTGGCTAGATGTCCGCCGTCCCGATCCGGTACTATCACCGCTACAGGAAATCCATGGAGACCGAGCAGGTCTACGGGGAGGGCTGGCTGCGCTTTGCCTATGAGAATCCGGTCGGCCGCGGGCTGGTCTGGCTGTTCGCCCGGCGGCGGCTGTTCTCGGCCTACTATGGCTGGCGGATGAACCGGACCTACAGCGCCCAGCTGGTGATTCCGTTCATCGTCAAATACGACCTGGACGTGGACGAATTCGCGCGGTCGGCCTTCGACTTCAAGACGTTCAACGAGTTTTTCTGGCGGGGCCTCAAGCCCGAAGCCCGGCCGATCGCGGGCGATGAGCGCGTCGCGGTGCTGCCGGCGGACGGCCGGCACCTGGCGTTCCCCGACGTGGACGCCGCGGAGGGCTTTTACGTGAAAGGCGCGAAGTTTTCCCTGGGCGAGCTGTTGGGCGACCAGGCTTTGGCCGACAGGTTCGCCGGCGGGTCGATGCTTATCTCGCGGCTTTGTCCGGTGGATTACCACCGGTTCCATTTTCCGGTGGCGGGCACTCCGCGCGAGCCGCGGTTGATCAATGGCTGGCTTTATTCGGTGAGCCCCGTCGCGCTGCGGAAAAACATCCGCTATCTCGTCGAGAACAAGCGCGTGGTCACGCTGATCGAGTCGCCGGTTTTCGGCGCGGTGGCCATGATCGAGGTGGGCGCGACCAATGTCGGCAGCATCAAGCAGACCCATGTGGCGGACCGGCCGGTGGCGAAAGGCGAGGAGAAGGGCCTGTTCAAGTTCGGCGGCTCGTGCGTGATCACCGTCTTCCAGCGCGGCCGCATCAAGTTCGATGCCGATTTTGTGAAACAAAGTGCGGAGTGCATCGAGACCTACGCCCGCATGGGTGACCGGCTGGGCGGATCAACCCGCTGAGCGCAACCCGGCCGTGAAGCTTGACCGCCGTCATTTTTTACAGGGGGCCCTGCTGACGGGTGTCGCCCTGGCGGCAACCCGCCTGCCGGTGCTGGGGCGGGTGGCGACGGGGGCGCCGCCGTCCGAGGCTGAGTTTTCCTGGTTGGAGGCGACCGTTGCCCAGTTGCAGGCGGCGATGGAGCGGGGCGAACTGACGGCGGTGGCGCTGACCCAGGCCTATCTGGCCCGCATCGCCCAACTTGACCGGGCGGGCCCGAAGTTGAATGCGATCATTGAAGTCAATCCGGACGCGCTGGAATTGGCGGTGCAGGCTGACCGCGAACGGGCGGCCGGTCGCATCCGCGGGCCGCTGCACGGCATCCCGGTGCTGATCAAGGACAACATCGACAGCGCGGACCGCATGCGGACCACGGCCGGTTCGCTCGCCTTGCTCGGGTCGAAGCCGCGGCAGGATGCCACCGTGGTCGCGCGGCTGCGTGCCGGCGGGGCGGTGCTGCTGGGCAAGACCAACCTCAGCGAGTGGGCCAATTTCCGTTCGACCCGTTCCATCAGCGGCTGGAGTGGACGGGGCGGGCAGACGCGCAATCCCTATGCGCTCGACCGCAATCCCTCGGGCTCGAGTTCGGGCTCGGCCGCGGCCGTGGCCGCCAGTTTTTGCGCCGTGGCGGTGGGGACGGAGACGGATGGTTCGATTGTTTCGCCCGCGTCGGTCTGCGGCCTGGTCGGTCTCAAGCCCACGGTCGGGCTGGTGAGCCGGGCGGGGATCATTCCGATCTCCGCGTCGCAGGACACCGCCGGACCGATGGCCCGCACCGTGCGGGATGCCGCGCTGTTGCTCGGAGTGATGGCGGGAGACGATGTGCGCGACGGCGTGACGCAGACCCGGCCGGCGGATGTGCCGCGCGACTACACGCAGGGTCTGGATGCACCCGCGCTGTCGGGGGCACGGCTCGGTGTGGTGCGGGCGGCGATGGATCTTAATCCCAAGACCGAGGCGGTGCTGGCTGCGGCGGTGGCGGCATTGCGGGCGGCGGGTGCTGAGGTGGTGGACCCCGTGGAAATCGCCGGCATGAAGGAACTCAACAATGCCGAGTTCGAGGTCCTGCTCTATGAGTTCAAGGATGGGCTCAATGCGTACTTCGCCTCTTTGGGTTCGGAAGCTCCGATCAAATCGCTGGCCGAGCTGATCTCGTTCAATGCGGCCCATGCGACTGAGGAGATGCCCTATTTCAGGCAGGAGTTGCTGGAGCAGGCCCAAGCGAAGGGTCCGCTGACGGACAAGGCCTATGTCGACGCCCTGGCCACCTGCCGGCGGCTGGCGAGGGTTGAGGGCATCGATGCGGTCCTCGCGCAGCACCGGCTTGATGCGCTGGTCACGTTAACCAACGGCCCGGCGTGGCTGATCGATCCCGTGAGCGGTGACAGCTACACCGGTGGCACGTCGACGCTCGCCGCGGTGGCCGGTTATCCATCGGTGACGGTACCGGCCGGCCAGATCATGGGTCTGCCCGTGGGACTGCTCTTCACCGGCGCGGCCTGGAGCGAATTGAAGCTCCTGCAACTGGCCGCGGATTTTGAGCGCCGTGTCGCCGCCCGCGTGCCGCCGCAGTTCCAGCCCACGGTGAAGTGGTGAGGCCGGCAATCGGCGCTTGCCTAACCAAATTGGTCATCGGCAAGCTGCCGCCGAAATCATCCGCGCCCGGGTGGTGGAATGGCAGACACGCCGGTCTTAGAAGCCGGTGCCGTAAGGCGTGAAGGTTCGAGTCCTTTCCCGGGCAATCTGTTTAGGACGTGTTTGCAAAAGCAGTTTCGGTAGGCCGCGGCTTGCCGCGCCAATCTTGCGCCCGCCAGCGGGCCGCCTACCGCCGGGGTCACCGGGTTAAATCGGAATTTGCCGAGCAGCCTGGGGCCAGGTCGGCGCGCGGCTACATCCTGAACGGGAGAGCGTCGAGATCGACGTTGCCACCGCTGAGGATGATGCCGGTGCGGCGTCCGGTGACGCTGACCTTGAGTTCAAGGATGGCGGCCAGGGGGACGGCGGCGGAGGGCTCGACGATGATTTTCAATTCCTCCCACAGGCGGCGCATGGCCGCAATGATACCGGACTCGGAAACCGTCACCACCTCGTCCACGTAGCGCTGGATCAACGGGAAGTTGTTTTCACCGATGGTCGTGCGCAGGCCGTCGGCGATGGTGTCAACCCTGGCGGCTGGCAGGATGTGGCCGGCCTGAAACGAGCGGGCCGCGTCATCGGCCCCGGCGGGTTCGGTAGCGATGATGCGGATGTTCGGATGCAGGGTCTTGGCGGCGACGGCCGTGCCGCACAGGAGGCCACCCCCGCCCACCGGGCAGAGGATGAGATCGAGATCGGGGTGGTCCTCAAGCAGCTCAAGCGCGGCGGTGCCCTGACCGGCCATGACGCGAAAATCGTTGAACGGGTGGATGAGCGCGGCGCCGGTTTCAGCGATGAGCCGGGCACAGGCAGCTTCGCGGGCGGCGTTGGTGGGTTCGCAGAGCGTGATGCGGCCGCCGTAGCGCTCGACATTGCGAATCTTGGCGGGATTCGAGTTCGACGGCATCACGATATGGGCGGGGATGCCGCGGAGCCGGGCGGCGCGGGCGACGGCGGCGGCATGATTGCCGGAGGAGTGGGTGGCCACGCCGCGGGCGGCCGCGGTGTCGCTCAGCGAAAAAATGGCATTGGTCGCGCCACGGGCCTTGAAGGCGCCGACGTGCTGGAGGTTCTCGCACTTGAAGAAGAGCCGGCCCCCGCAGGCCGCATCGAGCCATTCGTTGGTCAGGACGGGAGTGCGGACAATGTAGGGGCGGATGCGGTCGTGCGCGGTGCGGATGGCGGCGAGGTCGAGGGACATGGAGGGGAGAGCGGTCAACGCTCAACGTTTAACTTTTAACGCTTAACTCGCAATTTTTGTATACCGTATGGCGGGGCGATCGGCGCAACATTCAACTTTTAAAAATTCAACATCCAACCCTCAAAGGCCGAATGCCTAATTCCTAATGTCTATTGTCTAAGGAGTCTCTGAAAAACGAATGTGGAACTCAGGAAAGCAGGAAGGAGATCCCGTTTGCCCTCTGCTTCCAGTGTTCCTGAGTTCCATATTAAAACAGGCATGAGTTTTCAGAGCTTCCTTAAGTACGGAAGACTGCTTGCGCGAGGCAAGCGCGTGGGGATTTTGCGGAGCGGGCTTGCGGGCGGGTGGGTGTCGGACAGACTTTGCTCATGGTCAAAAAACTTCTCCACACCCGCATGCGCGTGAACGATCTCGCGCGCACCGTGAAATTTTACCAGGACGCGCTCGGGCTGAAACTGACGCGGCAGCATACTTCACCCCGCGGTGCGCAACTCGCATTTCTCGCGACCCCGAACAGCGACGAGGAAATCGAGATCTGCCAGATGCCGGCCGGGGCGCCACCGGTGCAGGTGCAGCCGGACCTGATGCATCTGGCGTTTGAGGTGGAGAACCTGGCGGCGTTTGAGGCGGCGATCAAAGCGAAGGGTTATGCCTTGAGTGACGGTCCGACGACGACGGGCAGCGGATCGGTCATCGCATTCATCGATGCGCCCGAAGGCTACGAGGTGGAGTTGATCCAGCGGAAGTAACGGTAATTGCACCGGCTTGGGTAGGAGCCTGCTTGCAGGCGATGATTGATGTAGGGCTGGACCTTGGTCCAGCCGCGAAGGTCGACCGAGCTACGCAGCGTGATCAGGCTGCACCAAGGTGCAGCCCTACAGGTCGAAAAAGCCAACGTATCGCCTGCAAGCAGGCTCCTATATTTTATTCCTACGCTCCCAGGCAAAGAGGTACTGCTGGGCGAGGCCGGCGAGGGGGCCGAAATGGGTGCGGCCGAAATGAGCGATCTGGGCGGGAGACCAGCCGTCGAGTCCGTAGCGGCGCGCCATGGCTTTAATGATCCAGGTGTCGACCGGGAAGGCTTCCAGTTTGCCCGCGCCAAAGAGCAGGACGCAGTCGGCGACTTTTTCGCCGACGCCGGGCAGCTCAATCAATCGGGCCTTCGCCTCGGCATAGGGCAGCGATTCAGTTTCCTCGAGCCAGCCGGGACGGGCGGCGAGATAACGGGCGGTCTCGCTGATGTAGCGGGCGCGGAAACCGAGGAGGCAGGCGCGGAGATCGGGTTCCGGGATTTGCGCGAGCTCGGGCCAGGACGGGAGACGGTGGTGTAGGGCGGGGATTCCGATCCCCGCCTCGAATTTTCCCTCGCTTGCGAAGGCGGGGTTCGGAGACCCCGCCCTACAAATTCTCCGCCGTGGCGCTCGGCGAGGAGCGCGACCATTTGCTTGATCTGCACGATCTGCTTGGTGGCGCTGCAGAGGAAGCAGAGGAGGGTTTCGCCAAAGGGCTGGCGGGGAATGGCAAGACCTGGAAATTCGGCGATGCAACGGGCAAGATGAACGTCGCTGCGCCAGGGCAGGGTGTCGGCCAAAGCGGCGAAATCGCGACCGCCGGTGAGATAGGCGGGCAGGGCGGTGGCGACACGAGCGACAAGCGAAGTCGGGGCGGACCATTCGATTCGGCTGGCAGTACTCGCGTTGGCGAGACGCACCCGGGCGAGGTTGTCGGCCCAGATGCCCTGCCATGATCCGTCGTCCAACTGGCGCCAGCGGAAGGATTGGCCGCCGTCCAGAATCTCGGCGAGGACGGCGGGCGAGAGTACGGGCGAATCGGGCAACGGCTGCCAGTCTGACCAGGTTGGGGAGACGGAGTTTTTGACCACGGATTTCACGGATGGCACGGATTGGAACCCAATCTTCAAGCCTGGTTAACCGCTGATCTGCGCTGATAAACGCTGATCCCGATCAGTGAAGATAAGTGTGGATAAACGGTTCTCCCGGTTTGGATCCGTACCATCCGTGAAATCCGTGGTTATTTTTCGGATCGGTACCACGAAGGGGCTTATTTGCTCCAAAGAAAACTCTGACTGACGCCAAGTTCGTGGCCGTCAGCCGCGAGTAAACGCAGTTGCCAGGCCACGGGCTGGGTGTCCTTGCCGGGCCAATCGGCACCGGTCAGACCGAGATTGAAGACATGGCCTTTCACTGGCACCGCCGTGGTGAAAGTATAGGTCCGAGTTGCGGGAGAGTCGGGCTTGATGACCTTGAGTTCGAATCTGGCTCCGGCATGGGCTGCGCCGGGGTTGCTGGTGCGGACCAGAAAGTAGAACCCGCTGCGTTGCTCAGCCTGCGTGCGCAGGACGGTCTGCCGTCCGCTGTTTTCGCCGCCGCCGAAGTATTCGGAAATGCGCACGAAGGAGTCGGCGTCGCGCCACGCGGGCCAGATGCGGACAAAGGTCACCTCGGCGGCGGAGAGGGTGGCGCCGAGCGTGCCGAGGATCAGGCAGATCAGAAGGACTGGGAGTTTTTTAACCACGGATGAATACTGATATGCACGGATGGGGTTTTAGGAAATAAAAACGGGAGGTATCCGCGAAGAGCGCGAAGGGGCTTGGTATGACGGAGCCGCCGTTTCGACAGGCTCAAGGCCCTGAGCGGTCGAAGGGCAACCAAGTTGAAGACGGATTATTTTACCACAAAGAGCACAAAGTATCTGTCCGGCTGGCGACCATCGACCACGCCCTAATAAGGGCCTCGCACGCAACATCCGCATCGGGAAGTTTGTGTTCTTTGCGGTAAATATTCGGCGTCATGGCTGCGATTGCAGGCTGACTTTCTTGTACTGGTGGAAACCGAGCAGGGCCGGTTCCCAGCCGCGGACGGCGGGGTGGATCAGGTAGGCGTGGGCGCCGAAGAAGACAGGGGTTACAGGTGCTTCGGTCAGGAGACGGGCTTCGGCCTGTTGAAAGAGTTCAAGGCGGGCGGCGGCGTCGGTCGTGGTGGCGGCACGGCTGATGAGGCTGTCGTAGGCCGGGTCATTCCAGCCGGTCCAATTGTTGCCGCCCGTGCTGACGAAAAGATCGAGGAAGGTGACGGGGTCGGCGAAGTCGCCAATCCAGCCGGCACCGGAGATCATGTAGTCGAGGGCCTGCTGGTTTTGCACCCAGGTCTTTTGCTCAAGGGTGCGGATTTCCAGCTTCACGCCGAGTTCGCGCGCCCAGAGGGCCTGGAGCACCTCGGCCATGCCGGGTTGCTGGGCGTCGTTACGGACCTGCAGCATGATGGTCGGCAGGCCGCGGCCGTCCGGATAGCCGGCCTGGGCGAGCAATCCACGGGCCTGGGTGAACTCCGGGGCGAGGCGGGTGCGTGAGGTGTATCCGGCCAGATCCGGGGGTGTGAAATGAGGCGCGGGCGGATTCGCACCGCGCAGCACGCTGCGGGTGATGGCGTCGCGATCAATGGCGAGGGCGAAGGCCCGCCGGACCGCGGGTTGGTCGAAAGGCGGGCGCGTGGTGTTGAAGCGCAGGAAGATGACCTGCAGGAAGGGATCGACGCGCAGGGCCGCGGGGTTTTGCTCGCGATAGGTGGCGATTTTGGTGGGCGGCAAAGCGTGCGTGAGGTGCACCTGGCCGGCGCGGAAATTGCGTTCCTCGGTTTCGGGGCTTTCGGTCGGATAGAAGATGATGGCGTTGAGCCCGACGGCCGCGGCATCCCAGTAGTGCGGGTTGCGCGTCACCTTCACATGGGCGTTGGCGCGCCATTCCTCCAGGGTGAACGGGCCGTTGCCGACGAGGGCAAGGCGGGTCCAGCGATTGGCGCGGTCATCCATTCCGCCGCCGGCGGCGAGTGCGCGCGGATTGAGCGGAAACCAGACCGGGTTGGCGGTGAGGGCGGGCAGGTACGGGGTGGGGCGTTCCAGGGTGAGGTGCAGGGTGCGGTCATCGGGGGCGGCGGCTCCGAGTTGGGTGAAATCGTTCAGCGTGCCGGCATTGAGGGCGGCCGCATTTTTTAGCGGATGGAGCAGGTAGGCGTATTCCGAGGCCAGCGCAGGGGACAGGGCGCGACGCCAGGCTTGGACGAAATCGTCCGCGGTGAGCGGTTCACCGTTGGACCACCTGAGGCCGGCACGCAGGTGAAAGGTGCAGGTGAGGCCGTCCTCCGAGACCGTCCAGCTTTCGGCGGCGGCGGGGACCGGTTGCGAAGTGCGTTCGTCGAGCGCGCAAAGTCCCTCGAAGAGGGCGAGGAGGATGTTTTGATCCGTGTAGGCGGTGACGAGGTGCGGATCGAGCGACTGGGGCTCGGCGCCATTGCCGAGGAGAAGCGTTTGCGTACGGACGCCGTCGTCAGCCGGGGTGGTGCGGCGGGTGCAGCCGGAGAGCAGAAGGCCGAGTGCGGTGGAGAGGAGGCAGAGGATCTGAAGGGACCGGCGCATGGCGGGGCAAACAGAGCAGGTTCGGCCGGAAAGGCAAAAGCTGGTTGAGGGGCGCGGGGAAAAGGTCGGACGCACGGTCCGCAGGTGAGCATTAACGGGGCAGGTCAGAGAACCTGCCCTACTTCCCGGGCCATGGATCGGGCCTTCAGCCCTAATCCTTGTGGGCGATCAATTCCTGGGGCGATGCCCCAGGCTGTTATGGCACGCGCCGTTGGCGCTGGCTGTCAGCGGCGTGCAGGCGTGTTTCGCGAATGGGAAAATCAGATGTAGGAGCGGCTTTACGCCGCGACGTTACGCTCCCGATCGCGGCGTAAAGCCGCTCCCACAGTCAGGCCGCGCCGCAGGCAATATGAGGCAGCCAGCACAATTATAAGGCGTACTCTAGTCGGCGGGAGTGGCCTCGAGCACGGCTTCCTCGCGCTCGCGGCGGAACTGGCTCGTGTACAGGTCGTAATAGTGGCCGCGGGAGCGGAGGAGTTCCTCGTGCGTGCCGCATTCCTCGATCCGGCCCTTGGTGATGACCAAAATGCGGTCGGCACCGCGAATGGTGCTGAGGCGGTGGGCAATGACGAAGCTGATGCGGCCGGTGAACATCGTCTCGAGTCCGCGCTGGATGAGCTGCTCGGTCTCGGTGTCGATGGAGGAGGTGGCCTCGTCCATGACGAAGAGCTGCGGGTTGGCGAGCAGGGCGCGGGCAAAGGAGAGCAGCTGGCGCTGGCCGGTGGAGAGGCGGTTGCCGCCCTCGCCGACCTGCGAGTCGTAGCCCTGCTCCATCTGGTTGATGAACTCATGGGCGTTGACCATGACGGCGGCGGCCTCGACCTCGGCGTCGGTGGCATCGAGCCGGCCATAGCGGATGTTCTCGCGGACCGTGCCCTTGAAGAGGTGGGGGGTCTGGAGCACGATGCCGAGCTGGGACTGCAGCCAGGCGAGGGAGCGTTCGCGGTAGTCCACGCCATTGATCAGGATCTGGCCCGCGGTCGGCTCATAGAACCGGCACACGAGGGAGACGATCGTGCTCTTGCCGCCGCCGGAGGGGCCGACGAGCGCGATGGTTTCGCCGGCGCCGACGGTGAGGTTGAAATCCTGCAGCACCATCGGGCCGCTTTCGTAGCGGAAGGAGACGTTGCGGAATTCGATGGTGGCGATCTGTTGGGCGTGGCCGTCAGGGCAATTGCGGATTGGGGAGACCGGATACCGGATAGGTCGGATTCTGTCCGGTTTCCGGTATCCGCTTTCCGGTATGCCGCGAGCCTGGCGAGCACGGCCGCGCTGTCCTTGATGGCGGGCTCCGTGGCGAGCAGGCCCATGACGCGTTCGCCGGCGGCCTGGGCGCCCTGCATTTCGGTGAGCTTTTGCGCCAGGGAATTGATGGGATTGAAGAACATGCCCGCGAAGTTCACGAACGCGACGAGGGTGCCGAGCGTGAGGCCGTCATTGAGCGTGAGCCAGCCGCCGCGCCAGAGGGCGAGGCCGGCGGCGAGGGAACCGAGGGTCGTGACGATGGGATAATAGAGGGCGTTCTGGCAGGCGTTGAGCACGGAGGCCTCGAGCATCCGGGCTGAAACCTGCTTGAATTCGGCGAGGTTGTCCGCTTCGCGCACAAGGGTCTTGGTCGTGCGGACGCCCTGGATGGACTCGTTGTAGCTGGCGGTGATCTGGGAGTTGTATTTCCGGATGTCGCGGGCGCTGAGCAGCATCTTTTTCTGGAAGTATTTCGAGATGACGGCGAGCGGCGGCACGATGGCGATGACGATGAGGCCGAGCTTCCAGTTCATGATGAGGAGGCAGGCGGCGATCATGACGAGGAAGGTCAGGCCCCAGACGATATCGAGGAACCCCCAGGAGATGATGCGGGCGAGGCGGTCGCAGTCGCTGGTCAGGCGCGTGATCAGCCAGCCGACGGGACGGGTGTCGAAGAAGGCGAACTCCAGCTGCTGGAGCCGGTCGAAGCAATCGCGCCGGATGTCGTGGGCGAGGCGGTTGGAGATGTTGCCCGCCATGTCAATGAACACCCAGATGCCGGCGCAGAGCAGGACGGTCAGCAGCAGGTAGACCAGAATGTAACGGGTGAAGGGCGCGGCGCCGCCGCTGGTCACGACGCCGTCAATGACCCAGCGGGTGACCAGGGCGAAGCCGGCGTCGCACATGGCGATGACGACGGCGGCGATGGCGAGCGGGATGAGGTAGCGCTTCAGGTGCAGGGCGCGGAGGAAAATCTTCCACCACAAGCCGGCGTCGAGGCGGGCCTTGAAATCGTCTTCCTGTTGGAGTTGGGCGGACATGGAACGGTGGTGTTAAGAGAGGTTTTAGGTGTTAGGTCTTACCCGGAGTTCCGAGCTCCGCCTGGAGGTCGGATTCGACGCTGGACTGGATCTGCCAGAGGCGGCGGTAGAGGCCGGGCTGCGCGGACAGTTCCTCGTGGGTGCCGGTCTGGATGATGCGGCCGTGGTCGAGCACGATCACGCGGTCGGCGTGGGCGAGCGTGGAAAGGCGGTGGGCGATGACGAGGGTGGTGGCGCGGCCGCGGCGTTCCTTGAGCGCCCCGAGGATGAGGGTCTCGGTCTCGGCATCGATGGCGCTCATGGCATCGTCGAGGATGAGCAGCGGCGGATGCTTGAGGATGGCGCGGGCGATGGCGACGCGCTGGCGCTGGCCGCCGGAGAGGGTGATGCCGCGTTCGCCGATGAGCGTGTTGTAGCCGTGCTCAAAGGTGAGAATGGTGTCGTGAATGCAGGCGGCCCGGGTGGCGGCCTCGATTTCGGAGTCGGGGGCATCGCCCCGGCCGAGCCGGAGATTGTCGCGCAGGGACTTGGAGAAAAGGAACGGCTCCTGCATGACCACGCCGATCTGTGAGCGGACCCAGGGGCGCGGCAGCGAGGAGAGTTCCCGGCCGTCGAACTGGATTGAACCCGTCGTGTAATCGTAGAGCCGCAGCAGCAGGTGCATGAGGGTGCTCTTGCCCGAGCCCGAGGGACCGAGCAGGGCGAGGGTTTCGCCGGGGCGCAGATCGAAGGTGATGCCGTTGAGTGCGCCGCGCCCGTCGGTCGGCAGGCCAGCGGAGGCATGGTGGAAATGCAGGTCGCGCACGGTGATCCGGCCGGAGATGGGCTGCGCCAGGAGCAGGGGCTGGGCGGGCGGCTCGGGATCGCGGGCGACGGCGAGGATCTCCCGGATGCGGGTCAGCGCCACCGAGGTCTTGCCGAGGTCGGTCAGGATGCGGCCCATCTGCCGCACCGGCCAGAGCATGATGCCGAGGTAGGAGATGAAGGCGAACAGCAGGCCGACGGAAAAGGTGCCCTGCGTGATCCAGAGGGCGCCGACGAGCAGGGTGAGGCCGATCTGGCTGAGGGCGACGAAGTCGCTGATGGACCAATACCAGGACATGAGCCGGAGCATGCGGAGGCTGCGGTCACGGTAGCGGGCGTTGGGCACCGCGAATTTGCCGCGCTCAAAATCCTGCCGGGCGAAGGCGCGGACGACGCGGATGCCGGTGAGGTTCTCCTGGATGACACCGGTCAGCGCGCCCTCGGCCTCGTCCACTTCCTTGAAGACGTGCTTCACGTTGCGGAAGTAGAAATACGCGTAGAACACGATCGGCCCGATGAGGGAGAACGAGACCAGCGTCATGGGCACGCTGAGCGAGAAGAGCAGCGGGAACGCGGCGCCGGCCAGGAACAGGGCGTTGCCGATCTCCATGACCTGCGAGGCGAGGAACTGGCGCGTGGTCTCGACGTCGCTGGTGCAGCGTTGCACGAGGTCGCCGGTGTCGGCGCGGTCGTGGTGGCGGGCGGGCAGGTGGTTGAGATGATCGTAGAGCTCGTCCTTCAGCCGGCGGGCGATGCCGTCGCTGGCGAGGGCGGCCTGCCAGCCCTTCAGAAAGCTGCAGAAGCCGCTGAGACCGGCGAGCAGGACCATCGCCACGGGGGCGAGCCAGAGATTTTCGCGCAGGTGCTCGGCGCCGCCGAAGGCCCGCAGGATGAGGGCGAGGAGGAAGGGCGCGTCGGCGTCGAGGGTCTTGTTCGCGACGGCGTAATCAATCGTGACGCTGCCGATCAGCGGCACGCCGAAATTGATGACCGTGGCCAGCACCAGGCAGCCCAGGGCGAAGCCGTAGCGCAGGCGGTGGCCCCGCATCAGGGACCAGATGACTTGGACTTGGGAAAACATGGGAAAATCGGAAAGTTGGGTGAAAAACAAAAAACCCGCTCGGGAGGGAGCGGGTCAGGAGAAAACAACTTCGTTTTGCCATGGGGCCCGCTCGGTGCGCGGGCGGGAACTACATTCAGAAGTTCCGGGTGCCCGCGGTTGCGACGAGGATGATATAGAAATTGTCGCGTGGCATCATAGGAAGAGCGGGTGGGCTGGAGCGGAACAAAAGGAGTTGGGGGCTTATCTGGCAAGCGGAGATTTGGGAAAACTGCCCTGGCTTGGATTTCGTGTGCCTTCGTGACCATTCGTGGTTTCAACTGAATTTGTTCTAAGAAAACGTCCGGATGTCCGTCTAACCCTGCAGAACCACATGCCTACCGATCACCCGACAGGACGGGAAACGCAGGACAATGAAGACGCCACTTTCTTGGAACGCACTTTCATGGAGCAACAGGCCCCGCTTACCCGGTATGCGGCGAAGCTGCTCAACGACCCCGACCGCGCCCGCGATGTCGTGCAGGACACCTTTGTCCGGCTCATGCAGCAATCCCGCGCCGCGGTGGCGGGGCATACGGTGGAGTGGCTGTTCACCGTCTGCCGGCACCGGGCTCTGGACATCCTGCGCAAGGAGGGACGCATGAAACGCTTCGAGGAAGGGGAAGTTGAGCGCGTGGCCGCGGAGGACCCAAGGCCCGGGCGCGCAATCGAGGCGGCGGAAACGCAGGCTGCGATCCTTGCACTCATCGGCCGGCTCCCGGCGAACCAGCAGGAAGTCGTCCGCCTCAAATTCCAGAACGGTTTCAGCTACAAGGAAATCAGCCGCATCACCGAGCTCTCGGTGACCAATGTCGGCTTCATCATTCACACTGCCGTGGCGCGCCTGCGCACGGAACTGGCCGCGCAGCGGCCGTAAGGACACCCATGAACGCACCGCTTTTTTCTCCCGATGATCCGAAACTGACCGCCTACGCCCTGGGCGAACTGGACGAGCCGGAGCGCAGCGCGGTCGAAGCGCAACTGCGCGAAGACCCGGCGGCCCGGGCGACGGTGGAGGGCATCCGGGCCACGGCGAAACAATTGGAGCAGGCGCTCGCCACGGAACCGATGCCGGCGACCAGCCCGGTCCGCCGCCCCGCCCCTCGCCGGTCCTCGAAGCTGCTGCAGTTTCCCCGGTTCTATTACGTGACCGCCACCCTGGCGGCGGCGTGCGTGGCGGTGCTGGTGGTGATCCGCCAGCCTGAGGCCCCCGAGGCCCGGATGAAATTCGTCGAGCCGGAGCCGGTGAGCGTGATGATGTCCGTGGACACGTCGGTTGCGCCGACGGCGACGAAGGACGCGGTGGATCTGCCACAGTTTGCGGCAAGGACCATGACTGCGCCGACTGTGGCCGAGGGGGTGGCGAACGAGATGAAGAAGGAGCACACAATGATGCAGCCGCCAGCCGCAGCCGTCGCCCCGCCGCCATTGAGGGATGCGTCCACCATAACCTATGGCCGGATGGTGGAGTCGCGTGGTCGGGCGGAGGCCGAGTACCAGAGCGGAGCGGTCGCGAAGCAGCGCCTGCACAAATCGGTGGCGCTGGCCATGAGGGAAAGAAGCGAGGTGGACCTGAAGTCGAATACCGAGGCCTACGCCTATCAGGCGGAAAGCGGTTTCATGGATGCGGCGCAGAATCCGTTGTCCACCTTCTCCATCGACGTGGACACGGCGAGCTACGCCAATGTGCGCCGCTTCCTGAACCAAGGGCGCCGGCCGCCCGTTGATGCCGTGCGCATTGAGGAACTCGTGAACTATTTCCCGTACCATTACGCGGCACCGGCTGCATCGGATCGCGACGCGGATGGTGCCAGCCCCCTGGCCGTGGCCATGGAAGTTGCATCGGCTCCCTGGGCGCCGGAGCACCGGTTGGTGCGCATCGGGTTGAAGGGCCGGGAGGTGACGATGGCGGCGCGGCCGGCGGCCAATCTGGTTTTCCTGCTCGATGTGTCGGGCTCGATGAACCAGCCGAACAAGCTGCCGCTGGTGAAGGAATCAATGCGCCTGCTGATCGGCAAGCTGCGGCCGGAAGACCGGGTGGCCATCGTCACCTATGCCGGGAACTCGGGACTGGCATTGCCTTCCACGGCCGTGCGGCAGGCGGCGGAGATCCTGGCCGCCATCGCCGAGCTGAGCCCGGGCGGTTCCACCAACGGGGCGATGGGCATCCATCTGGCCTACGACGTGGCGAAGGCGAATTTCATCAGCGGTGGCATCAACCGCGTGATCCTTTGCACGGACGGTGATTTCAACGTGGGCGTGACGAGCCAGGGCGAACTCACGCGGCTCATCGGGGAAAAGGCGAAGTCGGGCGTGTTTCTGACCGTGCTGGGCTTCGGCATGGGCAACTACAAGGACTCCATGCTGGAGCAGCTCGCGGACAAGGGCAACGGCGCCTACGGCTACATCGACACGAAGCGCGAGGCGGAGAAGATGCTGGTGGAGCAGGTGAACGGCACGCTCGTCACCATCGCGAAGGACGTGAAGATCCAGGTCGAGTTCAACCCGGCCAAGGTCGCCGGCTACCGGCTGATCGGCTACGAGAACCGGCGGCTGGCCAAGGAGGATTTCAACAATGACGCCGTGGACGCCGGCGAGATCGGGGCGGGGCACACGGTCACGGCGCTGTACGAAATCGTGTCGGCGGGTACGCAGGTGCCGGTGGCCGGCGCGGTGGATGAGTTGAAATACCAGCGGGTGCAACCGGGAACGGCGCGCGGGGCGCCCGAGTCCGCCAGCGGCGAATTGCTGACCGTGAAGATCCGTTACAAGGAGCCGGCGGGGGAGCAGAGCCTCAAACGGGAGTATCCGCTGAATGACGCCGGGCTGGGATTTGCCGCGGCGAGCTCCGATTACAAACTGGCCGCCGCGGTGGCCGGGTTCGGGATGATCCTGCGCGATTCGCCCTTCAAGGGCACGACGACCCTGGCGGACGTGACAGCCTGGGCGCAGGCCGGGCTGGGGGATGATGCCGGCGGTTACCGCAGTGAGTTTGTGCGACTGGTCAAACAGGCAGAGACCATCCAGCCGTAATCCGGTTGGCTGTAGGGCGGGGTCGCCGAACCCCGCCTTCGTGGCACGAGCGAGAGATTGAGCGAACCACCACCGCTCGCTGCAGCCACAATCCCAAGGCGGGATCGGAATCCCCGCCCTGCAACGGGACTGAACTCTGCCGGCCGATTGAATCAGGTGGCGCGTTCCTTGGAGTAATACCACTGGAGCATTTCGGCCGAGGTATCCTCGTCGGTGTTTTCCAGGGCGAGCATGGCGGCTCCTTTCTCGCCCGGGAGGATTTCCTGCAGCGCCCACAGGTTTTCCGCGCGGGCAAAGGTCCAGAACTCGACCCATGGCTTGACGAATTCATCCTTGTGCCGAATGGCGCCGCCCTGCGTGGCGATGACCTGGGCATGGGCGCTGATGCGGGCGGTGAAGCTGTCGAGGCCGCGTTCGTGGCGGTTGTTGACATGCACCAGTTCGACCTTGCGGACACAGAGGTTGCGATACTCGGGGCGCCACTGGTGCTGCCGGTTGCTTTCGTTGACGCTGCGCAGATGGGCGAGCATTCCCGGCGTGGCGGCGATGCCGCTGAAGGCCTCGGGCCGGCCATCCTGCCAGGCGAGGAGCACGTTCAGGTAGGTGCGACGCGCGGTGGCGAGCATCGTCTCGCGGTCCCAGATGCGGTCGGTGACGACGAGGAAATTGAGCAGGCGGTCGATGTTGGCGTCCTTGGCCTGGATGATGGGCGGCAGATTCGGGCCGAGCGGACCGGACTTGCCGGCGGTCTCGCCGTAGACCTGGTCGCGGCCGGTCTCGGTAAACGGGGCGAAAAAATTCTCCAGCTTGAGGCAGTCCGATTCCCGGGTCTGCTCGATCTCGCGCAGACGCCAGGCCCCCTCCCAGCGCTGGAACACCCAGAATTCCTGGAAGCGCGCCGCCGTGTTGTCGCCGCGGAGAAATTCGCCCGTGCGGTCGTCCACGTAGTAATCGCGCAACCAGACGGTCAGGAGGGCGGTGAAGGAGCGCTGATCCTCCGCGTCGGCGTAGTGCAGATGCACCAGGTCGATCTGCTCGATCCGCAGGTCTTCCAGGCGGTTGATCTCATGGGTCTGCCTCAGGCCGCGAAGCTGGGCCCAGTGCTGCTCATACAGATCGGGCATGAGCAGGGGTCGCATGGGCGCGTAGTCGCGGGCCGACCAGCACTCCTGCAGCTGGCGGAAGGTGCCGGCCACGGTCTGCTCGAGTTGAACCGGGTTGACGCTCTCATCCGTCCGGGCGACGAACTCGAGCAGCTTGCGGGTCTTGGCGGCCTTCGGTTCGATCGCATCGCGGGTGAAGCAATAGTCGAGGTCCTCATCGTCGGAGGCATCGCGCCGGTTCTTCAGGGCATGAATGATGACGTAGATGAAGATGCCAAAGAAGATGAGCACGACGACGGGGTTGGAATTCCCGCTGCCGCCACCGCCACTGCTCCGGAAGCTGCCGCCGCCCCCACCACCCCCACCGCCGCCCCCCTCCGCCGCCACCCTTGTTGTGCACGGCCATGCCGCTGGCGATGAAGGTGTGGGGGGAGTCGACCTCGAGATTGTACACCGTGACAGAATCGCGCCGCCGTTCCAGGGCGAGGATGCGTTGGGCGGTGAATCGCCCGACGCCATCGTATGCCTGCACGGCATCACCAATGCGCAGTGAGTCGATGGTCTGGAAGACGCCCCCGCCCACATAGAACGGGTGCTCTTCAGTGACGTGCAGCTCGGTGGTCGCGGTGCGGACCACGAGGTAGCTGTCCACCTGGTGCGTCAGGATGCGGCGCACCGTGGTCGCGGCGGGCAGCCCGTCAGGGGTGAACGCGAGCACCCGGTCGCCGGTCATGACTTCGCCGATGGATCGCCGGCTGCCATCGGCCATCGTGATGGGCGTATCGGGGAGGAAGCAGCCCTTGTTGTGCACCAGGAAGCCGTTGGCAAAGAAGACGCCGCCGGGGCTCACGAGCAGATTGTAGGCGGGCTGGTCGGCCGGGGTGCGACGGAGGCCCGTTAGCATCGAACTGGCCGAGGTGGTGAACAATAACGATTGCCCGGTGAGCAGCTCAGCGCGGGTGAAGACGCCCGGGGCCGTCTGCACCGGATGTTCGGCGGTGAGCCGGAGCGTGCCGCCGGCGGCCGACAGCTCGAGATACTCCGCCGGATCAACTTCATAGACGGCCCGCACCCTGGCTTGGATGCGGCGCCCGGCTTGAAGACTCCAAACCGCGTCGCCGATCCGCAGGGATTCCACTGTCCGCCGGCCGGACGGGGTATCAATCAGGGTGCCGGCGGCCACGCAGCCGCCCCCGCCGCGGGCGGTCAGGTCCGTACCACCGACCCCGAGGGCCAGCCCCAACGCGGCAAGGAAGCGCCACATGGCGGAGCAGGGATTCAATGCAGGGCGGCGATGACTCCACCCAGCACGGCGGCGGCGATCACGAGGCTGACCCCAGGATGCAGGCGCCGACGACGATGCCGAAATAGATGGCCACGGCCTGATTGCCGCGGGCCATCTCCTTGCCCTCATCAAGGTGGGGAGTCATCCGGTCGATCAACCGCGGCAGGATGGAAGCGGCCAGCAGCACGAGGCCAATTCCCACCACTCCGCCAACCACGATGTAAACCACCGCCCAGCCCAGCCAAACGTAGGGTTCCCAGTTCATGCCCGCAGCATGACTGCGACCGGCCGTTTGGGAAACCTATAACGCGGCCAGCGGGCTCGGGGCCCGACGGAATCTGGGAGGCCGCGAATTTGGCGGCGGCCCGGAGGTTTGGATGCTCAGTTCCGCCGCCGCCAGGCCATCCAGCCGATCATGCCCAGACCGAGTGCCATCAGGGCATAGGTGGAGGGTTCGGGGACGGGCGTGAAGTTCAGCATGAGATAGTTTTCAAATTCGCCCGCGCTGAACAGGCTCAGGCTGAAAGTGCCGTCGCCCCGTTCATCGAAGGCCAGGCTGTTCGCAAAGCCTGAAGTATCGATGGTGAACTTGGCGGGATCAAAGCCGCCCGACAGCTGATCATAGAACATCAGGGTCCAACTGTAAGACTGGCTGGGATCAAATCCGCTCATCGGTCCGGCCAAGCCGCCGGCATTCAGGGACATGATTTTGATCGAGAAGGGGGATTCAACGGTCGCATTGAGCACCAGGGTGCCGATGCCGAAGACTCCGATCAAGTCGCTGCCGCCTTCCAGGTAGGTGTCGGGATTCTGGATCTGCCATTCATAAATGCCCCCGCTGTTCAGTTCCAGATGGTTGATGTGCAGCTTGCCGATTTCGGATCCGCCGGCCCGGCCCGGTGACAAGGTGGAACCGTTCCCGATGCTGACCGAGTTGGAAAAAACGCCGGTTCCCTCGATCCGGCCGCCGTTATCCACCACGACTGGATTATACAAGTAGCCGTTATCAAGGGCCAGGGCGCCGCCGTGGACCCAGACCGTCGTCGCGGCCGTCTCCCCCATGTAGAAATTGCTGCCAATGATCACGGTGCCCTGGTTGACCTGCAGGCTCACCTCGGGGGTGTCCGGCAATGAGGCTTCGATCGTGCCGTCGTAGAAAAACATGCCGCCAGCTTCCAGGCGCAGGGTTCCCGTCCCCGTCTTTACAATGCGCAGGGATTGCGGATCAGGGTAGGCGACGCCCGATCTGAATTCGCCCCGGAAAGTGCTGTCGAACGACTGGTCAATCGTCAGCACGGCATCCGAAAGCGTGGTGTAAAGGGTCGCATAGTCGTATTCCTCCCGGCTAACCAGGCCGCCGATGACCGGGGCGGAGGCATTGAAATACACTTCGGCGCTGCTGCTGCTGCCAAATCCCAGGGGCCCGGTGCCGGTCGCATGATTGGCGTTTACTTCCAGTCCGCTGTCACCGCTGAGATAGATGCCGCCGCTGAAGTCGTTCGTGTCATTGTTCAGGGTGAGCCAGGTGGGTTCGCCGTAATCGCCGCTCTCCAAATAAATCTCCCCGGGGCCACTGACCTTGCCGGTCAGGATGAAGTCGTTGAATTCTGCAATGCCCAGGTCGGAGTTCAGGGTGATGTTGTTCGGGATGATCATCCCCGTGTCGGTGGCACCGAGCAGAGGGCGGAGGGTATTGTCATATTCGTCCAGCCATGTGGCCGGCAGTGTCATGCCTGCAACCACGAGGGTGCCGGTGCCCAGGGCAGTGGTGGCGTCGGTGCCGACGGTCCCGTTGCTTTGGCCAACCATCAATTGCCCGCCGAAGAGGGTGACATTGCCCGTGAGCGCGGAATTATTTCCGCTGAGAGCGACGGTGGAATACTCCTGATTCCAATAATCCCCAAACGTGCCCGGTGAGCCGGGATCGCCGATATGCACCCCGTTGGCTCCGGACAAGGTGCTCTCGACTTCAAACGCGCCGCCCTTGTAGGCGGCAAAGCGATAGGGAGCGGATGGTCCGCCGGCCGGAGTGATGGTGCCCCTGACGGTCAGCCCGGGCCCTTCGCTGAACCAGGTTGAAGTGCCGAGGTAGAGGGCGTTGCTGAAACTGCTCAGGTCAATGTCGGCGGAAATGCTCCACACGGAGTCAAAGCCAACCATGCCAACGGAGGCGGTGTTTATTTTCATCAGGCTGTTGATGACCAAGTTCGCCTCGGACAGGTCGCCCCAATAATCAAAACCCACGTAGCCGCCCGCGTTGATGCTGATATTGCGCGTTCCGCCGGGGAAAGTGCCACCCAGACCGCTGCCGCCGAAGATCAGGCCGGAGTTGGTCACGGAGGTGCCGCCGGTGTAGTTGTTGCCAGTGTTGGTCAGCTTGAGGGTCAGGGGGTAGGCTGCGGGTGAGTCAAGCACCAGTGAACGCGCGGCCGTTGTGGGCATCGTCTGGTCCGTCAGGAGGGAATCGACCTGCAGCCAGCCGCCGCCGCCGCCGAAACGATAGGCGGTGCCCTGCGGCGTGATGGTGCCCGAGAGGATCGCCTCGGTGGCCGAACCGAGTCTGGCGTCGGTGGCAAAGGCCGTGCCGGTCGGAGCTGACGACAAGTCAAGGTTGTCGGTGAAAGTATTGATGGAGGCTTCCGGATCCGAATCGAAACCGATGGTCCCATGCGTGTTGGCCTTGTCGAAATCGTTGATGAAATAGGTCTGGGCGCTGCCGGTGTATGCGCTGTCGGCAAAGCCGACATACCCATTGGAACCGGAGGACAGATGACCGACCGAACCGCTTTCATGGTAGTTGCTGGGAATGGAGAGGGCGGATCCGAAGATCAGCACGCCATTGATGACATGGGTGCCGCCGGTGTAGGCATTGTCACCGCTCAGGACGACGATGTTGGAGGAATCAACGGTGAGCTTGCGCGGCGCCGGGGTCTCGGAAGGCCCGTCCACTATCGAGCCTTCGATGAAAAGGGGCATGCCGCGGGACCTGATGGTCGAGTCCGTATTCAATATGACCGTGGAAGTGCTGACCAGGTACAATTCGCGATGGTTCTCGGTCGTGAGGGCGCCATTGAGGGTAATGTCATGGTCGATTTCCACCCAGCCGCTGTAGTTGTTGTCCCTGGCCACGATGATGGGATTATTGCCCCCGGTGTCCGGTCCGATGACCAGATTGGCATCCCCGAGCGGACGATAGCCCGAATAGTTTATGGGGCTGAGGGCCAGCCGGCCGTTGTTCAGGTTGATGGTGGAGTAATCGAATTCGTTGTCGTAGTCGCCAAACACCAGGGTGCCGGCGCCGGTTTTGGTGAAGACGTAGTCGCTGTCACCGTCATAGATGTCGCCCTCGATCATCAGGGTGCCGCTGGTGATGTTCCACGTCTGGTCACCGGTGAATTCGATATCGGCCTCGATCACCGAGCGCACCGGCTGGGCCGGACTGTAGGTGATGCCGCCGACGCCGATGGTCATCGTCATGTTACCATCGTAGTCGCCATCCAAGTAATAGGGGCGGGTATTGCCCGCGAAGGTCAGGCCGCGGACGGCGACCGAGTAGTGGCCGGGATCCGACCAGAGTTGGACGTAGGAATTGCCCGATTCACCAAAAACCACATTGGCGGTATCCCCATTGTTCGGTGCCGGCGTGACATCCCAATTTTCATCGATGAACCATTCGTTGTTCGCACCTTTACCTGTCCAAATGAAAGTCGTCTGACCGTTGATAAAAGAAGCAACGAAAATAAACGCAACCATGCCCGCTAGGAAAGCCAGGTGCCTTTTCATGGCTCCCTTCTAATGCGATTCAGTTGCGGCTCAAGGCTTATACTCAGGTCCCCGGCCAAGACCGGGGCGCTGGTGGGACGGCCGGAGGATCAGGCCAAGGCGTGGATTTCCACGGCTTCTTTCCGCCCCTTCACCCCGAGCACGCCCAAGTGGCGGGTTGCCCACGGCTTGCGGGTGGCGGCCAGGGTGGCGGCGCTGAGGATGATGTCGGTGCCATGGGAGGGATCGCGGGTGAGAGTCTGCAGGCGGGCGGCCACGTTTACGCCGTCACCGATGACGGAATAGTTCAGGCGGCGGTGGGAGCCGATGTTGCCGGCCACCACCCGGGCGGTGTTGATGCCGACGCCGAAGGCAAGGGGCGGCAGGCCCTCGGCGGCCAGGGTGGCATTGAAACCGGCCAGGGCCGTGCGCATGGCCAGGGCCGCGGCGAGGGCCCGGTCGGCGCCATCAGAGGAGGCGACCGGTGCGCCGAAGAGGGCCATGATTTCATCGCCGATGAACTTGTCGATGATGCCTCCCTCGGCCTCGATGGCGCCGCTCATCGCGTCGAGGTAGCGGTTGAGCAGCGTGATGAGTTCGCGGGGCGGCATCCTTTCGCTGAGGGTGGTGAAGCCGCGGAGGTCCGCGAACAGGATGGTGACCTCGCGCTCCTCGCCGCCGAGCGCCGCGCCCTCGCGCATCAACTGGGCGGCCACCTCGGGGGAGACATTCTTGTCGAGCAGGTCGCGCACGCGGTCGCGCTCGGCGAGCCCGGCGCTCATGCGATTGAAACTTTCGGCCAGCTGGCCGAGCTCGTCGGAACGATGGAGGTCGAGCCGCGCACCGTAGTCGCCCCGGGCGATGACCTCGGTGTGAGTGGCGAGCGCCTGCACGGGCTGGCTGACATTCCGCGCCGCTCCGAGGGCGGCGAGAAAGGCGATCAGGAGGGCCGCCAGCGAAATGAGCACTATGATGTCTTCCAGATCCCGGGCCGGCGCCAGCTCGGCGGCCAGGGAGCGTTGCAGGGCGATGCGCGCGGGGTCGTCGCCCAGCAGGCCCAGCGGGATGAAAAGCGTGACATAGGGTTCGTCGTCCAGGGTCACGAGGCTGGTCTGGGCGGCCTCGGTCCGGGAGGCGGGCATTTGGTCCGCGACGATCGAAGCCCAGGCCGGCGGCAGGGTGGTGGCCAGCACGCGGTGGCTGGTTTCACCCACGCCGCTGACGAAGGTGACCTCGGCGAGGGTGGTCTGTTTCAGCCCCTGGGCAAACGTGTCGTCGATGGGGAAGGCGGCGCCGAACCAGCCGATGATATTCGGCCGCGGCGCGTAGAGGGGAACCACCACCAGGACATGCAGCCGGCCGGCCAGGTAGGCGAAATCCCCGGCCTGGTCGGCGTTTTCCGACTCGGCCTTTTGCACCAGGTGGCGGAAAGGTCCGCAAAGCTCGTCGCTCAGCCCCTCCATGGTGGAGGCGAGCATTTCGCCGTCGGTGCCAAAGGCGGTCACGACGGGCACGTCCAGTCGCTCGGCATAACTGACCAGCGTGGAACGGAGCGTGTGGCGGTCGAGTTCCTCCTGCAGGTAAAGCGTGCGCATGGGCCAGTCGGCGCTGACGACCTTGGCGCTTTGCGCGAGGCGTTCCTGGCGGAGTTCGACCGAGAACCGAAAAACCCGCAGGGCGCCGGCCAGGTTTTCCTCGATGTGGGCGATGGCGTTGGCCCGGTTGGCCCGGGTGACCAGAAAATAGGAAACGCCCAGGGCCGCCGTCAGCAGGCCCAAAATCAGCACGAGCAGCCGGGTGCGGAAATGACGGAAGGAGGGCAATCCGGGCATGACTCAGTATCCGCCGGGCCGTCCGTCCGTGGTGCGCCGGATGCGGCGGTCGGGTTTCAATTGGAGCGTGAACGGCTCCGGCGGATTTTCACCGGCGGCGAGCGTGATCTCCCGGCTGACGGGTTTGGCGAGGCGGGGATGCCACACTTCAAGCCGGTAACGGCCGGCCGGGAATCCACTGACAACTGCGCCGCCGCCGGTGTCGGACTTGGCGAACCAGGGCGTGGGCAAAATGACGATGTAGCCGATCATCCAATCATGGATGTTGCAGCCGAGCGCGACGATGCCGGGCAGGTCGAACAGCACGGACTCGGATGCGCCGCTCGCATAGAGCGGTTTCTCAAAACGTTTGGGCTTCGATAGCGAGTAGATGTGATGCTGGACGTTGTCGCGGTTGGGGAAGCTGACGCGGGTGCCAGCCATCACCGGGGTCACGTAGGGATCGAATTCCTTGTCCTCCTGGGCGATGGTCACCTCGGGGAATACCGCCGGCGGCGAAACAGTGGTGTCCAAGGGTGTGAGCGAGACCACGGCATCGGCCAGGGGCAGCTGGCCATGCTGCACCCTGACCGTGAGCGAGCCGTCGGCTGCGCGCAGGGCCAGGCCGGTCAGGACCAAAAGAAAAATAAACCGTGAGGAGCGCATGGTCAGAAGCGGTGGGCCAGACGGAGGGTCCAGAAGGTGGAATCGTAACGAATGCCGATGGCATTGATCACGCGCACCGTTTCATAGCGCATGGCCAGGGTGGTGCGGTCAGTGAGGGCCGGGGCGACCTCCACCCACCACTGATCGGCGCGGCTGTCGCGGATGCGATAGGCGACCCAGCCGGGGCCGAAGGTGTTGCTGACCTCCCACGCGAGCGTGTTGTAATGATTGAAGATGGCCGGACCGAGTGCACCGCCGAGGGCCTGCGACCAGACAGCGCCGGAGGCATTGGCGGTGAATTCACCCCGCTGGCGGGCGGCGCCGAGGGTGACCTGCCAGCGCGAGGCAAGGTCCAGGGAGGTCTCGAGGAAGAACCGCCGGGATTGCACGTCGAAGGGTTCGTGTTCGGCGATGAAGTGTGTCCAGCCGGCGCCGCCGCTGGCGCGCCACAGTTCGGTGAAGCGTTGGGATAAGCGCACCCCGGCGGCGGGTTGCCAGCCGCTACGGCCGGATTCACGGGCGGATTCGCCGCGCAGGCTGGCTTCGAGTTGCAGGACGGGCACATAGGGCCCGAGGCCGAATTTCCGGCGCAGGTTGAGCGAGACACCACCACCGAGGCGATCGAGGCCGTCGTAGCGTGGCACGTGCTGGATCGAGAGCTCGCCCTCGGTCACCAGCAGCCAGTCACCGCTGAGTTGGCGCGAGCTGGCAACCGTGGCGCTGGCGGCAAAGATGCGCGCGGATTTTTGCGTGGGCAGGTGGGAGGTTCGGCTGAGATTTTCCGCCCAGGTCGCCGCGGCCTGCACCTGGGTATCAAAGATGAGGGCGGAGGTCCGTATCGGGGACAAGGCCAGGGCCAGGGTGCTGCCAAGGGCCAGCAGATGACGGGGGTGCATCATTGCAGCACGGAGCGTAGGTAGGTCCAGACGGTGCCGGCAATGACAGACTGCCCGCGGGCGGTCGGGTGGATGAGATCGGGCTGGTTGAGCTCCGGCACGGCGCCGACGCCCTCGAGCAGAAATGGCACAAGGGGCGTTTGATTGCGGGCGGCCAGTTCCGGAAAAATCTCCCGGTAACGCCGCGCGAATTCCTCGCTCATGTTGGCCGGCATTTGCATGCCGACGAGCACGACGCGGATGGCGGGCTGTTTCAGTCGGGCGCGGTCAATGATGGCCTGCAGGTTGTCGCGGGTCACCTTGGGATCGATCCCGCGGAGGCCGTCGTTGCCGCCCAGTGCGACCACCAGCACATCCACCTGCTGGCGCAGGATCCAGTCGAGCCGCCGCAGGCCGCCCGCCGTGGTATCGCCACTGACCCCGGCGTTGACGACGCGCCAGGGCAGGCTGGCGGCGCGGATTTTTTCCTGGATCAGGGCCGGATACGCCTCGGTGCCGGGGTTATCCAGACCGTAGCCGGCCGTGATGCTGTCGCCCAGAAAGACCAGGGTGCGGGGTTCGGCGGCCCCGAGATGATTGAATCCGGAAAAGAGGCCAAAAAAGAGAGTCAGGATCAGAAGACGCATGGAAAATCGACCGCTTAAACTAGTGTTCGTGCAATTTCTCGGTTTATGTGGGCAATTCGCAACATGACTGATGACATTATGCTGAAAGTCGAGCGGCTCACCAAGATGTACGCGTCAACCGCCGGTACGGGTGCATTGACCGTTTTGCGCGAGGTGAGCTTCAGCCTGCCGTCGGGCGCCAGTCTCGCCATCGTCGGCCCCAGCGGCAGCGGCAAGACCACGCTCCTGGGCCTCTGCGCCGGCCTCGACACGGCCACCAGCGGGGACGTGATGCTGGCGGGGGAAAAGCTCGGGGAATTGAACGAGGATGCCCGGGCCCTCGTGCGCAACCGGCATGTGGGTTTTGTGTTCCAGAATTTCCAGCTCATCCCGACGCTCACGGCCCTGGAAAACGTGCTGGTGCCGGTCGAATTGCGCGGGGAAGGCGGACGCGAAGGCGAGGCGCGCGATCTGCTGGCACGGGTGGGGCTGGGGGAGCGCTGCGACCACTATCCGGTGCAGCTCTCCGGCGGCGAGCAGCAGCGCGTGGCCCTGGCCCGGGCCTTCATGAACCGGCCGAAGGTGCTTTTCTGTGATGAACCGACGGGCAACCTGGATGGCGACACGGCGGCGGCGATGACCGAGCTGGTCTTTGGCCTGAATCGCGAGCGCGGCACGACCCTGGTGCTGGTGACCCACGATCTTGAACTGGCGAAGCGCTGCCAGCGGATCATCCGCCTGCGCAGCGGGGCGGTGGTGAGCGACTCCGCCGCATGACCTTTGTATTGAAAATGGCTTGGCGGGATTCGCGGGCCTCGCGACGGCGGCTGGCGCTTTTTTCGCTGTCCGTGGTGCTCGGCATTGCCGCCCTGGTGGCCATCGGCTCCTTCACCGCCAACCTGCGGGAGGCGATCAACGATCAGGCCCGGGGATTGCTGGGGGCGGATCTGGTCGTCACCTCGCGGCAGCCCATCGTCCCGGCGGTGCAGGAACACCTCCGCGATCTCGGCGGCGAGCAGGCACGGGAGGTGTCGTTCTCCTCGATGATGGTGTTTCACCCGGGGGAGGGGAGCCGTACGCGGCTGGTGCAGGTGCGCGCGATCGAGGGCCGGTTTCCCTTTTACGGCGAGTTTCTCACCCGGCCGGCGGAAGCGACCGCGCGGCTGGCGACCGGCGGGCCGGTGGTCATCTTGGAGGAAACCCTGCTCAACCAGTACGGGGTGAAAGCCGGCGATACGGTGCGGCTCGGCAAGGTTGACTTCACCGTGCTGGGGGCGGTGCTCAAGGTGCCGGGGGAATCCATGGCGGTCACGCAGCTGGCGCCCCGGGCCTACATCCCGCTGACGCAGCTGCCGGCGACCGGGCTGGCGGGTCCGGGCAGCCTGGTGCGGCATCGCATCGCCCTGAAGCTGCCCTCCGGGGCCGATCCGGTCGCAATCGAGCTGGCCATGCGGGAGAAATTTCGCACCGAGCGGCTCAACTACGACACCGTGGAGGAGCGCAAGCGCGACCTCGGCCGGGCGCTGGACAACGTCTACGCGTTTCTGAGTCTCGTCGGTTTTGTGGCCCTGTTCCTCGGCGCGATCGGCGTGGCCAGCGCGATCCACGTCTATGTGCGGCAGAAAATCACCACCGTGGCCGTGCTCCGCTGTCTGGGGGCCAGCGCGCGGCAGAGCTTTGCCGTGTATCTCGTGCAGGGGTTGGGGCTGGGCGTGTTCGGGGCCGTCCTCGGCGCGGCCCTCGGGGTGGCGGTGCAACTCCTGCTGCCGCACCTCCTCGCGGGTTTCCTGCCGTTTGATGTGAAGTTTTCCGTGGAGTGGCCGGCCGTGCTCCGCGGCATGGGCGCGGGCCTGGTGATCTGCCTGCTATTCACGCTGCTGCCGCTGCTGACCGTACGCCGGGTGTCACCCCTGGTGGCTTTGCGCTCGGCGTTCGCCGAACGGGTGGGTGGGCCGGATCCCTGGCGCATCACGCTCGGGGTGCTGATTGTCGGCGCCATTGTCGGTTTTGCGGTGTGGCAGACGCGCAGCCTGCCGCTGGGACTGGGTTTTGCCGGGGCCCTGGGGGTGGGATTCGGGGTGCTGGCCGGCCTGGCGCAATTTGTCGCCTGGGCGGCGCGACGCTGGTTTCCGCGCCGGCTGCCCTACGTGGTGCGGCAGGGCGTGGCCAATCTCTACCGGCCCAACAACCGCACCGTCCTCCTGCTGCTCGCGCTGGGCCTGGGCACGTTTCTGATCCTCACGCTCTATCTCACCCGGACGACCTTGCTGAACCAGATCCAGGGCACCGGCGGCAATGGCCGGTCGAATCTCCTGTTCTTCGACATCCAGGACGACCAGATCGGGCCGCTGAACGCCCTGCTCGAGCGCGAGGGCGTGCCGGCGCGGCAGCAGGCCCCCATCGTGACCATGCGCATTCGCGGATTGCAGGGCCGCAGCGTGGAGGACCTCTTGAATGACAGGGCCACGGCCATCCCGGGCTGGACGCTGCGCCGCGAGTACCGCTCAACCTTTCGGTCGGAGCTGACCGAAACGGAATCGCTGGTGCAGGGTGAATTCACCGGTCGCGTGGCGGAAGGGGCCCCGGTGATCCCCATCTCCATTGAAGAAGGACTGGCACGCGACATGCGCCTGAAGCTGGGTGATGAAGTGGAGTTCGACGTGCAGGGTGTGGCGATCTCCACGCGGGTGGGCAGCGTCCGCAAGGTGGACTGGCAGCGGATGCAGCCCAACTTTTTCATCGTCTTTCCGGAAGGCGTCCTGGAGGCCGCGCCCAAATTTTTTGTCGTCGCCCTCCGCGCCGCCACCCCGGCCGACTCCGCCCGGCTGCAGCAGGCGGTGGTGCGGGATTATCCCAATGTCTCGGCCATCGATCTGGCGCTGCTGTTGCAGACCTTCGATGCGATCTTCTCCCGGGTCGCCCTGGTCGTGCAGTTCATGGCGCTGTTCACCGTGGCCACCGGCGTCATCGTGCTCGTGGGAGCCGTGCTGACCGGCCGTTATCAGCGGATCCGCGAGACCGTGCTGCTTCGCACGCTGGGCGCCACGCGCCGGCAGTTGATGCAGATCCAGCTGGTCGAATATGCGATCCTCGGCGTGCTGGCGGCAGTGGTGGGCTGCCTGCTCGCCGTGGCGGCCAATGCCCTGCTGGCCCAATTCGTCCTGAAGACCTCCACCTCCGTATCGGGGTTGACGCTGGCCGTGACGGTGGCGGCGGTCACGGCCATCACGCTGCTCACGGGCTTGCTTTCGAGCCGTGGTGTCACCGACCATCCGCCGCTGGAAGTACTCCGCCAGGAAACATGAGCAAAAACGTCGTCACCTTTCACTACACCTTGCGCGATCCCGCCGGCCGGGTGCTGGACACCTCGGCGGGCGGCGACCCCATTGTCTATCTGGAGGGAGCCGGCCAGATCATCGACGGACTCGACGAGCAGCTGCGCAACGTGCCGGCCGGCACCAGGACCTGCGTGCAGGTGCCCGCGGCCCGCGCCTATGGCGAGCGCGATGCCAACCAGGTGCGCCAGGTCCGGCGGGCGCAGCTCCCCGTTGACGGGGAGCTGAAGATTGGCGACCAGTTTCAGGCGGGCGCCGACCGGTTTGCGCCCGTGGTCACGGTGGTGGCCATCGCGGACGACCATGTGACCCTCGATGCGAACCACCCCCTGGCGGGCGTGGATCTGACCTTTGAGGTTGAGATTGTGGCGGTCCGTCCGGCCACGCCCGGGGAGTTGCAGCACGGGCACGCGCACGGGGCGGACGGACACGGGCATTGCCAATAGCCGGCCGGCCGGATTTCCTTCTGCCCATGAAAGCGCTTGGGATCGATATCGGCGGTTCGGCGGTCAAGGGCGCACCGGTTGATACCAGGACCGGCAGACTTCTCGCCGAGCGCCACCGGATCGCGACGCCGAAGCAACTCTCACCCCTGATGATGGCCCGCACGGTGGGTGAGATCGCGCGGCATTTTCAATGGCGCGGTCCGATCGGGGTGGGCTTTCCGGGGGTGATTGAAGGCCCGCGCATCCTGACGTCGGCGAACCTGCACCCCAGGTTCATCGGCTGCGATGGGGTGAAGCTGTTCGGCAAGGCGACCCGGTGCCGGATTGCGCTCATCAACGATGCGGCGGCGGCGGCTCAGGCCGAGATGAAGTTTGGCGCCGGCCGCGGAGTCACCGGCAAGACGCTGCTGCTTACCCTGGGCACGGGCGTCGGGACGGCGCTGGCGGAAAATGGCGTCATCTTCCCCTGCGAACTGGGTCACTTCCCCTGGAAAGGCCGATCGGCCGAGAAGCATGTCTCGGCTTTGGCGCGGGACCGGGAGAATCTGTCATGGGCCGTGTGGGGCCACCGGCTCGGCAAGTATATCCGGGCACTGGAGGCCCTGCTTTGGCCCGAACTGATCATCATTGGCGGCGGGATCAGCGCCAAGCACCACAAGTTTTTCCCGCATGTGACAACCCGCGCCAAGCTGGTGCCCGCCCAGTTGCTCAATGGTGCGGGGGTGGTCGGGGCGGCCGTTTGGGCCGTCCGCCGGCAGGATTGAGCGAACTTAACCGGGCGCCCGCCGGATTTCTCCGATGCTTCCGTTGCGCTCATCTGGCGCTGGCCACCCCGCCTATCCACCACCCGGGCCGCTCATCAAAGTTGTGTGTAACTTTTCCAGGGAGAGGGTGTTGTCGAGGCATGCCAGCCAGCTCCCGTCGGGCCTGCCTTTCTTCCTTCGCCACGCCATGCCTGGATATGGCTGGATGGGCAGCGATCGCCGGCCAGGCGGGTCGTTTACTGGTATCGACAGTCAGACCGTCAGTTCGTAGTGTCAGTTGTGTGTTGTGGAGGGGTCGTTGTGGGCCCCTCCACACTTGTTCCAGCTACCAAGGCTGATCCACGGCCTGCGCCCGGTTGCAAGACCGGCGCGTTTTTTCATTCTTTATTCCGAGTCCCATGAACCAAGCCCCCACCTCCGCTCCCGCTCCGTCCAGCCTGCCCCGCCGCAAGTCCAAGAAAAAATGGATCATCATCGGCGGCACCGTCCTGCTCGCCGGCCTTGTCGCCGTCGGCATCATTTCCGGGCGCAAAAAGGACGCCGGCACCGTGGTCACAACCGAGAAGGCGTTCGTGAAAACCATCACCCAGGTGGTCACGGCCACCGGCAAGGTGCAGCCCGAGGTTGAGGTCAAGATCTCCCCGGAAGTCGCGGGCGAAATCATCGAGATGCCGGTCAAGGAGGGCGACCTCGTGAAGAAGGGCGACCTGCTCCTGCGCATCAAACCCGATTTCTATCAGGCCCAGCTCGAACAGCAGGAGGCCTCGCTCCTGTCGTCCAAGGCCAGCAGCGTGCTGAGCAAGGCCCGGCTCGGCAAGGCCGAGGAGGATCTGCGGCAGGCCCAGGAGATCTACGCGAAAAAACTGATCTCCGACGCGGAATATCTGAACGCCAAGACCAACCTGGAGGTGGCCCAGGCCGAATATGAATCGTCGCTGGCGCAGATCCGGCGCACCGCCGGATCGGTCGATCAGGCGCGCGACCAGCTGAGCAAGACCACGATTTATGCACCGATGGACGGAAGCATCAGCTCCCTCACCAGTGAAGTGGGCGAGCGCGTGGTCGGCACCGGCCAGTTCGAGGGCACCGAAATCATGCGCGTGGCCGACCTGAGCAACATGGAGGTCCGCGTGAAGGTGAACGAAAACGACATCGTGAACGTCAAGCTCGGCGACAAGGCCGTGCTGTCGGTCGACGCCCTGCCGGGCCGCAAGCTGGCGGGCACGGTCAAGGAGATCAGTTCCTCCGCGCAGGGCACGGGCACCGCGAACTCGCAGGCCCAGGCTTCGGCCACGGACGAGGTGGCCAACTTTTTGGTCAAGATCCGCATTTCCGAGCGCGATACCAAGCTGCGTCCCGGCATGAGCGCCACGGCCGACATCGAGACCCAGACGGTTGAAAACGTCATCGCCGTGCCGATCCAGAGCGTGACGGTGCGGGCGGAAGGTGGCAAGACGAGCGAGGAACTGCAGCAGCAGAAGGCCAAGGAAGCCCGGGAAAAGTCCGGCAACGACCTGGAGGTAGCCGAAGAGCGCAACCAGGCCCGCCGCACCCGCGACCTGCTGCAGCGCGTGGTTTTCATCAAGGAAGGTGGCAAGGTCCGCATGCAAAAGGTCGAGACCGGCATCGCCGACAACACCCACATCGAGGTGAAGTCCGGCGTGAAGTCCGGCGACGAGGTCGTGTCCGGCAGCTATGCGGCCATCAGCCGCAAGCTCAAGGACGGCGCCGCCGTGCAGCTGGAGAAGCCGAAAAAGGAAGAGGAAAAGAAGTAAACCTCCGGTGCCCACCTCCGCTGTCGTCATGACGCCTCCTCCCGCTCCATCCTTTGCCCGTCCCCTGCGCCCTCCCGGTCCCCTCGTGATCGAAATCGAAGGCGTGACCAAGCTCTACAAGATGGGTTCGGAAACCATCCACGCCCTGCTGGGCGTGGCCCTCAAGATCCACCGCAACGAGTACCTTGCCATCATGGGCCCGTCCGGTTCGGGCAAGTCCACGCTGATGAACATGCTGGGCTGCCTCGATACGCCCACGGCCGGCCGGTACGAGTTCAACGGCAAGCACGTCGCGGCCATGTCGGACGACGAGCTGGCGGAAATCCGCAACCGTGAGATCGGTTTCGTCTTCCAAACCTTCAACCTGCTGCCCCGTTCCACCGCGCTGAGCAATGTCGAGCTGCCCCTGATCTATGCCGGTTTTTCGGCGCAGGACCGCCGCGCCCGGGCCATCGAGGCGCTGGAGAATGTCGGTCTGGGCAACCGCATGACCCACAAGCCGAACGAGCTGTCCGGCGGCCAGCGCCAGCGCGTGGCCATCGCCCGCGCCCTGGTCAACCGGCCCTCGATCATCCTGGCCGACGAGCCGACCGGCAACCTCGACTCCCGCACCGGCGTGGAGATCATGGAATTGTTCGAGCAACTCTACGATCAGGGGAACACGATCATCGTGGTCACACATGAAGAGGACATCGCCCGCCATGCCCGCCGGATCGTGCGTTTGCGTGACGGACTGATCGAAAGCGACCGGCCGGCGGACTGAGGAGCCTTGGCCATGAAACGCATCATCTACGAGATCAACGAGTCCTTCCGGATCGCCTTTGCGCAGATCCGCGCGAACAAGATGCGCTCGGTGCTCACGGCCCTGGGCGTCATCATCGGCATCGTGGCGGTCACGCTCATGGGCACGGCCATCAGCGGCATTGACCGGGGGTTTCAGAACAGTCTCGCGATGCTGGGCGACGACGTGCTCTACGTGCAGAAGTGGCCCTGGGGCCCGGTGGAGGACTGGTGGAACTACCAGAACCGTCCCATCATCCGCCCCGAGAGCGCGGAGCGGCTTAATCAGATCATCGAGGATACCCCGGGTTCGCTGCTCGAGATTGCGGCTCCCGTGGTGGCGCGCGGCGCCTCGGTGAAGGCCGGCGAAAACCAGGTCAACGGGGTCGCGGTATTTGGCACGACGGGCAATTACGCGCGGATGATGTCCGCCGAATTCAAGGAGGGCCGGCTGTTCAACGAGGCCGAGGCGGCCAGCGGCCGCCAGGTGTGCGTGCTGGGCTTTGATGTGGCCGAGGCGCTTTTCGCCACCACGTCGCCCATCGACCAGATGGTGCTGATCCGGGGGCAGCCCTTCATGGTGATCGGCGTCCTGGCCAAGCAGGGTTCGTTCCTCGGGCTCTTCAGTTTCGATTCCCAGGCCATCATGCCGCTCAATGCCTACCGGAAATATTTCGGCGTGCATGCCAACAGCGCGCAGTTGCGCGTCAAGGTGCGCGACAAGAACCGGATGGACGAGGCCAAGGAGGAACTGATCGGGGCCATGCGGCGGGTCCGCGGGCAACTGCCGGGCGAGCGGGACAGTTTTTCGATCAATCAGCAGCAGGCCTTTCGCGAGCAGCTTGATCCCATCAAGCAGGGCATCGCCCTGGCGGGCCTTTTCATCACCGGTCTGTCGCTGTTCGTCGGCGCCATCGGCATCATGAACATCACCTTTGTTTCGGTGAAGGAGCGCACCAAGGAGATCGGCACCCGCAAGGCGCTGGGCGCCCGCCGCCGCACCATCCTGCTGCAGTTCCTCATCGAGGCGGTTTCCATCTGCCTCATCGGCGGCGCGGTGGGCCTGTCCCTTACTTTCGGGCTCTGCCTGCTGCTGCAGGCGACCATGCCGAGCCTGCCGGTGGTCTTTTCGTTCAGCCTGGTCATTGTCAGCATGGTCGTCGCCGTCGTCACCGGGGTGGTCTCCGGCTTTGCCCCGGCCTGGGGCGCCTCCCGCCTCGATCCGGTGGACGCGCTGCGCTACGAGTAATTTACCGCGATGAAAATCCAAGAGATCTTCGGCATGTCCCTGAGTTCACTCGCGGTGAACAAATTGCGTTCCATCCTCACCATGTCGGGCATCACCATCGGGGTGTTTTCCGTCATCGGAGTGATGACCACCGTGTCGGCGCTGCGCGGTTCGATCGAGTCGGGGCTGAACATCCTGGGCTCCAATGCCTTTCAGTTTCAGAAGTTTCCTTCGGGTTTTTCATCGGGCGGCGAGAACCGGCGCAAATACCAGTTGCGGCGCAACATCACCCTTGAGCAGGGGCAGCGCTACCAGAGGCTGATGGAAGGCATCGCCGAGGTCGTGAGCCTCGAGCTCTACGATTTCACGCCGGCCCAGGCGGTCTATCAGAACCGCAAGACCACGCCCGACCAGACTTTCGGCGGAGGCAACCAGCATTACCTGGCCGCGAACCAGTACGCGATCGAGACCGGGCGCAATTTCACCGAGGGTGATGTCGAACTGGCCCGGCCGCTTTGCGTCATCGGACAGGGGGTGGCCAAGAAACTCTTCCCGGCGGAAACGCCGATCGGCAAGACCATCAAGGTGCGGGGCAGGGCCTACATGGTGATCGGCCTGCTGGCGGAGCGCGGCACCTCGTTCGGCCAGAGCCAGGACGACATCATCATCGTGCCGGTGTCCCGTTTCCAGATGGAGTTCGGCAACGAGCGGCAGTCGCTCAACATCGCCACGCAGGCACTGTCCCAGGAGGTCTACAACGAGACCATCGACAAGGCCATCACGGCCATGCGCATCGCCCGCGGACTCAAGCCCGAGGATGAGAATGACTTCGAGCTGTTCTCCAACGAATCGCTCATCGCCTCCTTTGCCAAGGTGGCGGATGCGGTGGCGGCGGGATCCTTTGTGATCAGCGGCATCGCGCTGCTGGCGGCGGGGGTCGGCATCATGAACATCATGCTGGTGAGCGTGACGGAGCGCACGAAGGAGATCGGCATCCGCAAATCCATCGGCGCGCGCAAGATCAGCATCCTCACCCAATTCCTGATCGAGGCGGTGGCAATTTCGCTCGCGGGCGGGCTGGTCGGGATTCTCCTCGGGGTGGCGGCCGGCAACGGCCTGGCCGTGTGGATGAAGGCCTCGATCATCTTCCCGTGGCTGTGGGCCGCCATCGGCCTGCTGGTCTGCTCGGGCATCGGCGTCGGGTTCGGGTTTTATCCCGCCTGGAAAGCCGCCTCGCTCGATCCCATCGAGGCCCTGCGCTACGAATAAAAAACCGCGCGAAGCCAGGGCTCCGCGCGGCGGGGAAATCCGGCGGGATCAGGTTCTGACCGGGGCGGTGTAGGCGGCGTCGCCGAAACCGAGGATCGGGTAAAAGATGAACCCGAGCAGGGCCAGGCCGATGCCGAAGCCCACCCCTTTGCCAAAGGCCTTGGCGACGTCGATGGCCACTACGAAGGCGATGACAATGTTCACCAGGGGGATCAGCAGCAGCAGCAGCCACCACCATGGCCGGGCGGCGACCTTGAGCAGGATGTAAACATTGAAGATCGGGATGATGGCGGCCCAGCCGGGTTGCCCGGCCTTGGTGAATACTTTCCAGATGCCGGCAATGATCAGGACGATGAGTGCCAGTTCGAGGAGCAGGATGACGGATGCCATGGGGACTGTGGGGTTGAGTTGGAGGAATGGCCCGAAACCGGGCCACCGGCATCCCTAGCGGCCGGACCGGCCGTCGGCAAGAATCCATTCCCGCCCGGCGGGCGGCCGGCCTACCCGCGGCGGATCTCCGATCCCTGGAAGCGGATCTGGACGCGGAAAACCTTCTTGACCCGGCAGGTGATGACCCCGGTGACGGGATCGAATTTCTCGGGGACCTCGATGCGGTGGATATCCACCACCGCATGGTAGCCCCGCTCGGAAAACACGTCGATCAGCATGGCCAGCGCGAGCGGATCATCCAGGAGCACATGCTCGGTGTTGAACAGCGCCACGCCGGAGATCGCGTGCTTGAGCACGATCGGCATGATCTTGGTTTCAATGAAGCCGGTGACCTTGGCGAAGATGCCCGTGTGCTCGAGCTCGTAGCTGTCGAGGCGTTTGACCAGCTCCTGCCGGGCATGGACGATGATCTCGCTGGCCACCGGGATGCCGCGCAGCCGGTCGTACGTCCGGGGGTCGAGTTCCAGCGTGCTCTGGTACTGCAGTTCCTTGAGGATGTTCTGCTCGACCTCCTCGATCGGTCCCTGCGCGTCGATGAAATGGTAATGGAAGATTTCCTTCAGGGATTGCAGGGCATCCCAGGTCTGCTCCTTGAACACCCGGTAGCGCCGCCGCGCCAGGGCTTCATCGTGATCGGTCGGACGGTCCTCCCAGGGCCGGCCGATCCCGGTGCGCTGCACCTCCTCGTTATGGATGATGGTCTCGCGGCCGCGCTTGAGCTGGCGGGCGACGGATTCCTTCTCATCCACGAACAGCACCATGATGTGGATCGTGGGCTGCCGGAAATGGATGCTCAGCGTGGTGCCGTAGAACTCGCGGCGCAACTGGTGCATGCGATCCACGAGCAGCTTGAGGCACTCCACCTGCACCTGGGTGCGGGGGAAGCCGTCCAGGATGACGCCGTCGCGGAATTCGGGCTTCATCAGCTCGTGCAGCAGGAGGCTGACCACCTCGCGGTCGCCCACCATGTTGCCCGCATCCTTCAGGCGCTTGGCCTCGGGGGAGTCGAGCAGGGCGCTGATGACGATGGGCGGGCAGGTCAGGCCGCGGGTCTTGGCGATGAACGCCGTATTGGTCCCCTTGCCGGCGCCCGGGGCGCCGCCCAGCAGGATGATCTCCTTGGGGAACCGCAGGTTGTCGCGCCCGATGTCCGCCTGCAGGTCGTCCCAGGCCGAATTGAAGATCAGCTGGGCATCCTTGATCTCAAGGTCGGTGAGCTTTCCGGACGTGCCGGCGGGCGGGGTGGCCTGAGTCTGGGTGGGGTTGACGGAAGGCATGGCGTGGTACCGAGACGCCGGATTCCACAGCAGATTGACCCGCGGGCAAAACAATTCGCCGCGGAACCGGGTGGCGGGACCGCGGTCAATGCCCCCTGTTACATCCTGCAGGCCAAGGCCGGCGGGACTGTAAGTTGAAGCTGGACCTGGCGGGGCCGCGCAAGCGGCCCCGCCTTGGCTTTTGAGATTGGCCCACCTGCCACGGCGGATTATCCCTGACCACCCATGATGCGCGTCCTGATTGTTGATGACGAAGCCGGTATTCGCAAAACCACCCGGATCGCCGTCGAGACCGCCGGTCATACCGGAGTCGAGGCTTCCACCCGCGCCCGGGCGCTCGCGCTGCTGAGTGAAGAGGCCTTCGACGCCTGCTTTCTGGACCTCAAGCTCGGTCAGGACGACGGGCTGGCGGTGCTCGAGAGACTGCTCAAGGAGCAGCCGGCCCTCTCCGTGGTGATGTTTACCGCCTACGCCACGATCGCCACCGCCGTGGAGGCCATGCGCCGCGGGGCATACGACTTCATCCCGAAGCCCTTTACGCCCGACCAGGTGCGGGCGGTGCTGGCCCGGATCGAGCGGACCAGCGCGCTGCAGCACAAGGTCCAGTCGCTCGAAAGCCAGCTGGCCGATGAAGCGCCGGCCCTGGACCTCGAGGCCGCCGAACCCGCCATGCAGCGCACGCTTGAGGTGCTTTTCAAGGCCGCCGCCACCCCGGCGACCGTGCTCCTGCTGGGGCCCAGCGGCACCGGGAAGAGTGTGCTGGCGCGTGAAATCCACCGCCGCAGCCCGCAACGCGATGCGGCCTTCGTCACGGTCAACTGCCCGAGCCTGTCGCGGGATCTGCTGGAGAGTGAGCTCTTTGGGCACGTGAGGGGCGCCTTCACCGGCGCCATCTCGGAATCCTTGGGCAAGGTGGCCGCCGCCCAGGGCGGCACGCTGTTCCTCGATGAGATCGGCGAATTGCCCCAATCCATCCAGCCCAAGCTCCTGCGGCTCCTGCAGGAACGCGAATACGAGCGGGTCGGCGAGGCCCAGCTCCGCCGGGCCAATGTGCGGGTCATCGCCGCCACCAACCGCAATCTGGCCGACGAGGTGAAGGCCGGGCGGTTCCGCGAGGACCTGTTCTACCGGCTCAACGTCATCAGCGTCACCTTGCCGGGCCTGCGCGAGCGGCCGGCCGATCTGCCCCGGCTGGCGGAGGGGTACCGGAAGTTTTTCGCCTCCCGCATGGGCAAGCACGTCAAGGCATTCGCCCCGGCGGTGCATGCCGCCTTCGCGGGCTATGCCTGGCCGGGAAATTTGCGCGAGCTGCGCAACGTGGTCGAGCGCGCCGTCATCCTCTGTTCGGGCGAGGCGGTCGAGTTGTGCGACCTGCCGGAGGAATTCGGGGCTATGGCGCGGCCGGAAATCGCCGTCGGCGCCCGCGTGACGCTCGATGAGCTGGAAACGGAACACCTGCGCCGTGTGCTCGGGTTTTCCCGCAATCTTGACGAGGCGGCGAAGACCCTGGGGATCGACCCGGCCACGCTGTACCGCAAACGCCAGAAATTGGGGCTGCTCTGAGGCTTCCGCATGCTGCGCACCCGCCTGCTACTCGGCTTCATCCTGCTGCTGCTGCTGCTCTCGGCCGTGGGGGCCTACGCGGTCTGGACGACGCAGGAGCTCGGCCGGTCCGTGGCGGCGGCCGTCGTCGCCAACGCCCGCGGCCTCATCGCGGCGCAGCAACTCAAGGACGAGGTCAACCGGCTCGGCAGCGCCCTGCGCCAGGTGCGGGCGGCCGACACTCCCGGCAACCGGGCGGAGTTCGAGACGGTGCGCACCGCCTGCCAGGTCCTGGTCCGGGACCAGCTCGACACCCCCGATGGCGGGATGGAACGCGCCGCCCGCCTGGAGGAGATCAACATTTCCCTGCGGCGGCTGGCCGACCGCGCGACTTCCGCGTCCGCCGCCTCCCTCCGGCCGCTCGAACTGATGAAGGCCGATGAGGCGGCGGTCTATTCCGTGCTGCGGACGATTGACCGGCTCACCGAGCACGACTCCGGCGATCTGCGCCTGGCCGAGGAAAAAGCCCGCCGGCTGACGGCCCGGACCACCGCGGTTTTCGGTGCCGGTGTCGCGGTGGCCGTGGTGCTGGCCCTGATCTTTGCCTGGGGCCTGGGCCGGGCGCTGCTGCAACCCATCCGGCAGCTGACGGATTCCGCGCAGGCCCTGGGCGAGGGCAACCTCGACCGCGATGTGCCCGTCACCTCGCATGACGAGCTCGGCGAACTGGCGCGCACCTTCAACGCCATGGCGGCCAAGTTGCGCATCTACCGGGACGCCATGGCAGAAAAGGCCCAGCGGGCGCAACGGGTGATGGAGGCCACCCTCACGTCCGCCCCGGATCCGCTGTTTGTCGTCTCGCGGGAAGGGACCCAGGAAGTCCGCAATCCTGCCGCCGAGGTCCTCGCGGCGACGCCGGAATTTGCCGCGGGGTTTCCGGAGGCGATCGCGCGGCCGTTGCAGGAGGTATTGGCGACAGGGACCCATTACCTGCCGACCGATTACCAGCGCGTGGTGACGGTGCGCGACCGGCACTACCTGCCGCGGATCCTCGCCATCGGCGTGGAACTGGCGGATTTCCGCGGCGCGGCCGTGGTGCTGCAGGATGTCACGAAATTCCGGCTGCTGGACGACGCGAAAAGCAATCTCGTCGGCACCGTCAGCCACGAACTGAAGACGCCGCTGACGAGCCTGCGCATGGCCGTTTACCTGCTGCTGGAACAGCAGACCGGTCAGCTGACGCCGGTCCAGCATGAGCTCGTTGAGCAGGTCCGGAACGACACGGACCGGCTGTTGCGGATTCTCAACGACCTGCTTGATCTCAGCCGGATCGAGAGCGGTGTGGCGGCGCCGCATCTCAGGCCGGTGGCGGTCGCCGGCCTGCTGGAGGCCATGGCCCGGGAGGTGCGGCCCCTGGTGGAGGCGGCCGGACAAACGCTCATCGTCCAGTGCCCGGCCGAACCGCCCAGGGTGCAGGTCGACGAGGACCGCATCCGCCACGTCTTCATCAATCTGCTGACCAATGCCTCGAAGTATTCACCGGCCGGCAGCGCGATCACCCTGTACGCCAAATCCGCGGACGAGGGATTCCTGCGCTTTGGCGTGCTGGACAACGGTCCCGGCATCGCCGAGGAGCACCAATCGCGCGTGTTCGAAAGATTTTTCCGGATACCAGGGCAAACCAAGAAGGGCGCCGGACTCGGCCTGGCCATCTGTCGCGAGATTGTCGTGGCCCATGGCGGAAGCATCGCCTGTGCGAGTGCGCCGGGCCGGGGCTGTGATTTTCATTTTCTGCTGCCGGCCGACAAACCCTCAACCCGTTGAAATCATGAACAAACTCGCGCTCTCCCTCCTGTGTTTCATCCTTGGGATCACTCTCATCATCCTGGGCAGCCGCCGGGAGGATTCGGTGGTCGGCGTGTCCGATGTCGTGGGCACGAGCATCGCCAACACCTGGGACGGAAAATCCCGGCAACCGAGGCATATCTGGTATTACGTCGGCGGCGGGGCCCTGATCCTCACCGGTGTCCTGATGGCGCTGCGAAAGCCCGCGCCGTAGATTGCTCAGGTCTTGCGGTGGATGACCTGCGGGGCGGCTTCCATCTGGCCGCGCGTGACGCCGAGCTGGTTGAGCAGCTTGAGTTCGCGCCAGATGTCCGAGCCGGAGACTTCGCCGCGCAGGAGCTGGCCGTAACGCGTGAGCGTCCGCATCACCTCATCGGGAGACTCGCTGATGAATTCCACCCGGAAGCTGCGGGCGCCAAGTTCCAGCAGGCGGGCGGCGTACTCCGCTCCGGTCTGGGCGCGGTTGTTGTAGACCGTGTTGCGGCAGCCGGCATCGGCCCGCAGCGGCAGGTCCGCGCCGACGCGATCGCGCAGGGCGACCCGGTGCGTGTCGCAGGGCCGGCCGCAGTCGCGGTAATCCTTGCCGCTGGAAAGGAACGCGCAGAACACGCAGTGCTCCATGTGAAACATGGGCATGTGCTGATGGATCGTGATATCGAACCACGGACCGGGCGCAGCCTGCAGGAGCGATTCCAGCTGCGTAAAATTGAGGTCATAGCTCGCCGTGACCCGCTCCAGTCCGTAGCGATCAAGAAAATAGGCCGCCGTGAGCGGGTTGGCCACGTTGAGGGAGAAGTCACCGCGTTTGCGGTCGGCGGCGAAATACGTGAGGTGCTCGTAATTGCGCACGAGGTAGCCATCGGCCGCGCAGGAGCGGACTTGCTGGAGGATCCACTCCTCGCCGGGTTTGAAGACGCGGGGCGGGGCGACCCAGATCGACGACGGCGCCGTCGTCGATGGCAGATCGGAGATGGCAGATCGGAGATCGGCAATGGGAGCAGTGGACTCGGCGGACTGGAGTTCGCGGAAACGGGTGACAGCGGCGCGGTAGTGCTTCGGGTTTTCGAATTCGCAGTAGATCGTGCGGACGCCGGCGGACCACGCGGCGTCGAGCTGGGGGAGATCGCGGATGACGGCGATGAGTTCAGGGCTGGCCGGGATTAGGGGTGGGAGGGTACGTCCCGCGACCTCCAGCGAGGGCGAACCCACTGGCGCAACCTTGCCGGCCTCACGCAGGGTCCAGCGCTTGGGCTGGGCGCGCAGCTGGTCCAGCTCGGTCGCGGCGTCGCGGCGCAGGCGGTTGAGTTCGCTGACGGGCAGGATGACGTCGCCTTCCAGGTGCGATTGAAAGCGGTCGAGCCGGAAGGGCGTGCCGCCGAGGCGGCCGAGTTGCTCGCGCAAACGGTCGGTGCTCAGGGGCTGCTTCTCCGCTGGGCCGAGCGGCACGGCGGAATCGAGCCGGACCACATGGCCTTCGCCGTCGTTGGCGATCAGGGTGAGCGGTGTCCCGGCGCGACCGTGGACTTCCAGGGCGATGGGGCGTTGGAAGCGGATTTTATCGCCCGTAAAGGTGGCGCGCAGTTCGCGATCCAGGGCGGGGTCATTGGTTTTCCAGACCCGGTCACCGGCGTGGACCTTGCGGAAATTCACATCCCCTTCGCCGAAGCGCAGGACGACTTCCGCGCCGGCGGATTCAACCTGGTAAATCCGTCCGCCTTCTTCGCCACTTTCCGGCGAGCCGGCGTCGAAGACCACGCCGTCGCCCGGTTTGACCGGGGCCACCGGACGCAAATGCACCCCGGCGCCCCGATTGGAGCCGCCGGCGGCCGCGGACACCCGGATGACCTCGCCGAGAAATACGCCGCGCTTGGTGCCGAAGCGCCCGTGGGCCAGCGTCTGGTTGTCGTTGCCGCGGAACCAGCCGGTGTAGAGCCCGCGGGAGAAGCTCATCTCCAATTCATAGCGCGCGGTTTTCGGCTCGAAGGGCGGGGTCGGTTCCCCGGTCAGCTCCGCCATCACCTTGTCGAGCGCCTGCCGGTAAACGCGCGTGATGCTGGCGACATATTCCGGCGACTTCAGCCGGCCTTCGATCTTGAGCGAGGCCACGCCGGCGCGTACGAGGTCGGGCAGCACTTCGAGGCCGGAGAGATCCTGCGGACTCAACAGATAACGGCGGTCGCCGAGTTCGACCTTCTGGCCGTCGGAGATCAGGTCGTAGGGCATGCGGCAGGCCTGGGCGCATTCGCCCCGATTGGCCGAGCGCCCGCCCAGGGCCTCGCTCGTGAGGCACTGGCCGGAATAGGCGACGCACAGGGCGCCGTGCACGAAGACCTCAAGCGGGAGAGGTTGCTGCTGTAGGGCGGGGTTGCCGAACCCCGCCTTGAACGTATCGCCTGCGGAGGCGGGGTTCGGACCTGTCCTCCGTAGGCTCGGCGAAGGAGGAGACCCCGCCCTACAATAAGAGACCTGCGCCTCCTGGATCGCGTTGATCTCCTTCAGTGAATTCTCCCGCGCCAGCACGACGAGTTGCGCGCCGAGGTCGCGCACGAACTGCACGCCCGGCGGCGCTGGTGACGGTCATCTGCGTGGAGGCATGGATCGGGAAATCCGGGGAGAGCTCGCGGATGAGGCGGCAGATGCCGACATCCTGCACGATGGCGGCGTCCACTCCGCTGGCGATGATGGTGCGGAGATAGTCGGTGGCGTCCGCGAGCTCGTTGGTGAAGACGAGGGTGTTGAACGTGACGTAACCGCGCACGCCGCGCCGGTGGAGAAACGCCATCAGGGCGGGCAGGTCGGCCTGGGTGATGTTCTTCGCGCGCATGCGGGCGTTGAAGCGCTCCAGCCCGAAATAAATGGCGTCGGCGCCGTTCTCGACCGCCGCCCGGGCGCATTCCCAGTCGCCGGCCGGCGCCAGCAGTTCCGGGCGGCGGGGCGGGTCGGGACGGTGGTGGGCTCGGTGGTCTGCATGCTGCGGGTGGCGTCTATTGCCGGTTGATCCTGTCCAAATGGTAAAGCCACAACCAGTGCGGACGGGCGAGGCTTAACCACCGGCGTTGCCGGCCACGGGGAAATTGCGCGCCGCATGCGGGGCGGCCGCGCGCAGCCAGGCGGCCAGGCCGACCGTGAGGGCAAAGGCGGCGGCGGCGACATATCCGGCCTGCGGATAGCCAGCCAGGCGGCCGGTGGCCTCGCGGTGGATGATCAGACCCGCCGCATAGGTGGCGAACGCGCTGGAGGATTGCTGCAGGGCGGAGTTGACGCTCATGAAGCCGCCGCGGTAGCGGGGCTCCACGGCATTGGTCACCATGGCCATCGCCGGGGCGAAGCGCCCCGACATGGTGATGAAAAACAAGGTCGTGACGACCAGCGTCACGGGCAGCGGCGTGACCTTGAGCTGCGTTACAATCAGCGCGACCACGACCGCGAGGGCCGTGATCGAGGCGAGGACATGCAGCTTGTCATGGCGGTCGGTCAGGCGGCCGATCCAGGGCATGGTGAAGAACGTGCAGGCGCCGCCAAAGAAATAGATGAGCGGCAACTGGGCCTCGGTCAGGCCGACGTTCGCCACCATCGAGGGCGCCATGAAGGGGATGACGATGCCGCCGGCGAAGACCAGCATCATGCTGAGCAGAAAGGCGCGGACATGAATGCGGTGGGTGAGGATCTCGAACATCTGTCGCAGCGGATGCACATCGCTGCGGTGGCTGGCGACATGCGGCAGGATCTTCAGGGCCACGCCCAGGACCGCGGCGCTCACGCCGGCCAGCAGGAAGAAGGGGGCATGCCATTCGAACCAGGTGGCCAAGGTAAGTCCGACGGGCACGCCCAGCACGGAGGCGAGCGGGAAGGCCGTCATCACCACGCCCATGGCCCGGCCCCGGCGTTCCGGGGGGATGGCGTCACCCACCATGGCGGTGACCAGCGAGCCGGCCACGCCGCCAAAGGCGCCGGCCGCCAGTCGGGCCGCCATCAGAAATCCATAGGTCGGAGCGAGGGCGCAGGCGAGGGTGGACAGGCCGAAGCCGGCGTAGAGCGTGAGCAGGGCGCTTTTCCGATCAAACCGATCCAGCACAAACCCGCCCAGAAAGCCGGTCACCGCCGCGGCGAACCCATACGATGCCACCAGCAGGCTGAATTGTCCCGGCGTGATGTTGAACACCCGCATGAGGCCGGCACCCAGCGGCATCATGATCATGAAATCCATGATGTGGGTGAACTGGATGGCCGCGAGGGTCAGCAGAAGGGTCTGCTCGCGCAAAACCGGCCGGGCGGCGTTGTCAGGTGGCGACATGGGGGACCACGTTTTACGGTCAATCGGCAAAGGGCAACCCGCCGGACCTGAAAGTCAGGGCAGCAGATGCTCCTGCACGCTTTCGTGCAGCAATTTCAGGAATTGGGCGACGCCGCGGCTTTGGTATCGCTGCAGATGCCGGATGATCACGAGATCGCGGGTGGGTGAACAATTGGCCAAGTCGATGTAGACCAGGGTCCCGGTGTCTTCGCGGGCTCGCGTGACCCTCGGCAGGATCGAAACACCTGCGCCGATGGCTACCAACGACTTGACCGTGGCTACCTGGGCACAGCGGAAGCCAACGCGGGGTTCGATGTGATTGTCGCCGCAGAAATTCTGCACCTGCTCCGCAACCGAGCTGGCATTGCCCAACAGCACAAAAGTCTCACCGCCCAAGTCCTTGGGGGTAACCAGCTTCTGTCGGGCCAGGGGATGGTCGTGCGCGACCACCAGCAACAGTGGCTCACTCATGAGGGTTTCAACCGCCACCTGCTTGTTGATAACGGGCTGGGCGGTGATGGCCAAATCCAGTTCCCCCTCCAGTACACCCCGCACCAACTGTGGTCTAAAATCCTCCCGCATGCTGATTTGCAGATTCGGGTGTCTCTCCCGGCACAAGGCGATCAGCGGCGGCATCAAATAGGGTGCGACGGTCGGAATCGCTCCCACATGAATGCGGCGCTCCAACCCGGGATCGTCCTGGAGTTCCTTCGTGGCGTTATCGGCTTCAAACAGGATGCGACGGGCTCTTTCCAGAAAGATGGTGCCGGCCTCGGTCAACACCGCCTTGCGTCCCAAGCGATGAAAAAGTTTGTGGCCAAGCTCTTGCTCAAGATTTATAATCTGCTGGCTTAAAGTAGGTTGAGTGACGAAAAGCTTTTCGGCTGCCCGGGTAAAATTGCCCATGTCAGCGGCGGCAATCAGGTAGCGAAGTTGGTATAATTCCATAAATAAAAACGATGATAGAAATAGATAATCACTATTTTTATTATTGTAAAGGTGGGTTATCATGGCCGCGCCGTCAGACACTGGCGGTAACACACCTATGAATAACAAAATAATCCTCACCTCGGCCATCGCTTTCAGCATCATCGCGGCCGGCTTCTTCCTTTATAACGTGCGCCTCCCGATTGCAGCAGACAGCCTGATCGGCTTTGCGGCAGTCCTTACGGTCGCGGCAGTGGCAGCCATCGAATACCGCCTCCACGGCCGGCGCTCGTTGAGCAAGTAATCCGCGAAACCCAGCTTTGGCCAGTCCCGGCCCGGAGTCACCCGACTCCGGGCTTTTTTGTGCCCATCGTGCGCCGTGCTGCAGGCTGGGAAACTATTTGGCGATATTTTAGACAAACATCAGGTCCGATGACGCTTCCCAGGCAAACATCCCAAACCCGACGCATGGAGGAAGTTTCCAACGATGATTCCTGGAAGAACTGGTTTCAGCAATATGGCCCGAAACTGCTGCTCTGTGCGCGGCAGTGGACCCGTTCGCTGGCCGATGCCGAGGACGTGGTGCAGGAAGCCTTTGTCCGCTATTGGCGACACCAGCGGGTGCTCGGGGGCGATCCGCAGGCCCTATTGCTTACCTCCGTGCGGCGGGCGGCCTTCGACCTGGCCCGCCGCAACCAGCGCCGGACAAACCGCGAGACCCGCGCGGATGGCGGCCTGGAGGAAACCGAATCGCTATTCGAGCCGCTGCCCGGGGCTGATGACCGCCGGCAGGCCATCGAAGCCGCGCTCCACCGCTTGTCCGATGAGCAGCGGGAAGTGCTCATGCTCAAAATCTGGGGCGAACTCACCTTTGATGAGATCGCCCGACAACTGGGCATCCCGCCCAACACCGCCGCCTCGCGCTACCGTTACGCCCTCGCGGCCCTGCGCAAGGAACTGACCGCCATCGACTGCCATGGATGACGAACTCCAACAACTCGAAGCCGAACTCCAACGCCTGCGTCCCCGCCGCCCGTCGCCGCAACTGCTGGCCCGCCTGACCGCCAGGCTCGCGCCGCGCCGGCCTGCCGTGTGGTGGTGGGCGGCCCTGCCACTGGCAGCCGCCGTGGCCGTGGCCTTTGCCCCGTGGTTCCGCCCAACGGACGTGAATGCACCCGTGGTCGCGACCACCCCGGCGGCACCCATGACGGATGCTGTGCCCGACGAGTACCGGCCGGTGGCCGCGGAAAACCTGCTCTATGCCACGCAGGACGAGGGCGTGGTCACCCTGACCAGCGGCGCCCAGGCCCGGCGGGTGCGCAATTCCTACGTGGACACGATCACCTGGCGCAATCCCCGGACCAATGCCTCCCTGCGCTGGTCCGTCCCGCGGGATGAGGTGCGCGTGGTGCCGGTCAATTTCCAGTAAGCATCCAACCCAATAAACCATCCATGAAAACAACCCTCAGTTATGTCATCCCCATCGCCGGGTTCATTTTGGCGATGCCACCTCTCCAGGGTCAGACCTGGGAGGAAGCCGCCCCCCGGAAGGAAATCAAAAAGGAAGTCCGCGTCATCGCCGAGGACGGGGCCGAGCCGAAGATCGAACGCCGCATGAAATTCTTCGGCCACCCGGCCGGCCCGCAGGAGATGGAGTCGGTGACCTACCTCGGGGTCCACGCGGCGCCGGTGGACCGGACCCTGAGCGAGCAGCTCGGCTTGCCGCGGGACACGGGACTGGTCGTGAACATCGTCTTGCCCGAGAGTCCGGCGTCCGCCGTGCTCAAGCCGCATGACATCCTCCTGAAGTTCAATGACCAGATCCTCATCGACCAGCGGCAACTCAGCGTGCTCGTGCGCAACCAGAAGGAAGGCGATGAAATCACCCTCACCATCATGCGCGCGGCGAAACAGCTCACGGTCAAGGTGAAGCTCGGCAAGCACGAGGTGCCAAAGCTGGCGATGTTCGACCGCCGGTTGCCCGGCGCCGGCGGCGGGAACATGAGCTGGGTCACCAGTGACGCCGGCCCGGCCCCCGTGGCGGAAGTCGATCATGTGCTCGGACTCATGAACCTCGGCAGGGACGGCGGGCCGCGGGTCGTGCAGCACAACCAACTGGACGGCGATCGCATGATTTCAGTCACGGTCAACACCGGTGACAGCAACATGGACTTCAGCGACGAAAAGGGCTCGCTGGAACTGACCATCAAGGACGGCAAAAAGGAACTGGTCGCGAAGGACCCCAAGGGCGAAACCCTCTTCTCCGGCCCGATCAACACGCCGGAGGAGCGCAAGGGTCTGCCCCCGGACGTCGCGGAACGCCTGAAGAAGATCGAGCATATGCAGGGTTTTTCCTTCAAGACCGGCGAGGGCTTCGAAGGCGGGGAAGTGAAGGTCATCCGGCACAAGGGCCAGGGCATTTCCATGCCGGTCCCGGCGGAGGCGCCGGCCGCCCGGCCCCAGCAGGTGCTCTGAAACACGCCGTACGCATTGCCCCCGGGCAAAAGCAAAACGCGGAGCCTTGCGGCTCCGCGTATTTGTTTCGCGCCAGGCGCGGTGAAACGAATCAGGCCGGCGGGGTGGCTTCGGTAAACGGCGCAGCGGCCGGCCGATTTTTGACGAAGGCGGCCACGACGAGCGAAATGACCAGATTCCAGATGAAAGTCATGACGGCTCCTGTCGCCGTCATCGCGACGGGGCTCAGCCACGGACGTATATACGGTTCGGCCTGCTCGATCTGGGCGGCGGACAGGTTCTTGGCCTCCAGTGCGGCGATTTGAGCCTGCAGGACCACTTCGCGGAAGTTGGGATCGATGTAGGCAAAATAGACGTAGTTGTAGACGCTGCCGAAGAGGGTGCCGAAAAGTCCGATCATCACCCCGGTGCCAAGGGCTGAGCCGTAACCCCAGGGCTTGTCGCCGGGCGTGTTGGCCCGTTTTTCCCGCATGCCAAGCAAAATGCAGCTCACGCTGATGATGATGCCAACTACGATGCTGATGTTTTGCGCGATCTTCAGCTTGTCGGCATCGGCATGAAAACCGGTGAAATAGAGCCCCAAACCGACGAAGGCTCCGCAGAGCGTCATGATGAACCCGTAGGTGATGCTGGTCTTCATGCGCGCAGCTTGGGGCACGCAGGAAAAAAAACAATGCCGCAGTGACCGGTGGCTATCTGGCGGGAGCAACGGTCCCGGCCCGGCCGCAAAAGGGCCGGTTCAGGAATTGTCGCCGTCGATCAGGCGGCCCAGTCCGCCAAGGACGGAGCCTTCCTCCCGGCCGCCGCGGCCCGTCTTGGGCGCCGCAGCCACGATGCGTCCGGCCAGGCGGGAAAAGGGCAGGGATTGGAGCCAGATCCGGCCGGGTCCGCGCAGGGTCGCGAAGAACAGGCCTTCGCCGCCGAACAGCGCGGTCTTGATGCCGCCGACAAATTGAATGTCGTAATCAATGGTCGGCTGGAATCCCACGATGCAGCCGGTGTCGACGCGCAGCGTATCACCGGGTCCCAGGCTGCGCTCGTGCAGGGTGCCGCCGGCATGGACGAAGGCGAGGCCGTCGCCCGTGAGGCGCTGCATGATGAAGCCCTCACCGCCGAAAAGTCCGGTGCCGAGACGCTTCTGGAAGGCGATGCCGATGCTGACGCCCTTGGCGGCGCAGAGGAAGGAGTCCTTTTGGGTGATGAGTTCGCCGCCGAGATCGCGGAGATGCAGCGGGATGATCTTCCCCGGATAGGGGGCCCCGAAGGCCACGCAGCGCCGGGTGGCCGCCTGGTTCTGAAAGACCGTCATGAACAGCGACTCGCCCGTGAGCAGGCGCTTGCCGGCGCCGAGCAGGGCGCCCATCAGGCCGGAATTCTGGGCCGAGCCATCGCCGAAGACCGTCTCCATGACGATGCCGTCGTCCATGTACATCATGCCGCCGGCCTCGGCCACGGTGGCCTCGCCCGGATCCAGTTCGATTTCCACGAACTGCATGTCGTCTCCGTGGATCCGGTAGTCGATTTCGTGCATGGAATTCACCGGCCGGAGCACCGGCGGCATGGGATCGGATGGACTCATGTCAAAGAAACTGACTGCGACCTAATCAGGCGGCAAGACTGCCGGCCGTGGTGCGGCGGTGACGGATGACCTGGGCGCGGGAAGGGAAGCGGGCGAGGCCCATGCGGCGGCTCGGCTCCCAGTTGCGGCGGCGGGGCGAGTAGTCGCGGACGACGCCGGCCAGGAAGAGCACGCCGGCGAGGGCGGCATAGGAGGCGGTTGATTCAAGCCCGAGTGACAGGCTGAGGGTGAAAAGGCCAACCCCCAAAAGGGCGGCGGCGACGGTGTAGTTGAGAAGTTTCATGGCGGGTGTGTTTTGATTCACGGTGGTGGGTTTGATGCACCTAAAACGCCAGCCAGGCGGCAAAGTTACAAAAAAAACCGCCCCGGATGAGGAGCGGTTTACGGGCTGGATGAACGGCGTTTTCAGTCAGTCCCGCAGCACGGCGCGCACCAGGCGGTCATCGCCATCATTCGGCGCCGGGACGAGGCCGAGCGCGGCGCACAGCAGATTGTAGACGTGGACATTTTCCACGGCCCCGATGGTCACGCCGGACTTGAAGGACGGTCCTTGGGCAATGAATACGGCGCCCATTGCCTCCAACTGCGGGTCGTAACCGTGATCACCCTTGAGGTAGCGACTGCGGTAACGCTCGAACTCGGCGCGGCGGTGCACATGCCAGCCTTCATCGGGCAGGATCCACACGTCCGGGGTGCGCGGTGTCGGGCGGACATGCAGTCCGGGCGGCAGGTCTGCCGTGCGCAGGACCCGCGCATGCGGGAGCGGGGCCAGTCTGGCCACGAGGGCGTCGATGTCGCCAGCGGGGGCGCGCAGGCCGGTGACCGAGCCGGAGAAATCGATCTGCACGGTGGCGGGATCGATGTAATCATCCAGCACCACCACCCGCTCCGCGTCGCAGCCGGTCATGCCGTGGTCGGAAACGATGACGAGGTTGGCGGGAATCTGTTCCGCCTCCAGCCTGGCCACCATGGCCCCGACGCGTCCGTCGAGCAGCCTGACGGCCGCCGCGAGTTCCGGCGAATCGGGGCCGAAGGCGTGGCCGGCGCTGTTGGTTTCCTCCAGATAAAAGGCCACCAGGGCGGGGCGCTCACCGGCCGGGAGTCGCAGCCAGGCCATGACCGTGTCGAGCCGCTGCGCAAACGGGACGCTGTAGTTGTAGGGATACCAGAAAGTGGGGCGAACCCCGTGGAGCTCGGCCTCGGACCCGACCCAGAAATAGCACGCGCTCTTCCGGCCCTGGCGGACGGCCGTGATCCAGATGGGTTCGCCGCCCCACCAGCGCGGGTTGCGATTGGCGCCAGGATTGCGGTAGCCAAAAACCTCGCCGGTGGAGGCGTCCAGCATGTCGTTGTTAACGATGCCGTGGTGGGTGGGGTACAGGCCGGTGGCGAGGGAGTAATGATTGGGAAAGGTGTTGGAGGGGAAAACCGGCGTCAGGCGCCGGGCCGTCACGCCATGGGCCATCAACCGGCGCAGGTTGGGGGTCTCCCCGGGGTACTTGGCGCAGTAATCCCAGCGAAAGCCGTCCAGCGAGATGAGGATGAGCGGCGGGGTGGATGACTCCGGTTGGCTGGCGAAGAGGGAACCCGCCAGCAACGTTCCGAGGAGCGCCAGCGCATGGACCAGGTTGCGAAAACGAAACAGGCGATTCATGGGCGAAGGGTCACCAGGGTTGCGCCCCAGCCGCCGGATTGTTCGTTGCCGGACCGGTAGCTGAGGACCAGGGGAGAGCGTTTCAGCAGGGCATGCACCGTGGCGCGCAGGGTGCCCGTGCCCTTGCCGTGGATGATGCGCACCTCGTGCAGGTGGCGCGCGGCACATTCACCCAGATAGGCGGGGATGAGTTCGCCGAGATCCTCGGGCCGGAAGGTATGCAGATCCAGCTCGCCCGTGATGGGCAGCACCACCGGGGCGGGCGCTGGATCCTGCCGGCTCACGTGTGCGGCGGTTCCTGCCGGTCGGCCGGTGCGGTTCCCGGCGGGGCGAGGGGCTTGCCCGGCGCATTGGCCGGCGTGTCCGGGGTTTCCTCGATGGCGCGCTTGAACTCCTCCTCGACCCCGCTCGCGGCCTTTTTGAATTCCCGCAGCGACTTGCCCATGCCCTTGGCGAGTTCCGGCAGCTTCTGCCCGCCGAACAGGAGCAGCACCACGAACATGATCATCAGCAGCTCGGGGCCGCCGATGCCTTCGATGAAGGCGAAGGAGAGTGGACAGGTGCTCATGGTCGCAATCTGACGGGTTTCAGGGAAAAATGTAACGGAGAAAAATGCGCAAACTCAGCGCCGGGCCGACTGCCGGTTGCGCCAGTCCCGCGGGCTGGCGCCGTTGTGGCGCCGGAAGCGCAGGGTGAAATAGAAGGGATTCTCGAATCCCACCTGCCGGGCAATGACCGAGACGGGCTCCTGCGTGAACTCCAGCAGCTGGCGCGCCCGGGTGAGCCGCTGCAGTTCCAGGTAACGCTGGGGCGTCTGGCCGGTCTGCGTGCGAAACAGGTGGGCAAAGCGCGAGGGCGACAGGCCGCACTGGGTGGCAATCTTGGCCACGGTCAGCGGGGCCGGGAAATTTTCGCAGATGAAGGCCAGCGAACGGCTGATCCGGTGGTCGAGACCCGCCGCCGCGCCGCGCGGGTTCGCCTGTTCGCACCGCAGCAGGATTTCCTCGAGGGCGTTCAAGGCCAGCGGTTCGCGCAACCGGCTCGGACCGGAGTTGAGCCGGACCAGTTCGCGAAAGCGCCGGACGATCCGGTAGCGCGAGTCATCCCCGGCGAGTGGCAGCCGCATCACGCCCGGCGCGGCCTCGGGCCAGTCCAGCAGCTCCAGCCAGGCGGGCCGCGGAATGAAATGCGCCCAGAAGAGCTCCCATTGCGGGTGGCCGCGGGCGGTGCCGTAGTCATGGAGCACGTTGGGTTTCAGCAGGATCATGTCCCCCGGACCGGCCGGCAGCTCGCCGTCCGCATGGCCGAAGCGTCCGCGCCCGCTGGCGGTGTACACGAGCAGCCAGTCATGGGTGCCGGTTTCCCGATAGGTGGCGTAGCGCGGACCCTTGTGGAAATGACCGGTCACGAGCGGACCGGCGGGCGGGGCGGGAGTTTCGGCGGGATGGGGCACGGCAGGAGGATATTATAGGTATTTGATGGTAGGCTTTATGGCGGTAAGCGCCCAAAGGTGCTAGGATATTTGCATGGTAATCGATACTTCCCCGATCGCAGACGCCAAGGTGGCGGCGCTGGCCGGCCAATTTTCCCGCGATGGCTTTGCCCTCGCCCGCGGGCTGTTTTCCCCCGCCGAGGTGGAGGAGATCCGCGCCCTTTTTGCCAAAATGCACGCGGAGGGTGTCCCGGGTCATTATGAGCCCTCGAAGCCGCATGACGGCGTCGAGAACCCCAATGATCCGCTCTACCAGTACCCGCGCGTCATGATGCCGCACCGCTTCAACGCCCGCGCCAAGCAGTTCATGCTGCACCAGGGTGTGGCGGCGCACCTGCGCGCCTTCTTCGGCCTGGAACCCGTGGCCACGCAGAGCATGTTTTACTTCAAGCCGCCGGGTGCGCGCGGCCAGGCGCTGCACCAGGACCAGTTTTATCTCCTCGTCGAACCGGGCACCTGCATCGCGGCCTGGACCGCGATCGATGACTGTGATGCCGAAAACGGCGCCATGTACATCGTGCCGAAGACGAACGACGCCCCGATCGTCTGCCCCGATACGGCCGACCGCGGTGAAAGCTACACGTCGCATTTCGTGCCGGTGCCGAAGGGCCTGAAGCCGCAGCTGGTCGAGATGAAGGCCGGCGACACGCTCTTCTTCAACGGCAGCCTGATCCACGGTTCCGGACCCAACCGGTCCAAGACGCGCTTCCGCCGTTCCTTCATCTGCCATTATGCCGGTGGCGATGTCCGCAAGATTTCCGGCGGCTACCATCCGCTCACCCGCCTGGATGGCACGACCTACGAAGTCACGCCGCAAACTTCGGGTGGCCCCTGTGGCGAAGGCTGGAAGGGTTCGCTCCACTGAGCAACCGAGGCCTTCTTCCCACCATCACCCAAAACCGGCGGCACACACCGCCGGTTTTTTTGTGCCCGGTGGGTACGGCGCCCGGTCGTATTGGAAGGGACGCTGCTGGCAGGCGAAAGATTGCGACCGAGGGCGGTCGCGCTCCCAAGCAAACCTTCGCCAGCAAGCAGGCTCCTGCCTCGGAGCTCCCGGGCCTGTTACACCTCAACCTCGATCTGATTCCCGCTCACGAACACCGGGAATCGCCGCACCGGGTCCATGTTCTTCGGGCAGACGGCCGCACCGGTGCTGACATCAAAGGCGATCGCATGCAGCGGGCATGTCAGCGTGGTGCCCTTCAACGGTCCGGCGGCCAGCGAGGCGCCGGCGTGCGGGCAGACATCGTCGATGGCGTGGATCTGGCCGTCCACATTGCACAGGGCGATGCGTTCGGTGCCGACTCTGAAGGCTTTCTTGGCGCCGGGTGGCAGGGCATCGAGGGTGGTGACGGAGTGGCGTTGGGGCATGGTGAGGGTGGGTTCGAAACCAGGGGAGCGCCGCAGGCTTACTTGATGCCGATCGAAACCGTGAAGGTCTGGGTCAGGCCGGGAGGCACGAAATGCAGGCCGGTCCTGTGCTCCGGTGCATTCGGCGGACCCATCCACGGTTCGACACAGTAGTACGGGGCGGTCGCGGATTCGCTCCACGTGACGAAGGTCGCATCGGGCGCGGGTATTTTCTCGGTGCCGATTTTCATGACCACATCGCCGGCATGGCCGCGCTCGCCGAAGATCACCGTGTTGTCCTTCAGGCCCAGATGGATGGCGTCGATGAGCTCGGGGTGGTCGAGATGCTCGATCTCCTTGAGGGTGGGGCCGGGGATCAGCCGGCCCGTCGCATCCTGGCGCACCCGGCGCGTGGCGGGAATGCGGATGGAGTAGTCGCTGCGGCTGAGGCCTTCCGACCAGGGGACGGTGAAGTAGAAATGATGCCCCGCGCTCCACGGCAGCGGCGCGGTGCCGCGATTGAACAGGGTGAATTCGCACACGAGCCCCAGCGGCTCGAAGCGGTAGCGCACGGTGAATTCGTAATCGTACGGATAGCAGGCGCGGGCCTCGTCATTCGGGAGATAGAGCGCCGTGAAGCCGGTGGGATCGCAATGCGTCACGCGAAAGTCCCCCTGCCGCGCGAGCCCGTGCATGGGCATCACGCGCCGCACGCCATCCGCGGCCTTCCAAAAGTGGATGTCGCCCTGGTCGAAGACCCGCGCGTTGAAAGGAAACAGGATCGGGTTGCCGCCCCTGACCCGGTGGAAATCGTCGAGGCTGTTCAACTCGGGCCAGTAGAGCACGTCGCGGACCGAGCCGTCGCCGAGCGTGACGTTCCAGTTCATCAGGCGGGCGCCTTTTTCGGGCCACGCCAGAAAGGTGGATTGTCCGACGCGCCAGCGTGTGAGGTTTGCTCCGAGATAGGGAACCTTTTCCATGCCTGCCGTGAAATCAGTCCCGTGCGCGCCGTGCAACGGGTTTCTGGAAAGGCCCCCCGGAATTCCAGCACAGCGACGCTTGCACGTTGCCGCCGGGGTCCTAAGCTACTCCTTCCACCATGGTCCGTATCCTCTGCACCTTTCTGCTGGCACTCCTTACGGCCGGCATGTTGCGTGCGGCCGATCCGGTGCCGGCCGCGGCCCCGGCCGCCAAGTCCGCCGATCCCGTTGCCCGCAAGCAGGTGGTGGTGATCCCGATCCGGGAGCAGATCGCCAAACCCATCCTCTATATCCTGCGTCGCGGCCTGAAGGAGGCGATCGAGCAGAAGGCCGACCTGGTGGTGCTCGACATGAAGACCCCCGGCGGCGCGCTGGATGTGACTTTCGAGATCATGGAGGCGCTGGACAAGTTTCCCGGCCAGACGATCACCTACGTGAACACCGAGGCCATCTCCGCCGGCGCCTTCATCTCCGCCATCACGGACGAAATCTATTTCACGCCCGACGGCATCATCGGCGCCGCCGCCCCGGTGCTGGCCACCGGCGGCGAGATCGACAAGTCGATGAAGATGAAAATCGTCAGCTACCTGAAGGCCCGGGTGCGCGCGATTTCGGAGGGCAAGGGCTACCGCGGCCAGGTCATCTCCGCGATGATCGACGAGGACTACGAACTGAAGATCGGCGACACGGTCATCAAGGCGAAGGGCGAACTGCTCTCCCTGACCGCGAGCGAGGCCAGCAAGACCTACGGTGATCCGGCGCAGCCGCTGCTGGCCGCGGGCATCGCCAAGGACATGACGGAGCTGCTCACGGCGAAGTTCGGCGCGGACGGCTTCACGGTCAAATCCCTCGAGGTCACCTGGTCCGAGCAACTCGCCGTCTGGCTCAACGCCATCTCCCCGATCCTCCTCGGGCTCGGCCTGCTGGCGCTCTTCATTGAGTTCAAGACCCCCGGATTCGGCATCTTTGGCATCTCCGGCATCATTCTCCTCACCGTTGTTTTCCTGGGCAACTTTGTCGCCGGCTTCTCCGGCCACGAGCCCATGCTGGTATTCGCCCTCGGCGTGCTGTTCGTGGCGATCGAGATCTTCTTCCTGCCCGGCACGGTGGTCATGGCGCTGATCGGCATCATGCTCATGCTCGGCTCGCTGCTCTGGTCGATGGCGGACATCTGGCCGAATGAGCCCCTGGAGTTTTCGGGCGACCTCCTGCTGGTGCCCGCCCAGAACCTCCTCCTCGGGCTGGCCTTTGCCGTGGCCTTGTTCGTCATTGTCGCGCGCTTCCTGCCCAAGGGCTGGATCTGGAACCGTCTCGCCGTCGGCGGGGCCGTGCAGGGTTCCGGCGTGGCCCCCGCGGTGGTGCAGGAATTGCAGTCGCTGGTCGGCCGCGAGGGTGTGGCCGCCACGAGCCTCTTTCCCAGCGGCCAGGTTGAAATCGACGGGCGGCGACTCGAGGCCCGCCTGGAGGTCGGCTTCGCCGAGGCCGGATCGCGCGTGCGCGTCGTCCGGCACACGGAGTTCAATCTCACCGTGGAGGTGATCAAACCATGACGACCGTCTTCCTGCTTTTCCTTGTCGGCATCGTGCTCGTGGCGGTCGAGATCCTCGTCCCCGGCGGTCTGCTGGGCCTGGTGGGCGGCCTCTGCCTGCTGGCCGGCGTGGTGGCCTCCTTCACCCAATTCGGCACCGGCGGCGGCGTGGTCGCGACCGTCCTGGCATTCCTCATCGGTGCCGTGACGGTCTACCTCGAGTTCGTCATCCTGCCGAAGTCCAAGCTCGCGAGGAAATTCACGATGGCCGAGACCGTCAACGGCCGCAGCCAGCCCGTCGTGGCCGACCACGCGGCGGTGGTCGGCCGCGAGGTGGTGGCCGTCACGAAGCTCGCCCCCAGCGGCGTCGTCACCCTGGATGGCCGGCGCTATGAGGCCTACAGCCAGTCGGGTCTCACCGAGGTCGGCGCCCGCCTGAAGGTCGTCGACACCGACAATTTTCGTTTAGTTGTAACACAAATCAAAGAAACCTCATGAACCTGACCCTCATTGCCTTGGTAGTAGCCGCCATCGTCATCCTGGTGATTGGCGCCATCGTTTTCAGTCTGATCGGAGCCTGGGTGAAGGCGCTCTTCAACGGTGCGTCCGTCTCCATGTCCAAGCTCGTGGCGCTGAAGCTCGCGAGCATTCCCTATGGGCTGATCGTCGACGCCCGCATCACCGCGGTCCGCGCCGGCATCGATGTCTCGGCCGACCAGATCGCCTCGCATTTCCAGGCCGGCGGCAACGTGGTCCCCACGGTGCAGGCCCTCATCGCCGCGCAGAAGGCCGGCATCAACCTGCCCTGGGACCGCGCCTGCGCCATTGACCTCGCCACGAAGGGCTCCGGCAAGAGCGTCGTCGAGGCCGTGCGCACCTCCGTCGATCCGAAGGTCATCGACTGCCCCAATCCCGAAGGCGGCCGCACCACCATCGACGGCGTGGCCAAGGACGGCATCCAGGTGAAGGTGAAGGCCCGCGTCACCGTCCGCACCAACCTCGACCGCTTCGTCGGCGGCGCCACCGAGGAGACCATCATCGCCCGCGTCGGCGAGGGCATCGTCACCACCATCGGCTCCGCCGAGAGCTACAAGTCCGTGCTCGAGTCCCCGGACAGCATTTCCAAGACCGTGCTCGCCCGCGGCCTCGATGTCGGCTCGGCGTTTGAAATCCTTTCGATCGACATCGCCGACGTGGACGTCGGTGAGAACGTCGGCGCCAAGCTCCAGGAAGCGCAGGCCGAGGCGAACAAGAACATGGCGCAGGCCCAGGCGGAAATCCGCCGTGCCGCCGCCGTCGCGCTCGAGCAGGAAATGAAGGCCCGCGTGCAGGAGATGCAGGCGAAGGTCGTCGAGGCGCAGTCGCAGGTGCCGCTCGCCATGGCCGAGGCCTTCCGCAGCGGCCGGCTGGGCGTCATGGATTACTTCCGCATGGAGAACGTGCAGGCCGACACCGGCATGCGCAAATCCATCGGCGAACCCGACGCGAAGAAGTAAGCGCGGTCCCTCCCCATGGAATGGATCCTTGATCATCTGCAGATCGTCATCGCGGTCGCCGCGGCGATTGCCTACTGGCTCAACCAGCGACGGCAGGGCCATGCGGACGACAGCGGTGACATGCCGACCGAAATGCCGCCGCGGGATTTCAACGCTGATCCGGAGGAGGAGCAGCGCACCCGCCGGATTCAGGAGGAGATCCGCCGCAAGATCGCCGAGCGCGCCGCCGGCGGTCCCATCAACGTGCCGCGGCCCGCGGCCGAGCCCCCGCCATTGTTCCGTACCGAGTCGCCGGCGCCGCGGCCCGTGGCCACCCCGCTGCCCCAGCGCGAATTCACCCGTGAAGCCGTGCCTTCGCCGGTGATGGCGCGGCCGACATCTCAGGAGAACGCCGGGGCGATCCTTGAGCGGCAGCATGAACTGGCCGAGCAGCTGGAGGCGCTGGCCTCGTCGCGACGCATCGTCGAGCGCAAGGCGGCGGCGATCGTCGCCCACGCCAAGGCCCAGGAGCCTTCGCCCATTCGCGGCGAGCTGATGCATGAGCTCCGCGGCGCCCGCAATCTGCGCCGCGCCATGGTGCTCCGCGAAATCCTCGGCCCGCCGGTGGGGCTGCGGTGAGTGCTTGAAGACACCAAGGGCCGCATCCGGAAGGGGCGGCCCTTGTTCATTTGGGAGCGCGACCGCCCTCGGTCGCAATGTTGTGAACAGAATGGTCGTTACGCATCCGACAATGGGTACGTCCTCAAAATAGACGGCCTTTCTGTAGGAGCGGCTTTATGCCGCGATCGTGAGCGCAGCATCGCGGCATAAAGCCGCTCCTACAGTCGGGCATCGTTGTTCCAGTCCGGCAAAAAGGCGGGGATCGGAATCCCCGCCCTACAAAACAAAAGGCAAAAGCTAATCCGCGCCTCAGTTGATCTTGGCGCGGTCGTAGCCCTCGAACGGCATCGGGTAGCGCTTGCCGTTGATCTCGATCTCGAGGTTCTTGCCGGCGCTGGCGGTGATGTAGATCGCGCCGCGCTTCGGCACGACCTGGGTCTGGCCGCGGGACAGCGTGCCTTGGAAGAGTTCCCGGTTGTCCGAGTCCTGCACGACCTTCACGCGCACGGTGTCGAGCGCGATGAGCGTGACGGAGGAGTCGGTCGACATCTGCACCGGTCCCTGCGTCGTGGCGGGAGCGGCCGACCGGTTGGTCACGGGCGTGGGATCGCTGATGATGGCCTTGATCACCCAGATCACGAGCACCAGCACCACGATCACGATGAGGGCGATGCCGCCGCGGAAGATCAGCTGGGGCGGGATCGCGGGGCCGGCCGGCAGGCTGCTGCCGCTGCGGCCGAGGCCGGCGGCGCGATGGGTCTTGTCAACGGCGCCGGCGGGTTCCTCGACGGGCATCGCCTTCTCCGCGTTGCGCTCGTCGGCCGAGGCGATGGACACTTCCATGCGGCCGTAGATTTCACGGCTCGGCTGGCGGACCTTCGCCTCGCTGCGGCCGAGGGCGGCGTAGTCGTTGATGATCTTGTCCGCCGGCAGCTTCAGGAAGTTGGCGTAATTGCGCAGAAATCCCCGCACATAGATCTCGGCGAGATTGAGGTCGAACTGGTTGCTCTCGAACTTGTGGAGATAGTCGCTCCGGATCTTGGTCGCTTCGGCCGCTTCGCGGATGGAGATGCCTTTGCGTTTCCGGGCTTCCTCTAGGCGTTCGCCGATGTTCTGCATGGGGTTATCAGTTAGGGATTTTGCCGGGCAGGGAAAGAGTGAAATGCCGGGAAAGTGGGGTGGCGGACGGGTCTCAGGTCTTGTTGCTGTCGCCGTAGGTGTCGAGATCCACGAGGATTTCGCGCGGCGAGGAGCCGTTTTCCGGTCCCACGATACCCTTGTCCTCCATGATGTCCATGATGCGCGCGGCCCGGTTGTAGCCGATGCGCAACCGGCGCTGGATCATCGAGGTGCTGGCGCGGCGGGTGGACTTGAGCACGGAGAGCGCCTGCTGGAACAGCTCCTCGTCGTTGCCCAGATCGCCGTCGGCGCCATCGCCGTCCTCCCCGTCCTCGTCATCCTCGGCCGCGGCGCGGTCAATCTGCTGCTGCACCGACTGCGCGTACTGCGGCGGGCCGTTCCGCTTGAGGAAATCAACGATCGCGATGATCTCGTCATCCGCCACGAAGGCGCCCTGCGCGCGCACCAGGCGGGAGGAGCCCGGGGGCGAGAAGAGCATGTCGCCGCGGCCGATCAGCGTGTCGGCGCCCTTCACGTCGAGGATGGTGCGGGAGTCCACCTGTGAGGCCACCTGGAAGGCGATGCGCGAGGGGAGGTTGGCCTTGATGACGCCGGTGATGACGTTCACCGACGGGCGCTGGGTGGCGATGATGAGGTGGATGCCGGCGGCGCGCGCGAGCTGCGCGAGGCGCGCGATGGAGTTCTCGATCTCCGCCGGCGCGACCATCATGAGGTCGGCGAGTTCGTCGATGATCGCGACGATGTAGGGCAGGTGGTCGGGCACTTCCATGCCCTCGGTCGCGGCGGGGTCGACCCCGGCGAGCTTGGCCTGCGCTTCCTCCGCGGGGTCGGGCTTCGCGCCCTTCTTGCGGTTGTTGAAGCCGAGGATGTTTCGCACGTTCACGTGCGCGAACATCTGGTAGCGCTGCTCCATCTCGCTCAGCAGCCACTTGAGGGCGCCCGGCACCTTCTTCGGCTCGGTGACCACCGGGATGAGCATGTGCGGGAGCGGGTTGAACACCTTCAGCTCGACCACCTTCGGGTCCACCATGATCAGCCGCACGTCCTTCGGGCTCTTCGAGTAGAGGATCGAGGCGACGATGGAGTTGATGCACACCGATTTGCCGGAGCCCGTCGCACCGGCGATGAGCAGGTGGGGCATCTTGGTCAGATCGGAGATGAGCGGCTTGCCGGAAACGTCCTTGCCCAGCGCGATCGGCAGCTCGGGCTTGCCCGAGGCCCAGTCTTCGCTCTCGAGGATCTCGCGCATGCCCACGGGCGTGGGCTTCTGGTTGGGCACCTCGACGCCCACGGCGGCCTTGCCGGGAATCGGCGCGAGGATGCGCACCGACTGCGCGCGCATGCCGAGGGCGATGTTCTTGTCGAGGCCGGCGATCTTTTCCACGCGCACGCCGGGGGCGGGGACGACCTCATAGCGCGTGATGACGGGGCCGACGTGGATTTCGCCGAGCGACACTTCCACGCCAAACTCGCCCAGAATCCGCAGCAGGTTCTCGGCGTTCGCGCGGTGCTCCTCGTCGCTGTCCTCCGCCGAGTGCTTCACCTGTTCCTTGAGCATTTTGAGCGGCGGAAATTCGTAATTCGCATCGTCGCTTTGCGGCAGGATGAACTTCGCCTTCTTGGTTTCCTCCGGCTTGACGATGTTCAACTCCACCACGCCCTTGGTGCCGCCGTTGGCTTTCGCGTCTTCCACGGGCGCGGGCTTCTCCACCGGCTTCACCGCCGGCCTGGCTGGGGCGGTCGGGACCGGGGGCGTCGTCGGGGTGGACACCGGTTCCGCGGTGACAGGTGTGCCGGAGCGGTTCGCCGGGGTCCGGCTGAGCGGATCTTCCTTGGAAGTGGGAATGACCAGTTTCTTGCCCGCCAGGGGGCCGACGGTGGGGGAGGGCGGCGGGGGCGGGGCCGCGGCGGCCGCCGTCTTGGTCGCATCCGCCGTCTTTTGCTTCTGCATCAGTTCCCGTTCCTTCGCCCGCTCCTCGGCCAGCGCGGCCTTGCGTTTCGTGCGCTCTTCCCGCCAGGCGTGGAAATTCGCGACATAGCGCTCAAACTCCGCGCCGATGTCTTTTGTGAAGATGAACATCAGTCCGCACAGGTACACCGTGCCGAACAGCAGTCCCGCCCCGAAGACGCCCAGCGCGTCGCGCAGCCCGTGCTTGAAAACGAGCCCGCCCAGCCAGCCGCCCGGACCCTGGGGGAAATAATCGCTGCTCCCGAAGCTCTCAAACATCGCCACCAGTCCCGCCAGCGAGATGATACTGATGACCATAGCGACCAGCCGCGTGCCCGCCAGCCGGCGCGCATTGCGCACCGAGACATACAGCAGCCACAGCACAAAAACCGGCACCAGCCAGACGCTCAGGCCAATGGTATACAGCAGGATCCAGATCCCGTTCGCGCCCCACAACCCCACCAGATTCGTGCTCGTCGGATGGGTCGTCGCCAGGCTGCTCTGGTTCGGCGTGTAATCCACCAATGCCACCATCAGGAGTGTGCCCAGGATGAAGCAAATGACCGCCGACACCCAATTGGGCCGGTAGCGGGGAGTCTGATAGGCAGGTCCGTTATTTGAGTTTGAAGTCTCGGTCTTGGGCATTTGTGTGTGGACCCTCGGAAGGCTTGCGGATTCCCACGCTAATCATCCGGGTGGTCAAATGTAAACACCCCTGCGGTTGTTTCCCATCATCCAATTTCAAATTATGCGAGAGATCCTCTGTTTCGAGCCCATTTACCAGGAGCGTGTCTGGGGCGGTCAGGCCCTGGCCTCCGCCCTCGGCCGCCAGCTGCCGCCCGGCCGTCCCATCGGCGAAAGCTGGGAGATCGTTGACCGCGCCGAGGCCCAGTCCGTCGTTCGCCGCGGCGCCCATGCCGGCCTGACCATCCGCGAACTCATCGCGAAGCACTCGGCCGTGGTCATGGGTCCGAAGTGGGACGCCGCCAAACCCTTCCCGATCCTCATCAAGTGGCTCGACTGCCGCGAGCGCCTCAGCCTGCAGGTCCACCCGCCCGCCGCCATTGCCCGCCAGCTCGGCGGCGAGCCGAAGACCGAGAACTGGTACATCGCCGACACCGCCCCCGGCGCCCAGCTCATCGTCGGCCTGAAGAAGGGTGTCACCCGCGCCTCCTTCGAACGCGCCATCATCGAGCAGACCGTCGAGAACGTCGTCCACAAGTTCCGCGTCGCCGAGGGTGACTCCATCCTCGTCCACAGCGGCCAGGTCCACGCCATCGACGCCGGCAACCTCATCCTCGAGATCCAGCAGAACTCCGACACCACCTACCGCGTGTACGACTGGGCCCGCACCGGCCTCGACGGCAAGCCCCGCCAGCTCCACGTCTCCGAGTCTCTCAAGTGCATCCAGTGGGACGACTTTGAGCCCGTCCCGGTGCGCGGCTCGCCCACCTCCGCCGTCATCGCCGACTGCGACGAATTCCGCATCCGCCGGGTCGTTCTCAGTCCCGGCGAGAAGATTGTTTTCCCGAAGAACGAGCAGCCCCGCCTCCTCAGCGTGGCCAGCGGCTGCCTCGAGTGCGGCGGCTCCACCCTCAGTCACGGCGACAACGCCCTCATCCCCTACGCCGGCGAGTTCACCGTCACCGCCAAGGAGCCCGGCATTCTGCTGATCACCGAAAACTTCGCCTGAGCCATGCCCCCTGAGGTCCGCAACGCTCCCGTGCGCGGCGGCATCCTGGCCGGCCTGCTCCTCTTCCTGGCCGCCGGCTTCGCCCTCGCCGCGCTCGCCTGGATGCTGCTCCTGCCGGTTCTCGTCACCACCCGGATCCGCTCCCGCACCGGCTTCGACGCCAGTTTCTCGAGCCTGATGGTCAATCCCTTCTCCGGCCGGGTGGTCGCCAAGGGCTTCGTCCTCGCCAATCCGCCGACCTTCCCGCGCCGTGAATTTCTCCAGGTCCGCGAATTCGAAATCGACGGCGACCTCCTGACGCTCTTCTCCGACAAACCCGTTGTCCGCCGCCTGCGCCTCGACATCGCCCTTGTCGCCCTCGTCAAGCGTTCCGACGGCCGCACCAACACCCAGGTCTTCCAGAACTACCTCGCCGGCACCCCTGCGAACTCCGGTTACCCCCGCGCCACCGATCCCGTTGCGCCGCCGCCCCCCCCCGCCGCGTACGCCAGCGCGCCGCCTGCACCCGCCAAGCGCCACCCGTTCCTGATCCGCGAACTCCAGATCAAGGTGGACCGGTTCCTCATCAGCGACCACACCGGCCGCGATCCCGTGGTCCACGACTACGCCCTGCAGCTCGACCGCACCTTCGCCAACGTCACCGACGCCCAGCAACTCCTGCTCCCGGCCTCCCTCGACCAGCTCTTCACCCTCAGCGGCGCCGTCGGGACCATCCTCCCCGCCGACCTCACCGGCGCCATTGACCGCGCCATGCGCTCCGGGACCGATGTCATGCGCGAACTGGCCCGCCAGCGCCCCGTGGTTTTCCAGGGATTCACCGACGCGCTTGAAGAAAGCCGAAAGCCGTAGTTGTATAACCCTTTTCCTATGACGAGTCCTGATTCCAAAGCCGCCGACCCTGCCACTCCGGCCCAACCCGCGCCCTCCGCCCCGGCTCCCGCGGCGCCCGCCGCGCCTGCTCCCGAAACCAAGTCGGCCCAGCCGGGACCCGAGGAGCAACTCGCCGCCGCCAAGGCCGAGGCCGCCGCCCATTACGACCGCTACATGCGCGCCATGGCCGACCACGACAACTTCCGCAAACGCACCACCCGCGAGAAGGATGAGCTCCGCCAGTACGCCGCCGGCCGCGTCCTCGAAGACCTCCTCCCCGTCCTCGACAATCTCGCCCTGGGCCTCAACGCCGCCAGGCAGCCCAACGCCGACCTCAAGACCCTCACCGGGGGTGTCGAGATGGTGCTCACCCAGCTCAAGACCGCCCTCAACAGTCACGGTCTCACCGAGATCAACCCCGTCGGCCAGGCCTTCGACGCCCACCAGCACGAGGCGATTTCCCAGCAGCCCAGCGCCGACCTCCCCGAGGGCAACGTGATCACCGTCGTCCGCATCGGCTACGCCCTCAACGGTCGCCTCCTGCGTCCCGCCTCCGTCGTTGTCTCCAGCGGCACGGCCAAGGCCTGATAAGGGACGCAAGGCCTGCTGATTTTTAATGTGGAACTCAGGAAAACAGGAATAATGCCCGGGCCTTCCGTCCTTCCGCTTCCTGATTCCCTGATTTCCATATAACCATTTCCGTCCTTTCCCCCACCTCCCGACCCTATGGCCACCAAGGAAGACTATTACGAGCTGCTCGGCGTATCGAAGACCGCCACGGCTGAGGAACTGAAGAAGGCCTACCGCAAGAAGGCCGTCCAGTACCACCCCGACAAGAACCCCGGCAACAAGTCCGCGGAGGAGATGTTCAAGAAGGTCTCCGAGGCCTACGACGTGCTCAACGACGCCGAGAAGCGCGCCGCCTACGACCGTTACGGCCACGCCGCCTTCCAGCAGGGCGGCATGGGTGGCGGAGCCCGCGGCGGTGGCGGCGGTTTCCACGACCCCTTCGATATTTTCCGCGAGGTCTTCAATCAGCAGGGTGGGGGCGGCGGCATCTTCGACGAAATGTTCGGCGGTGGCGGCGGCCGGGATGGCGGCCGCGACGGTTCCGACCTCCGCTACGATCTTGAGATCACGCTCGAGGAGGCCGCCCGCGGCGCCGAGAAGGAGATTTCCTTCCGCAAGAACGTCACCTGCGAGCGCTGCGACGGCAACGGCGCCGAGCCCGGCTCCAAGCGCGTCACCTGTCCCACCTGCCGCGGCGCCGGCCAGATCCGCCGTTCCGGCGGCATCATCACCTTCACCCAGACCTGCCCCACCTGTGCCGGGGCCGGCACGAAGATCGACAAGCCCTGCACCGCCTGCCACGGCGAGGGCCGCGTCCCCAAGACCACCAAGCTGCACGTCCGCATCCCGCCCGGCGTCGACAACGGCTCCCGTCTCCGCTCCGCCGGCAACGGCGAGGCCGGGCTCGCCGGCGGAGCGGCCGGCGATCTCTACATCGTCCTCAGCGTCAAGGAGCACGAGCTCTTCGAGCGCCAGGACGACAACCTCTTCTGCGAGATCCCGATCAAGTTCACCCTCGCGACCCTCGGCGGCAGCATCGAGGTCCCCACGCTCTTCGGCAAGGCCTCCCTCAAGCTCCCCGCCGGGACCCAGAGCGGGACGACGTTCCGCCTGCGCGAAAAGGGCATGCCCTCACTGCGCGGCGGCCGCCAGGGCGACCAGCTGGTGCGCGTGCATGTGGAGGTTCCCACCGCGCTCACCGCCGAGCAGAAAAAGATCCTCGAGGAGTTCGGCCGCATCAGCGGCGACGCCAACGAACCCACCTCGAAGACCTTCTTCGAAAAAGCGAAGAAGTTCTTCTGAGTGGGGGGTGAGCCGCGCCAGGTGCGGATGGTGACCCGGGCTTTCCAAGCCTTGGGAACGCTGATCTGCGCTAATCCGCGCTGATGGATAGTTCCGCCGGCCTCCGGTCGGCATGCCTGTAGGGCCGGACCTTGGTCCGTGCCTTGTCGGGATTGATCAGCGCCGACCGCTTCAGCATCCACAAGGGACGTTTCCGCGGCTCATACTGGGCGAGGGTCCAGGCCACGAGCGCGGTGACGAAGGTGAAGTTGAAAACGCCGACGACCGTGAAGGGCAGTTCGACGATGGTGCAGATCAGCCCCGTGAGTGCGGCCGCGAGGAGGAGGTTGAGAAGGATTTTCATGACGGTGTGGATTGGTTTGCGCCCGATAGTAATGAGCGAATGCGACGCGTTCCTGCCGTTCCGGTTACGACTCGGTGAAGTCTCCATTCGTCATTACCCAATGTGCCTCCGCCGGGCGCAGGAACGCAGGGCAGGGTTGGGCGACCCGTCCCGGGGGAGCCGTACGAGAAGTTTCGAAGTCATCATGTAGGGGTTAGCCGTGCTGCTCGTCTTACTTTATATTACCATCATGATGAACCTACCCCTGATCATCGCATGCCCGGAGGGCCTGCCATCTTTCTCATTCTCCTTGTACCTAATTTGGCCTGATTCCACGAATCCCGAAGGGGGAAGGGAAGAAAAAAAAAAAAAAAAAAGGTTGTTTCCCGGGGGGGGGGGGGGGGGGGCCCCCCCCCTGGTCGCCCTTTCGCATCAAGGTTCGGCGCGGCCGGACTCCAATGAACCCCGACCGCCCCGGGGCCCCGTGGGGGGGGGGGCCGGGGGGGCGCGCCCCCGGGGGCCGAAAAAAAAAAGCGGGCAAAAAGGGAACCCGGGGGGAAAAACCCCCGGAAAAAAAAGGGTTGGGGTTTTAAAGGGGGGGGGCCCAAAAAACGGTCAGACGCCGAACCTGCACAGGGAGCGCATAATACGGTTCTCTCATTTATAGTTCAGGAATGAAGACCCTAGCCGATGTAATCCGTGGTTAAAATTTCAGTGGTTGTTCTAAGAAATCACTGCCTTCTTCGTTAATACCATATGAAGCGCTCCCATTACGTCCTCATGGCGATGGTTGTCGTCGCGGCCCTCGCGGGCTGGGGCGTGGCTTACTTTGAACACAAGGGGCGCGTGGAACGCGCCGCGGTCGAGGCGCTGGCGGAGGCCCGGAAGCCGGGACAGTATCTCGCGAAGCTGATCCGCGACAGCGATGCGGCGACGCTGGTGTACCTGCCGGGCAAGGACGAGAAGGACGAGCGACTGATCCAGGTCTCCGATCCGCAATGGCGCGAACGGCTGGCGGCGATCCTGGAAAGCGCCACCTACGAAATAACGGACAAGCATCTATTGGGGATCTCGCAGCCGATGATCCGGATCTACAAGAACGGCGCCCCGGTGCTGAGCCTGATGATGCGCGGAAAGGTAATCAGCCCCTACTGCGACGCGATCCAGAGCGATCTCATCGTGCACGAGGAAGTCACCGCCTCCATCTGGAAGCTCATCGCCGAGCAAGACCCCAAGCCGTAGGGAACGCTAATCTGAGTGATCTCGCTAACCCGGTTGTAGCCAGGGGTCGTTCCCCTGGCTTGTCGTCGGCATGCACCAAGACCGGGGTCAGCGACCCCGGCTACAACGGCTGAGGCGGCCACAGTAATTTTTTAATGCGCACTCTATTGCCCTGTCCCAACGAGAAACGGCCATGGAAGCTGAGGCACCCAAACGGGTGCGCACAAGGCACGCCCCTACCTCTGTCGATTTGCCTGGGTCAATAACCCATAACCAATAACCATTAACCAATAACCCATAATACACCCCGTAACCCAAAACGGCCCAGGCGGCCGCCCCACCCCGGGGGGGGCGAAGGCGAAGACGGCGCCCCCCCCTGAGGGTTCAGCCGCTCAGCCCGGACGCTGCGATTCGCGGTACTCCCGCGGGCCGAGGCCGGTCGCGGCGCGGATGGTCTTGTTGAAGAAATGCAGGTCGGGCAGTCCGACCTCCGCGGCGATGGTCTTCACCGCCATCGTCGTGTGCTTCAGCAGATGCAGCGCGCGCTCCATGCGGCGCTGGCGGATGTAGCCCTCCGCGGTCAGGTTGAACTGCGCCTTGAAGAGCCGCGTGAGGTGGTTGTGCGAGATGTCCGCGCGGCGCGCGATGTCCGGAATCGACAGCGGCTCGGCGAGCTGGACCTCGATCTCCCGCACGGCCTGGCTGAGCGCCGGATGCAGCAGCTTCCTCGGCGTGTGCTCCGAGTACGGGTGGTTCACCAGTTGCCACAACACCTCCCACAACCGCACCGACGACCGGCACGGCATGGAGGGCAGCCAACCCGCGGCCTCGTCAATCGCGCGCGCGATCTGCCCGTAGGCCGGGCCCAGGTCCTGCATCGCCGGCATGGGCACGAGGTCGCCCTTTGGCTCGAGCCGGAAGTGCGCAAACGCATGCCACGATTCGCCGGTGAAGCGGTAGATGATGCGGGCGTTCGGCGGGGTCACGCTCGCGTATCCCGGCGCGATGGCGAATTCGCGTCCGTCGAGGGTCAGCGTGCCATGGTAATTGTACAGGTGCAGGCACCAGAGCTCCGGGAGCTGAAACTTCTCCTCCTGCTTCCGCCGCCCGTGCACCGCCCGGCCCGCCAGCACGAGCTTCGGCGCATTCTTCAACGGCATCTGCCAGACGTGCTGTTCCATGACGCGCCCGGTAAGGCTGGCAGTTCAGCGCGCGCTCAGCCGCGCCACGACCGCCGGCAGCAGGGCATGCTCGGCCGCATGGATCTTGGCCGCGAGGGTCTCCAGGGTGTCGGCCGGCTCCACCCGCACGGCCGCCTGGTCGAGGATCGGCCCGCCGTCCACCTCGGTGGTCACATAATGCACCGTGCAGCCGGTCACCTTCACGCCCCGCCGCCATGCCTGGCCGATCGCATCGAGTCCCGGGAAACTGGGCAGCAGGCTGGGGTGCAGGTTGATGATCTTCCCGGCAAACGCATGCAGGAATCCCGGCTTCAGCACGCGCATGAAGCCCGCCAGCACCACGAGATCGGGTGCGCAGGCGTTGATCGCCGCGATGTAGCGCTCCTCGCCGGCGCCCTCGAGCTTGGTCTTGAACGGCGCGGGGTCCACGAACTCCGCCGGCACGCCGAACCTCGGGCCGAGGGCGAGGATCCCCGCATCCGGGACGTCCGCGAAGAGCTGCACGATCTTGGCCGACCCGAGCCGGCCTTCGGCCTGCGCGCGCAGGAGCGCCCCGGCATTCGAACCGCGACCGGAACCAAGGATGACCACGCGCATGGGCGTCAGCATTCCCCGGCCGCCCGGATTTTGGCGATGAGATTCGTCGTGCTGAACCCGGGGAGGAAGGGCATGAACGTGATCTTCGCCTTCACCTGCTCGAGCGCCGCGCGCTCCTCGGGATTCAGCTTCTCCAGCGTGTAGTCGCCGGCCTTGGTGTAGGCGTCGGGCTGCAGGGCGAGAATTTCCCTGGTCAGCCGCGGTTCGCGGAAGATCACGACGCCGTCCACGCATGACAACGCGGCCAGGGCGTACGCCCGCTGCTCCTCGTTCATCACCGGCCGGAGCGGACCCTTCAGCACCTTCACGCTGGCATCGCTGTTGAGGGCGATGAAGAGCGCGTCGCCGAGCTCACGGGCCTGCTTGAGGTAGTAGAGGTGGCCGGTGTGGAGGAGGTCGAAGACGCCGTTCGTCAGCACCAGTTTGCGGCCGGCGACCCGGAGCTGCGCCCGGGCGGCGACGGCCTGTTCGAGGGTGAGGAGCTTGGGATTTACGAGGTTCACGACGGGCCGCGAAGTTCACATGGCGGGTGGCGGAAGTAAATTCCGATTCCGTGGAAGGAATTATTTTAACCACGGATGGCACGGATAGCGGATCCAAACCGATTGGCCACATAAGGCTCAGAAGGCACCGGATATGAATGGAGTGAAAGCAGAGGGTTTAGAGTTCCAACCCAAGCCAATCACTTATGGCTCTTATGGAGGCTTTATTTCCCTGATCCGTGAAATCCGCGTGATCCGTGGTTAAACTCCGAGGCCCGATGATTTGGCCCAAGCAGCGCAGAACAGGAATGATGAGAGTCTCCTCCAACCCCGGAGTTGGATGTTGGACGTTGAATGTTGGATGTTGAACGTTCGGGGCGAAGCACCGTCCGCCCCGCCTTGTTCTGCCGTTGTAAATTAACTGGGGCCTGACTTGGCTGGGGAACCCTCCCCATGAAAGCGCGCATTTCGCTCGTTGTCCTTTCCCTGGTTCTTTCGCTGCTCATTGGCCTGACCCTGCACCGCGGAGCGGGCGGCGGCAAAGCGGCGGGCGAGGGGCCACGCCGTCCGTTGATCGGGCTCTCGATGGACACGCTGGAGGTGGAACGCTGGCTGCATGACCGCGACCTGTTTGTCGCCCGGGCCAAGGAACTCGGCGCCGATGTGCTCGTGGTCTCGGCCAACGGTAATGACACCCGCCAGATCCGCGACTGCGAGGCCCTCATCAGCAACAAGATCGATGCCCTGGTGATCATCCCCCATGATGGTGCCGCCATGGCCAAGGGCGTGGCCCTGGCGCACGAGGCCGGCATCCCGGTGCTCGCCTACGACCGGCTCATCCTCAACTGCGACCTCGATCTCTACCTTACGTTCGACAACGTCCGCGTCGGCGAACTGCAGGCCGGCTATCTGGTGGACAAACTCAAGGGCCGGAAGGCCCGCATCGTCCGCCTCATGGGCTCAAAGACGGACAACAACGCCTTTCTCTTCAAGCAGGGCCAGGACAACATCCTCAATCCCGCCATCGCCGCGGGTGACATCGAGATTGTCCACGAGGACTGGTGCGATGGCTGGCGCCCCGAGAATGCCAAGAAGGCCGTCAACGCCGCCATCACCAAGGCCGGCCGCAACATCGACGCCGTCCTCTGTTCCTCCGACATCCTGTCCGGCGGCGCGATCCAGGTCCTTCTCGAGGAAGGCCTGGCGGGCAAGGTGCTGGTCACCGGCCAGGACGCGGATCTGACCTCCTGCCAGCGCATCGTCGAGGGCACGCAGGCGATGACGATCTACAAGCCGATCAAGAATCTCGCCCATGCCGCCGCCGAGCTCGCAGTCCGCCTCGCCCGCCGCCAGGTCGTCGTCGCCAAGGAGGAACTCGCCAACGGCAGGATCAACGTGCCGTCCATCTACCTGCCGGTGCACGTCGTGGACAAGGATACGATGGAAAGCACCGTGATCGCCGACGGCTTCCACAAGCGCGAGGCCATCTACCAACACTGAGCCATGGCCGCCCTCCTCGAGGCCCGAGCGATCACGAAGCGCTTCCCGGGCGTCACCGCGCTGCGCGAGGTGAGCTTTGAGCTCCAGCCGGGCGAGGTGCATGCGCTCTGCGGTGAAAACGGCGCCGGCAAGTCCACGCTGATCAAGGTCCTCTCCGGCCTGCATGCCCACGGCACGTATGAGGGCGCCCTCCTCATCGACGGCCGGCTCGCGCCGCTTCATTCCATCGCCGATGCGCAGCAGCACGGCATCGCGGTGATCTACCAGGAACTCGCCCTCGTGCCTGAGCTCACGATCGCTGAAAACATCTTTCTCGGCTGCGAACCCCGCCACGGCCTCCTCATTGACTGGGAGAAACTCTACACCGATGCCCGCGCGGTGCTGGCAAGGGTCGGGCTCCATCTCCCGCCCGATTCGCCGGTCGGCCACCTTGGCGTCGGCCAGCAGCAACTCGTCGAGATCGCCAAGGCCCTGCGCAAGCGGACCCGCATCCTCATCCTCGATGAGCCCACCGCGGCCCTGGCTGAACATGAGGTCGCCACGCTGCTGGCGCTGATCCGGGAACTGCGCGCCCACGGCATCGCCTGCATCTACATTTCACACAAGCTGGACGAAGTCTTTGCCGTTGCCGACCGCATCACGGTGCTGCGCGATGGCGCCTCGATCTCGACCCATCCCGCCGCCGCGACCTCCAAGGATCGCGTCATCCGCGACATGGTGGGCCGCGAAATCAAGGACCTCTTCCCGCGCACGCCGTCGCCGGGCGGCGAGGTCCTGTTGCAGGTTGAGCATCTTTCGGCCTCTCCGGCAACCGGCCAGCCTGCACTGTTGCAGGATGTCAGTTTCAACGTGCGGGCCGGCGAAGTCCTCGGCATTGGCGGACTCATGGGGGCGGGGCGCACCGAACTGCTCATGCATGTCTTTGGGGCCTGGGGCGTGCGCACCGGCGGCACGGTAACCCTCGCCGGCCAGCCGCTGCCCGTCCTGCCGCCCGAGGGCACGCTGGCGCACGGCCTCGCCCTCGTCAGCGAGGACCGCAAGCGCTACGGGCTCATTTTGCCGCGCGACATCGGCTTCAATCTTTCGCTCTCGTCCATCACGCGCCTGCGCCGCGGCCTGTTGGTGGATGAGGAGGCCGAGGTCCGGGCCAACCAGGGGTTCTTTGCCTCCCTGCGCATCAAGGCCCCGTCGGTCGAAACCGTGGTCGGCACGCTCTCGGGCGGCAACCAGCAGAAGGTCGTCATCGGCAAGGCGCTCATGACGGAACCGCGCGTCATCTTCCTCGATGAGCCCACCCGCGGCATCGATGTCGGCGCCAAGCTCGAAGTCTACGAGCTCATCAACCGCCTCACCGCCGCGGGCAAGGCGGTCGTGCTCGTCTCGAGTGAGCTCCCCGAGCTGATGGGCATGAGCGACCGGATCCTGATGCTGCACGAAGGCCGGGTCGGCGGCGAATTCACCCGCGCGGAAGCCACGCCGGAACGGCTGTTGGGGGCGGCGATGGGAAGGAGCGTGGACCAATGCTTGATGACCAATGCCTAATGACTAATGACGAATGACCAATGATGGATGACTGGGGACCAATGCTGGCGGCGAATGGCTAAGGGATAATGACTAATTCCTTAAGGTGATTTTCAATTTCCTGATCGCTGATGCTGAACGGCTGAATGACGAATTCGGAATGAAGATTGCGTCTTACGATTTGGAGGAGAGGACGGCGGTATTTGGCGAAAAGGTGATCACGTTTTGCCAGACACTGCCGGCTGACGCGGTAAGCCGACCGCTCATCAGTCAGTTGATTCGATCTGGTACGAGCATTGGGGCGAATTATTGCGAAGCGGATGACGCTGAGTCCAAGAAGGATTTCCGGCACAAGATTGGCATCTGCCGCAAGGAGGCGCGTGAGACCAAGTATTGGTTTCGCATGATTGCGAAAGCCCTGCCATCGACCAGGGCCGTCGCCCGGCCATTGTGGACCGAGGCCAAGGAACTGCACCTGATATTTGCCGCCATCTTCCGCACAACAGACCGCAACCTTGCCGCATCTGCCGAAGGCAGGGTGGAATGACTGGCTCCTAATGACCAATGCCTAATGACCAAAGCCAAATGCCAAATGACTAATGCCCAATGACCAATGCAGAGCGCGACTATCCATTTTCTCGCACAACTCCTCCACTCGGCATCAACCATTTGTCATTAGACATTAGGCATTAGTCATTCGCCTCAGTCCGCCCCTTCCTGCTTTCATGAAAACCCGCCTTTCCCTCCGCGACTTCTCCCTGCTGCTGAGCCTCATCGGCATCTGGGCGTTCTTCGCCTTCGCGTCGCCGCAGTATCTGTCGGCGCGCAATCTCTCCGCGCTTTCGGTCGAACTCGCCATCACCGCCACCCTCGCTGGGCATGCTGCTGGTGATTCTGCCGGGGCACATCGATCTCTCCGTCGGCAGCGGCGTGGGCCTGGTGGGTGGTCTCGCCTCGGTGCTCGTCATCCGGTTTGGCTGGCCCGCGCTCGCCGCCTTTGTGCCGGCCGTGGGCGCGGCGCTGCTGATCTGGTTTGCGCAGGGCACCCTGATCGTGCGGCAACGCATCCCGGCGTTCATCGTCACCCTGGGCGGTCTGCTGATTCTGAAGGGCGTGTTCTGGCTCGTGATCGGCACGCAGACCGTTCCGGTCGCTCCCGGCGGCCGGCCCAATATCTATTCGCTGCTCACCACGTATTATCTGCCGCCACTGGCCAGCTACGGCCTCATTGCCGCCGTGATGCTGGTGCTCGTCGTGGTCATATTGCGCGGTCGCAGGCGCCGCGCGGCCATGGGCTTCGAGACTGATGATGCCGAACTCACCTTCCTCAAGCTGCTGGTCACCGCGCAGGGGCTGCTGCTCTTTGTGCTCACCGTGAACCAGTTCCGCGGCATTCCGTTGCCGGTCGTGATTCTCGGCGTGGTCGCCCTCGCGATTCATCTCATCACGCGCCATACGCCCTTCGGCCGGCACCTCTATGCCATCGGCGGCAATGAGGAGGCGGCTTTTGTCTCCGGTGTGCCCGTCCAGCGCGTGGTGATCGGGGCTTTCACGCTGCTGGGCGGAATCGTCGCCATCACCGGTTTGATGCAGACCGCCTATTCCGGCGCCTCGACCACCACGGTCGGCGACCTGATGGAACTCGATGCCATCGCCGCGTGTGTCATCGGCGGCACAAGTTTGCGCGGCGGTCGCGGCACGGTGCTGGGTGTGATCTTCGGCGCCCTCATCATGGCCAGCCTGCTCAATGGCATGACCCTGCTCGCGGTCTCGCCGGAACTGAAATTCATCGCCCGCGGCACCGTGCTGACCCTGGCCGTGTGGATGGACGTAAAACTCTCCAAGATGTGACGGGGCTGCGCCCCGAACGCTCAACATCCAACATTCAACTTCCAACGTCCAATACTGAAACGGATTCCAGCATTGGAGGTTGGAAGTTGGATGTTCGGCGTTCGACGTTCGCCGCGCCTCACGGCGCGGCGCTGCTTTCCGCCTCGCGGGCGAGGAGCCAGAGCAGGTCGGCGAGGCGGTTGATGAAATGCACGAGTTCGGGGCGCACGCTGCGGCCGTGGGCGGGCAGGCTGACGAGGCGGCGCTCGGCGCGGCGGGCGGTGACGCGGGCGGTTTCCAGCGCGGCGGCGCGGGCATTCGCGCCGGGGGTGGCCCAGCCGTCGAATTTCAGGCCCTTCGATTCAAGGGCGGCGATCCCGGCGTCGATGCGCGCGGTGTCGTCGGCCGTGAGCTTGGTGAATTTCGAGGCCGCATAACGCGCCGCATCGCCTTCGGCGCAGGCCAGTTCGCCCATGAGCGCCACGAGGTTCTGCTGCAGGGCAAGGATCAGCTCGCGCAGCGGGGCGTCGGCGGCACCGAGGTGGGGCTTCACGGCGCCGAGGGCGACGTTGAGCTCGTCGAAGGTGCCGACGGCCTCGATCTGGGGATGGTCCTTGGGCACGCGCTGGCCGTAGAGCAGGCCGGTCGTGCCGTCGTCCCCGGTGCGGGTTGCGATCGAGCTCATGAAGCCTTGGCGGCCTCGCGCGTCTGCTGGGCGAGTTCCTTCACGGCCTTGTCCAGGGTCGCGCGCACCTTTTTCTCCATGCGGTCAATGAAGAGGGTGCCCTGCAGGTGGTCGTACTCGTGCTGGATGCATCGGGCGAGCAGGTCGTTGCACTTGAGCACGTGCGGCGTGCCGTGCTGGTCCTGAAACTTCAGCGTGATGGCATCGGGGCGGATGACGTCGCCGCGGATGCCGGGGAAGGAGAGGCAGCCCTCCTCGAAGATGTACTCGTCGGTGCCCGGATCGATGGTGAGCTCCGGATTGACGATGATCATGGGCATGAAGAGATCGAGCGGGGGCCTGGCGCCGTCCAGGTTCCAGTCGAATTCCGCCTCGGCGGCGCGCAGGTCAACGACGCAAAGCTGCAGCGCATGACCGACTTGCTGGGCCGCGAGGCCGATGCCGTGGGCCTCGTGCATGGTCTCGATCATGGCATTGGCCAGGTCGGTGAGCCTGGCGTCGAATCCGGTGATCTTCGCGCCTTTCTTGCGCAAAATCTGGGTGTTGTAGTGAACAATCGGCAGGGACATCGGTCGGTGTTGCCCGCAATCGTGGGTTTGCCTCCGGCACCCCGCAATTCAATACTCCCAATTTCATGAATGCCCCAGCACGTCCGATGCCGCATTCCCGCCGGGCCCTGCTCAGCGCGGCCGCGGGGGTCCTGGCGGCGGCGGGGGCCTGGATGCTGCCGGTGAACCTGAACTCGGTGCCGCCGGCGCTGCTCGCCGCGGCCGGGGAGGGGACGCCGACGGTGGTGGAACTGGGCCGACAGCTGGTGGCCGCGGAAAAGATCGGGCCCGCCGAACTGGTGCTCGCGGCGGCGCAGACCATCGGGTCGGAGTCCGCCCCGGCGCTCGCGGCGGACGTGGCGGCCCTGGCCCGGCATCAGGCGGAGCTGGTGGCGTGGGGCGGCTGGGATCCCTTTCTCGAACCGCTGTTCAAATTGCGCGACCGCCCGGCCGCCCCGGCGGCCAGCACCCCGGTGCTCGATTTTCTCCTGCCCGGCCGGGCGCGCGCCACGCTGCTCGGCTACCTGGAGAATTCCCGTTCGCTCGGCGTGCAGGCCCTGCTGCGGACCCGGCCGCTGACCGCGACCGGCCGTTTCGTGCCGGCCCTGCAGCCGGGCGGCCAGCCGCTCGAGGCGGTCATTTTGCTCACCGCGCTGCTTTATCAGGGCGAGCATCTCTCGCCGACGCTGCAGCGGGAGTTGCGCGTGCTGGCGGAGACGGCGGTGGCCACGAAACAGCTCGGCGAGCTCGAGCCCTTCTGCATGGACCTGCTTTCGTTGGGCCGGCGGCTGAACTGGGTGCAACTCGGCGAATTGCTGCGCCGCACCCAGGATGCCCGGACCGTGGGCGAGTATGCGCACCTTGCGCGCGTCGCGCCGGATCAGCTCGCGCTCATCTACACCGCGGCCCTGTGCTCGGACTCGGCCGACCGCGTTGCCGCCTACCTCATCCAGTACGGCACCGCCGGGCTCGGCGACGTGCGGCTGGCGCTGACCCACGGGCAGGGCGCCGTGCGGCTGCTCCTCCTCCGGCAGGTGCCGGTCAATCGCGAGGCCGGTCCCGCCCTCGGCGGCACGGCGGCGCTCGCGCTGCTGCATCCGCAGGTGACCCTGGCCGTCAAGTACCTCGCCTTCCTGCTGGGCGTCTACCTGGTCTTTCGCGGATTGGACCGCTGGATTTTCCCGTCCTCCGAGCGGGTCGCGCTCGCGCTGCCCCGCGCCAAGAGCGGCGTGCTGGCCTTCCTTTTCGCCGCCCTGCTGGTGCTCGCCACCGAGCCATTCCTGCTGAAGGCCGCCCCTCCTTCCGAATTCAAGGCCCGGCTCGTGCTGCCGGTGCTCGTCAACTCGCCCGTTACTATAGCCTCTGCAACCGATCCCACCCCCATGAACATGGACACCTCCACTCTGCTCTCCATCGCCTTCTTTGCCGCGATCCAGATCGCGATGTATCTCATCTGTCTCGCCAAGATCCGCGAGGTCGCCCTCCAGACCCTGCCGCCTCTCGTGAAGCTCAAGCTCATGGAGAACGAGGAGAACCTCTTCGACGGCGGCCTCTACGTCGGCATCGGCGGCACCGCCGCCGCCCTCGTGCTGCAGGTGCTCGGCGTCATCGAGCCCAATCTCCTCGCCGCGTATTCCTCCAACCTCTTCGGCATCACCTGCGTCGCGCTGGTGAAGATCCGCCATGTGCGTCCCTACAAGTGCCGCCTGATCCTTGAGGGCCAGGCCGAGATCGTGAATCCCGCGCGATGAACAAGACGCTGCTCCTCATCATCTGCGACTTCCTGTTGCTCAACCTCCTGGCGCTGACCCGGTGGGAAAAGGCGGAGCCCACGCCCGTGCACCGGCCGCCGGTGCCGCAGATGTCCGCCAACGCCGCCACGAAGGACCAGGATCTCGTCGCCGCGATGCAGACCGCCCTGGCCGACGAGCGCGGGACCCGGGAGGCCCTCGCCGAGAAACTCACCACGACCGAATCAACCCTCGCCGAGCGCGAGCAGAGCCTCGGGCAACTGCAGGCCGAGCGCGCGCAGCTGGCCGCCACCCTGACCGGCACGCAGCAGCAGGCGGCGGATCTGTCCCGGCGGGTCGCCGCGGCGACCCAGGACGCGACCATGACGAAGGAGCAGCTGGCGCGACTCCAGCGCGAGCTCGATGAAAAGCGCGCCGAGGCGCAGCGCCAGGCCGAGGCCATCGCCGGGCTCGAGCAGTCGCAGGCCGAGGCCCGCCAGAAAATCGAGGGCCTGAGCGTGGCCGTGAAAGTCGCCGAGCAGGAGAAGGTGCTGCTCAAGGAGACCGCGGAAGTGTTCAAAAAGCAGGCCGCCGCCGAGCGGGCCGAGCGCGAGAAGGTGACGGCCACCACCGTGCAGCTCGCCCAGGGGGTCGGCGACCTGGCCGAGCAATCCGGCGCCCTCACGCGCGAGATCCGGGAGAACCGGCCGGTCAACGCCAACGTGCTGTTCAACGACTTCCTCAACAACCGGGTGAAGACCAACTTCACCGCCTACCGCAAGTCCTTCCTCGGCCCGATCACGCGCACGAAGGAGGCGCGCACCGTGTTCATCACCGATGGCACGCAGATCTACGCGCTCCTGCATATTGACGACACGCCGTTCTCACTAAGTGAAAACGGGGCGGACTGGGAAAAGTTCACCGCGGAATTCACCCGGCCCCCGGCGTACCGCACGGCGGCGGAGCGGCTCGACTTCCTCTCGCTCGATCCCCGCGTGGTGGTGCTGCCCGTGAGTGCCGCGCAGGCGGCGGCGCTGGGTGTGAAGGTGTACCAGACGGCGCTGGAGCCGTTCAAATTTCCCGAGGCCGTGCTCATCAGCGGCGGCGGCACCGGCTACGGGGCCGTCAGCTTCAAGCTCGACGCGTCGCAGCCCGGCTACGTGAGTGTCGACAACCGCCTCGTCACGCGCCTGTTTGGCGAATTCGCCCCGTCCCGCGGCGACCTCGTCTTCAGCCAGACCGGCGAACTGCTCGGCATCATGGTCAGCGGCAGCTACTGCGTGATCGTGAACAACGTGCTCCCGTCGTCGAGCATCCGCACCGGCGAGGACGTGACGGCGCAGGGCACGGGCCGGATTCTCGATGAATTGGCGGCGCGTTATCGCCGGCTGCCGTTCCGGGTGCAGTGACCGCCGCCGCCGGGCGGCGGCGGAACGTCCAACAGCCAACGCTCAACTTCCAACCTCCAATGGTGGAGACGGAGGTGGCTACGAGCGTGAGCGAGTGGATGGCTGGGAGCGCGACCGCCCTCGGTCGCAATTCACCCGAATGATGAGCGACCATCGCTTTCAACTGCGTCGGTCGAACAAGCGGCGCATGAGTATCACCAGTCCTCGATGCATTGCGATCGGGGGCGGTCGCGCTCCCAGCCATCCCGTCACTCCGGATACTTTATCACGCAGCGCTTCCCGCCGCCGGTCTGCCAGGCGCCCTCGGGCTGCGTGAAGCTGCCGTCGAGATTGGCGCGGTGCGTCGAATACACGAGGAGGATGCCTTCGGGCAGAAAGCACGCGCCGGGGTAGATGTGCTGCCGGGTTTCACCGTTCAGGCCTGCAACCCCCTCGTCGTCGATCACCACCGGCGGGGACCACGTGGCGCCGGCGTCGGCGGACACGGCATGGACCAGCGGGTTGCGCGGGAAGAACGCGCCGTCGGCCAGCGGAGTGGCGTGGTTGTAGAAGACAATGAGGCGGCCGTCCGGCAGGCGATGCAGGGTGAGCGGCGAACAGGCGGCCGTGAGGGTGGTGGGCTGCGGGGCGGTCCAGGTTTCGCCGCCGTCGGCGGAATAGGCGGCGTGGTGCGATCCGGCGCCGGTGCGGGCGAGGAGGAGCAAGCGGCCGTCGGCGAGTTCCACGATGCAAGGCTCGGCCAGGCCGCGGGGATGGTTGAGCACGAGGTTGCCGCGGGAGAGCCGCCAGGTCGCGCCGGCGTCGTCGCTGAGCACGCAGAGGTTTTCGTCGAGGTCGCCTTCCCACTGGCCGATCTTGTGCGAGACCGGCACGACCAGCCGGCCGGTGCGCAACTGGATGAGGCGGTCGTTCATGACGTAGAAAACATCATCATGCGGCAGCAGCTGACGGGCCGGGGTCCACGTCCGGCCCTCGTCGCCGGAGAACGTGAGCGCGGGCATCCCGCCGCCGTGGGCCCGGTTGTGATTGAAGAGGGCGGCGATGCGTCCGTCCTGCAGGCGCAGAAACGTGATGCCGCCGTCGCTCGGGATGCCGTCAAGCGACCAGTCCATCGCAAAGCGCCCCGCCTCGCTCCAGGTGCGGCCGTGGTCGCAGCTGCGATAGATCATGGGGGTGGGCAGCGGATCCTTGAGCTGGCGGAAATCCACCGGGGGCCGGCCCCACGGCGCGGCCATGAGGAGGGAGCCATCCCGCAGCCCGATCAGGGCGGGACCGATGAAACCGCGGTCGGCGGTGTGGCGAATGAACAGTTCCGGCGGCAGGATGAATCCGGCGCGCGGCAGGGGAAGGTCCGGGGTTGTCATCAGGGGTGGATTGCCGGAGGTTCGTAACAGACCCATGCCGGACCGTAAGCCGAATATTTTATGGATCGTGACCACGCAATGGCGGGCGCAGGCGTGCGGCTATGCCGGGGACGCGAATGCGCGGACGCCGAACCTGGATAAACTCGCGGCGCAGGGATTGAACTTCGCGCAGGCGGTGACACCCCATCCCTTCGGCCCGTTTGCGCGGGCGGCCCTGCTGACCGGCGTGCCGTCGCCGCGGAACGGGGTGCGCGACTACTTTGACCCGCTGCCGGCCGGGGCGCGGACGATTGCGCATGAGTTGAACGAACGCGGCTACGCGACGGCGTTTTTTGGCAAGTGGCACCTCGCGCCGCGCGATCCGACGGCGCCGTTGGTCGGCGAGGCGCATGCCCGGACGGTGGTGCCGCCGGAGCGGCGCGGCGGGTTCGGCTGCTGGGAAGGATTTGAGGGCGGTTTCCTGCTCAACGACCCGTGGCTGCACGGCTCGCGGTTGCCGGAGCCGGTGCGCATGGCCGGATACCAGAGCGATGTCGTGGGTGGGCGGGCGGCGGAATGGATTGCGGAAATTGGAAACCGGAAACCGGAAAGCTGGTTCAGCGTCGTCAGCCTGGAGGCGCCGCATCCGCCTTATGCGGAATCAGCGGCGGGCGTGGAGCGGCGGGCGGTGACCCTGCGGGCGAATGTGCCGGAGGCGGCGCGGGAGCAGGCCCGGCGCGAACTGGCGGGATATTACGCGCACATTGAGGCGACGGACCGGGCCATCGGACGGTTGCTCGCGACGGTGCAGGCGGATGCTACGATCGTGGTTTTCACGAGCGTGCATGGCGACATGCACGGGGCGCACGGGCTCTTTCGCAAAGGCTGGCCGTACGAGGAGAGTGTACGGGTGCCGTTGCTCGTGCGGCAGCCCGCGGAAGCGCCGCGTCGCGATGAGTCGGCGGTGTCACTGCTGGATTTGCCGGCCATGACCATCGCTTGGGCGGAAGGGCGGGCGTGGCGGTGTGCACGGCAGTCGGCGGAGATTTCAATGCCAAGTGTGGTGCGGTTGCCGCAGCAGTGCGACCGCGTGTGGCACGGCCTGCGCTCGCCGGCGCGCAAGCTCGTACTCAACGCCGACGGCACGCCGTGGCTGTACTTCGACCTGGAGCGGGATCCGTTGGAATTGCGCAATCTCGCGGCCGACCCGGCGTACGCGGCGGAGATGGCGGCGATGAAAAGCGAAAGCTGAGAGGGTGTGACGTAGTGCCGGTCTTCAGCCGGCACTGGTTCGTGAATGTTTAATGCGAATGAAGCGAACCGAGCGCGGTCTGAAGCACCGCGCCACGATTACAGCGGCGTGGCTGGCAAGTAGGGCAGGTCTCCGACCTGCCTTTGCATGTTTCATCCGCGGGTAAGCGTCAGAATTGCAGGTCAGAGACCTGCCCTACTTGAACCCTGCCTCCTCAGGAGGCCGGGGAGTTGCCGTCAGCCGCCGGCGGCGGTTCCTGCGCATGCGGGTCGGCGACGATGAACTGCCGGTGGATGGCCTCGACGATCTCGTGCATCTTCACGGGCTTGCTGATGTAATCATCCATGCCGGCCTCGAGGCAGCGCTCGCGGTCGCCCTGCATCGCATTGGCCGTGAGCGCGATGACCACGGGCTGCTGCTCGGGGGGCAGGCGGCGGCGGATCTCCTTGCAGGCTTCGAAGCCGTCCATTTCGGGCATCTGGAGGTCCATCAACACGAGATCGTAGTGGCGGGATTCGACGGCCGCGACGGCTTCATGGCCGTTGTTGACCGCATCCGCATTATAACCGAGGCGCTCGAGGAAGCGGAGGGCGACCTTCTGGTTCACGGCGTTGTCCTCGGCGAGGAGGATGCGGAGCGGGATTTCCTCGGCGAGCACGCTGCGCGGCGGCGGGGAGATGTCGGTCTTGGCCGTGAGCGTGGCCGGGTCGGGAATATGGGAGAGGGCGTGCAGGAGGGCCGGGGTCTTGAGCGGCTTGTAGATGGTGCCGAAGGGCAGGCCGTCGCCGGGCGACTCGATGGCGCTCTGGCCGAAGGGCAGCATCAGCAGGCGGGGCGCGCGGATCGGCAGGAGGGCTTCCAGCGGGGAATGGCCCTCGACCTCGTCGCCGTCGATCAGCAGCAGGGCGGGCGGACGCGGGAGCGTGGCGGCGTACTCGAGCGCCGCGGCGGGCGTGGCGACGATTTCGCAGCGGATGCCCCAGGCGGCGAGCTGGGTGCGGAGCCGGGCCTGGGTGATGGGATGATCCTCGACGATGAGGATGAGGTTGTCGCGCAGGACGGCCGGCATGGCCGGCGGGGCGGATTCCTGGTCGAGGGCGGCCGGCTCGGTGATGATGCTGAAGGTGAAGATCGAGCCCTCGCCGATGGTGCTTTGGACACTGATGGTGCCGCCCATGAGGGTGGCGAGACGCTGGCAGATGGCGAGGCCGAGGCCGGTGCCGCCGTACTTGCGCGTGGTGGAGGAGTCCACCTGCGAGAAGGCCTTGAAGAGGCGGTCGAGCCGGTCGGCGGGGATGCCGACCCCGGTGTCGCGCACCGCAAACTCAAGGAGGAAGGAACCGGGTGGGAAGCCCTCCGGCGCGGGCTGGCGGCGGGCCTCGACGGAAACGCTGCCGGCGGGGGTGAATTTGACGGCGTTGTTGACGAGGTTGACGATGATCTGGCGCAGGCGGGTGACGTCGCTGAGGATCCAGGCGGGGACGTCGGGATGGATGTGGTAGGTGAGCTCGATCTTGCGGGCGGAGGCCGGCAGGGCGAAGAGGTCGAAGGCCTCCTCCAGGCAGAGCGAGAGCTCGAAGGGCATGTGCTCGATCTCCATCTTGCCGGACTCGATCTTGGAGAAATCGAGGATGTCGTTGATGATCGTGAGCAGGGCCTCGCCGGAGGTGCGGATGGTGTTGACGTACTCGCGCTGCTCCGGGGAGAGCGGGGTCTCCGCAAGCAGGCTCGTCATGCCGATGACGCCGTTCATGGGCGTGCGGATCTCGTGCGACATGGAGGCGAGGAAGTCGCTCTTGGAGCGCGAGGCGGAGTCGGCCTCGCTCTTGGCGCGGCGCAGTTCCTGTTCGGTCGCGACCCGCGTGGTGATGTCGGTGGCGATGACGATGAAGTGGGTCAGCCCGGCGGGATCGGTGCGGACGGGCTGCACCTCGAGATGCAGGTGGTATTTCCGGCCGGACTTGGCCTGGCACCGGAAATCGGTGGAGAGGGTCTGGCCCTGTTCCAGGGCGTGGCGCACCTGGCCGAGGCTGGAGGGGTCGGCGGCGGGATCGGTGAGCAGCTCGATCAGCTGCCGGCCGACGACCTCGTTCAGCGCATAGCCCATGACGCGGGTGAAGCTTTCGTTCACCCACTCGATGCGGCCGTCGGGCACGCCGATGATCACGGGGTTGTCGGTCTTGGCGGCGACGAGGGAAAGCTTGCGGGCCTCGGACTGGCTGGCGCGGAGGGCCTGTTCCGACTCACGGCGTTCCGTGATGTCCTGCATCGTGCCGATGATGCGGAGGGGCCGGCCGTCGGCGCCGGTCGCGACGGTCCTGGCGCGCATGGCAATCCAGCGCCACCCGTTGTTCTGATGGCGCACGCGGTATTCGGTGTCGACGAGGCTGGCCTCGCCGCCGAGCTGCGCTTCCATCCGGGCCAGGTAGGCGGGCCGGTCCTCCGGGTGCACGAGATCGCGCCAGGCCTCGAGGGTGGAGGGAACGCGGGCGGGATCGTAGCCGAGCATGGTCCAGAGCCCCGGACTGTAATGGACCTGGCGCATGGCGACCTGGTGCTCGAAGATGCCGATCCGGGTGGAATCGAGCGCGAGGTGGAGCCGCTCATCGGCGAGCTTGAGCTGGGTCTCGATGCGGCGGCGCTCCTCGTTTTCGGCGTGAAGCTGCGCGTTGGAGCGCTCGGCCGTGCGCTGGTCGGCGCGGGCGCGCCGGGCGAGGTGCACGCCGAGTCCCAGCAGGAGCGCGATGCCGATGCCGGCGACCAGGGTGAACTCCGGCAGGTAGCGGCGGTCGCGGGCCAGCGCCGCGGGGGAGGGGGCGAGGCTGAGGCGCAGCCGCCGGTCGTGGATGGTATAGGATTTTTCGACCGTGAGTTCCTCGCGGACGGCGGCACCGGCGGGGAGCGTGGAGTATACCGTGTCGCCGCCGATGGTGATGCTGAGATGATAATCCGAGCCGAGCTTGAGGCGCGTGGCGGTGAGGGTGGCGAAGAAGCGCGCGTAGAGATATTCGGCGGCGGCGTAGCCGGTGAGCTCACCATTATGGCTGATGGGTGTGTAGATGACGAAGCCTGGTCCCTGGCCGGCGATGCCGACGGTGCCGGAGATGACCGGCTTTTTTTCCTGGCGGGCGGCCTCCAGCGCGGCGGCGCGGGCCGGATCGGCGGCATGGTCGAAGGCGACGGCATCCTCGTTGCCCTCCGTGGGATAGACCCAGCGGTTGCGTCCGTCCGGCCGGACCCAGGCAAAGGACTTGGCCCCGAGCGCGCTGGATTCGATCCACTGGGTATGCACATCGGTCTCCCAGACCGGGCGGGTGGGCAGGTTGTCGCCCCAGGTGCGGGCGCGGCGCTCGAACGCCGCGCTCTGCCGGTCAAACTCGGCATTGATCTGGATGACCAGGGCTTCCAGCGAGGTCTGGGTGCGCACGCCGAGGTAGGCGGCCTCGCGTTCGCGCAGACCGACCCAGAGCACGAGTGTCAGCGTCATGCCTCCGATCACGATGGGCATGGGCGCCCAGGCCGGGGCCGTGCCCTCGGCCTGCAGGATCCGGTTCCAGGCCATGATCAGCAGGGCGCCGCCGAGCAGGCAGAGGCCAAGGGCGGACACGGGCGACATCTCGGCCGCCCCGCCCCAGGTGTAGGCCGGCGCCAGCCCGGCCACATAGCCGATGATCGCGATGAAGCCGGCCGAACCGGTCAGGGAGGCGGCGACCGCCTGCAGGAACGAATACAGCCGCAACGGCAAATTCAGCACGGACAGCAGCAGGGCCGCGCTCGCGAGCAGCAGGCCGGAGGCCGCGACCATGGACATGGGCAAGGCGTCGGTCGGACCACCCGCCAGAAACCCAACACTCAGCAATTGATCGAGATGGAAGGTGCGGCCCGTGGCCCCATGCAGCAGGACGAGGAAATTCGAGGCCAACGGCACCAGGGCCAGCCACACCGAACGCCCCCAACCCATTTCCCGGCCCACGAGGGCCAACCCCAGGGCGAACAGGGAAAGGGAGCCGTTGCCCGTGATGGGAGCGTGCGCGCCGAGCGGTTGCACCAGCAGGACAAACTGAAAAATCCAGCCGGCCAGGCCGAGTCCACCGATGCCGGCAAGGCCCGCCCCCAAAACAAGCAAAGCTCGTTCCGACCAAGTGCGGCGAGGCATTGTGGGCAGGGACCTCATTAAGGTGTTCACCCTAGGGATGGCGGATTTTGCATGTGGGGCAATCCCGATTCCCGCATCCGATGTCGGAAGGAAAACAGGTCATGGAGCCGGGGCCGGGGGCGTCGGGGAGAACAGATTCGGGACCGGCGGCAGTTCCTTCGCGGGGGTGGCAAAGAGGGAGCGCAGGAAATTGGTGGGCCCGATGACAAAGGCCCATTCGGGTTTGTCGAGCCGGCCGGTCAGCTTGACCTCAAGCACGCCCGAAAGCGGGGTCAACACCAGGCCCACCACGCTCTTGAGGATGAACGAGCTCTCCTGGAAGGGAAAGATGCGGGCGTTGAAATCGAGTTCCTTGCGGTCGAGCAGATAGGAACCGCGGGCCGACATGGCGGCGTCGGGTCCGGTGATGTTCACATGGGGAAAGGCGAGGGTGTTGCGATCGAGGGTGAAATCCGTGCGCAAGGTGTCGAAGCGGAGCGCGGTGAAGTTGAGCAGTTCCGAAAGCAGCCCGAGGAGGCGGATGCGGCCGAGGCCCTGTCCGCTCAGGTCGGCGTGACCGGTGCCGACCAGGCTCAGGGGATTGTCGGCATCACCCTCGGCCGTGAGGTCGAGCCCGATGCGCACCTGGGCCGTGCCCTCGATATACTCACTGTTGGCCGCGGGCGCCACCCCGCGCCGCCGGGCGGAAAACGACTCGAGGATGGTGGCGGCATCGCGCAGGGAGCCCTCCCGGAGCGACAGGGCGAAGCCCAGCTTCCGGCGGTCGGCGGGCCCGCTCAGGCGCACGCTGCCGGCGACCGTGCCGCCGGCGAAGGCGGCCTCGACCGGCGAGATGCGGAGATCGTCGTCCCGTATCTCGGCCCCGAATTCGAGGTGCTGCAGGGGGAAATCAAAGATCGTGAAAGTCCCGGTGCCGCGGCCCGGTGACGTGGATCTCGCGGTGGACGCCCTTGGGGGCGGCCGGACCGTCAATGTGGCCGCGCGCCCGGACCGACGGCGGGGCGGAGAATACAAAGGGCTTGAGCATGTCGGTCAGCTCGGGGCCGACCAGGCCGGCGGCCACCGGCAGCTCGAGCGTGGAATCAAAATCGAAGGTCATCGTATCCAGCGCAAAGCCGGCCCCGGCGGTGCGGCGGGTGAAGTTGCCCCGGGCGGCGCCGCCGCCATGGGTGGCGAAGACCTCGATGGCATCGTAGAATTGCGGGCGGATGAAAAGCCGCGCGATGGCGTGGTCGAGCCGGACCCCGCGGATGACGGGCTGCACGCAGTCCGCGAAAACGAAGACGGCCGTCTCCGGTCCGCGGCCCCAGTACCCGCGCACATCCACATCGGCATCGGGGGCGGCGACGGTGAAGTCGAATTCCCGCCAGAAATTCGCCCACCACTCGCGGAACCAGCCGCTGATCGCGGGCGGATTCAGGCGGCCGTGGAGGAGGAAGCGGAATTCGCGCGTGGTGAAGTCCTGCTCGTAACTGCCGCGCGCGAAATTGCCGCCCAGGAAGGCGACGGCATCGGTGGCGAGAAATCGCCGGCCGTCAAAGGTGATGTGGCCGGCAAACGAATCCATCGCCACATGGTAGGCATCCACGCCGCCGCCCGAGATCCGGCCCGTGAGCTGGGCGAACTTCCACCCGGGCTTGAATTCGACGTCCAGATCGAAGGCCGGCGCGGAGCGGAAGGAGAGGAACGGGCGGAGGTCGCGGTGCAGCTGCCGGCCGATCAGGTCGACGAGGTCGGGGGCAAAGCGGCCGGCGGTCCGGAAACGGGCGCTCTGCGCGGCGGCATCAATGCGACCCTGCAGCTCCAGCGGTTCGTTCAGGACCTGGGTGGCCAGTTCGACCTGCAGGGCCGGGAGCCGGCCGGTGGTGCGGACCAGCAGCGGTCCGGTGTAGATCCCGGCGCCGCCGACCCACTGCGCCGTCGCCTCAATCCGGCTGTAATCGTAGTGGCGCAGGCTGGATTGCAGGCGGCCGTGGACGAAGGCCCGCACGCCCCGGGCCCGGAATTGGTCCGGCATTTCCAGGCGGTCGGCCGCGAGCTCGATCCGGGCGGCCACGGGCGTGTCGCCCAGCAACGGCAGGCTGGTGGTGGCGCGAAGGCTGGTGGCCGTGAGCGCTTGGGGCGCGGCCAGTTTCGCGCCGGCCGCGAGCAGTTCGACCGCAATGACCGCGCCGCGGGACTCGGAGGGGGTGAGCACCAGGTTCAGGGTCGGGGCCTCGAGCACGGCCAGCTGGTCGGTGACGGCAATGAGCTGCCGGCAGATCGCGGGGTAGTTGCGCACGAGGAGCTCCGGGATCGGGGGCAGCGGGGCGCGGCCGTGGCGCAGGGGGGCGGTCTGCCAGCCGCCGTGCGCGGTGACGTTCAGGGCGGCGATGCGGCCGGCGAGCTGCGGGAGCTCATACCCCTGCGGGCCGGGGACGAGGGTGAAGTCGAGGTCGTGCACCAGCGGTTCGCTGCGACCCGTGGGCGAGAGCATGGCCGTGACGTACAGGCTGGCGCCCGAGACCTGCAGCTCCCGGGGTTCGACGCGGCCGACCATGAGCGCCCAGGGATCGAGGGTGAGATAAACCGAACGGGCGCTGACGACCGGTTCGCTGAACGCGGGCAGGAGCACGCGGGCCTGTTCGATGAGCACGCGACCCGTGGGGTCGAAACTGGCGCGGCCGAACTCCGCGCGCACGCCCGACGCCGCGAGGCGCTGTTCCAGCGAGCGGAGCACGAAATCCGGCAGGGCGAGTTCCCGGGAGCTCGCGATGAAAATCTGGAAGACGAGCAGAATGACGAGCCCCAGCCACAGGGTCCACAGGCAGAATGAGGCCAGGCACGTCGCGCAAAAGTACGTGCCCTGCCAGCAGAACTTCAGCCAGGGTTTCATGCGGCGCGACCGGAGATCAGGGTTGCGGGGTGGCCACCGTGGCGGGGGCGGGCGGGGTCGGGACGGACGGCGGACCGGGATCGCGCTGCGCGTAAGTCACGGCCCAAAGCGCGTCGAGGAGGGCCTGTTCAAGCTCGAAGGTGGCGGCGTATTTTTCCGAGCCGCCGAGCTGCTGGGTGCCGGCGATGCGCTCGGTGAAGAACCAGGTCTCCGTTTCGGTCTGCACGCCGGTGCCGGCCGGGAGATCCACGGTGGCTTCCAGGCGGTAGCGCCACGGGCGCTCCTCGCCGCCGGCGGCCACCTTGTCGACAAACCCGTCCTGCGCGAAGCGGCGGACCCGGAGGGTGCGCAATTGCGCGGCGAGGGCCTGCAGCGGGGTGCCGGCCGGCTCTTCCGCGAGGGCGCGGTCCACCACGACGGAACCGTCCGCCAGGTCGGTCAGCTTGAGGGTCGTGAGCCTGGCGGTGGCGGGCAGTTCCCGGAGCAGGCGTTCGCGGTAGGCGAGCGGTGACACGGTGGTTTCGGTCAGGATGGCCGGGTTCACCGTGTAGATGAAGCGTTCGCCGGCGAGGCGGGCGTAGGCGCGGTCGTCGCGCGGGGTGGTGAGGCCGATCTGGAGTTTGAGCGTGCGGGTGGTGTTCGGCGCGGCGGCGAGGGTGAGGGTGACCTCGCGCTCGGGCTGGTTGAAGCCCCAGTTTTCCAGGTCGGCATCGGAGGGGGCGTCGCTCTGGAATTTCTGCGCGGACAGCAAACTGAGCTGCTCGAGCAGGCGTTCCACGACCTTGCGGTCGGCGGGCTGGGTCTGCGGACCCTGGGCGGCGTCGCGGCGCACGAGCTGCCACGGCGCATCGGCCGGGGCGGCCGGATCGCGCTGGAGGATCAGCTCGGGCTGGTTGGGGGCGCCGAGGGTGAGCCCCGTGACGCCGGCCGGCTCGAAGTCGAGGATGCGGGTTTCGCGGAGCACCTCCTGGGCGTTGCGCAGGGCGTCGAGGAGGGCGCCGGGGATGGCGACCGTGAAGACGGCGGGTTTGCCCTCGAGCGAGGCGGAGAACTCGATGTCGGGTCGCGCGGTGGTCCCGGTCGTGCTGCTGGTGGCCGCCTCGGCGATGGCGGTGGTGCCGAGCTCGGTGCCGAGCACGAGGGTCTCGCGCCGGTTGTTGCCCTCGAGGGTGATGCGCAGGGTGGGGGCGGCGCCGGGGACCGGTTCGCCGGCGGGCGCGGTGAAGGAGCGGACGCGGAGCGAGTAGAGGGCGTTGATGGCGAGCTCGGTGCCGGTCTTGTTGGCGCGGGCGATGATGGGCGCCTCGAAGGACCAGCGGCTGGCCTCGCGGCGGAGGCGGACCCGGAGGTTGGCGGAATTCTGCAGGGTGAGCGAGCGGGCCTCGAAGACCGGGATGGTGAAGAGCGTGTCGGCGCGCAGCTCCTCGACCGGCAGCGCCAGGCTGCGGGCGAGGCTCAGGTTGACGACGTGGACGCGGCTGCCGTCGGCGGAAAGCACGTACAGGCGGTTGCCCACCTTGGTTTCATCGCCCAGCTGGAGCGTGACGGATTGGCCGGCCTCCGCGCCGGAGGTGAAGGTCACGCTGAGCCGCGGGTTGGCGAGGCCGTAGTCGGCGAGGGACTGGCCGTTTTTTTCCAGGTCGCGGACGGTGAAACTGGTTTCGTGCTCGAGGAACTGGAGTTCGTTGACGATGCGGCTGACCGCGTGGGGATTGGCGGGCCAGTCGATGGGCTCCGTCAGCGACCAATCGTCGCCGGTGCGCTTCAGGCTGATGGTCGGAAGCTCGGGCCCGGTGATGCGCAGGGTGCGGATGTCGGCGGTCTCGGGGCCGAGCACGCGGCGGCGGGCCTCGAGGGAGGCGCGCTCGGTGCGCCAGCCGCGCTCGAACTTGAAGATGAAGAAGAAGAGCGCGACGTTGAGGAAAACGAGGACGAGCGTGACTTTGGTGCGCATGGCGGGGAGTTCAGTTGCGTCGTGACCAGTAGACGAAGAGGCCGAGCAGCGCGGCGACCGCGGGCAGGCCGATCATGAGACTGTAGCGGAGCTGGGTGAGCTCGCGCTGGTTGAGGGAGAGCTGGAAGCGCTCGATGGGACGGGCGGGAATGTTGAGCTGGGTGTCGCGGGTGACGGCCCAGTTCACGGCATTGAGGAAGAGGGTGAGATTGCCCTCGCTCGCGAGGCGCTGGTTGACGACCAGGTCGCCCGTGCCGAGGACGACCAGGCGGCCGGTGAGCACGCTGAAGGGGAGGTTGTCGCGGACCTGGACGCGCTCTGACGCGACGATGACGCCGAGGCGGTTGGCGGGGGCCATGTTGGGCAGTCCCTTGAGGTCCACGCCCGGATTGAATTCGGGCATGCGGTTCTGGTTCTGCAGGTAGGACACCTCGCCCCAGGCGGTGGGATAGGTGGCGGCGAGGGTGGTGACGAGCAGGCCGTTGCCCGTGGCCCGGCCGGGGTCGGGCCGGACGCTGCGGCAGAGGCCGACCCGCAGGGTCATCTTGTAGTCGAGGAGGGTCTGGGTGATGGGGTGAGGCGAGAAGTTGCGGAGAATGAAGTCGCCGTTGTCGGAGAAGCTCTCGGGGTTGGTGTCGTAGATGACGACGTCGTCGACCAGCACGCCCCAGTCGTAGAGCAGATCCTCCAGCCCGTGGGCCTTGCCGGGGGCGAGGATGAGGATCACGCGGCCGGCCCGGGTGGAGAGGTACTGGCGGAGAAGCTCCTGCTCGCTCGGGTCGTAGCGCTCGTAGGGCGCGGCGGAGACAATGAGCGCCGCATCGTCGGGAATCCGGCGGGCGGTGCTGAGGTGCAGGATCTCGACGTCGAAATTGCGGAGTTTGAGCTGGTCCTTGAGGACGGAAAGGCCGGTCGCTGGGGCGACGTCGTCGATCTGGAGTTCGCCGTGCCCGGCGAGGAAGTAGATTTTTTTACGCTCGGGCCGGGACACGTCGAGAATGGCGGCGGTCATGGTCTGTTCGCCCAGGAAGGCCTTCTTCTCCAGCGCCTCGACGCGGTAGAGTTCGTCCAGCGTGACCACGCGGCGCTTTTCACCGCAGGTGAGGAGAATGACATTGGGCTGCTCGATGCCGATCTGCTCGGCCTCGCGGCGCTGCTGGTACACGTCGAGGTACTTGATGCTGATGCGGGCCGTGCGGTCCTCGGTCGCATAGGCGTACTCGCGGAGCAGGCCGTTGAGGTCGCGCCAGGCCTGGGCGACCTCGGGGTTCTCGGCGTCCTCGGTGAAGGTGGCGACGATGCGGACCGGCAGGTCGAGGGTGCGGAGGTAGGAGAGGGTCTCGGGCGAGAGCGAGTGGCGGCGGTGCTGGGTGAGGTCGAACCGCCAGGCGTAGTTGCGGGCGAGGTAGTTCAGGCCGCCGAAGAAGGAGAGGAAGAGGATGGCCTGGAGCACGAGGTTGAGCGTGCGGAGCCAGCGGGCGGTGCGGAAGCTGTCGGGGGCGTGCATGGCGGTTCAGCTGTGGAGGAGCTTGGCCTCGACCCCGAGGATGCTGAAGATGAGCGCGAGGACGGTGCCGCTGAAGTAGAAGAGCAGCTGGCGCGTGTCCACGACCCCGCGGGTGAAGTCCTCGTAGTGCCGGAAGATCTGCGCGTAGTCCACGGCGGCCTTGACGGGCGTGAACGCCTCGCGGTCGAGCCACTGGGCCTCCTGCAGGAAGCGGCCGCCGATGATCAGGGCGAAGAGCATGGTGAAGCAGAGGATGCCGGCGACGGCCTGGTTGCGGGAGAGCGAGCTGGCGAAGACGCCGACGGCGATGAAGAGCAGGCCGGAGACGCTGATGAAGAGGTAGCCGCCGACGAGCGGGCCGGAGTCGAGGATGCGCGCGTCGCCGGCGAACCGGTGCAGGATCCAGAAGAACCCGCCGGTGGCGCCCCAGAGCACGACGTAGAGACAGTAGGCGGCGGCGTACTTGCCCAGCACGACCTCGGTGGTGGTGACCGGGGTGGTGAGCAGGGTCTCGATGGTCCCGAGCCGGCGCTCCTCGGCGAGGCACTTCATCGTGAGCAGCGGCACCATGAAGAAGACGGGCAGCCAGAAAAACTGGAAAAAGACCTGGGCGGGCGGGGTTTCCTGCGGGGTCTTGCTGTAGCTCTCCAGGATGCCGGTGAAGATGAAACCCATGAAGACCAGGAAGGCGGTCGCGGCGATGTAGGTGCCCGGGTTCACCAGCAGCATGCGGATCTCGTGGCTGAGCAGGGTGAAAAAGTGCTTCATGGGAAGGGCTGAAAGACTGAAGAGCTGAAGGTGTCGGCGCGGGAGCAGGGGGAATCGCGAGGGCTTGGAGTTGGATTGGTTTCAGCCCTTCAGTTTTTCAGTCTTTCCCTTCGGCGCCGGCGCCGAGGCGACGACGTCCCAGCTGCGGCGGGTGGCGGCGAGGAAGACGTCCTCCAGCGTGGGGTGGGCGCGGCTGAGGGCGCGCACGCGCAGGCCGGCGCCGGTCAGGGTGCGGAGGAGGGCTTCACCCAGGGCACTGTCCGAGGCGGTGGTCATCGTGAGGGTGGCGAAACCGAGGGCATCGGGTTCGCCGGTGGTGGCGAGGCGCAGGGTGGGTTCGACGGCCGCGAGCAGGTCCGGGAGTCCGCTGAGATCGCCCGCCACCTCGGCCTCGTAGGAGGAGTGGCCGAGGATCTCGCGGCGGAGGTCGGAGGGCGTGCCCTGGGCGACCACCCGGCCCTGGTTGATGATGAGGACACGGTCGCAGGTCATCTCGATCTCGGGCAGGATGTGGGAGGAGATGATGACCGTCATGCGGCCGCGCAGGCTGGCGATGAGGTCGCGGACGATGAGAATCTGGTGCGGATCGAGGCCGATGGTGGGCTCGTCCATGATGATGACCGGCGGCTCGGCGAGGATGGCCTCGGCGATGCCGACGCGCTGGCGGAAGCCCTTGGAGAGCTTGCCGATGATCTTGTGGCGGACGCGCTTCAGGTCGCAGAGCTCGAGCACCTCGTCGATGCGCGAGCCGAGCTTGCTGCGGGAGATTTCCTTGAGGCGGCCGCGGAAGTAGAGGTACTCGGAGACCCGCATGTCCTCGGGCAGCGGATTGTTCTCCGGCATGTAGCCGATGTGGCGCTTCACCATGTCGGGGTGCGAGGCGACCGGGACGCCGCAGATGGCCACATGGCCGGAGGTGGCCGGCAGGTAGCCCGTGAGGATGCGCATGGTGGTGGACTTGCCGGCGCCGTTCGGGCCGAGGAAGCCGAGGATCTCGCCGCGCGCGAGGCTGAAGCTGATGTCGTTGACGGCGGTCACCCCGGCGTAGCTCTTGACGAGGTGGGAAACTTCAATGGCGGGGGGAACGTCGGACATGCTGGGGAGGTGACTATGGCGCAGCGGGGGCGGGAGACTCAACCTGCTTTCTCAAGCGTGACTTCCCCGGCGGTGAAGCGGTGGGTGCGGCCGCGGTCGTCGCGGAGAATGAGGGAGCCGGCGTCGTCGATGCCGGCGGCGATGCCGGCGAGCCGGCGCGTGCCCTGCAGCACCGTGACGGGGCGGCCGCGGAGGATGTCGTGGCGGTTCCAGAGGTCGGCGATGGTGTCGAGATGGTCGCCGTCGATGAACTGGCCGTAGGCGAGGCGGACCCGGCCGATGAGGGCCGCGGCAAAGCGATTGAGGTCCAGCGGGGCGCCGGTGCGCACGGCGAGCGAGGTGGCGCGGCGGCCGAGATCGCCGGGCCAGGAGTTGGCGGGGCTGTTGACGTTCAGGCCCAGGCCGAAGACGAGGTCGCGGACCTGGTCGGCGTCGACCCGGGCCTCGGTCAGCATGCCGCCGACCTTGCGGCCGTCGAAGAGGAGGTCGTTGGGCCACTTCAGTCCCGGGCTCATCCCGCAGAAGTTGGCGATGAGCTCGCAGAGGTTGGCGCCCATCCAGAGCGTGAACGTCGCCAGCCGGGCGGGCGCGAGACGGGGGCGGAAGGCGAAGCTGGCGTAGAGGTTGCCATTGGCCTCGCTGTGCCAGGCGCGGCCGAGGCGGCCGCGGCCGCGCGTCTGCCGCTGGGCGAGAATGACAAACGGGGCGGCCCGGCCGGCCGCGAGCTGGCGGGCGGCCTCGTCGTTGGTGCTGTCAACCGAGTCCAGGACCGTGAGGGGAAAGTCGCGCAGGCGCGATTTCAGGTGCGCCTCGACCAGGATGGCGTGCAGGGTGGCGGGGCGGGCGACGAGGCGGTAGCCGCGGGATTTGGCCGCCTCGAAGACGAAGCCCTGGGTGCGCAGCTTTTCCATGTGCTGCCAGACGGCGACGCGGCTGACGCCGAGTTTGCGCGCCAGGGCGGCGCCGGAGACGAAACCGGGTTCGGCGGCGAGGGCTTCACGGATGATGACGAGGTCGGAGGCGGGCATGCGGACGGTGGCGGCGGCATTGCAACTAGAAGGGCGGCGGCCACACTGGTGCAAATGTCATTTGAGGAATTTAAGACCGAGGTTGAGGCCGGGCGGTTCCCGACGGAGTTGAGTGCGCCGCTGCAGGCCCTGTGGCATGAGGCGCGGAGCGACTGGGCCGGGGCGCACACCTGCGTGCAGGAAGACGGCTCGGCGGCGGCGGCCTGGGTGCACGCCTACCTGCACCGCCGCGAGGGGGATGCGGGCAATGCCGCGTACTGGTACGCCCGGGCCGGCCGGCCGGTGGCGTCTGGGCCACTGGAGGCGGAGTGGGCGGCGATTGCGCGGGAACTGCTGAAGGGGTGATTGGTTATGGCTTATTGGTTATCGCTTATTGGCGGTGGTGGTTGGGGGATTGCGTGATTGGCAGGTAGCGCCCGGCCTCCGGACGGGCGGTGCATTGTCCGCCAGCGATTATCCTTCCGCCCGTCCAGAGGACGGGCGCTACCTGATCGTAACGAATCCTTACGGATGGTTGCAGCGGGGCTTCATCCTGCGCGTGGGCTGCTGACGGGATTGCGGCTGGGCGCCGGGGTGCTACGGATGCTGCATGCCCCCCATGTCACCCCGGGAAAGAGCGCTGGCTGTGCTGCGCGGTCAAAAGCCCGACTGCGTCCCGTGGTTTGGCGATCTCGATTACCTGGCGACCGCGGAGATCGGGCGGGGCCGGCGGCCAGAGGGCTTCAAGCAGAGCGCGGCCTACCTGGACTGGCACCGCGAACTGCGCCTGGGTTTTTATCTGCAGGGGTACTTCCCCTTCCGGACCATCATTGAAAACTGCCGTGTGACCGAGCGGCACGAGGGTCACGACCGGATCCGGCGGATCGAAACCCCGCACGGCACGCTGCAGGAGCGGTGGACGTGGCTGCCGGAGTCGTTCACGGAAGGGCCGGTCGAACATCTCCTGAAAAGCGCGGCCGACCTGCCGGCTTACAAATATCTGCACGCGAACACGCGCTATGAGCCCGACTACGCCTTTGGGGAAAGCCGCGGACCGCTGATCGGCGACATCGGGCTGCACCTCGCGTACCTGCCCAAGAGCCCGTTCATGCACCTGGTCGCCCTCGATGCCGGCATCATCGCCGTGGTGGACATGCTGGACGATGCGCCGGAGCTGTTCGCGGAGACGCTGGCAGTCGTGGAAAAATCGCACGATGCGGCGGCGGCGCTCGCCGTGGCGGGTCCGGCCGAGCTGCTCATGATCCCGGAGAACCTCTCCTCCGAGAGCGTCGGCCCGGTGCTGTTCGAGAAATTCATGCGGCCCTACCAGGAGAAGTGGACGGCGCGGATCCGGGCGGCGGGCAAGTTTTCCTGCATGCATCTCGACGGCACCCTGCGGGGCCTGCTGCGCGAGGAGTGCACGGTGGGTTTCGACTTCATTGAAAGCCTCACCCCCGCGCCGGTGGGCGACCTGGCGGTCGAGGCGTGGGCGGATTTTGTCGGGAAGACGCGGACGTTTTTCTGGGGCGGAATTCCCGGCGCGTATTTTTCACCGACCACGAGCGAGGCGGAGTTTGAGCGGCACACCCGCGCCGTCCTCGCCGTCATGCGCACGGAGCCGCGCTATGTGCTGGGCGTGGCGGACCAGGTGCCGCCGGACGGTTTGGTCAGCCGCCTGCACCGCGTCGCGGAGCTGGTGGAGGAATGCGGGAGGTATTGATTATTGGTTATGGCTTATCGCTTATTGGCTATTGGTTAGCACCCGGCCTCCCTCCTTCGCCGGGCCTGCGGAGGGCAGGTCGGACGGGCGGATTGGCGGCCCGCCCGGAAGTCGGGCCCTACCCCAATACCTTGGCGCCTCCAACCCCTTACTTCGGCTTCTGATAGCCGTAGTCGCTCGTGCGGATGTAGGTGCGGTCGACTTCGCGGCTGATCGCGGTGCCGTCGGCGCCGAGGGCTTTCAGGTCGGCGGCGGTGGCCTTGAGGCTGGCGATGTTTTCGAGACGCTCATCCTCCGCATAGAGCATGTTGGCGTAGGCTTCCTGGCTCATGCCGAAGAGCGGGATGGTGTAGCGGTTCAACGCCCTGGCGGTCTCGGAAAAATAGCGCTTCATGGCGAGGGCGGACAGGCCCTTGGTGGTGTTGATGTCGCGTTCGCGGAAAACGGGCGGGCGTTTCTCGCGCACCACGTAATCCGGCAGCCGGATGATCTGGTTGCGCGGCTTGTCGACGTCGCGCATGTCGGGCAGGTCCTCCTCGTCCTTGGGTGCGACCGGCTTGGGCGGATCGTATTTCGGCATGCCCGCCGCGAGGGCGGCGGCCACTTCCGGGGAGATTGGGCGTGAACGCTTTGACGCCTCGGCCGTCGCGCCGCCGTTGGTCTGCGCGGGCAGGCCGATGACGGTCAGACTGAACAGGGCGAGGACGAGCGGGGCGCGGTAAACCATGGAATACATGGAAAATAGCCGGGGCCGCTGGTTCCGTGCAACCCGTGAAATTGCGGCATTTATTTATTGATGCTCAATCGATTCTACCCGCGGATTACGCGGATAGACGCGGATGACGGAGGTATTATCCGCGACCATCCGCGTGATCCGCGGGACAGGATTGGAATGAGTCTTGCATGGTGCGGTCAGGCTGCCGGCGTGAACCCGGTTCCGGAACTGCACAAACCACCGGGTCAGCGATCCCGGCTGCCACTCCATGCGGTTCAAACTAGATCAGGAATTTGTCACCCGTGCCGTAGTGCTCGATCATGTAATCCATGTCCTTGTCACCGCGGCCGCTCAGGTTGACCAAAATGGTGCGGGGCTGCTCCGGGTCGGAGCGCGCGAGGCGCATGGCGTGCGCCACGGCATGCGAACTCTCCAGCGCCGGGATGATGCCCTCGTTGCGACTCAGCACGTAGAAGGCCTCCACCGTTTCCTGGTCGCTGGCGGTGAAATAGCGCACGCGGCCGGTGTCCTTGAGGTGGCAGTGCTCGGGTCCGACGCCGGGATAATCGAGGCCGCTGGCAATCGAATGCACCGGGGCGGGTTCACCCTTGTCGTCCTGCAGCAGGTAGCAGCGGAAACCGTGGATGATGCCCTCGCGGCCGTAGGTCATGGAAGCGGAGTGATCGCCGATGGCCGGACCGCGGCCGAGCGGCTCGACGCCATGGAGCTCGATGGGATCCTCCAGGAAGCCGGCGAAGATGCCCATCGCGTTGCTGCCGCCGCCGACGCACGCGGCGACGATGTCGGGCAGGTTGCCGGTCATCTCGATGATCTGGTCGCGGGCCTCGAGGCCGACGACCTGCTGAAAATCGCGCACCATCATCGGGAAGGGGTGCGGTCCGACCACCGAGCCGATGCAGTAGATCTGGTTCACCGGGTCCTGGACGTAGGCGGTGAGGGCGGCATCCACGGCCTCCTTCAGGGTCTTCAGGCCGTGCGTGGCGGGGATCACCCGCGCGCCGAGGATCTTCATGCGGGCGACATTGGGCGCCTGCTTGGCGATATCCACCTCGCCCATGTAGATGTCGCACTCGAGGCCGAAGTACGCGGCGGCCGTGGCCAGGGCCACGCCGTGCTGGCCGGCGCCGGTTTCGGCGATCAGCTTCTTCTTGCCCATGTAGCGCGCGAGCAGGCCCTCGCCCATGCAGTGGTTGAGCTTGTGCGCGCCCGTGTGGTTGAGGTCCTCGCGCTTCAGGTAGATCTGGGTGTGGCCGAGCTTCTTCGAGAGCCGCGCGGCATGATAGACCGGCGTGGGCCGGCCCTGGAAGTGACGGCGGATGCGGCGGAGTTCCTCGATGAAATCATGGGAACGCGACACCACCTCATAGGCCCGGCGGACCTCGGCCAGCGGCGCCTCAAGGGCCGGCGGGACAAAGCTGCCGCCATACTTGCCAAAGAAACCGGCGGCGTCGGGGGTGAGACTCAGCGACAGTGGTGTATAGGCTTGGCTCATGGCCTATGCCCTGCCGGGCGGCGGGAGGCTTGGCAACCGGCCGATGGTTTTGGTCCCCCGAATCGCAGAAAATGCGCAAATAATGACAAGGCGTGAGCAATCGAGGGGGGATTAAGCGCGAAGACGCGAAGTCGCGAAGGCCGGAGCGAAGGTTGGGATGGGACCTGGGAGCGCGACCGCCCTCGGTCGCAATTGTGCGGAGGCTTCTAGGCCGCGAGAACGAGAACGATTACGAGAACGAGAACGATCCATTCACGATCGCGTCGTTCTCTTTCTCGTAATCGTTCTCGTTCTCGACTTGGTCCGTTGGCGTACAATTGCGACCGAGGGCGGTCGCGCTCCCAGTCAACCCCTCAGCCCCGCACCTGGCCGTTGCCGGTCACGAGGTACTTGTACGAACAAAGCTCCCGCAAACCCATCGGGCCGCGGGCATGGAGGCGGTCGGTCGAGATGCCGATCTCGGCGCCGAAACCGAACTCGAAGCCGTCGTTGAAACGGGTGCTCGCGTTCCACATCACGACCGCGGAATCCACGCCCGCCTGAAAGCGACTGGCCGCGGCTGCATCGCGCGTGATGATGGCGTCGGTGTGGCCGGAGCCGTCGCGATTGATCGTGGCAACGGCCTCGTCGAGCGAGTCGACGACGCGCACGGCCATGACCAGATCGAGGAATTCGGCCGTGTAGTCCGCGGGCGTCGCGGCGCTGGCGGCGAGGCCGGCGCGGGCGAGGATGGCCGCGGCGCGGGCATCGCCGCGGAGTTTGACGCCCTTGGCGATCAGGGCGGCGGCAACGCGGGGCAGCAGCGTGTCGGCGACGGCCGCATGCACGAGCAGCTGCTCGGCGGCGTTGCACACGCCCGGGCGCTGGGTCTTGGCGTTGACCGTGACTTTTTCCGCGAGCTCTGGATCGGCCTCCTTGTCGAGGTACACGAAGCAGACCCCGGTGTAGTGCTTGATCACCGGGATGGTGGAATTTTCCGTGACGTAACGGATGAGTCCTTCGCCGCCGCGCGGGATGAGGCACTGGACCAGCGTGTCGAGCTTGAGCAGGGTGTTGAGCGCGGCGCGGTCGGTCGTGGGAATCAATTGCACGGCGTCGCCCGGCAGGCCGGTGGCGTGGAGCGCCTGCGTGATCAGGGCGGCGAAAGCGCTGTTCGTGTGGAAGATCTCCTTGCCGCCGCGCAGGATGCAGGCGTTGCCGCTCTTCAGGCAGAGTGCGGCGCAGTCAATGGTCACATTGGGCCGGGCCTCGTAGATGATGCCGATGACGCCGATGGGAACGCGCACCTTGCGGATCCGCAGGTCGTTGGGCCGGAAGGTTTCCTCCAGCAATTCGCCGACCGGGTCGGGGAGCGTGACCACCTGGCGGACGGACTGGGCGAGATGGTTCAGCCGCGATTCGTCGAGTTCCAGGCGGTCGCGGGCGGCGGGATTCAGGGCCTGGGCTTCCGGTGAGAGGAGATCCCGCTGGTTGGCCTCGAGCAGGGTGAAATGGGAGGCGTCAATCAGGGCGGCGATCTTTTCGAGGGCGGCATCCTTCTGCGCGGTGGACGCCACCGCCAGGACATGCGAGGCGGCGCGCGATCGACGCGCGAGCGCGGTGACAAGGGTGGCGAGATCAGCGGACATGGGAGCATCCAATGTCGCGCAAAGCCGCCACGGCGCAAAGGGAAAATACGAGGGACCAGGTCTGCTTTGACTGGAATGCCTCCCAATGAACCTACCAAGGTTTGTCATTCTGAGCGCAGCGAAGAATCCAGTGCGCGCTTATCGAAGCCTTCGGGCAGCATCCACTGGATTCTTCGCTGCGCTCAGATTGACAATGAATTGGATGGTGTTCGTCCACTGGCGGAACGCCCTTCGATCCAATGCCGGCTGAAGACCGGCACTACGTTGCATCTACTCGAACAGCCGGCCCTTGTTGAAGCGCCAGACCGCGATGGCCATCACTCCTGCGGTGATGCCCCCGAGAATGCCAAGGATGGGGAGCAGTTGCACCAGGCCGTGGCCGGCCCAGAGGACGGAACTGAAGCCCTCCATGGACCAATAGACGAGGGTGAGCTTGCTCAATTGCTGGATGAACTGGGGCATGATGCTTACCGGGAACCAGGCGCCGCCCAGCGCGCTCATCAGCAGGATCAGGAAGGTGGCGAGCCCGCTGGCGGCCTCGGCGTTGGGCGCGACGGCGGCCAGCAGCATGCCGAACGCGGTGCAGGTGGCGGCGGCGAAGACGCAGACCACCATCAGCAGCGGCAGGTGGGGCAGGACCTCAATGCCGAAGAGCACGCTGCCCGCAAAGAACAGCACGATGAGCTGCAGCAGCCCGATGCAGATCCCGTAGAGGAACTTGCTCCAGAGAATCTGCGCGCGGGTGACGGGGGCGGCGAGCAGCCGCTGGAAGATGCCGAAGTCGCGTTCGCGGAAGAGGCTGGTGGCCGACGCGCTCAGTGCGAAGAGGAGAAATTGCATGGCCCAGCCGCCGACGATGCGGGTGGCGCCGGGACTTTTCACGTTCGCGCCGACAACCTGCTCGGTGTCGATCCGGACCATCCGGGAGAAAAAGTCGGGATTGGCCTTGGCCGGCGCAGGGGCGTCACCGGGGGCCGGCGGGGCGGCCTCGGGCTCGGTGTCGAGACGGCGGAGCGTGAGGTCGCCGGCCTCGATGTCGCGCTGGATCGCGGCGGGGTCGCCCCCGAAGGTGTCCGCAATGGTGCCGGAGATGCGCCGGTTGAACTCCTGGGCGCGTGGCTGGCCCAGAACCTTGCGGGCCTGCGCCTGCAGCGACTGGCCGAGCAACTCGGGCACGTTGGAGAAGATGGCCTTTTGGAGGATGCCGTTGACCGTCTGCGTCTCGATCTCGTTGCGCGGGTTGGATAGCACCCTGAGGTGCAGATCGAATTCGTCCTCGCGCACGACGTCCGCCGGGATCACGAGGGCAAACCGGAAGTCCGGATCGGCCTCCTGCATGAGGGCGCGCAGGTCGGCCTCGGTCAGCGGGCGCCGGGTCTTGTCCGGCTGCACCCGTTCCGTGATGACGTGGAAACTCTTTTCGGCGCGCAGGGCGTCCACCAGCCGCGCAGCGGCGGGGTTCGTGCTGGCATTGACGACGGCGAAGGGGATGCCGGTGGGCCCCGAGTCCTTGCGGTTGACGCCAAAGATCTGCCCGAAGAGGTAGATCAGCGCAAAGGGGACGATGAAGGTGAGCGAGAGCGCGGCCTTGTTGCGGAAGAAATTGGTGAAGTCCTTGCGGAGGAGAACGAGAATGGAGCGCATGGAAACGGGAAGTTTAAGGGGTAAGTTGAAGTTTAAGAGGTGCGAGGGCGGTCAGTTGTAGCGGAAACTTAATCTGCAACCTTCCACTCCAACTGGCCGAAGCCCCATCATTCCCGCAGCGTCCTTCCGGTCAGGTGCAGGAACAGCGCCTCGAGGGTGGGGCGCTGGCTGGTGAAGAGGCGCGGGGGCAGGCCGAGTTTTTCGGTGTGGGCGAAGAAGTCGGACAGCCGGTAGCCGGTGGCGGGGCGGAAGCGGTGCGTCTGCTCGGACGTGGCCAGGGTGCCGGAGCCGGCGAGCAGGGGCAGCAGCGGGGCGGTGGCGGCCGTCTCCGGGAACGTGATCTCGTCCTCGAAGGGCAGTTGCAGGAGCAGTTCGTCGAGCGTGCCGAGGGCATGGAGCCGGCCGTGGTCAATGATGCCGATGCGCGAGCACAACCGGGTGGCCTCCTCCATGTAGTGGGTGGAATAGATGATGGTGAGGCCCTCGCGGTTGAGCGACTCGAGGTATTCGAAGATGGCGTTGCGCGACTGCGGATCGACGCCGACGGTGGGCTCGTCGCAGAGGAGAAGTTTCGGCCGGTGGAGCAGGGCCGCGACGAGGTTGAGCCGGCGCTGCATGCCGCCGGAGTAGTTCTTCACCGGCTCACGCCGGCGGTCGTTGAGTTGCACAGCCGTGAGCGCGGCGTCGATGCGCTCGCGCAGCACGGTGCCGCGCAGGCCGTAGAGTGAACCGAAGATGCGCAGGTTCTGGTCGGCGCTGAGCTCGGGATAGAGCGCGACGTGCTGCGGCACCAGGCCGAGGCCGAGACGGGCTTGGGCGCTGGCGGCGGAGAGCGGCTGGCCGTCCAGGGTGAGGGTGCCGGCGTCGGGCGCGCGCAGGCCGGCGACGAGTGACATCAGGGTGGATTTGCCGGCGCCATTGGGCCCGAGGAGGCCGAAGAATTCACCGCGGGCGATGTCGAGCGAGACGCCGTCGAGGGCGGTGAGGGAACCGTAGCGCTTGGTAACCGCTTGGAGTGAGAGCATGGGGTCAGGGGGTGGACTTGAGGATGGACTGGAGGGCGGCGACATGGCCGGTGAAAGCATGCCGGCCCTTGGGCGTGGCGCTCAGGAAGGTCTTCGGCCGGCGGGCGACAAAGGTCTTTTCCACCACCAGGTAGCCGGCCTCCTCCAAGGTGAGGAGATGCGAGCCGAGGTTGCCGTCGGTCAGGCCGAGCTTGTCCTTGAGGAAGGTGAAGTCGACCTGGGCGCGCGGTTTCAGGTTGCAGAGCGCCGCCATGATCTGGAGGCGGACCGGCTGGTGGATGATGGCATCGAGGTCGGGCATGGCCGGGTCAGCGCCAGAAATAGCGGACGTAGCAGCCGCCGAGGATCAGGGCCCCGCCGCCAAAGACCGCGACCCAGATCCAGAAGACCGGCAGGAAGAAAAAGAAACCGATGAGCAGCAGCGCCGCGAGGACGAGGCCCATCCAGAAGAGGTAGGAGTCGAACCAGATGCCCGCGACGGCGTAGATCTGGGCCACCATCAGGCTGATGTAGACAAACAGCTTCTCGCTGCCGCGCGCCGGTTGCAGGACCAGCAGCCAGATCACGCCAAACCCGAGCAGGGTGCCCAGCACGCCGAGGAAGCGCCAGTCGGTGGCGATGCGCACCTGGCGCCGCTGGAGCAGCCCGATGGCGCCGGAGGCGACACCGCCGCCGAGACACAGCAGGGGAAAATAGCGCTGGATGGCGGCCGGCCCGCCGCAGTGGGCGCTGAGCGCCATGAGCGCCCAGACGACGCCCCACAGCCAGAGGTAATAGTGTCCGTTGTGCGCGCGGAAGGCCTGGCGCAGCGCGGCCTGGCTCCGGGCGACCGCCGCCAGGGCCGCGGTCGCTTCGTCCTTGGTGGGGTTCATGGCAGACTACTCTGCAACGCAGAGTAATCTGTCAATTTATTTTTGCCGTGATTTTGACGGCGCGCACCGTACGGTGGCCCTCGTGAAGACCCCCGTGATCGCCGATCCCGCCACCTATCTTGCGGAATTTTCGCGGCTGGCCCGCGTGGACTGGCCGGAGAACCGGACCCTGCATGTGGTCTGCCACGGCCACAGCGTGCCTTCCGGCTATTTCATGACGCCGGAGATCCGGACCATGGAATCCTATCCGCACCTGCTGCACGTGGCGCTGGCCCGGCGATTTCCGCATGCGGTGATCAATGTCATCGTGACCGCCATCGGCGGTGAAACCTCCGTGCAGGGCGCGGGGCGCTTTGCGGCCGATGTGCTGCCACACCGGCCCGACGTCATCACCATTGACTATGCCCTCAACGACCGGGGCGACGGCCTGGAGGCGGCGCGCCGGGCGTGGACGGTCATGATCAGGCAGGCGAAACTGGCCAGGGTCCCGGTGCTGCTGCTGACGCCGACCCCGGACCAGGCGGCGTCGCTGTCCGACCCGGCCGATTCCCTGGTGCAGCATGCCGCCCAGGTGCGCGCGCTGGCGGCGGAGCACGGCGTGGGCCTGGTGGACAGCTTTGCGGTGTTCCGGCGCCGGGTGGAAAAGGGGACGAAACTCGCCACCCTGATGTCATCGGGCAACCACCCGAATCTCGCCGGCCACAAGCTGGTGGCGGCGGAGTTGATGAAGTGGTTTCGGTGAGGAGGCGGCGCCGTAGGTCAGCGCGCTAGCGCGCGCCCAATCCGCGCCCGCGAGCGGTCTGGCCTGCCCTCGCTGCGCAAATGCGCTCAGAATGACAAGCCGTGAAACCGCAATCCTACTCCTTCAACAGCGCCTCCGCGGCGCTGCGCACGCGCGGCCAGTGCACATCCGGAATGGCTGCGCCGAGATGCTGCACGGTTTCGCAACCGAGCAGGGACCCGATGGCGCCGGCCGCCGGCAGCGAGGCGCCGCGCAGGTGGCCGTAGAGAAAACCCGCGGCCCATGAATCGCCGGCCCCGGTGGTGTCCACGACGCGTTCGGCGCGGATGGGCGCTATCCGGTGCAGCGCATCCTGGTGCGCGATCCACGCGCCGTCCTTGCCCATTTTCACCGCGGCGATGCCGCCGAAGCGGGCGATTTCGCGGGCGAAGTTGGCGTAGTCGTCGCGGCGCTGGAACAGCGCGCCGGCCTCGTCCTCGTTGGCAAAGACGACGTCCACGCCCTCGCGGAGCTGGGCGTAGATCCAGTCGCGGGCGACGTTGACGACCTCGAAGGACGCGAGGTCGATGCTGAGGGTGCAACCGGCGGCCCGGGCGGTGCGCACAACCTTGTCGGCGAGGGCGGGGTTGAAGAGCAGGTAACCCTCGATGTGGGCGTGCCGGGCGCCGGCGAAATCGGCCGCGGTGATCTCGTCCGGATGCAGGGTCATGGCGGCGCCGAGGTGGGTGCGCAGCGTGCGCTGGCCGTCGGGCGTCACCAGCGAGAGGCAGCGGCCGTTGGGCAGCGTGGCGCGCTTGAAGCGGGAGCCGTCCCCGCCGGCCGCGATGAAATTGCCGAGGTAGGCCTCGGCGGTGGCGTCGCCGCCGATCTTGCCCAGGTAGGTCGTGCGCAGGCCGAGCCGCGCGGCGCCCAGCGTGGCGTTGGCCGCGGAGCCGCCGGGCATCATCGCGATCTGGCCGCCGGCCTTGTTGACGAGCGCGGCGATGTCGTCGTGATCCACCAGGATCATGCCGCCCTTGTCGCCGGCGACATGCAGGCGGAGAAAATTGTCATCAACGTGCGCGAGCAGGTCCATGATCGGATTGCCGACACCGATGAGTTCGAACGTGGGAGCGGGGGATTGGTCCATGAATTTTGCGGAAGTGACGGTCCGGTTGGGGCGGGTTCAGGACGTGACGGCGAGGCTCGTGGCGAGGATGGGCTCGTCGTCCACCTCGATCGTGATCGAGTAGTCGCCGGCCGCCGGGAAGGAGAGGTTGCGGATCTCGTTGATGAGATTGATGCGCTGGAGGGGGCCGGGTGATTCGAAGGTCCTTTCGAGCAGCAGCTGCATCTGGGTGGGATCGACCCCGAGGAGGATGCGGATCTTGTGCGGACCGGCCGCGCAGTCGGTGAGGGTCATGAACCAGATCATGAACGGGTGCGTGACGGGAAAGCGGTGCGCGCGGATGTTGGAGAACACGCCGAGGATGGTGTGCTTGCCGGTCGCGGGATCCAGGTGGACGCCGTCGCAGGTGAGCCAGGCGAGCAGTTGGGGCTTCGAGTGCATGGGGGCAGTGGGGCGGGGCTCGCCGGGCGGGGCAAATCATTTTGCTTGGAGCGGGCTGCCGCGACCGGCTTAACGGGGCATGGAAATGCTGCCCGTGATGCTGGACTCGCTCGCCGCCTACCCCGCGTGGCTGGTGGTGGCCTGCGTGGCCGTCGTGCTGGCCGTGGGTCTCTGGGCGCTCGTCAAGGTGGTGAAATGGATGATTTATGCGCTGCTGGCGCTGGTGCTCGTCGGCGGCCTGGGAATGGTGGTCTGGCTGCTGGTGCAATAAAAAGGGTGGAGGAAGTGGGCCAAACCGGTGGGAACGCTAATCTGCGCTAATCATCGCTAATTGGGCACAAGGCGTTCGGACTGCGGATTCAGAGATCAGCGTTCCCTCGTTTCGTAGTGCCGGACTTTAGCCGGCACTGGCGTGCGGACAGGCGCACGGCGAATGAGGCGGGAGCAACGCCGGCTGAAGCCCGGCGCTACCGACCTCCAATCCGGGAGAAAGGGAAAGATTAAGAAGAAAGAGAAAGATTCGGTCATACCCCGGCCATACCCCGCGGCTTGCCTCCGGCTGACGCACCCGGCAGAAAGCTGCGGATGCCCGACACCCGCCCGACGATTCTGGTCGTGGAAGACGAGCCGCCCATTGCGGAGACCATCACCTATGCGCTGAAGACCGAGGGCTTTGCGCCGCTCTGGAGAACCACGGGCCGCGAGGCGCTCGCGACGTTGGCGCAGCAACCGGTCGCGCTCGTCGTGCTGGACATCGGCCTGCCGGACATGAGCGGGTTCGACGTCTGCCGCGAGCTGCGGCGGCTGAGTGCGGTGCCGGTCATTTTCCTCACGGCGCGCAGCGCCGAGGTGGACCGCATCGTGGGCCTCGAGCTCGGCGCGGACGATTACCTCGCCAAGCCGTTCAGTCCGCGGGAACTGACCGCGCGGGTGCGGGCGGTCCTGCGCCGCACCGGCACCGGGCCGGTCGCGGCCGCCCCGGCGTCCGACGGCGTGTGGCGGCATGATGCGGCGCGCTGCCGGATCAGCTACCGCGGCCAGGTGCTGGAACTGGCCCGCAACGAGTACCGTCTGCTCGCCGTGCTGGTGGCGGCCCCCGGCCGGGTGTTCAGCCGCGACCAGCTCATGACCGCGGCGTGGGACGATCCCGGGGCGGCGTTGGACCGGACCGTGGACGCCCACATCAAGCTGCTCCGCGCCAAGCTGCGAGAGATCGCCCCCGCGGCCGACCCGATCGTGACGCATCGCGGGCTGGGCTACGCCCTGCGGGAGGAAACGTGAGCCTGCGTCTCCGGCTTCTGCTCGTGCTGCTGGCGATCTACTGCGCCGGCGGGTACTTCATCGCGCGCTGGACGCTGGACCAGATCCGGCCGCGCTACCTCGAGTCCATGGAGGAGTCGCTGGTGGATGTCGCGGTGGTGCTTGCCTCGCAGCTGGAGCAAAGCACGACGGCGGCCGGCCCGGGGGTGGAGGGGCTCCGCGCCGCATTTGCGGGCGCGCAGCGCCGGGAATTCGAGGCCCGGATATTCTCGCTGCACAAGACCGCCATTGACCTGCGGGTCTATGTCACCGACGCGCAGGGCCGGGTGCTGTTTGATTCGACCGGCCGGAACGAGGGCCGGGATTTTTCCCGCTGGAACGACGTCGCCCGCACGCTGCGGGGTGCGTACGGCGCCCGGTCCACGCGCGACGTGGACGACGACGATGAGACGCAGGTGCTCTATGTCGCCGCCCCGGTCCGCCATGAAGGCCGCATCTGCGGGGTGGTGACCGCCGGCAAGCCGACCCGCGGCATCAACACCCTCGTGGCGGCGGCGAAGCGGCGCATCGTGATCGGCGCGGTCGGCGGCGGCATTGCGCTCCTGCTCGTGCTGCTGCTCGTGGCCGCGTGGGTGATCGCGCCGCTCGAACAGCTCACCGCCTACGCCCGCGCGGTGCGCGACGGCCGGCCGGTGGCGGCGCCGCCGCTCCCGGGCCGGACTTTGCGCGACCTGGGCACGGCGTTCGAGGAGATGCGAGACGCACTGGAGGGGCGGCAGCATGCGGAGCGCTACACGCAGGCCATGGCCCATGGGGTGAAGGCGCCGCTGGCGGCGATCCGCGGCGCGGCCGAACTGATGGGTGAGGACATGCCGGCGGAGGAGCGCGCCCGGTTTCTCGGCAACATCCGCGGCGAGGCCGCGCGCATCCAGCAGATCATCGAACGGCTGCTGGAACTGTCCTCGCTCGAGGCGCGCAAGGCCCTGGGCCGGACCGAGCGCATTCCAGGCACGGAACTCGCACAGGCGGCGGCGACGGTGATGCAGCCGGCATTCGCCGCCCGCCGGGTCCGGCTGGTGGTCGAGGCGGGCGAGGGCACGCTGGCCGGCGAGCGCGTGCTGCTGCGCGAGGCGCTCGTCAACCTGCTGCAGAACGCCCTGGATTTTTCCCCGGTTGACAGCGAGGTGGCCCTGACCGTGCGCAGCGCCCAGGGCCGCGTGGTGTTCACCGTGGCGGATCGCGGACCCGGCGTGCCGGATTACGCGCTGCCGCAGGTGTTCGACCGTTTTTATTCGCTGCCGCGGCCCGAGACGGGGCGAAAGAGCACCGGGCTGGGTCTGGCACTGGTGCGGGAAATCGCTCATCTGCACGGCGGAGACGTGGCGCTGGCGAATCGCGAAGGCGGCGGCGCCGTGGCGACGCTGTCGGTGCCGATCGAGTAGTGCCGGACTTCAGCCGGCACTGGCGCACGGGCAAATGTAACGCGAATGAGGCGTGAGCAGCGCCGGCTGAAGCTCGGCGCTAC
>JADJZJ010000003.1 GCA_016715765.1 Opitutaceae bacterium
GATCCAGCCCTGGGGAATACGCAATCTCCTCGAGGCAGGCGATCTTGAGTCCGGTCCGGTTATCCAGCACGTGCACGAACTGGGCGGCCTCGATGAGCGAATCATGCGTGCCGGTGTCGAGCCAGGCGGTGCCGCGGCCGAAGAGTTCGACGTGCAGCTTGCCGGCGTCGAGGTAGAGCCGGTTGAGATCGGTGATCTCCAGTTCGCCGCGGGCCGACGGCTTGAGGCTGCGGGCGAGGGTGACGACGTCCTGGTCGTAGAAATACAGTCCGGGGACCGCGTAGTTCGACTTGGGTTGTTTGGGCTTTTCCTCGAGAGACAGCACGCGGCCATCGGCGGCGAACTCGACCACGCCGTAAGCCGTCGGATTGGCCACATGGTAGCCAAAGATGGTGGCGCCCTGCGTACGTGCATCGGCCTCGGCTAGGGACTCCACGAATTCGGCACCGTAGAACAGGTTGTCGCCGAGGACCAGGGCGGAGGGTTCGTTCCCGGTGAGGAATCCGGTATCGCCCGCGATGTGGAAGGCCTGCGCCAGTCCGTCCGGGCTGGGTTGCTCTGCGTAGCTTAACTTTAGTCCGAGGTTGGCCCCGTCACCCAGCAGCTTGCGGAACAGCGGCAGGTCGGTGGGCGTGGAGATGACCAGCACCTCGCGGATGCCGGCAAGCATGAGCACCGACAGCGGATAGTAGATCATCGGCTTGTCGTACACCGGCATCAGTTGCTTGGAGACGGCGATGGTCAGGGGATACAGGCGTGTGCCTGATCCTCCGGCTAGAATGATTCCTTTGCGGGGCATGGGGTAGTTGAAGTAGTAGTTTAAGTTTAAGCAATCAGCCTTCGGTCAGCGTTCGAGGGATTTGGTCAGGCCGTGAATGATACGCGAGATTTGGCGCAGTTCGGAGACCAGGTTTTCGCAAGTGTCGGCAGGGATATAACCCAAGGCTTTGGCTCGCAGTACTTGGGAGCGCGTCTCTCCGGCAGAGCCTTTGGCGTAACTCAGAAATTGTTTGAATTCACCTTTCCCGCTGCGTACGGCGCCCTCGGCAACATTGTCGGCTATGCTGTTTCCCGAGCGAGTGATCTGATCCTTAAATCCCAAGTCCCGACATTTGGCCAGCAGCCGATAGAGCTCAATGCTAAGCGAATGCGAACGTCGCCAAACCTCCAGCTTCTCAAAGGACTCATCGGCGGATTTCATGCCCTCAACTTAAACTTAGAACTTAAACGGGCGGTTGGGCGCCCGCGCCCAACCGCTCGAGCTTGTAACTGCCGTCAAGAATGGACTGCCACCAGGGCTGGTTATCGAGGTACCACTGCACGGTTTTACGGAAGCCGGAGGTGTGGTCCTGCTTTGGCGTCCAGCCGAGCTCGCGCTTGATCTTGGTGGCGTCGATGGCGTAGCGGAGGTCGTGGCCGGGGCGGTCGGTGACGAACTTGATCTGGCTCGCGTAGGGCTGGCCGTCGGTGCGCGGACGCAGTTCGTCGAGCAGACTGCAGAGGAGGCGGACGAGGTCGAGGTTCCGGCGCTCGTTGTAGCCGCCGATGTTGTAGGTCTGGCCGGCCTGGCCGCGGGCGACCACGGTGTGTAGGGCGTCGGCGTGATCCCCGACGTAGAGCCAGTCGCGGATGTTTTCGCCCTTGCCGTAGACGGGAATCGGATCCCCGCGCAGCGCCTTCAGGATGACGACGGGGATGAGTTTTTCGGGAAACTGGTAGGGGCCGTAGTTGTTGGAGCAGTTGGTCACCAGGACGGGGAGGCGGTAGGTATCGGCCCAGGCGCGGGCGAGATGGTCCGAAGCGGCTTTGCTCGCCGAGTACGGTGAATGCGGATCGTAAGGGGTTTCCTCGGTGAAGAGCCCGGTTTCGCCGAGGGAGCCGTAGACCTCGTCGGTTGAAACATGCAGGAAGCGGAAGCGCTCCCTGGCGGCGCCGGTGAGCGCGTCAAAATGGACGCGGACGGCCTGCAGCAGGGTATAAGTGCCGATGACATTGGTCTGGATGAAGGCGCCGGGTCCGTCGATGGAGCGGTCCACATGGCTTTCGGCGGCGAGATGCATGACCCAGTCGGGCTTGAAGTCGGCGAATAGCCGCGTCAGCGCCGCGGTCTCACAGATGTCGGCCTGCGCGAAACGGTAGCGCGGATGGTCCGCCAGGTCGTCAAGCGAGTGACGGTTGCCCGCATAGGTGAGCGCATCGACGTTCAAGACGGCATGCTCCGTGGTGGTGACCAGCAGCCGGACAAGATTGCTGCCGATAAAACCACAGCCGCCGGTGATGAGGATTTTCATTCAGAAAATCAGTTTAAGTTGAAAGTTGAAGTCTGAGCAGGTGGATGGACACGAAAGTGGTCAAGTCAGTCGGTTGTGTCTTAAACTTAAACTTGCTTCAACTGGACGCAGGCCCAGTGGCTGAGGTCGCGGGCGATCGCTTCGTGGACCTCGGTCAGGCCTTGATGCCGGTGGCGGCGAGCTTGGCGGAGTTCATCACGCAGTTGGAACGCGGGGTCTTGGCGGCGGTGGCCATGAACTCGGATTCATCCTTGAAGAAGGCGAACTCCTTGGTGCAGACGCCGCTGGCCTTGATCAGGTCCACCACCTCGCGGGTGGTTACCTGGCCGGGATTGGTGACATTGTAGATGCCACGGGCACGCGCTTTTCCCAGCAGGCGAGCGTGGCGGCGCAGACCTCATGCAGCTGGGAGATCGAATTGGCGGCCTCGAGCAGGCGCTGGTAGCGCATCAGCTTGGAGAGGTAGTTGCGCGGCGCGTCCACGTGGTCGAAGGGGATGCGCAGCCGCCAGATGTAGACGTCGGGCGCGGCGAGCACCTCCTCGCCGAGCGCCTTGGTGCCGGAGTAGAAGGAACAGTTGTCCGTGCGGAAGGTGAAGTTGGGCGTGTCGGTCTCGGTGAAACCCTTCCCGTCGGGCCGCGCCCCGGTGTAGATGCAGCCGGAGGAGACATGCCCCCACGGCACGCCGGCCGCGGTGCAGGCCTCGGCGATGCGGCCGGGGAGCACGGCGTTGCCGAACAGGCACTCGGCCTTGTGCAGTTCGCAGGCGTCCACGTTGGGCTTGCCGGTGTAGCCGGCGGCGTTGATGAGGAACGCCGGCTTTTCGCGGCGGAGCAGGTCGGTGAGCACCGCGGTCTGCGTGTAGTCAAGGTCCGCCCGGCGCAGGTTGCGGAAGGGGATGCCCTTGCGGGTGAGCAGGGCCTGATAGGCGGTGCCAACGTAACCGGAGCCTCCGAGGAGATAGATCATGGGCGGTGTTCCTAAAAAATCAGCGGGGTTCCGCCTCTATTGCACCACTGGTGTTCGAGAGGCGAAATTGAATTTCGCCATGGTGTTCAGACAGGTAAAGCAGAAGTGCATCGATAAACACGACGACGCCCGCCATTTCGAGGCTCTCCTCGACCAATGTTAAAATCGAGTAGGTAAGATTGTTAAAGCCGTAGGATTCGGCGTGCCGGCCGGCGATCAATTCAATGCAGATCACGCCGCCGATGTAGAGCAACCCGGCGGTGATGAATGATCGCTTCGTCCGCCCGGGAAGTTGGAGGAGAAACCTCAGAAAAAACAGGCCCACCCCCATTACGACCGCGATGCCAGGTATGACCCACGCAAAATAGAATATTCCCAGTTCTTCCTTCGCGAGCAGTCGGTGCATTGGCAAATTGAGCTTTTCGTGGAGCGAAACCAATTCGTCGGCGGCCATGAAGAGGAAACCCAAGGTCAGCACGGTCCAGTGCAGGGCATGGGCCGAAGACCGTTTCCGTTCGAGCGCCGTCACCACCGCCAGGAGCAACGCGGCAAAAAGCAGCATCAATACAGAAAAGAACGAGGGAATATTCCACTCCTCATCAACGTTGAATTTACGCATCAATCCGATGTTGCGGTAATCCCCGCTGAAGTGGGCGGCCAGGTGCACCGCCGTGCTGGCGAGGATCAGGAACAGCGCCATCGCCCCGATGAGCCGGGTGATCAGCGCGGGATTCAGTGAGATCGAGGGTGACGCGGGGACGTGCGACTGCATCGGGATGGCCATCAGATCAGCGGCAGGGCCCACCCCGAGTCACGCCAATTCGCAAAGGATGCATGCTTGGTTCCACCTCAAGGCGACCGGTCAGGGGGGCCCAAACACACCCCCGGGAAACCAAAAAGGGCGATGTACAGGGAGGTCGCGGGCCCGGGGCGGGGCCGGAGCTCGCCTTCTATCTGTGTTTATCCGTGTGAATCTGTGGTTCAACACATGTGCCCGGCTCAGAACCAGGAGAACTTTTCCGGTACGTAAATGATGTCGGATTTTCTCAGGTAGAAGGGCTTGGCGGCGCCGCCGTCGAGGATCTGCTTCAGGTTCAAAACGTAGTTCCTGGTCTGGCCGTCCTCCTGGCGGATCACCTTGACGGCGGTCATGTCCGCCTTGGCGCGGTCAAACCCGCCGGCTTCCATGACGGCTTCGAGGGCTGACAGCGGGCGGTCGGCCATGATCTTGCCGGGACGCAGCACGGCGCCGGAAACAAACACGGCGTAGGACGAGGAAACCACCACGACGGAAACCTCATTGGAGACGAGTTGGTTGGCGTACAGCTTGCGCAGTTCGGCCTCGAGCGCGGTCGGGGTGAAGGAAATCGCCGCCACCTCCCCCACCATCGGCAGGGAAATCTTGCCGTCGCGCCGGATCGTCTGGGTGGAATCCAGATTCGGTGCCCCCGGGAACGAAATCTTCAGCACATCGCCCTCCTGCAGGTTGAACACCTCGCCCGAAGCGGCCACTTCGGCGGCCGGAGCGGTGCCGGATGTCGGCGTGACCGCGGTCGTCTCGCAGCCCGTGAGCAGGCCGAGCAGCCCAAGTCCCAAGAGGCCGGTCGCCATCAACCATGATCGCTTCTGGCTGTTGGCGAGTGAGGCATGCGGCACATTTTCGCGGGCATGGGAGATGGCGGTCTTCATGGTCGTGGTAGGTGGATTAAGCAGGGACAGGCCGACTCAGCGGCGGGGGCAGGTGCAAGTGCAGGGATTTGTTTTGTCCTCAACTTCACCGGCAGGCCCTCAATGGATCAGCCGGCTGAAGTTTCGCGGATTCAGCTACTTCCCCGGTAACTCCACAACATTTTTCTGGATAGCCCCGGCGCCAGCCCGCACCGCTAGACAACCCGGACGGCTCGGCGAGGACGCCTCGCCCTACCTATCATTTGGAGAAGTCCTGCCTTTCAGCAGGGCAGGTCTCTGACCTGCCATTTTCACGCTTATCTGCGAATGAAACGTGCAAAGGCAGGTCGGAGACCTGCCCTACTTGGTCCCACGCATCTTAGCTAAACACAACAACCCCAAGTCCGCACTTCGAGTGCGGGCTTGGGGTTGTTGCTGACCCCGCTCAATACCGGTAATGATCGGGCTTGTACGGTCCCTCGACCGGAACACCGAGATACGCGGCCTGATCCTTCGATAGCACGGTGAGCTTCGCTCCGATCTTTTCCAGATGCAGGCGGGCAACCTCTTCGTCGAGGTGCTTGGGCAGACGGTAAACCCCGATGGCGTAGGTATCGCGGTTCTTCCACAGGTCCAGCTGGGCCAGGGTCTGGTTCGTGAAGCTGTTCGACATCACGAAGGACGGATGACCGGTCGCGCACCCGAGATTCACCAAACGGCCCTCGGCCAGAAGGTAGATGTTGCGGCCGTTCGGCAGCACGAACTGGTCGTATTGCGGCTTGATGGTGATGCGCTGCACCCCGGGAGCCTTATAGAGGCGGTCAACCTGGATCTCATTGTCGAAGTGGCCGATGTTACACACAATGGCCTGGTCCTTCATCTTGAGCATGTGCTCATAGGTGATGATGTCCCGGTTGCCGGTGGTGGTGACGTAGATGTCAGCCGTTCCCAGGGTCGACTCGATGGTGTTGACCTCAAAGCCTTCCATCGCGGCCTGCAGCGCATTGATGGGATCGATCTCGGTCACGATGACGCGGGCGCCAAAGCCCTTCAGCGAGAAGGCCGAGCCCTTGCCGACATCGCCGTAACCGCAGACGCAGGCAACCTTGCCGGCGATCATGACATCGGTGGCGCGCTTCAGGCCGTCGGCGAGCGATTCGCGGCAGCCGTAGAGATTGTCGAACTTCGACTTGGTGACGGAGTCGTTGACGTTGATGGCCGGGCACCAGGAGCTTGCCCTGCTCGTGGAGCTGGTAGAGGCGGTGCACGCCGGTGGTCGTCTCTTCCGAGACGCCGCGCCATTCCTTGGCCATGCGGGTGAACACCAGCGGATCCTGGGCGTGAATCTTTTTCAGCAGGTCCTTGATGACCTGTTCCTCATGCGAGGACGAAGGCGAGTTGACCCAATCGGAGCCGTTTTCCAACTCCGCCCCCTTGTGCAGGAGCAGGGTGACGTCGCCGCCGTCGTCGACGACGAGCTGGGGACCCTTGCCGCCGGGATGGCTGACCGCCCGCCAGGTGAGATCCCAGTACTCCTCCAAGGTCTCGCCCTTCCAGGCGAACACCGGGACGCCGGTCTTGGCGATGGCCGCCGCGGCGTGGTCCTGGGTGGAGAAAATGTTGCACGAGGCCCAGCGCACATCGGCGCCGAGTTCAACGAGGGTCTCAATGAGCACCGCCGTCTGGATGGTCATGTGCAATGAACCGGTGATCCGCACGCCCTTGAGCGGCTTGCCCGGGCCGAATTTTTTCCGGACGGAAATCAGGCCGGGCATTTCGTGCTCGGCGACGGAAATTTCCTTCCGACCCCAGTCGGCCAGGGTGATGTCGCGCACATGAAAGTCGTTGGTCGCCGATGCAGCGGCGGTAGCAGTATTAGCCATAAGATAAATCTGTGATGAAGTTGGAGACGATCAGGCGGTGCCGAAGATGAGGGCCTTCAGTTCCGCCGCCTTGTTGGTATGTTCCCACGGCAGGCCGGTTTTGCCGAAATGCCCGTAGTTGGTCGTCTGGCGGTAAATTGGACGCAGGAGATTCAGTTCGTTGACGATGTCGGCCGGCTTGAAGCTGAAGACTTCCTGGACGGCGGCGGTGATCTGCTCATCCGAGATGCCGATCTTCGCCGTGCCAAACGTCTCGACGCGGACCGAGACGGGCTTCGGGTGACCGATGGCGTAGGCAAACTGGATCTCGGCGTGGGTGGCGAGGCCGGCGGCGACGATGTTCTTGGCGACCCAGCGGCCCATGTAGGCGGCGGAGCGGTCGACCTTGGAGGGGTCCTTGCCCGAGAAGGCGCCGCCGCCGTGGCGGCCCCAGCCACCGTAGGTATCCACGATGATCTTGCGGCCGGTGAGGCCGGAATCACCCTGCGGTCCACCGATCACAAAACGTCCGGTGGGATTGATCAGAAACTCGGTGCGGCGGTTCAGCATGCCGGCCGGGATCACCTTCCGCACGACGTTCTCGATGAGGTATTTCTCGATCGTGGCGTGGGAGACATCGGCGGTGTGCTGCGTGGAAATGACCACGTTCACGACCTCGACGGGCTTGTCGTTCTCGTAGCGGATCGAGACCTGGGTCTTCGCATCGGGCCGGAGCCAGGCGACAGCGCCGGACTTGCGGACCTTGGTGAGCTCGCGCCCGAGCCGGTGCGCGAACATGATCGGCGTGGGCATCAGCTCGGGAGTCTCGCTGCAGGCGTAACCGAACATGATGCCCTGGTCGCCGGCCCCCTGCTCCGCCGTCTTCTTGCCCTTGGCCTTCTTGGCATCCACACCCTGCGCAATGTCAGGTGACTGGCGGGTCAGGTAATTGTTGATGAAGACCTGGTCGGCATGAAACACGTCATCCGAGTTGACATAGCCGATGTCGCGGATCGCCTCGCGCACAATGGCCTCGTAATTGATCTTGGCGCTGGTGGTGATCTCGCCGGCCAGGATCACCATGTTGGACTTGACCATGGTTTCACAGGCCACGCGGCTGTGACGGTCCTGCGCCAGGCAGGCGTCAAGGACGCTGTCCGAAATGAGGTCCGCAACCTTGTCAGGATGCCCCTCGCCCACCGACTCAGAGGAAAATACAAAGGAGTTAGCCATAGATAAAGGTAGGCAACTAGACAGGGCCGCCGTCGTTTCGCAAGTACGAACATCAACGCATTTGGATTCGCTGATGCATCGATTTAGGCATTCCCGCCCCACGTCCTTGGCTCCCCGCGGGCGCCGGCGCCCCCCGGGGGGGGGCGGGGGGGGGGGGGGGGGGGGGGGGCCCGCGGGGCCCCCCCCCCGCCCCGGCCCCCCCGCCGCCCCCCCCCCCCCCCCCGGGGGGCCCCCGCGCCCGCCCGCGGGGCCGCCCGGCGGGCCGGCCCCGCCCCGCCCGCCACTGGACTCTTGCCACGATGGCGAAAGAAAACAGATTGGTGCCGGTCCAAGGCACTTCATCCTGACGGCCAATCCCTTACCATGTCGCAACCGCCCGTCATAGATCCCCAGGCCATTGAAAACCTGCGCAGTCTGAATCCCGGCGACAACGATGAGTTCCTGCGCGAACTGACGCTGATTTTCCTCGAGGACACCCCCCAGCGCATCGCCGATCTGGAGCAGAGCCTGGCCGCGGGCGACACCGCCACCTTCACCCGGGCCGCCCACAGCATCAAGGGCAGCGCGGCCAACATGGGCGCCATGCTCCTGCGCAGCGCGGCGGAGAAACTCGAGCAGCACTCGCGCAAGGACGGGCTGACGGGCGTCAACGAGATGATCGAGTCCATCCGCCGGGAATTCGCCCAGGCCAAGGTGAGCCTGGAACAGCTGATCAAGCGCCCCTGAGCCGTAACGATGCGGCGAGGCCCCCTCGGGCACAGCTGGCGGCCTGCGCAAGCACCTGGGGCCGAGGCAATTCAGCGCCGACTGCATCCGCACGGCTGAGAGTCGCCGCCCTCGTCACTTGCCCAGAAAGTAACCGCGCTGCTTGTCCGAGACCGGCAATCCGGCGCGTTCCATGACCTGCAGCAGGTCCTCCCAGATCATCCGCTTTTTACGATTGGTGGGCTCGCGCAGGATATAGCTGGGATGATAGGTGACCATCAGCGGTCGACCGGCGAACTCATGCCAGCGTCCGCGCACGTCGCCGAGCGCCTTGAAGGTATGAAACCCCAGCAGGCCCTCGGCCGCGGTTTTCCCCAGCGCCACCAGCAACACCGGATTCACCACCTCGATCTGGGCCCGCAAATAAGGAAGGCAGTAGCGCATCTCCGCCTCGGTCGGCGGGCGGTTGCCCACCTGCCCCTGGGCGTTGCCACCCGGCATTTCCGGGCGCCAGTTCATGATGTTGCCGATGTAAACCTCTTCGCGTTTCAGGCCCATGCCCTGGATCATCTTGGTCAGCAGTTGTCCGGCGGGACCGACGAACGGCTCGCCCTGCACCTCTTCCTCCGCCCCGGGGGCTTCGCCGACAAACATGATGCGCGCTTCGATGCTCCCGACGCCAAAGACCACCTGCTTGCCCGGACGGACATGCGATTGGCAGACCGGATCGCCCAACACCATCGTCCGCAAAGCCGCCCAACGCGCGGCCTTGTCTCCCTCCGGCAGCACCACCGCGGGTGCCGGTGGCAGGGGCGGTTCCTTCACTGTCGGAGCGGCTGGCTTGGGTGCGGGTGTCGGTGCCGGAGTGAAAGCGCTGGCCGACCGTTCGCGGGGAACCGGCGCCGGCTCGGCGGCAGGTGGGACGGCCGCCTTCGGCGCGGCCGGCAAGGCCGTGCGCCGCGCGGCGATCTGCGCCCTGAGATTGCGCAATCCCTCCTCGGTGACCGGCACGGCGCGCACCCCGGCGGCCTTGAGCCGCTGCAATTCCTCGGTGATGGCGGTCAGGGATGCGCGCATGGGAGCAATCAGCCGCGCAGGCCCACCGTCAGTTTTTCCACATACTTGCCCAGCAGGTCATACTCGAGGTTCACCCGCTGACCGACCTTCTTCTCACCCAGATTGGTCACATTCAGGGTATGGGGAATCAGCCACACGGCGAGACTGTCGCCTTCCACTTCGGCCACGGTCAGGGACACCCCGTCGATGGCGATGCTGCCCTTGTGCACAATGTAGCGGCCGCCGCCGGCCGGTGTCCTGACGCGCAGGTAATGGTCCTGTCCGCGGGCCTCGAAAATCTCGATCGTCCCGCAGCCGTCAATGTGGCCGGAGACAAAATGCCCGCCGACCTTGCCGTCGAAACGCAGGCTGCGCTCAAGGTTGACGCCGGAACCCGGCTGCAGGTCCCCGAGGTTCGTCAGCCGGCGGGTCTCCTCGAGGAGATCGAAGCCCAGCGTGTCCGGTTCGATGACGGCCACCGTGAGGCAGCAGCCGTTGACCGCGAGGCTGTCGCCGATCGCGAGGTCCTTGCGCACCAGGCTGGCGGCGATCTGCAGACGCCACGCCTTTTGTCCGGCGGTAAACGCCACCACGGTGCCCTTTTCTTCAACAATGCCTGTGAACATGGGATTTTCGGTTGATTATTTGAGTTTCACGCGCAGGACCGCCGTCTCGCCGCCCCGATCCACCAGCAGCACAAATTCGCTGCGGGCGCGATCCGCCTCGATCGCCTCCAGCCGGGCGACCGCCGCGGCGAAGTCGGGGACGGCGACACCGTCGATTTCCCTGATCCAATCATCGATGCGGAGACCGGCGGCGACGATCGGGGCATTGGCCTTCAAGAAATGGGCGATGACGCCGCGGTGATCAGCCAGCCTGACGCGGCGGACCGCCCCGTCGGCATAAGTGAAGGCCCGCACGGTGAGGCCGATGTAATCGAAATACCGGCGCGCCGCCTCGCGGGGCAGCGTGGGGGCATCCTCGAGCGTCGCGACAATCTCCAGCCGCTGGTCGCCTCGCAACACCCCGAGTTTGACCCGGTCGCCGGGTTTGCGTCCGTCAATCTCGCGATCCAGGTACGCCGCCACCACCCGGTCCGGTTTGTATAAAGGCAGGGCCCGGCCGTCGAAGGTGAGAATGATGTCGCGCTCGCGGAGACCCGCCTTGTCCGCCGGGCTGCCCTCCAGCACTTCGCCGACCACCAGTCCCGCCTGCGACTCCAGTTTCATGAAGCTGGCCACCTCGGGATCGAGCGGTTGCAGGTCGTTCGCGCCGAGCCAGGCCAGCGGCCGCCCGGCAGTGTTTTGCGGGATCCGCCCCAAATGCGGCAGGATCTCGTCCGCCAGTGTTACGGCGCTGGACTCGTCGGGATTGACCATCACCACCGGCAGGCCGCCGCGGTCGCGGGAGGAATATTGCAGGAACGTCTGGCCGAAGCCGCCGACGGTGAGTCCGACAAATTCGCCGGCGAGATTGAAGACCGGCATCCCCTGCCCCGCCACATCCTGCGCCAGCACCGCGGTGCGCTGCGGCAATTGCTGGATGATGGCCACGCGGCTGCTCAGGAAAAAGGGCGCAAAGTCCTCGTCCTTCTTGCGCAGGCCGATGCCCCAAAGCTCCTCGGCGACGGCCGGTGAGGCTTTGCCCGCCCTGGCGTAGCGGCTGACAGGCACGAGCAGCGGCCGGGCCTTTTCCTCCACGCGGATGAAATGCCAGCCCGTGTATTCATCGGGCCCGAGATAGGTGGCGGCAAAGTACTTCGTCACCGGCGAGCCGGGCAGATAGACCCGGAAATCCTTCAGCTGGCCGGCGGTCACGCGCGGGTTCACCGCGGCCGCCGGAAAAATGATCGTGCCGGCCTCGTCCGCGACCACCCCGAAAACCTCGGTCGCGCGCCGGTCCAGTTCGGTCTCGGTGAAAAATTCCACGGCCACGACGCACTTCACGCGTTCGGCCCAGAGCGCCTGCGGACCGGAGGCCTGCGCGGCCAGGGGACCGGCCAGGATCACCGGCAGGAGCAATGAAAGGAGGCGGAGACGCATCATGGTTTCAAGACGTAGAGGGATACGCGGTGATTGCGACTGGTTTCAACCAAAGTCGGCGCGGGTTCCTTCGCATGCTCGGTGTGATCCGTCCCGGCGCTCCGCTCAGCATGATTGACCGCAGGTATGAAAGCCTCAAAGTTGACCGATTCAAACGATGGCAACGCATTGTACAGACTACGACTTTCGTCAGATTGAGCCGCACTGCGGTGAAAACCGGCACGCACCCCGCGGCCAACACGCAGAACAACATCGTCAACTTCCGCCGGCAGATCAAATCGCTGGGCTTTTCCTACGACTGGGAGCGCGAGGTGGATACGACGGATCCGAAGTACTTCCGCTGGACGCAGTGGATTTTTCTCCAGCTGTTCAAAAAGGGCCTGGCCTACGTGGACGAGCGTCCGGTGTGGTGGTGTCCCGAGCTGCGCACCGTGCTGGCCAATGAGGAGATCGTGGACGGCAAGTCCGAGGTGGGCGGGTTTCCCGTCGAACGGCGCAACCTGCGCCAATGGGTGCTGCGCATCACGGCCTATGCCGAGCAATTGCTCGACGGACTCAAGGACGTCGACTGGCCCGACTCCACCAAGCGGATGCAGGAGGCCTGGATCGGTCGCAGCGAAGGCGCCGAGGTGCGCTTCAAGCTCGAGGACCCGAAGCTCGGCGACCTGCTGATCTTCACCACGCGCCCCGACACCCTTTTCGGCTGCACCTACATGGTGCTGGCTCCCGAGCATCCGCTCGTGCCGGCGCTGACCACCGCCACCCAGCGCGACGCCGTCGAAGCTTACCGCAGGAAAACCGCCGCCAAGAGCGACGTCGAACGCATGTCCGAGGCGGCCAAGGAGAAGAGTGGCGTCTTTACCGGCAGCCACGCCATCAATCCGGTCAATGGCGCGAAGGTGCCCGTCTGGATCGCCGACTACGTGCTCATGGGCTACGGTACCGGCGCCATCATGGCCGTGCCGGCGCAGGACGAGCGCGACTGGGAATTCGCCAAACTCTACGATCTGCCCATCATCCGCACCGTGCAGCCGCCGGAGGGTTTCACCGGCGACGCCTACACCGGGGATGGTCCCGCCATCAACAGCACCCACGGCGATCTTTCCCTCGACGGCCTGCATGTGACCGAGGCGAAGGCCAAGATCACCGCGTGGCTGGAAGCGCAGCAGCTCGGCTCGCGCCGCATCAATTACAAGCTCCGCGACTGGCTCTTCTCGCGCCAGCGCTACTGGGGCGAGCCGTTCCCGATCGTCTGGGTCAGCGCTTCCGATTACCAGCACGCCGCCGCGCTCCGCCCGGACCTGCCGGCGCAACCGGTGACCTTCGCCGAAGGCGGCACCACCCACTACGCGCTGCCCCTGCCCGAATCGGCCCTGCCCCTGGAACTGCCCGACGTGCAGTCCTACCTGCCGAGCGGCACCGGTGAAAGTCCCCTCGCCAACGAAACCGCCTGGCTCGAGGTCTGGTTCAACGCCCTGACGGGTGCCGCCATCCCGGCGACCCAACCCCGCCCGGCCGGCACCGAGTGGATGCGCGCGCGCCGCGAGACCAACACCATGCCGCAATGGGCCGGCTCCTGCTGGTATTACCTGCGCTTCCTCGATCCGAGGAATCCGGACGCCCTCGCCAGTCCCGAGGCGTTGAAGTATTGGGGCGTGCCCGATCTGTACGTCGGCGGGGCGGAGCACGCCGTGCTGCATCTGCTCTACGCACGTTTCTGGCACAAGGTGCTCTTCGACCTGGGCATCGTGCCCCAGGCCGAGCCGTTCCGAAAACTCCTGCACCAGGGCATCATCCTCGGTGAGGACGGCGTGAAGATGTCCAAGAGCCGCGGCAATGTCGTGAATCCCGATGACATCATCCGGAGCTACGGCACCGATACGCTGCGCCTCTATCTCATGTTCCTCGGCCCGCTGGAGGCCATGAAGCCTTGGAACCCCAAGGGCATCGAGGGCGTGCACCGTTTCCTGCACAAGGTCTGGCGGGAATGCATCGGCGAGAACGGCCAGCCCAATCCCAAGGTCTCCGACACGCACGAGGATGCGCCCGAACTCATCAAGCTGCTCCACGAGACGATCAGGAAGACCGGCGAGGACATCGAGAACCTGCGTTTCAACACCTCGATCTCGCAGATGATGATTTTCATGAATGCGGTCCAAAAGGCCCCGCAGGTCAGCCGACGCACCATCCTGGCGTTCCTGCAAATCCTCGCGCCTTTCGCTCCGCACATCGCCGAGGAACTATGGGCCCGAATGGGCGGAGCCGGGTCGGTTGGACAACATCCCTGGCCGGCCTACGATTCCAACCTGTTGGAAAACACCATGGTGAAGCTCGTTTTCCAGGTGAACGGCAGGCACCGGGGCGATCAGCTTGTTCCCGCAACCATCAGTCAGGAAGCTGCTTTTGAGATTGCCAAGGCTCACGAACGGGTCGCCCCCCATTTGATGGGCAAATCCGTGCAGCGCATAATATTTGTGCCGAAGAAGATTCTAAATATAGTCGTCGCCTAGGACAAACTATCCGCTTGCCCGATTAGGGTTAAACCCCTACTTCTTTCCGCACGACCGCTAATTCCGAAATCCATTCAATCATGCACTATAGCAAGCCACTGTCATTGGTATCGCGAGTGGCCATATGCGCCATCCTCGTCTCTCTGTTGGGGGTGGGCAACCTTGACGCCCAGGGCCGCCGCAAAAATCCGACCAGCAAGCTGTATGTGGCCGATGTGAAGGGCACCTCCCAAATCGACACGGGTGAGACCATTGATGACCTCACCAAGCGTTCCGTCTATACGGCGCAGGGCACGATCCTCGAGACCAAGGAGGAGAGCACGAACGCCATCGTCCTGTCGAACGGCACCGGATTGTATTTTGATCCCTCCACGCGGATGGAAGTGAAAAAATTCGTCCAGGAGCCCTTCACGCCCAACCGCAATGACATGGAGGTGGAGCCTTCGATGTCCTCGACGGTGACCTACCTTTCCCGTGGACTGGTCGGCCTCTGCACCAGCAAGCTCGCCGCGGGGTCCACCATGAATTTCAACACGCCCCACGCCTCCATCCGCATCAAGGGCCGCAAGGCCGTGATCGAGGTCAGCAATGAGGGCACCAAGGTGTCGCTCATCGAGGGCGACATCACCGTCCGCGGCGGCACCCTGGACGCCGGCGGCCAGACCCTGGCCCAGGGCCAGCAGGCCCTGATCAAGCCCGACGGCACCATCGAGATCCGGGATATTCCGGCCAATGAGTTGATTTCCATCGGCGACAAGGCTTCGATGGCCTGCATGGCGCGCAAAACCGTGTATTTCGACGTCAAGGGAAACTCCGAGGCGGCGGGCGAGGAAAACTCCACGGCCTTTGACGAGGCCGCCGGCGCCGGGGACGAAATAGTTGCCATTGAGGTCACTCCCACGGACATTTCACCCGAGGTCACAGTCAGCGCGGCATCCATCCCGCGCTCCAACTAGGCCCCAAGCAACTTCGCCCGGATGGCAACCTCCTCCCTGTTCCGCCTCAGTCTGGCTGCCGGTCTTTCATCCCTGCTGATCTGTCTCCCGGCCCATGGGTTGGTGAGCCTGAACGACGGCCGCAATCAGCTCTACGTGGCCGCGACCGTCGATTTCGGCTGGGACTCCAACGTCTTTGCCAATCAGCTCAGCGGCGGGGACTACCTGACCACTGCCGGGGTGAGCGTGGAATTGAAGCGCCGGGCGGGCCTCATTTCCGTCGATGGCAGCATCGGCCTCGACGCCATCCGCTTCAGCGACAACACCGACCAGAACGCCGTGAACCCCCGGTTCTCCACGGAGTTTTCCAAGCAGAGCGGCCGCACCACCGGTGCGCTCAAGCTCGGGGCGGCCCGGCAGAGCCGGGCGGACAGTGCCGACAATCTGCGCAGCGAATCCTGGCTCTACGACGCCAGCGTGCATTTCAAGTACCCCGTGATCGAGCGCTACTCCCTTTCCGGTCTCCTCGGCTACAACCAGCTGGACTACCTGAACAACGCCGCCCTGGTGGATCTGGACACCTACACCGCCAGCATGGATCTGTTCTATGTCTACACCAGCGAGCGCGACCTCCTCGCCGGGTACCGCTACCGCCACGGCGAAACCTCCGCTTCCACCTCGTTCGACGACCACGCCTTCACGGTCGGCATTTCCGGCAAGATCCTCCCGAAATTGACCGGCATCCTCCGGGTCGGCTACCAGATCCGCCAGCCCAGCGGCACGACCGAGGGCGACTACCGGGGTCTCACCGCCACGGTCGCCACCACTTGGAACATGTCCCGGCGCAGCAGCCTCACGGCCCAGGTGGCCAAGGATTTCAGCACCTCCGCCACCAACCTGAACATCGACACCCTGGCCTTCAACCTCGACGGGCAGTATTCCCTGAACTCCAGGATCGCGCTCTTCGCCGGCACGGGCTACGGCATCAACAAATTCCTCGGCGTGCCCGGGGCCAACCGGCGCGACACCTTCTTCCTCTGGAACGCCGGGGTCACCTACACCCTGAATGAACACTTCAAGGCCGGATTGACCTACGGCTACTTTCACAATTGGTCTACGTTGGATTATGCGGATTTCGAACGCAACAGCCTCAACCTGAACCTGTCCTCCCGCTTCTGACCATGCACCGCCCCCGCCAGTTTTCCCGCCGGTCCGGCAGCTTCTCCCTGGCCGCCCTGTTGGTGATGTGGTTCGCGCTGGGCCTCGGCGGCTTGCAGGCGCAACAGGCCAATCAGGGCGCCCCGGACCAGCGCAGGGCCCTGGTCTACCGCCTCGCGACGAATGACAGCATCCGCGTCGGCGTTTTCCAGGAGCCGGATCTCGATATCATCGGCCGCGTCGACATGAAGGGCACCATCAACCTGCCCCTGCTTGGCCCGATCAAGGTGGTCGGCCTCACCATCGCCGAAGCGCAGCTGGCGGTGGAGACGGCCTATCGCGAGGGCCGGTTCCTGCGCAACCCGCAGGTCACCATCACGGTCGAGGTCTACTCGCCGCGGGAAGTTTCCATCCAGGGCCAGATCAAGAGCCCCGGACGGTACGTGCTCCCGATCGAGCAGACAATGACCGTGCTCGAGCTCGTCACGAAGGCCAACGGCTTCACCGACACGGCCAAGGGCACGGCCGTCAGCGTCACCCGCATCAATCCCGACGGCACCAAGCAGGTCTTCACCGTGGACGTCGAGAGCCTGATCAAGGGCAAGGACCGTGCCAGGGCCGACGACAATTCACTCCTCCTCCTGCCCGGCGACATTGTGTACGTACCGGAGCGTCTCATCTGACCCGCGCCCACCCACCACAATGTCAGACCAATCCGGCAAACCGCCCGCCATCCCTTCCTCCCTGGAGAAGGACGAGCAACTCTCCGAGCGTCGCACGCTGCGGGACTATTACATCATCCTGCGGGAGCGCCTGTGGATCGCGCTGCCACTGGCCGTCCTCGTCGCCCTCACGGTCGGCTACTGGCAGGCGCGCGAGACGAAGATGTACGCCAGCACGGCCACGATGCAGTTCGAGAAACCCGAGACCATCGTCACCACCCAGGGCGTGGTCGATGCCTCGATCCGTTCCGAAATCGACCTCAACACCTACCTGCAGATCCTGAACAGCAACCAGCTGCGCAGCCGGATCGTGGACTCCTTCACCCCGGAGGAAATCGCCGTCCTCCAGCGGCCCTACTTCAAGAACGCCCAGCCGGGCACGCCCCCGCCCTCCCCGGCCGGCGCCCTGGGTTCCGTCAACATCGAGTCGGTCCGGAACAGCCTGATGATCATTGTGACCGCCCGGCATCAGGACCCCGAGGCGGCGGCCCTCGTGGCGCAGCGCTACGTCGACCAGTTTCTCCGCTACCTGCTCGACAACCTGAGCGGCAAGAATGAGGTCGCCGTCGATTACCTCCGCGAGCGCGCCGAGCAGCTCCGCAAGGAATCCGAGCAGAAGTCCCAAAAGCTGCAGGACTACATGCAGAAGCACAATCTGGTCTCGCTCGACAGCAGCATGAGCCTGATCGACGACCGCCTGCGCAGCGTCAACTCGGCCCTCACCGCCGCCCGGCTCAAGCGGCTCGAACTGGAAACGCTCAGCTCGCAGATTGACGCCTTCCGGCAATCCGACCGCAACCTCCTCGAGATCGCCGCCATCGCGGTCCATGGCACCGTGCCGGTGCTGAAGTCTCAGCTGGCCAATCTCAAGCAGGACCAGGCCCGCCTCGCCGAGCGGTACCTGGAGCGCCATCCCAAGATGATCGATGTCAGCAATGCCATCGCCGTCACCGAGGAACAGCTTGACCGGGCCATCGACCTCGCCATCGCCGACATTGCCAGCGGCCTCAATGATGCCCGCGAGAACGAGATCAAGATGCAGGACGAATACGCCCGCAACGAACAGGGCGCCCTCAAGCTGCGCGAACTGCGCGTGGATTACGACAGCCTGAAGAGCGACGCCGACGTGGCCAAAACCAACTACACGCAGATCCTCGGCCGCCTCAACGAAACCAACACCACGAAGTACCTGGAGAAAATCCCCGTGCGGCCGCTCGACAAGGCCCAGGTCCCGGGCTCGCCCTACGCCCCGAACCTCCGGAAAATCATCCGCACCTGCATCGGCCTCGGCCTGCTCGTGTTTATCGGTGTCGCCATCGGCCTCAGTTTCATCGACGACCGCATCAAGAGCACCTGGGACGTGGAGTCATTCATCGGCGTCAACCTCCTGGGCATCATTCCGGACCTTTCGACCATGAAGGATTCCGAGAAATACTCGCTGATGCTTTCGGACACCCAGGCCCCGGGCGTGGAAGCCTTCCTCAGCGTCTACAGCTCGGTGAAGATCCACTCCAAGCTCGACTTTCCCAAGTCCATTCTGGTCACCAGCACCATCCCCGGCGAGGGCAAGACCCTGATCTCCTGCAATCTCGCCGGCTGCTTTGCCAAGCACAGCCGCAAGACCCTGCTGATCGACTGCGATCTCCGCCGGCCGATGCTCCACCGCCATTTCCAGCAGCAGAACACCACCGGGCTCATGACGTGGTTCGAGGGCGGCGCCAAATTGGAAGGCGACCTGACGGTCGAGCCCACACTGGGCATCATCAAGATCGCCGACAATCTTTCCCTCCTCTGCTCCGGCGGCCGTTCCAAGAGTCCCACCGAGATCCTCGAAAACCCCGCCTTCGGCCACCTGCTCGAGCGGCTCAAGAAGCACTTTGACCTCATCGTGGTGGACTCGCCCCCGCTCGGAGCCGTCACCGACAGCCTGCTGATCGCGGAGCGGACCGACGAGGTCATCTACGTGTGCCGCTTCAACCGCGCCTACCGGAAGCACATCAAACTTTACATCAAGGCCATGCGGAACGCGAAGAACGAGATCCTCGGCGTGGTGCTCAACGGCCTCTCGCCGCGGCGCATCGAGTACTATTCGAACTACCGCTACTACCGCAGCTACAAGAAATACTACGGCACGCAGTCCTGAGTGGCAATGATGCGGAAGCCGATGTTCCGGCTTCATCCAAACTGCTTGGATAATCAACTGTAGGAGCGGCTTTATGCCGCGATTGAGCGCAAATTCGCGGCATAAAGCCGCTCCTACAGCCAGGTCAAGTTATCCGACCTCCCGGTGCCGCATCAGCTGGCCGCCCCCTACTGCATGAACGGCGCGAGCGTGCCGGCGAGCTCCGTGTCATCCAGCGTGGCCTTGAAGACATCCCGCACCAGCCGGCGCATGCGCTCGGTCGAAATCCGCAGACGCAGCACGCGGCGCGGATACCAGCCGTTCGAATAATGCTGGCCGTAGTCCAGCGCCACGGCGAAAAAATCCTCATAACGGGTCAGGCGGCCCACATCCTCGATGAATTCCCCGTCCGCCCGGAAGTAGTCCTTGCGTCCCTGCTGCAGGAGCCAGGTCAACGGCCGCGCGTGCTGGTAAAGCGCGCGCCGGAAAATATGTTGCTCGAATTCCGCCAGGGGCAGGTCGAGCTGACGGCAATACAGAACGGCGAAACTTTGCTGGGACATGACGGTTGGGCTGGCGATGATTTCAGCCTAACAGGCGGGGCCGGATTAACAAGTGCGCACACGCCTTTCGCCGCACGGCCGGCCCGGTCATTTGTTCCGGCCGCACAAATGCCTGCGTCGTAGGTGAGCGCGCGCGCCAAGCCGCGCCCGCAAGCGGGGAATGGCGCTTACTAAAGCCGAATTTGAAAGCAGTCCTGTAGGGCGTCACCTTGGTGACGCCTGTTGTGCCCACGCAGCCGTCATCGCGATCAAGGCCGGACCAAGGTCCGGCCCTACATCAATCCACAGCCTCTTCACATGGTTGCACCTTAAGTATGCGCCATCCACCGCCAGCGGCCGGTCAGCAGGGCCGCCGGCTCAGGCCCGGGGGTGGGCCTTGGCGTAGATCTCCTGCAGCCGGGCCACGCTCACGTGCGTGTAGATCTGCGTTGTGGCCAGTTGCTTGTGGCCCAGGAGTTCCTGCACGAGGCGCAGGTCGGCCCCGGCATTCAGCAGGTGCGTGGCGTAGCTGTGACGCAGCTTGTGCGGCGTGAGGCCGAGCGGAAGCCCGGCCAGGGCGAGATAGCGTTTCAGCAGTTTCTGGACTTCGCCAACACCCAACCGGCCGTGGCGCGAGTTCACCAGGACCGGCGCCTCCGGCCCGGTGTCGGTGGCATGGTCCCGCCGGAATTTTTCCAGTACCGCGAGCGCCACCCGCCCCAGCGGACACAGGCGCTCCTTGCGGCCCTTGCCGAGCACGCGCGCCACGCCGCTGTCGCGGTCAATGGCTCCGTAATTGAGCGCCACCAGCTCGCTGACCCGCAGCCCGCCGCCGTAAAGCAGTTCCATCACGAGGCGGTCCCGCCACGCGGTGAAGGCATCGATGCCCTGCGCCTCCAGCAGCCGCTGCGGCCCGGCCAGCAGGCGCCGCATTTGCTCCTCCGTCAAAAACTGGGGCAGCCGCTTTTCCAGCTTGGGCAGCGGCACGCCCACAAAGGGATTCCGCCGCAGCCTGCCCTGCCGCAGCCAGTACTTGGCCAGCGCCCGGAGTCCGGAAACATGGTTGTGCAGGGTGCGCCGGCCATAGCGGCGCTGCGCCTCGATGATGAAGTCACGCACCTCCCGGGCCGTCAGCTCGTCGTAGCGGCGGCCGGCCAGTCCCGTGGATGCCAGCCAGCGGTGGAAGTCGTCGAAGGCCTGCCGGTAATTGCGCAGCGTGTACGGCGAGTAGCGGCGCTCCTGCGCCAGGTACCCCGCGAACGGCTGCCACCATTCGTTGATGAGCGCCTCAGGCGGTCCCGGTGGCGTTGGCGGCTTGGTGGATGGCTTCGACATCGCGCATGACCCGGGTCGTGTGCAGGCGCAGCGCCCCCTCGGGATCAAGTCCCCGGGAGCGGGCGGCCGCGGCAATTTCAAACAGCATCCGGCCCAGCATCGCCTCATCGAGCTGGCGGCCGAGCGCCTCGACCTGGGCCACGTCCACCCCGGCGGGCACCGTGAGCTTTTTCTCCCGGATCCGTTTCCAGACGGACTCGGCGAACATCAGCGCGGGCAGCCGCGGCGGCTGGGGCTTGAAGACGCTCCCGGTCGCGCTGACGCCATTCTTTTTTTCCCCGGCCTTGATCTGCTCCCACTGCACCAGCACCTGCTCCGAGGTGCCGAGCTTGTTTTCCCCGAAGACATGGGGATGGCGGCGGACCAGTTTCTCGTTCACCTCGCGCGCCACGTCCTCCAGGTCGAAATGCCCCGCCTCCTCGGCGAGCTGGGCATGAAACAGCACCTGGATCAGCACGTCGCCGAGTTCCTCCCGCATGTGCGGCAGGTCCAGCCGGTCAATCGTGTCGATCAGCTCGCTCACCTCGTCAATCAGGCACCGCACGAGCGAGCCATGCGTCTGTTCCTGGTCCCACGGACACCCGCCCGGCCCGCGCAGGCGGGCGATGGTCCGGCGAAGTTCTTCGATCGCGCTCATGCCATCATCGCCGCAAGTTGACGCGGAAAACGCAAAGGGAAATGTTCCGACGGGCGCAGCCGAGGACCAAGGTAAACCTGAAACCTGAGACCTGAAACCTGAATCTTGAACAGATGTGCCGAATCTCTTCGCGAGCATTCGCGTCCTTCGCGATTCAATTGTATGGTACAGGTTTGGTTCTGGCACACTCAGGTCTCAGGTCTCAGGTTTCAGGTCTCAGGTTTCCGCCTGGATTGCGTCTTGCGCCCCGGCCCGGGCTTTGCGGCTATTGGCCGGATGACCGACAAACTCACCGAGATCATGGCCTGGAAGCGGCAGGAGATTGCCGCGCTCATCCGCCCCGTCCCGCTGACGGAACTGTCGTCCCTCGATGCCGCCCTGCCCCGCCCGCCGTCCTTCGCCGCGGCGCTGCGCCGCTCCGACGGCCGGCTCGCGGTCATCGCCGAGATCAAGCGCCGCTCACCCTCCGCCGGGGTCATCGCCAGCGGGGTGGCCGCCCCCGACCAGGCCCTGAAGTATCGCGCGGCGGGGGCCAGCGCCCTTTCGGTGCTCACCGACGGGAAGGTTTTTCGGCGGAACGCTGGACGACCTCATGGCCGTCACCACGCGCTTCCGCAGCGAACCCCCGGCCGTGCCCTGCCTGCGCAAGGACTTCATGGTGCATCCCATCCAGGTGCGGGAAGCCCGCGCCGCCGGAGCCAGTGCGATCCTCATCATTGTCCGTGCCCTCAACGACGACGAAATCCGCCAACTGCAGGACGCCGCCCAGGCCGCCGGCCTCGATGCGCTTTTCGAAATCCACAATGAGGCCGATCTCGCCCGCGCCGTCCGCCACGGGGCCCGCATCATCGGCGTCAACAACCGCGACCTCGCGGTCTTCACGACCGACCTCGGCCTCAGCGAACGGCTCATCCCGCAATTCCCCGCCGGCGTCATCGCCGTGAGCGAAAGCGGCATCCACGGCCCGGCCGAGGCCGCCCGGGCGCGTGCCGCCGGGGCGCAGGCCCTGCTCGTGGGCGAAGCCCTGATGCGCACGCCCGACACCGCCGCACTGCTCGACGCCCTGGCCCGGGCCGGCTGACCATGCCGCTCTCGCCCACCGCCACACGCGAACTGCTCGCCCGCCTCGGCCACCAGCCGAAGCGGTTCCTCGGGCAGAATTTCCTCGTGGACGGCAACATCGTGCGCAAGTCGCTCGAACTTGCCGGAGTCGTCGCCGGCGACACGGTCGTCGAAGTCGGCCCCGGTCTCGGCACGCTCACTTCCGCCCTGCTCGAGGCCGGCGCCGACCTGTGGGCCGTGGAAAAGGATCCGGTGCTCGCCGCCCATCTGCGCAGCACCCTCGCCGCCGAATATCCCGGGAAGCTGCACCTGCTCGAAGACGATGCCGTGGATCACCCCCTGGCGGGGTTACCTTCCGGCCTGGCGGCCGGCTGCAAGATCGTGGCCAATCTGCCCTACGCCATTTCCACCCCCTGGATGGACGCGGTGCTCGGCGGCCCGCTGCCCGTGCGCATGGTGCTGATGCTGCAACTGGAGGCCGCCCAGCGCTACAGCGCGGAGTCCGGCGGCAAGACTTTCGGCGCGATCTCGATCTTCCTGCAGTCGGCCTACGACATCGCGCCCGGCCACCGCGTGTCCGGCGCCTGCTTTCATCCGCGGCCCGATGTGGACTCGTGCCTGCTCCACCTCGTGCGCAAACCCGCGCCGTTTGTCTTCACGCCCGCCACCAAGGCGCTCATCCGCTCCTGCTTCCAGCAGCGGCGCAAACAGCTCGGCGCCCTGCTCCGTCACCGGATGCCGGACGGCGGCGCGGCCTGGCTCGCGGATATCGCCCGCGCCGGCCTCGGACCGGAAACCCGCCCCGAGGCGGTACCGGTCCGGCTCTGGCAAACTCTTGCAGCACCGGCTTGAAAGCCCGGCTCCGGCATGCACTCTGATGGCATGCGACGCCTATTGCTGACCGGTCTGCTCGCGCTCTCCTTCCCGTTCCTGGGTTCAGCCCAGGAAGGGCGCATGCCACTATTCGGCAAGGTCAAGGACAAGATCTACACCGCGCCCAGCGGCGCCTACCGCATCACCTCGCCGGTCCTGCAGGAATTGGGCGGCACCATTTCGGACAGCGAGAATGCCGTGGTCTTCCAGGACAAGTTCACGATCCACATCACCATCGGCTGCTTCCAGCAGGATGCCACGCAGCGGTGGGAATTCTCCACCCGGGGGCCCAAGGATTACCTGAGTTATTTTTTCTCCACCTACGTCTTTCCGGATTTTCAGTCGGCCTATCCCGACACGAAGGTTGAGAATGTGGAGTATGCCCCGAAGCTCATGGAAGGCACCTTGGTGGTCTATACGCTGATCCCGGGCGGATCCATGTTCACCCACCGCCTGGCCGAACTCGCACCCGGGGCTCCGCCGTACGTGGCCAAGCGCGGCAACATGCTGTTCGTCCGCCATGGCTACGTTTATGTGATCAGTCTTGAGTACGCCGAGCGCCTCACCGAAGGGCACACCTTCAAACTGACCCTGGCGGAGGAAAATGCCGAGATCCGGAAGCGACTGGAGGATGTGATTCGTTTGATGGAATTCGCCCGTCCGGCTCCCGAGCCGGCGCAGCCATGACGGAGCGGGTTGATGCCCCGCTGCTGCGGGCGGCGACCCCGGAGGATTTGCCGGCCATCGCGGCCATCTACAATGCCACCATCCCCGGCCGCATGGTCACGGCGGAGTTGCAACCCGTCACGGTCGAAAGCCGGCGCGCGTGGTTCGACGCCCACCAAGCAGTCAATCGCCCGATCTGGGTCCTCGACGATGCCGGCGTGATCGCCGCCTGGCTGAGCTTCGATCAGTTCTCCCCCCGGGCCGCCTACGACGGTACGGCCATGATCGCGGTTTACGTCGCCGAGTCTCATCGCCGCCGCAATCTCGCCCGGCGCCTGGTCACGACCGCCATCGAGCAGGCCCCGAGCCTCGGCCTGCACACGCTGCTGGGCTACATCTTTGCCCACAACGAACCCAGCCTGCGTTTGTTTGAAAAACTGGGCTTCGCCCGCTGGGGCCATTATCCGCGCGTGGCGGTGCTCGACGGAATCGAACGCGACCTGATCGTAGTCGGCCGCCGCGTATTGTAGGGCGGGGATTCCGATCCCCGCCTCGCAACGGTAGGCAGCCCGCTGGCGGGCGCTCTTTGGGCAGGCGCACGCGCTTCGAGCGCGAGCAAGCTCGCTGCCTACCGGATACAAATTCCAGGCGGGGAATCCCCGCCCTACATTTCGAAATTACAGCGGAAACCCAAGCGGCGCTTATTTGTACCCGGGCAGGAATTTCTTCTCCGCCTTGAACATCTCGAGGGTCATTTGCTTGATCTCGGCCGGGCTGCACACCGCGGCGCTGAGCGGATCCAGCATCAGGGCGTGGATCGCCAGGTCCACCGAACGCTCGATGCAGGCCTGCGCACCGAGGTCGAACATCCGCATGTTCGAATCGCAGAGCGCCGCCATCTGCCGCGGCAGCGCGCCGTAGCGGGTGGGATTGATGCCGTTGCGATCAATCATGCAGGCGACCTCCCACGCAGCCGTCGGCCGGCAGGTTGGTGATCAGCTGCCCGGCGCCGCCGTGGTTGTTCATGACATTGCCGTGGATGCGGAAGGGTGAATCCTTCTCGCGCGCCTCGATGATCCAGCTGGCGTATTCCCAGCTGCGCGCCCAGTCCATCGGCTCCTTGCCGGCGAGCATGCGAAGGCGCTGCTTGTCGGCATTCTTGCGCCACGTCGGCCAGTTGTTCGCATAGAAGCTGGTGCCGCCCTCGTAGCCCTCGCGGCTGTAGCGCTGCACGAGGTCGGGACGTTTGCGGTAATAAGGCAGGTACTCGGACAGGTGGCCGCTCGACTCGGTGATGAAGGCGCCGAAGTGCAGCATCATGTCCTTCCGGACCATGTCCTTGTGCCACTCGGGCGTATCCCACTGGGAGAGGCTGATCCGCTTCGGCTTCTTTGGCCGGCCCTCCTTGAAGGCGCGGGCCAGGTCCGCCGCCGCCTTGCGCTTGAGCAACGGATACAGGTCGCGGCCCTTGTGCTCGAGCTTGGTGAACCAGGCCAGATGGTTGATGCCCGCGCATTCCCAGTCCATCTCCGCGACCGGCACACCGGCCCGGCCGGCCAGCAGGTGGCTGGTGCCCTGCACCGAATGGCAGAGTCCCACGATCTGCATCGAGGAAGTGCGCCCCGCGGCAAGGCACATCATCGCCATGGGGTTGGTGTAGTTGAGCACGATCGCGTCCGGGCAAAGCTCCTCGGCATCCTTCAGCACCTGCAGGAAGACCGGGATCGTGCGCATGGACTTGAACAGGCCGCCGGGCCCGATGGTGTCGCCGATGCACTGGTTGATGCCGTACTTCGCCGGGATGTCGTTGTCGAAGCGCACGCAGGCCGTGCCGCTGACCTCGATGCAATTCACGATGTAATCGGAACCCGCCATCACGCTGCGGCGGTTGGTGGTGCCGACGACCTTCCAGTCCTTCTTGCCGAGCTGCTGCGTGAGACGCGTGATGAGCCTCGTCATCGTGTCGAGCCGCTCCCGGTCAAGGTCCACCAGCGCGATCGTGCCGCCCTGGTCCCCGGGGATGCGCAGGACGTCGTTCATGAGCCGCGGCGTGAAGCCGCTGCCCGCGCCCAGCATGGTGATCTTGATCGGCCGCAGCAGCTGGCCGGGCAGACCGCGGGCGGCGGCATCCTTCGTGTGGTCGGCGTGGCCGCCGGTCTTTTTAACAGAATTGCTCATGGGATTATTGTGATTGATACGGGGGGGTAGAGGTGTGGAACCCGGCCACTTTGCGCTGCTGCGCGGCCGGGCACGATAGCAAAAGGTTGATTGGCGATGTGCATAATGTGATGAATGTACGATGACCGCACCCGACCCCTTCCCCTTCATCCAGCATGGCGCCGAGGAGGTCCATCGCACCGCCGCCTACCGTTTCGAGAACAACGGCCGCGAGGGACCGGCCAGCTATGTGATCCAGCGCACGCTGTCGGGCGCGGCGTTCTTCAGCGATGCGCGGGGCCGGCACCTGGTGCCGCCGGGTCACGCCATGCTCTTCACGCACCATGAGCCGACCGCCTACGGCTTTCCGCCGGAGGCCGGCGAGCCCTACCGCCTGCGTTTCATCGCCTTCGCCCCCGCCGGCACCCGGGGAATCTTCGAGCGTCTGCGCGCCGACTTCGGGTCGGTCGTCCGCATGCCGGATGCGAGCGAGGCGACGGCGCTGCTGGACGAGGTGATCCAGCGCTACGGCCAACGCCAGTTCCGCGACCGCCTGCACGAGTCCGAACTGCTGTTCCGCCTGCTCATCGCCCTATACCGCGAGCAGGTGCAGGATACCCGCACAACCGATCCAATCGAGTTCGGCTCGCATTACATCCGCAGCCACTTCCGTTCGCCGGTGAACCTGAAGTCCATCGTGCAGAAATGCGGCGTGAGCCGGGAGCACTTCATCCGGGAGTTCAGTGCGCGCTACCGGGAGTCGCCCGGCGTGATGCTCCGCCGGCTGCGCCTCGAGCACGCCCGGGCGATGCTGGCGGCCACCGGGTTAAGCGTGCAGGAAATCGCCCTCGCCTGCGGTTTCACCAGCAGCAACACCTTCTGCCGCGCCTACCGGCTGAAGTTCGGCCGCAGTCCGGGCACGGGGCGGCGGTGAGATTTGCTGGCGTGCAATTGTAGGGCGGGGATTCCGATCCCCGCCTCGAACATTTTTTCGCTACCGAGGCGGGGATCGGAATCCCCGCCCTACAGCCTAATCCGCGAGCTTGCGCTGCCGCTCGAACACCGGCCGCAGGCGCAGGCTGAGCTCATCCTGCAAACCTTGCAGCTCGCGGTAGCGGGCGACATTCGCCCGGTTCGGCTCGCAGCGGGTCGCCGCATTCACGGCCACAACGCCCTCCGTGAACTCCGTGATGGCGGCCTTCGGACGCGATTGTCTGGCCAGTGCCCACGCGGCCTGGATGGCCCCGCCGAGCGCTGCGCCCTCGTCCTCGACCATCGCGACAACCGGCACGCCGAAAATATCGGCCATGATCTGGCGCCAGGCGGCCGACTTCGCGCCGCCGCCGGTCACGCGAATTTCCTTCGCCTTGACGCCCAGGCCCGCCAGCCGGCGCAGGCCGTAGTTCATGCCCAGCGTCACGCCCTCCATCGCCGACCGCGCGAGGTGGCCGGAGTTGAAAGTCTTCCGGTTGAGGCCCAGCAGCACGCCGGAGCCGGCGGGCACGTTCGGCGTGCGCTCGCCCGCGAGGTACGGCAACAGCACCAGGCCGCCCGCTCCCGCCGGCGCCGACGCCACCGCGGCCTCCAGCGCGGCGTGGTCCTGGCCGAAAAGTTCCCGCATCTGCTCGGTGACCGTCGTCACATTCATCGTGCAGAGCAGCGGCAGCCAGCCACCCGTCGAGGAACAGAAGGCCGCAATCTCACCCTGGGGATCGACGACCGGTTTTTTGGCAAAGGCGTAGATGGTGCCGCTGGTGCCGAAGCTCGCCGTCACCACCCCGGGCGAGACGTTGCCGGTGCCGATGGCACCCATCATGTTGTCGCCGCCGCCGGCGCTCACGATGACATCGGTCGAAAATCCATAGGCCGCCGCCCGCCCGGCGCTCAGCGTGCCGGCGATGGCACCGGAATCGCCCAGCGCCGGCAGCCAATCGGCGAGATTTTTATCCACGGCCGCCATCGCCGCCGCCGACCACGTGCGCTTCCGCACATCGAGCAGCGCCGTGCCGGAGGCGTCGCCGGGTTCCATGAAGTAGTTCCCGGTCAGGTGGAAGTTCAGGTAATCATGCGGCAGCAGCACGTGCCGCAGCTTCCGGTAATTCGCCGGCTCGTGCCGCCTGAGCCAGAGGATCTTCGGCGCGGTGAAGCCCGGGAGAAACGCCAGGCCCGCCTTGCGGATCACCGCCTTCCCGCCGCCGAGGCGCTTGGTGAGAATCGCGCACTCGGCGACCGTGGACGTGTCGCACCAGAGCTTGGCCGGCCGGATCACCCGGCCCTGCGCGTCCAGCGGCACAAAGCCGTGCTGCTGGCCCGAGACGCCGATGCCGCGCACGCGGCTCCGGTCAATCTTCGCCGACGCTTCAATGATGGCCCGGTCCATGGCCGCGGTCCACTCCTGCGGATGCTGCTCCATGTGCCCGACCGGCAGGCCGGCGATGAGCGTATGCGGTGCCCGGGCCTCCGCGATGACCTGGCGGGTCTCAAGGTCGAGGACGACCGCCTTGACGCTCTGGGTGCCGGAATCGATGCCGATGAAGAGGCTCATGGAAAAATGGGACTGCCCCAGTGCCGCAAGATTGGGCGCAAGGCGCAAGCCGGAGTTGGGCCAGCATGGAAAGGTGCCGTCAACATCGCCCATCGGCAGCGAAGCCTGACTGTAGGAGCGGCTTTATGCCGCGATGAGTCGCTCACCATCGCGGCATAAAGCCGCTCCTACAGTTGATGCAGGCGTAACCCCTCATTCGCGATGGCGTCGGGCGCAAAAGCTGTCTACTTCGATTCACCCCATGCCCCTCATCGATCACCTTTTTGCCTTCGGCTTCCTGCGCAAGGCGGTCTGGAAGTTCTGGTATCCGTTCCTCACGCGGCGCCTGAGGGAGGAGGAAGTGCTGTTCCTCAATTACGCCTACGAAACCGAACCGCCGATGGGCCTGACGCTCTCGCCGGCCGACGAACCCAACCGCGCCTGCATACAGCTCTATCACCACGTGGCCACCCAGGTTGACCTGCGCGGCAAGGATGTGCTCGAGGTCAGTTGCGGCCACGGCGGCGGGGCTTCCTACCTCACCCGCACGCTCCAGCCCGCCCGCTACACCGGCCTGGACCTCAATGCCACCGGGATCCGCTTCTGCCAAAAGCGACACGTCATCGACGGTCTGAACTTCATCCAGGGCGACGCGGAGCACCTGCCGTTTCCGGACAATTCATTTGATGCCGTCCTCAACGTCGAGGCCTCGCACTGTTATCCTTCTTTCCCGCGGTTCCTGGCGGAGGTGGCCCGTGTGCTGCGCCCGGGCGGGCATTTCCTCTATGCCGATTTCCGTTTTTGCGACGGTGAATCCGGCGGAGATTTCGCCGCCTGGGAGGCGGCGCTCGCGGCCGCACCGCTGCAGTTGGTCCGCTCCGAGGTGATCAACGACGGCGTTCGTCGTGGCATGGACCTGAACTCGGCCCGTTCGCAAAGCCTCATCACGCGCCATCTGCCGTCATTCCTGCATGCCCTGGGCCGCGACTTCGCCGGCACCCGCGGCTCGCGCATCTACAACGCGCTCGCCGCCGGCCAGCTGTCGTACCGCTGCTATTGCTTCACGAAGCGGTGAAGTGAATTTGAGGCAAGACCTGCTCGTAGGCGATGGTTTGGCTGGGAGCGCGACCGCCCTCGGTCGCAATCATTCACAGCCGGAAGTGATGCCCGCACATCCCCAAGCCATCGCCTGCGAGCAAGCTCCTGCCTCAATCCGACGTCTTCGCCTGACCAAACTTCCCCACCACCCAGTCGGCCACGCGGTTCAACCGCAGGAAAAACGTCAAATAAACCACCATGAGACCCAGGAGGCAGTAATTGCCGAGGGCCATGAAGTTCCGGCGGATCATGCTCTGCGTCCATCCGAAGTCGTTCACGAGTCTGTTCATGTCGCCGTTCGCATCATCCTCGCCGTTGATCATCGAACCGTAGGGGATGTCGGCCTGGCCGAAATACACCTCGCGCCAGAAAAGGTAGGTCTGCAGGAAACACGCGGCGCCGAGGAAAAAGAAAACGTACCGGCAGGTACCCCATTTGAACTTCTCCGGGAGCTGCACGTAGAAGACCGCCATCATGAGCGCGCTGAGATAAAACTCCCCGCCCACCCCGCCGAAGGCACCCCACCAGAATTCCTGCCGGTGCTCCGGCATGCGCCAGGTCAGGTAGTACTGCACGCCCGCCAGTCCCACCGCGATGATCATCGGCCACACCTTGCGTTCCTTCCAACCCGCCACGAACAGAATCCCGAACAGGAGCAGCAACCCGAAATAGACGAAGTGCGAATAGTCGGCTTCGACCGGGGTCCAGCCGAACGGCAGCGGGGTCGCCTTGCGGCCGGTCAGCCACGCGGCCGTCGCATGCCCGAATTCGTGCATCCACACCTGAAACCCCTTCAGGAAAAATCCAAGGGGACTGCTCACCGCGAGCCAGGCCAGCGCAAAGAGCAACGGCGGCACGATTGCGTTCACCTGCCAGTTGTCGAACGCCAGCAGGGGGAATTCCGCGGATTCGTCCCCACTCTCCGCCGGGGCTGCGACCTCCGCCTTCATCGGTGCCGGTCTGCCGGCTGGTTTTTGCGCTTCATTCATACCGCACTGGCGTCACCGTCCGGTGCACCGTCCGCCGTTTTCCCGTCCTCATGGAACGGGGCCAGCGATTCCCCGCGCAGCTTGGCCCGGCGGCCGAGCGCGTCGTAGGTCGCGTATTTGTACAGTTCACCCAGGGTAGGATAATTGAAACAGGTCTCGATGAAGAGCTCCGCCGTCGCCCCGGCCTGCAGCGCCATGAGTCCGGTGTGCACGAGTTCGGTGGCCTGTTCACCGATCACATGCACGCCCAGCAGCTGCATGTTCTCAAGGTCGAAAAGCAGCTTCAGGAACCCGTGCTGCGCCCCGATGATCTGGCCGCGCGCGTTCGAGTGATAGTAGGCGATCCCGGCGATGAAGGGCCGCGCCTTTTTGGTCAGCGACTCCTCCGTCTCGCCGGCCATCGAGCACTCGGGGATGGTGTAGATGCCGTACGGCAGAATGGGCGCGACCCGGGTTTTGTACTTGAGGTCGAAGGCGTGCACCATGGCGACGCGCGCCTGCTCCATCGAGGTCGCCGCCAGCGCGGGGAAACCGACGACGTCGCCCGCCGCATAGATGTGCGGCACCCTGGTCTGGTAGTGCGCGTTCACCTCGATCACCCCGCGCTTGCCCGCCTCGAGCCCGGCGGCGGGCAGGTTGAGCTTGTCGGTGTTGCCGCTGCGGCCCGCGGTCACGAGGATCGTGTCCGTCTGCACCTTTCCGCCGGAGGCCAGCGTGGCGGTCAGTTCCTCCGGCGTGCTCCGCACGGCGGCCACCGATTCCTTGAACCGCACATCCACCCCCATCTCGATCATGCAGCGCGTGAGGGTCTGCGAAACCTGGGGATCGAGGAAGGTCAGGAGCCGTTCGCGGCCCTCCAGCAAAGTGACACGGATGCCGAGCGCGGCGAACATGCAGGCGTATTCGCAGCCGATGACGCCGCCACCGACCACCAGCATTTCCGCGGGGAATGTCGTGCAGGTTGAGAATCGTGTCGGAGTCGTAGATGCGCGCGTCGTTGAAGGGAAACACGTCGGGGCGAAACGGCCGCGAGCCCGTGGCCAGGAGCACAAAGTCCGCCGTGAGCAGCTGCGCCGCGGTGCCGGTGCCGGTCAGCGCCACCGTGTGCGGGTCCACGAAGCGTGCGAGGCCCTGGCGGACCTGCACCCGATGGCGTTCGAGGTTCGCCTTGATGCGCTGCTGCTCGGTCTGCTGCACCAGGCGTTCGCGGAACAGGAAATCCCGCGCCGTGACCTGCTCCTTGAAGGTCATGTTGACCCCGTAGAGTCCGCGCTGCCGGAAGCCCGAAAGGTAAAGGGCCGTCTCGCGGAGGGTCTTGGACGGCAGCGTGCCGGTGTTGGCCGCGGCGCCGCCGAGGGCGGGCTCGCGCTCGACGAGCGCCACCCGCTTGCCGAAGTAGGCGGCCTGCGCCGCACCTTTTTCGCCGGCGGGTCCCGAGCCGATCACAATCAGATCATAGTGTGGGTTGGACATGGTGAACCGGCAATGGGCGAGCCGGTTTGGGGTGCGGCCACTGTGCCAGTCCGGGCGTGGATGTAAACGCACAAGAAAAGCAAGATGTGCGGCCAACGCGCCCTTGCGTGCGACGACAGTCGCCGCCACGGTCGGACCAACTCCCATGTCCGCCGATCCCCACGCCCAATTCGATCAGACCGTCCTTGAAATGATCGAACATCACCCCGCCGGCGCCGTCCCGGGCACGCCCGCCTACCAGGATGCCATCCGCCGGCTGCGCGGCACGCACCAGGTGTACGCCTCCGCCGATTTCAAGGACGGATACGTGACGGCCCGTTCGCTCACGCAGGTGCCGCATTTTCACGCCGCCAATCTCCCCGGGCTGATCGCCGGTAGCATCACCCCGGAGGAGCTGGAACCCAATGCCGCCATCTTCGACCGCTACCTCGCCTACCTCCCGGCGGCCCATCGCCCGCGGGCCGAAGGCTTCCGCCTGCGCGTGGTCGGGCGCCCCGTCCACCACCGCGCCAAGCTGGCCGTGCACGATCCCGTTCACAGCCTGCTGCTGATCCCCGGCACCGGCCCGCATCCCGGGCTCCCGGGCAATTACCTGTACGGCTCGCTCTTCGAAACCGGCGCCACGCCCGAGACCGGACACTGGGCCGTGCAATTGCACGATGCCGACGACGGCATTGCCACCTTCGACGCCACTTCGCTCAAGGAGGCGCTCGACAAGCTGGAGGAAGCCATGGCCAGCGCCCCGTTCACCCTCAGTGAGTTGGATGCGCTGGGGTTTCATCTAAAGTAACCCCGGGAGCGCGGGCCGCACTCCCGCCAGATCCTGCTTTGCAGGGTCGCAGGCAAGTTCGCTCGCGCAGGCCAGGCCTTCGCCGATTGTAAGCAAGTTCCGACGGCGAATATCGCTCAGGGCAGGTCGGAGAACCTGCCCTACTTGATTCCCGGAAATTGCCTTTGACCGACCAACCGGCCGGCACCTAGCCTGACCGGCTTACCCAGCCATCCAGCCCTTCAGCGCCCAAGCCTTTTACATCCATGTCCGCCGCCAAACCCACCATCATCTACACGAAAACCGACGAGGCCCCCGCGCTCGCCACCTATTCCCTCCTGCCGATCGTGCAGGCCTTCACGAAGCATGCCGGCATCAACGTGGAATCCCGGGACATCTCGCTCGCCGGCCGCATTCTCGCCGCCTTTCCGGAGTCGCTGACCGAGGCCCAGCGCGTGGGCGACCACCTCGCCGAACTCGGCTCCCTGACCCTCAAGCCCGAGGCCAACATCATCAAGCTCCCCAACATCAGCGCCTCCGTGCCGCAGCTGGTCGAGGCCATCACCGAACTCCAGGCCAAGGGCTGCAGGCTGCCCAACTACCCGGCCGACCCGAAGACCGACGCCGAGAAGGAAGTCCGCGCCCGCTACGACAGGATCAAGGGCAGCGCCGTCAACCCGGTCCTCCGCGAGGGCAACTCCGACCGCCGCGCCCCCAAGGCGGTCAAGGACTACGCCCGCAAGCACCCGCACTCCATGGGGGCCTGGTCGCCGGATTCCAAGACCCGCGTCGCCACCCTCGGTCACGACGATTTCTTTTCCAACGAGCAGTCCGTCACGGTTCCCGCCGCCTGCACCGTTAAGATTGAATTTGTCCCCAGCCCCGAGGTAGTTGACGGAAAACCGGTCCAAAAGCCGGCCGTCGTCCTCAAGGAAAAGACCCCGCTCAAGGCCGGCGAAATCCTCGACGCCACCTTCATGTGCAAGAAGGCCCTCGGCGCCTTCTTTGCCCAGCAGATCGCCCAGGCGAAAAAGGACGGCATCCTCTTCTCGCTCCACCTCAAGGCCACGATGATGAAGGTCTCCGACCCCATCATGTTCGGCCTCGCGGTCCGCGTGTTCTTCAAGGACCTCTTCGCCAAGCACGCCGCCACCCTCGCCGCCCTCAACGTCGACCTGAACAACGGTTTCGGCGACCTCGTGGAGAAAATCCAGACGCTCCCGGCCGAGCAGCGCGCCGTGATCGAGGCCGACATCAAGGCCGTCTTCGCCTCCCGCCCGGCCGTGGCGATGGTCAACTCCGACAAGGGCATCACCAACCTCCATGTCCCCAGCGACGTGATCGTTGACGCCTCCATGCCCGCCATGATCCGCGTCGGCGGCAAGATGTACGACTCCGCGGGCAAGCCGCAGGACGCCCTCTGCGTCATTCCCGACAGCTGCTACGCCGGCATTTACCAGACCACGATCGACTTCTGCAAAAAGCACGGCGCCTTCGATCCCAAGACCATGGGCTCCGTCCCCAACGTCGGCCTCATGGCCCAGGCCGCCGAGGAATACGGCTCCCACAACAAGACCTTCAAGGTCCCCGGCAAGGGCACCGTCCGCGTCGTCGACGAAGCCGGCAAGGTCCTCCTCGCCCACGAGGTCGAGGAAGGCGACATCTGGCGCGCCTGCCAGACCAAGGACGCCCCCGTGCAGGACTGGGTCAAACTCGCCGTCAACCGCGCCCGTCTCAGCCAAACACCCGCCATCTTCTGGCTCGATGCCAAGCGCGCCCACGACGCCCAGATCATCGCCAAGGTCGAGAAGTACCTGAAGAACCACGACACCAGCGGCCTCGACATCAAGATCCTCGCTCCCGCCGCCGCCTGCCAGGCCACCCTGGAACGGCTCAAGGCCGGCCAGGACACGATCAGCGTCACCGGCAACGTCCTCCGTGATTACCTCACCGACCTCTTCCCCATCCTCGAGGTCGGCACCAGCGCCAAGATGCTGTCCATCGTTCCCCTGATGAACGGTGGGGGACTGTTCGAGACCGGTGCCGGCGGCTCCGCCCCGAAGCATGTCGAACAGTTCCAGCAGGAGAACTATCTCCGCTGGGACAGCCTCGGCGAATTTTTCGCCCTCGCCGCATCGCTCGAGCACCTCAGCCAGACCCTCAAGAACCCGAAGGCCAAGGTCCTCGCCGACACCCTCGACGCCGCCACCGGCAGGTTCCTCGAGAACGACCGCTCCCCCGGCCGCAAGCTCGGCACCACCGACAACCGCGGCAGCCACTTTTACCTCGCCCTGTACTGGGCGCAGGAATTGGCCGCGCAGACTGCGGATGCCGAATTGCGGACTGTCTTCCAGCCCGTGGCCGAGAAGCTCACCGCCGCCGAAAAGCAGATCGCGCAGGAACTGATCGCCGTGCAGGGCAAGCCCGTCGACGTGGGTGGCTACTACCAGCCCGACGATGCAAAAGCCGGCGCCGCACTCCGCCCCAGCGCCACGCTCAATCAGATCCTGGCCACTCTCTGAACTGCGCGGGCGATGATTGGGTATTCGGGAAATGGATTCCATACCCATCGACCCGAATTCATTCCTCCCGCGGATCACGCGGATCGACGCGGATAATACCTCTGTAATCCGCGTGATCCGCGGAAAAGCCTTCGTTGAATCCCCGTCAGCAAGCGCCAACGGCGCGTTGCCAAACAGTCATTTCGAGCGCCAACGGCGCGCCGCCATCACAGCCTGGGGCATCGCCCCAGGAATTGTTCGCCGCCCGTTAGTCCGAGGGCTGTAAGCCCGATCCATCGGACCAACCGAATGACATTTACTGCCTTTGGCGTACCTCAGGATTATTACTCAGGCCTGAAATATGCCTCAAACCACATCGGCGTACATTATGAGCAAAGCCGAAATTCTAACTGTGCTGCCCCAGCTTTCGCTGCAGGAACGCAGTGAGATTCTGGATTACCTCTGGAGCATGGAGGAAACATCCGGCCCCACCATGTGTGAACAGACCATCCTCAACGGAGAACTGGCATCTTATGAGGCCCATCCCGCCGCCGGGACGCCATGGTCTGAAGTTAAAGCCCGACTTTATGCGTTTCATCAGCCCCCTGCCGTTACAATCAGTTCGGCGCCACCACCATTCCATCTACCGTCATGAAATCCAAAGTCCTCAAAACCGAGCGTGACCATAAGGCCGCCCTCTCCCACATTGAAGCGCTGATGGACGATCCTGCCGTGGACGAGGCCGAGTTGGAGCTCTGGTCCCTGCTGGTGGAAAAATATGCGGAAATGCACTTCCCCATTGCGACGCCTGATCCCATCTAATCCATCCATCCCATGAACCACCAGGAAGTCGGCCGCTATTGGAATGAAAACGCCGAGGTCTGGACGCGGCTCGCCCGGGCGGGCTACGACGTGTACCGCGACCAGCTCAACACGCCCGCCTTTTTCGCGATGCTGCCGGATGTCAGCGGCCAGAGCGGCCTGGACCTCGGCTGCGGCGAGGGCCATAACACGCGGCTGCTCGCGCGACGCGGCGCCCGCATGACCGGCATCGACATTGCCGAGGTTTTCATCGGCCACGCCCGGGCCAGCGAGGCGGCCGAACCCCTGGGCATCAGTTACCTCCACGCCAGCGCGGTGGATCTGCCCTTCCCGGAAGGACATTTCGATTTCGCCACCGGCTGCATGAGTTTCATGGACATCCCCGAGACGGACCGCCTGCTGGCCGAGGCCCACCGCGTGCTGAAGCCCGGCGGATTCCTCCAGTTCTCCATCACCCACCCCTGCTTCGACACGCCCTACCGCCGCAACCTCCGGAAGGACGGCCTCACCTATGCGGTGGAAGTCGGCGACTACTTCCGCGAGCAGAAAGGCGAAATCTCCGAGTGGATCTTCGGCGCCGCCCCCGCCGCCGAGATCGCCGGCGTACCCAAGTTCAAGATTCCCCGCTTCAACCGCACCATCAGCCAATGGCTGAATCTGCTCATCGCCACCGGCTTCACCCTCGAGCGCGTCGAGGAACCGCGTCCGAGCGACGAAGCCGCCCGCCAATGGCCCTACATCCAGGATGCGCAGGTCGTGGCTTACTTCATTCACTTCCGGGTTCGCAAATCTGCAACGCAGGAGCGGACCTGAGTATGCGCGCGTAGCACTTCCCAGGGAAAGTCTGCAAACTCCGAAGTTCGCTCCCACGTGGTATCCCCAACATGAAAGTACAGCTACAGACAGGCCCAATGGCACCGATATGCAGGGCATGTACGAGGTCCGATATGGAATCGTAAACCTTTTGCGCGTCGCCAACTCGTTTGCGGCCACGCCGAGGATCATGGTCGCGCTGGGACGGCTGCTGCGCGATCCCGGGGTCGCTCTTGATGACGTCGCCGCACTCCTGCGGCAGGACAGCACGCTGTCGGCCCGCCTCCTGCGCATTGCCAACAGCGCCGCCTTCGCCCCGGGGGAACCGGTCGCCTCGATCCAGGATGCGGCGGCCCTCATCGGTCTGAAGGACGTTCACCGCCTGGTCGGCGCGGTCGCCGTCGATCAGTTTTCACTGCGCGACTATCCGCTTTACGGCTTCACGGGCCCGGAACTGCGCGGCAACTCCCTGCTCGTCGCCCTCCTGATGGAGGAGCTCGCCGCCTCCACCCGCGAGGATCCGGCCGCCGCCTACTCGGCGGGGCTGTTCCGGTCCGTGGGCAAACTTGCCCTCGCCAAACTCGCGGACGAGTCCGTGCCCGTCGCGCCGTTCCAGCCCGCCGACACGTTCGCCCCGCTCGAAAGCTGGGAAAAGCACACCTTTGGCGTGACCAGCAACGGGGCCACCGCCGCGATTCTCAAGGAATGGCACTTCCCGTCCGAGGTGACGGCGGCGATCGCCGATCACTTCTACCCCGCGGCGCACCATCATCCGCTGGCCGGTCTGCTCAATCTGTCCGGCCGGCTGGCCGATGAAATGGGACACGGCCTGCTCGGCGAGTCCCGCTACTGGCTCCCCGCCGCCGAGTCCGCCCGCGTCACCGGCCTCGACCCGGCCATCGCCCAACGGGCCGGCGAACGTGCGCTCATCGCCTTTGAGCGGGTCAACCGGGCCATGGGTTGAGCGAGTGCGCGAGCAGTCGATTGCCAGCGTGGCTTGCTGTAGGAGCGGCTTTATGCCGCGAAGTTGCGCTCCCGGTCGCGGCATAAAGCCGCTCCTACAGCAATGCACCTAACCGGAATTTACCGGTCCATGGACCGGGCACGAGCAAGCTCGATGACCTACAGGGAATCCAAGGCCAGGCGCCCTGCCCTCAATGCGTCCGGTCGTAGTCGGCGATCTTTTCCTTCACCGCAGCCTCGGCTTCGTTGTACATCTCCTGAATAGATGGATCGGAGAACTCAAAGGTGCGGTCCGCGAGGGTGCCGCGCGGGATGCGGTCGAACAGGCGGGCCTTGGCCTCGGCGATGTCCTTGCCGTAGATGTGATAGGAATCCGCCTGCCAGTTGAGCCGGCCGAGCCGGATGGTCTTGCCGGAACGCCGCGCGATCTCCGCCGCGATCACATCGCGGTTGAACATCACGAAGCCGAACATGTTCATGAAGCTCGCGCCCCACGCGTCGTTGCTGCGGAAACGGACGTTGCAGTTCAGCCACCAGACGTGCTCCGCCTCGTCCTCCACCAGGCGGTACCAAACCGACTGGAGGCACGGCGGATCATAGCAGTCGAGATCGATGTTCGGCATCCACGTGATCATCTGCGCCTGCCGCGTGAACGGCTGTGCCACGAGCTTCGCGATCACGGCCTCGACCTGGTTGATGTTGAATCCGCCGGCGCGCACCGGTTTGCCCTCGCGCAATTCCTGCCAGGTGCCGTAGGCGGCGAGGCGGCCGTGGTAGGTGTATTCCCAGCGGGTGTCGGCCGGGTCGTTCATGTTCTTCACCCAGTGGTCCTTCGCGCCGCCGACCTCCATGACGTACTCGCGCAGGTCGGCGATGCCGCCGGGAAACGCCTTGTGGATCATCGGCTCGGCGAGCGGATCGAGCACGGTGAGGTTCATCGTGCAATCGAGGCTCAGCGGATCGCCGGGTTTGTCGTACTGCGTGCGGAAGGGCACGCCCTGTTCGTAAAGCGCGACGAGCGCACGCTCGTGGGCCGCCGCCAGACTGTTCTCGGTGACGTGCAGGACGGGGATGTTCTTCATGCCGGTATGGCCGGGCGGGCCATGCAGCAGGGTGACCGGTGGGCCGACACGGGGCGATGCGCTTTCCAGCGCAATTCTTGGCGCATGCGCCGCGCATTTTGGCGTTGGGTGGTGGCATGGTTGACAGCTGTAGGGCGTCACCTTGGTGACGCCTCGTTCATCCAACGCCGGCGCAATCACATTCGCGGCCGGACCAAGGTGCGGCCTTACAGGCAGCCGCACAAATCCGTTGTCGTTGGAAGGCGGGTTCGAACCTGTCTCCCGTAGGGCTTGGCAAATGCGGAGATCCCGCCCCACAACCCAACCTTCTCGATGTCAATCGTTGCGCCCCATCACGTGCCGCAGCGCGGGTTCCAGTTGCGGAAACCTGAAGCCATACCCGCTGCGCTGCAAAACCCCGGGCACCGCCCGCGCGCTGCCCAGCAGGGCCTCGTCGGCCATGCGACCGAAGAGCAGCCGGAGCGCGAAGGCCGGCACGGGCAACAAGGTCGGCCGATGCAGGACCGCTCCCAGTACGGCGGTGAATTGCGCATTGGTGACGGGCGACGGGGCGACGGCATTGACCGGACCCTCGCAGTCAGCGTGGAGCAGCGCATGATGAATCGCGCCCAGCAGGTCATCGAGAGCGATCCAGGCCATCCATTGCCGGCCGGAACCCAGCCGCCCGCCCACCCCGGCCCGGAACGCCGGCAGCATCTTGGCGAGCGCCCCGCCCGCCGGGGTCAGCACGACGCCGGTGCGCAGGGCCACGGTCCTGATGCCCAGGGCGTGCGCCGGCACGAGCTCCGCTTCCCAATCCCGGCAAAGCTCCGCCAGAAATCCCGTCCCGCCGGCATGCGATTCATTCAGGATCTCATCCCCGCAGTCGCCGTACCAGCCCACCGCCGAGGCGCTCACCAGCACGCCGGGCGGTCGCGCCATTTTGGCAAGGGCGGATACGAGCGTGCGTGTGCTGTCCAACCGGCTCCGGCGGAGCGCCTGCCGCCGCGCCGGGGTCCAGCGTCCGGCGGCGATGTTCTCGCCGGAAAGATGCACGACGGCGTCAATTCCCTCCAACTGCCGCGCGTCCAGTTCACCGGCCGCCGGGTTCCAACGGATTTCACCGGCCGCAACCGGCGCGCGCCGCACAAGCTGCCGTACGGTGTGACCCTGGGTCTGCAAAAACGGAATCAGGTTGCGGCCGACGAGTCCGGACCCGCCGGAGATCAACACCGTCAGGGGCTTGAAGCCTGCCGGCACGGTCTCGAGGTCCGCCTTGGTGACGGACTGGCGGTAGGCAAACATCCGCGCGAGTTTGCGCCGGACAAAGCCTGCGCCGCACAGTCGGCCCAACGCTCCGCCGGGCAGGCGGTAGGTGATGCGATCAATCAGCCGGCATGAACCGGGACCCGATTCCTCAAAGATATGCCGGTGCTCCCAACGGGCAAAGGGGCCGCGCAGCATGACGTCGTGAAACTGGCGGCCCGCCTGCACTGAGCGGTGCTCGACCAGGAACTCGGTCCTGAACGGCCCCACCCGGCTGCACACGCGCACTTGCGAGCCGTTGGTCACGCCCGGATGTCCGCCGATGAGTTCGACCCGCTCCCAAGGCGGCTGCAGGCGCAGGAAGGCGCCCGGCTGCAAATGCCATTCATACACGGCCGCGGCCGTCCGGGCGATGCTGATGGCTGATTCGAAGACTTCGTCGTTTGGTGGCATGCGGGATGGGCGGACCCCAGCCTACTCCCTCCCGGCCACTTTGCCACCGCGCAATTGCCTGAACGCCGCCAACGCCGCCGTCCGCGCCGCCCCGTGGTCCACGATGGGCCGCGGATAATTCCCGCCGAGTGTCACCCCGGCGCGCGTCAAAATCTCAGCCGGCGCCTCCCAGGGACGTTGGATGAACCTGGCCGGCAGCTGCGCCAGTTCGGGCACCCACCGGCGGACGTATTTTCCCTCCGCGTCGAATTTCTCACCCTGCAGCACGGGGGCGAAGATGCGAAAGTATGGGGCCGCGTCGGCGCCGCAACCGGCACTCCATTGCCACCCGAGCGTGTTGTTGGCGAGGTCGGCATCCACGAGCGTGTCCCAAAACCAAGCCGCGCCATGCGTCCACGAAAGCCGGAGGTGCTTCACCAGGAAGGAGGCCGCGATCATGCGCACCCGGTTGTGCATCCAGCCCGTGTGCCAGAGCTGGCGCATGCCGGCGTCCACGATCGGATAACCGGTCCGACCGCGCTGCCACGCGCGCAGGAGCTGGCCGCCGGGGTCGCCGGCCCAGGGGAATTTTTCGTAATCCGCCCGCAGCGGTTTTTCGGGCGTGTGGGGAAAATGGAACAGCAGGTGGTGGGCGAATTCGCGCCAGCCCACCTCGCTCAAAAACACCCGTGCGTCATTGCTGTCGGGGAAAACCCCGGTGGCTTTCGACCGCGCCGCCAGGGTCGCCCAAATCTGCCGCGGACCGATTTCGCCAAAGTGCAGCCAGGGTGAGAGCATCGAAGTGCCGTCGGTGTCCGGCAGGTTGCGCTGGCCGGCGTAGGCGTCCACCGGTCCGGACAAAAACCGCCGCAAGCGCTGCTGCGCCCCGGTTTCTCCCGGCGTCCAGGTCGGCGGGAAACCATCGGTCCACGGAATACCTGGCAACAGCGCGAGTTCGCCGAGCTCCAGCGAAGCCGGCCAGCGCGCGGGCGCCGGGAGGGCCTTGGCCGTGAATTTCACCGGCGGGGACACCGGCTGGGTCAGACAGTGACGCCAGTACGGCGTGAACACCTGAAACGGACCGCCCTGCTTGTTCGCAATCGTGTGCGGCTCGAACAGGAGCGCACTGTTGAAACTTTTGGCCTCAACCCCCGCGGCCGTGAACCAAGCCTTGATCTCCTTGTCCCGGGATATGGCCGCCGGCTCGTAGCGCCGGTTCCAGCAGATCGCCCTGGCCCCGGTTTTGCGTTGCAGTTCCTGCAGAACCGGCAGCGCCGGCCCCCGGGCCAAAATGAGGCGGGAGCCCAAGGCGCGGAGCGAGGCGTCCAGCGCGGCCAGCGAGTGATGCAGCCACCAGCGGGACGCGCCACCCATCGGCCAGCGGCCCTCGCCCGCGTCATCGAGAATGTAGACCGGAATGACCGCGCCGCCCGCCGCCAGGGCGGCCTGGAGCGCAGGGTTGTCCTGGAGGCGAAGGTCCTGGCGAAACCAGAGGAGAACCGGATCGGCAGCCACGGTTCAGAGCGAGTCCTGGTAGAGCTGCTCGTAGGCCGCGGCCGCCTGGGCCCAGCTGAAATCCCGTTCCATGCCGCGCTTTTGCACGGCCGCCAGCCGCGCCTTGTCGGCAAAGAGCAGCAGGGAACGCTGCAATCCGTCCGCCAGTCCCGCGTTGGTCGGCGGGAAGGTCAGGCCGGTGCCGTTGACCGGATCCGTGTCCGCATCCGTGACCGTATCCGCGAGTCCGCCCACCCGGCTCACCAGGGGAATCGTGCCGTAGGCCTGCGAATACATCTGGTTCAGGCCGCACGGCTCGAAGAGCGACGGCATCATGAAAAAGTCGGAGCCCCCCTCGATGAGGTGGCTCATGGTCTCGTCGTGCTTCGCGCAGAGCGCGATGCGCTGCGGCGCGCGGGCCGCGAGGGCCTGGAGCGCCTCCTCGTAGCGCTTTTCGCCCGAACCGAGGATGATGAGGCGGCAGTTCTGGTTCAGGAAGAAATCGGCGTTGGCCAGGAGCAGGTCGATGCCCTTCTGCTCGGCGAGGCGGCAGACCATCCCATAGATCGGACCCGTGAACTTGACGTCAAACGACTGCGACTTGAGCAGGGCGGTCCGGCAGACCGCCTTGCCGGCCATGTTGGCGGAGGAATAGCGCGCCGGCAGAAGCGCATCGACCGCGGGATTCCACACCGCCGTGTCGATGCCGTTGAGCAGGCCCTTGATGTCTTCCGCCCGGGTCTGCACGACGCCATCGAGGCCGCAGCCAAACTCGGGGGTCTGGATTTCCTGCGCGTAGCGGGGGCTGACCGTCGTCACGCGGTCGGCGAACAGGATGCCGCCCTTCAGCAGGTTGATCTGGTTGTAGTATTCCAGGCCGTCGATGTTGTTGAGCTCCTCGGGCAGGTTGGTGCGCGGGAAAACGCGGGACGGGAACACGCCCTGGAACGCGATGTTGTGGATCGTGAAGACGGTCTTCATCGCGAGGGTCACGCCGTGACGGCGCTCGGCGTCGCGCAGCAGGAGCGGCACGAGGGACGTCTGCCAGTCATGGGCATGCACCACGTCCGCCTGCAGGTCCGCCAGCCGGAGCGCCTCGATCGCGCCCTTGGCGAAGAAGATGAAGCGGTCGGCGTTGTCCTCGTAGTCGCGCTCGCCGTTGCCGTAGGGATGGCGGCGGTCGAAATATTCATCGCGGCAGATGAGGTGGACCCTGAGGTTCTTGCGGGGCGAAAAGACGCGGACCTCGCCGGACATGAGTTCGGACCCGAGTTCGATGCGGATGCGGAAAGTGCGCTCCGCGGACTTCGCGCCGGGGTGATCCAGCGCGCTGCGGTAGCCGGGCAGAAAGACCGCCACCTCGTGTCCGCGATCCGCCATGGTTCCCGCCAGGGAGGCCACGGCATCCGCCAGCCCGCCAGTCTTCATGTAGGGGAACAATTCACTGGCTACGTGGACGATTTTCATCGCCCCAAGTTAGCCTAACATGTTTCGTACGTCCAATCCCAAAGCTCAGCCTGCGCGCTGCGGCACAGGATCTTAACATGAATCTACGTGAACGTCTGCTCGCCCATTTGCGGGAGCCCAATTACTCTCCGGTCAACGAATCCGAACTGGTCCGCCAACTCGGCCTGAACAAGAAACAGCGGGCCATGCTCGCGCATGAGGTGCGCCGCCTGCTCGCCGGCGGGGCCGCCCGCAAGCTCAAGGGCGAACGGCTGCAATTGCGCGACAGCGGCGCGAAACCCGAGAAAGCCAAGGTCGCGGAACGCCCGATCTTCACTCCGGCCCAGCGGCACGTCGCCCCGGAGTCGCCCGCGTTGCAACGCCTGGAAGCCGACGAGGTGGTCGGCCGCATCCAATTCCGCGCCGGCGGCTCCGCCTTCGTGGTGCTGGAGGGCGCCGACGGCGGCCCCGGCGATCCGCGCGACCCGGCCCTGCAGGTCTTCCCCGAGGAAACCCACACCGCCCTGCCCGGCGACCGCGTCGCCGTGCGCATCTTTCACGGCCGGCGCGGCCGGAAGCCCGGCGAGAAGATCGGCCAGGTCACCCGCGTGCTGGAACGCGGCCGCGGCACCATCGTCGGCAACCTGCAGCGCAGCGGCCGCAGCTGGCAGGTGAGCGCCGACGACCCCCGTTTTCCGGTCATGATCCAGGTGGACGATCCCGCCAGGGCGGAGGTGAAACCCGTGCCCCAGCCCGGCGACAAGGTCGTCGTGACCCTCGATCCCTGGCGCAGCCGCCATGATTCGCTCACCGGCAAGATCACCGCACGGCTGGGCCGCACGCACGAGCCCCGCGCCGAACTGCTGGGCATTTACGAGAAGTACAACCTCGCCACGGAATTTCCCGCCGAGGTCGAGCGCGAGGCCGCCGCCCTGCCCGACCGGGTCAATCCCTCCGACCGCGCCAACCGGCTCGACTACCGCGAGGTGCCGACCTTCACGATCGATCCCGACGACGCCAAGGACTTCGACGACGCGCTGTCCTACGAGATCCTCGACGGCGACGAGACCCGCGTGGGCGTCCACATCGCCGACGTTTCCGCCTATGTCCGGCCCGCCAGCGCGCTCGACCGCGAGGCCCAGCGCCGCGGCAACTCCACCTATCTCGTCGGCACCGTCATCCCGATGCTGCCGGAGAAGCTTTCCAACGGGCTCTGCTCGCTCGTCGAAGGCCAGGATCGGCTGACCAAGGCGGTCTTCCTGACCTTCAACAAGCAGGGCCAGCTCCGGCACACCGCGTACGCCAACACCGTCATCCGCAGCCGCAAGCGCCTGACCTACAAGCAGGCCTACGCGCTGCTGAACGAACACGACCTCGACAAGATCCGCGCCCTGCCCCTGCCGCCCAAGCACCAGACCGGCTCCACCGGCCGGGCCCTGAGCAGCCTCACCGACGGCGAACTGGTTGACCTGCAGTCCTGGATCCGCGCCCTCTGGCGCATCGCCCTCCGCCTGCGCCGCAACCGCATGGAGCATGGCAGCCTCGACCTCGACATGCCGGAGACGAAGATCTTCGTGGACGCCGAGGGCTACGCCGACCGGCTTGAGAAGGTGGTCAACGACGAGAGCCACCAGCTCATCGAGGAGTTCATGCTCGCCGCCAACGAGTCGGTCGCGCACATCACGCGGACCCACCGCCTGCCCTCACTCTATCGGGTCCATGACGAACCCGACCCGGAAAAGCTCGGGGAACTCCGCCAGCTGCTCGGCACCTTCCAGATCCACACCGGCGACCTCACCCGGCGCGAGGAGATCGTGAAACTGCTCGAGATCCTTTCGACCCATCCGCAGGGCTACACCCTCCGCACCCAGCTCCTGCGCAGCCTGCGCAAGGCCTGCTACCGGGCTTCGCCCGACGGCCACTACGGCCTCGCGAAGAAGGACTACACGCACTTCACGTCGCCCATCCGACGCTACTCCGACCTCGTCGTGCACCGCGTCTTTGACTCCTACCTGGTGAAGCACTCCGGTTATCCCGCCGCGGCCGTCCACCATGCCGGCTACAACATCAGCCGCGCCGAGGCGCTGGGCGAGCACCTCAGCCTCACCGAGATCAACAGCACCGAGGCCGAGCGCGAGAGCGTGAAGATCAAGCTGCTGGAGTTCTTCGAGCGCGTGCTCGACCGCAAGCCGCCCACGCGCTTCGCCGCCGTCATCACGGACGTGCGCCAGCACGGCTGCTTCATCGAGCTCATCGAGTCCATGACCTTCGGCTTCATCGCCACCGCCAACCTGCGCGACGATAATTATGTGCTGAACAGCGCCGGCAACGCCCTCGTCGGCCGCAAGCACAAGCGCCGTTTCGAGCTCAACGGCCGCCTCGACGTCGTGGTCGACCGCGTGGACCGCTTCAAGCGCCTGATCGACTTCCGCCCGGCGGATTGAGGTGGGGGCGGGGCCCCATCTTTCTCTTTCTCTTAATCTTTCTCTTTCTCTCCAGCCACCTGACGAAAGAGAAAGATTAAGAGAAAGAGAAAGAATGGCCGTCTACCTTTTCTGGCACTGTAAATTGCGTTCCGGGGCTTCCTTATCATTTTTCCCCCGTCATGACCCACTACGAATTCCCCCGGCAATTCCGGGCGATCTACGACAAGGCCGTCGGGCTCTACGCCCGGGGCGGACGCGATCCCTCCGCGTATTTCAATGCCAGCGAGACCGCCTTTCTCTCCGCCAACGGACTCACCGCCCAGAACCTCTACGATTACGCCGAGGACCATAACAACTACGGCGAGCCGGGCTTCGACCAGGCCCTCGCAATCGAACTCGTGCGGCGCGACTACTTTCTCAACGCCCAGGGCGGACGCGCCTTCGTAACCCTGCTGGATGAGACCAAACTCCCGGCCAAGTCCGAATCGGTGAAGGGCATCGAATGGCTCCCGCGCCTCATCCCGAAGGCGAAGGCCAAGCTCCGCGGCGAACTGCCGGCCTCCCTCATGTACTGCTGCGGCGGCGACCGGGGCTTCTTCAAGGAACACGACATCCTGCCGGCCGAGTTCCTCTCCCTCGTGTGGCGCCACCTGAACGACGATGCCGCCATCATCAACTGGGTACTCCAGCGCACTTCAGCACGAGGGTAGACCTCCAATCCCATACCATTTAACCACAAAGATCACAAAGGTCGGATCGCGCAGGTTGCGTCCCAGGCGCCCATAGGCGCACGCACGATCTTCAATTTCGGATTCCGGCATTCTCATCCAAACACATACCTAAACCCGTTCGAAGCGCCTATGGGCGCGCGGGTACGCCACCCACGCTAAACAGCCCTTTGTGCTCTTTGTGGTTAACCCCGAATTCCCATGCCCCGCTATACCCTGAATGTTAACGGCCAGTCCCGCACCGTGGACGTGGCCGCCGATACGCCCCTGCTCTGGGTGTTGCGCGACCACCTTGACCTGCCCGGCACCAAATACGGCTGCGGCATCGGCCAGTGCGGCGCCTGCACCGTCCATCTCAACGGCGTCCCGCTGCGTTCCTGCCAGCTGCCGGTCTCCACGGTCGGCGGCATGGCCATCACCACGATCGAGGGCCTCTCGTCCGACGGCGCGCATCCACTGCAGCAGGCCTGGTGCGAACACGACGTGCCCCAGTGCGGCTACTGCCAGGCCGGGCAGATCATGACCGCCGCGGCGTTCCTCAAGGGCAACCCGGCTCCCACCGACGACGAGATTGACGGCGCCCTGGCTGGCAATCTCTGCCGCTGCGGCACCTATGTGCGCATCCGCGCCGCTGTGAAAGACGCCGCCATCGCGATGGCAAAGGAGGGTGCGAAATGAACCCCGCCAGCCACCGTAGGCAGCCCGCTCGCGGGCGCTCATTGGATGACCGTATTCAGGAAAAGCCCGCGCCATCGGAGCGCGAGCAAGCTCGCGGCCTACCTGTCACCCGGCGCGATTTTCTACGCGTCTCCGCCCTCGCGGGCGGCGGCTTTGCACTTAGCCTGTCTTTCCCCGGCGACGCCCTGGGTCAGATCTCCCAGGCCCTCGATGACACGACCAAGGTCTTCACCCCCGGACCGTTCATCAAGATCACCCCGCAGAACATCATCACCATTCTCGCGAAAAACCCCGAGACTGGCCAGGGCGTGAAGACCTCCCTGCCGATGATTGTCGCCGAGGAACTCGACGCCGACTTCTCGCAGGTGGTCGTTGAACAGGCCGCGCTGCGCGGCGATGTCGGCGCGCAGTTCGCCGGCGGCAGCCGTTCGACCCCCGACAACTACATGCTCCTGCGCCGCGCCGGCGCCACCGCCCGCGCCATGCTGGTCGAGGCCGCCGCGCAGACCTGGAACGTGCGCGCCGAGGAACTGACCACGGATCGCGGTCGGGTCATCCACGCTGCCACCGGCCGCTCCCTCACCTACGGCCAGCTCGCCACCAAGGCCGCCACGCTGCCGATTCCCGACGATCGGGACGTGAAGTTGAAGAACGAATCGGAGTTCAAGGTCCTCGGTTCCCGGGTTGGCGGCGTGGACAATCCCGCCATCGTGACCGGCCAGGCCCTCTACGGCATCGACCAGAAATTGCCCGGCATGGTCTACGCCGCCTACACCAAGTGCCCCGTCTATGGCGGCAAGGTCGTGAGCGCCAACCTCGCGCGCATCAAGGCGCTCCCCGGCGTGCTCGACGCGTTTGTCATTGAAGGGACCGACAACATCAACGGCCTGCTCCCCGGTGTCGCCATCATCGCGAATTCCACGTGGGCCGCCTTTTCCGCCAAGCGCCAGCTCCAGGTGGTCTGGGATGAAAGCGCCGGCGCTGATCACTCGATCGAGGCCTATGCCGCCAAGGCCGCCGCGCTGGCCGGGCCGGCGGAGCCACGGTGCGCAACGACGGCGACGTCGCCGGGGCCTTCGCGACCGCCGCCAAGGTGGTCGAGGCTGATTATTTCTATCCCTTCATCAACCACGCCACGCTTGAGCCGCAGGGCTGCACGGCCTGGGCGCGCGACGGCGGGATTGAATTCTGGACCACGTCGCAGACCCCGGGCTCGGGCCGCGACCTCATCGCCCGGACTCTCAATCTCCCGCCGGATAAATTGAAATTGAACCTGGTCCGCGCCGGCGGCGGCTTCGGCCGGCGCCTCGCCAACGACTACATGGTCGAGGCGGCCGCCATCGCGTTGCACACCGCCGCGCCCGTGAAGCTCACGTGGACCCGCGAGGATGACATGCGGCACTGCTTCTACCGCCCCGCGGCCTTCCATCATCTCCGCGGCGCCGTGGATGCCGGCGGCAAGCTCAGCGCGTGGCACAACCACTTCATCAGCTTCGGTTACAAAAATTCGGAGCGGCCCGCCTCGTCGGCCGCCATGAGTCCCGATGAATTGCCGGCGCGGTTCCTGAGCAACTACCGCCTCGACCAGTCGTTCATCAGCACGATCATTCCTACGGGACCCATGCGCGCCCCGGGCAGCAACGGCCTGGCGTTTGTCATGCAGAGCTTCATTGACGAACTGGCCCATGCCGCCGGCCGCGATCCGGTGGAGTTCCGGCTGGAGCTGCTGGGGGAGGACCGCGTTGTTGACCCTTCGGCGGGTCAGCGCGGCGTGCCCTACAACACGGGCCGCATGAAGGGCGTCGTCCGTCTCGCCGCCGAGAAATCCGGCTGGGGCCAGCCCCTGCCCCGCGGCGAAGGCCGCGGCATCGCATTCCACTTCTCGCACCAGGGCTACGTCGCCATGGTGGCCCACGTGGCGGTCTCGCCCGACGGCACGCTCAAGGTGAAGCATGTCACCTCGGCCGCCGATGTCGGACCGATCATGAACCTCAGCGGCGCCGAGAACCAGATCCAGGGTTCCATCATTGACGGCCTCAGCATGGCCTGGCTGCAGGAGATGACCTACGACCGCGGCCGGGCCGTGCAGGGCAACTTCGACACGTACCCGCTGCTCCGCTCGACCGAGACGCCGGGAATCTCGGTGCACTTCCTGCAAAGCCAGAACCCGCCCACCGGTCTCGGCGAACCCGGTTTCCCGGTCGTCCCGCCCGCGCTCTGCAACGCGATCTTCGCCGCCACCGGCAAACGCATCCGCACGTTGCCGCTGACGAAGAATGATTTGAGCTGGGGCTGACCTTGCCGGGCAGAACGCTCAACGTTTAACTCTTAACATTTAACGTTTAAGTAGCACCGAATTTGCTGGCGGCTAGTTACGACCAGTGGAGCGGGGGATTTTTCAGTAGGGCCGGACCTCGGGCCTGCCTACGCCTCCGCGATGCAAAGCAGCCGCCCTTCGAGCAACGGACCACGGTTCGGCCTACACTTCGATGTTCAGCAATTCCGTCCGGATCGAGCCATCGCGCGTTAAGCGTTAAATGCTTCGCGTCGAACCGTCGGATTGGGCACGTTCCGGTTAACCCCGCCCACATCCTACAACAACTCCCCTGCTCGCCCCCGACGGCTTGGCCCCGATGAACTTCCCGTAGCGCTCGATCCAGTCGTCGAGCTTGTCGAGATAGTACCCGGCATCGTACGGCCATTGCACCGCATCGAACAACGTTACCGGCTGCGTTCGCTGCCAGTCGCTCGTCTGACCCTTGGCTTTGGGCCGGATGTAGTAGCTCACGCGGTCACCCATGCGGGGACGCGGGACCAACTGCAGCGCCGCCTCGGCGGAGGCCCGGCGGGGTTTGCCGCCCTCGGCGATGAATTTTCGTAGCTGTCGGGATTCTGGCTCAGCGCCTCGGTCTTCGCGACCTCGGTCACCGGCAGTTCGCGGGCCTCGAGTCTGCGCTTCGTGGCTTCCAGCAGCACCAGCGGCGATTCCTCCGACGCGCCCAGCACGAAATGGATGAACTGGTCGCTGAGCGCCTTGAGGAAGGGCTCGATGCCCCGCGACCGGAGCGCGCTGCCGCGGATGGTGATCTTCCGCCCGTCGTAGAGCGCATAATTCTTGGCCTTGTAGCACCACATCGCGGTGTAGCGGCCGTCGTACTCCAGTTCGATGCCCGGGGGCAGAATGGGGGCGACGAGCGCGAGCAAGGCATCGGGCTGCTCGAAATACTGCTCCGCGGACAGATAGATGCCGTCGGTGTCGGCCTCCAAAATCGTGCAGCCGTGCCGCGCAAACTCGTCGATCAATTGCTGCAGCAATTCGCGGCCGCGGCGGGTGACCTCGGCGGCGAGTTCCCCGTCACCAAAACGAGCGCCCGAGAACCCGAGATAGCCGTAGAAGGAATTGATGAGGATCTTGAAGCTGGCCTGCCGCGCCTGCGCCTCGTTGCGCTCGTCCTCGGTCGGCGCGGACTTGGCCAGCTGTTTGAACTTCAGGCGGTAGTCGCGCAGGCTGGACAGCAGCGGGATGAAGACGCCCAGGGGATCGTTGCGGGGATTGCGGCCGATGTGCAGCAGCAGGCTGGGATAAAGCGAGGCCACGTCGAAATGCAGGACGTGGCGGAAGACGCCCTCGTGGAAACTCCGCGTGTAGCCGCCCTCGAAGGGCTGCACTTCCGGCGGGGCCGGACAGGCATGGCGCTCGTGGTAGTAGCGCTCAAGGAAGAGCAGGTCGATCTTGCCGGTCGTGCCGCGCAGGGTCGCCTCCTGCAGCAAAATCGGAAACGTCCGGGTCTGCTCGAAATACGTCGGCAGCAGGCGGTCGGCGATGCCCCCGGTCTCGCGGAGGTCGTCGCCGAGATACGCGAGGAATTTTTCCCGCTCATGCTGATAGGCGTGGAAGATGCGGTTGCCGGCGAGGTAGGTGCGCGCGTCGCTGTCCTCCTCCGTGATGCCGAAATACACGGCCACATCCTTCAGGCCGAATGACGTCATCTCCCGGGTCGTGATGTCGTAGAGCTGCACGAGCAGGTAGGTGTCCACGACCGCCCGGCCCGGCAGGTCGCAGCGCGGAAAATCGATCCAGCGCTCGGCCACCTTCAGCCGGCTGTTGCGGAAGGTCGCCTTCTGGCCGAAGCGGCCCCACGCGCACGGGACCTTGTGGCGGCGGCAGCGCTGGCGGAGATAATCGAGGTCGAACTTGAAGATGTTGTGCCCCTCGATGACGTCGGGGTCCTCCTCCTGCAGCGCGGTGTTCAGCCCGACCAGCAGCTCCTTCTCCGCCGCATCGGTCAGATCGCGCAGGACGAGCAGGCGCTCGCGGCCGTTGCAGCGCAGGCCGATGGCCAGGACGCGGTCGTCGGGCTTGGTGGCGTCGCTGAAATCCCCGTCGCCGGATCCGGTCTCGATGTCGAGCTGGCAGCGGCGCAGCTGGCCAAAAGTGAGATCGGCGTACAGCCGCGCCCGGTTTTGCAGCAAATACTGGCTTTCGAACGGGCGGACGGTGTCCAGTTCCTCGGGCGACACGAGCTGCTGGAGTCCCTCGTAGGCCGCCAGGCTTTCCGCCAGGGCGAGGCCCGTGAAGGCGCCGTCGCCCCGCAGGCGTTCGACCGTCACCCCCGCCACGGAGGGCGTGCCGGCGGCCGGGCTCAGCCAGGCGAAGGGATGGAAATCCGCCGTGCTTTCCTCGCGGCCGCCATCGGCGGCGACGCGGGAGACATGGGCCTGCCCCCCGTCATCGATCCAAACCCCGCAGAGCGATCCGGTGCCGGCGGATTTCATGCAGAGCCCCCGCTGCTTGTCATCCTGAGCGAAGCGCAGGATCCAGTGGGACCCTCGCACGCGGTTTCACCTGACGAATATCGCTCTGGATTCTTCACTGCGTTCAGAATGACAACCGGAATGAAGTGAATCGTACGAATCGCGTCATCGGCAGGACAGTGCGCTGGTGCGCGTCCGATCCGCGCCCGCAAGCGGGCTGCCTACCGCGGCACCCGCTGTCAGAGCTCAGAACGACGGCCGGAAATAGACCATCGTCACGGCGACCGCGATGCAGGCGAGGGCGATGTAGCTCAACAGGCCGCGCAGGTGCGCCTTGCGGTACACGATGCCGGCCAGCGAGGCGAGGCCCAGCCAGCACACCAGTTTCACGATCACCCAGCCCGTCATGAACGGGATCTTGTTGATCGTCAGCATGCCGAAGCCGCTGATGAACATGAGCAGGGCGGCGATGCCGGTGATGATCATGGTCTGCCGGCGGTTTTCGGGCGCGGGATTCGCGAACGCCATGTAGGTGTGCGCGGTCAGCACGATCAGCGAGAGGATGTGCAGGAGTTGGTAGTAGGGCAGTCGTTCCATGATGGGTGCGGGTTGGGGAGAAAAAATGTGACACCCCACATGTGCCGTATGCCCAAAGGCTCAAGACCTTTTTGCGTTTAGGTGGGCGCCTCCTCCGTAGCGTCTGCTTTCCGATTTACGGCCTAGCATCTTCCGCGGCGGGTTCAGCTCCCGTAATATTTCAAAGGCAAAGAGCGGTTATTGAAAGCACCTCGAACACTGCAGGGTGTCGGATTCACGGTAGGTCGCCCCCTGCCCGCGTCAAACGCGAATAGCGGTTATTCGCGAATGATCCGCCCTAAGCGGATTCATGCAGTTGAGCCACAGATGGGCACAGATGAACCCAGATATTAAGGCAGGTTTCGTCAGATACGGTAGCTGAAATTTACTCACTCGATGGTGTCCCGGAGCGAGAAAACCAAGCCTTGGTAACACACCCTAATCCGTGCCCATCTGTGTCATCTGTGGCTTCAAAATGAATTGGCTAAGACCCGATGATCGACGAATCGAGATGCTGGATGATGAGTTCCTGCAGGGTCGCCAGGAACAGGTAGCACATGAAGGAGCGGCGCGTCGGGTCGGACAGTTTCGCGAGGTCCACCTCGCCGCTTTCGAGGGTTTCCTCGTCCATCTGCTGCAAATGCCGGGCGCGCAGCACCAGGCGCACGGCCGCACAGGCCCGCACGACGTGCTCGGCGTTGTCCTCGTCGATGCTGATCACGCCCTCGGAAAAGAACTCCTCGTTGAACAGCGCCAGCAGGATGCGCACGTCCTCGTTCTGCCCGGCCAGCAGCTCATCCACCCACGTGCCGTGGAAGTCCGCCTCGAGATCGTTGATGGCGAGCGGCGCGGCGAGGTTTTGCCTCAGGTCCGCGTCCAACTCCTTGATGACATCAAGCAGCGGCGCGACCACGGGCAGGCTGAGCTTGACCTCAATGCGCTTCATCGGACTCCAGAATGGCGGTCAGATGCCACTGCTGCAACGTAAAGGCATACGCCTCCGCCTTTTCCCGCAGTCCGCTCCAGACCACGGAACGTCCCTGCTCGTGCACCTCGAGCATGTGCCGGCGGGCCGTGGTCTCGTCGTAGCCGAACACCTTTTTGAACACCATGACCACGTAGGACATGAGGTTCACCGGATCGTTCAGGACCACCACGCGCCAAACCCCCTGCAGCGCGAGCTCGGTTTCGTTGCGCTGGGCGGGTGCGGTATGGGTCTGGGTGTGGCTGTCACTCATGCCTTGGCGGCCGCCTCTTGGACGGCGGCGGCGATCCGAGCCTCGGCCTCGGCGAGCGGGACCTTGGCGACATCCTTCTGCGCCCGCCACTTGAGCTCGATGATGCCTTCCTTGAGGCCCTTGCCGCCGATGGTGAGACGCAGGGGAATGCCGATGAGATCGGCGTCCTTGAACTTTACGCCGGGCCGCTCGGCCCGGTCGTCAACGAGCACCTCGGCCCCGGCCTGCTCGGCGGCGGCGGCCAGCTTCTTCGCAAGGTCCATCGCCTCGGGCAACTGCGGGTCGAGCACGCAGATCAGCACCTGGAAGGGCGCGGCATGCCACGGCCACACGATGCCGTCGGCGTCATGGCTCTGCTCGATGACGGCCTGCAGGGTGCGGCTGATGCCGATGCCGTAGCAGCCCATGACCATGGGATGCGACTGCTTCTGGTCGTCGGTGTAGACCGCGTTGAACTTCTCGGAGTACTTGGTGCCGAGCTTGAAGATGTGGCCGACCTCGATGCCGCGGCGGGATTGCAGCGGCTGGCCCGACTTCGGGCAGGGTTCGCCCGGACGCACGCGGCGGAAGTCGCCGAAGCGCGTGATCGCGAGGTCGCGGGTGACGTTGACGTTGCGCACGTGGAAGCCGTCCTCGTTCGCCCCGGTCACGCCGTTGCCGATCAACCGGATCGCCTGGTCGGCAAAGATGCCGGCCAGCGCGTCGGGCTGCTTGAGGGTGCCCTTGACTGCACCCAGGCTGCCGGGCTTCGCGCCCATGACGGGCTCGATTTCCTCGGGAGTGGCCGGGCGGGTGAGACCGAAGCCCAGTGAACCGAGCTTGGCCTCCTCGAGTTCGTCACTGCCGCGGAGGATCACGAGGAAGGGCTTGCCGTCGCCGATGAAGACGAGGGTCTTGTACTGCCGGTCAGCCGGCACCGAGTACGGCGCGGCCTCGAGCGCGGCGATGGTCACCACGCCGGGGGTGGCGAATTTCTCGACGGCCCCCGCGGGCGCGGCGTCGGCCAGGTCCTTCGGCACGAGCGCGCTGGTCGCCTTCTCGCGGTTGGCCGCGTAGCCGCTGGCCTCGCAGTAGATCACGTCGTCGTCCCCGATTTCCGCCGGGACCATGAACTCATGGGAATAACTGCCGCCCATGACGCCGGTGTCGGCCTCGACGGCGATGGCCGTGACGCCCACGCGCTGGAAGAACTTCTCGTAGGCCGTCTTCATCGCGAAGTAGCTCTTCACGGAGGCCTCGTCGTTGGCGTCGAAGGAATAGGCGTCCATCATCACGAACTCGCGGGCGCGCATCAGGCCGAACCGCGGACGGATCTCGTTCCGGAACTTGGTCGCGATCTGGTAAAAATTCTTCGGCAGGTCCCGGTAGCTGGTGATCTCGGCCTTGACCAGGGGGTGATAACCTCCTCATGCGTCGGGCCGAGCACGAATTCCGGGTCCCGGCCCGCGCGCTTGCCGTCGCCGGCGCTGTCGGCGCGGAACATGATTTCACGCGCCGCCGCCCAGCGCGGCCCTGCTCCCAGAGCTCGGCCGGATGCACGTGCGGCATCCAGAGCTCGATGCCCCCCGCCCGGTCCAGTTCCTCGCGGCAGATCTGCGTCAGTTTCTGCATCACGCGCAGGCCCAACGGCAGGTAGGTGTAGAGGCCGCCGCCCAGCTTGCGGACCAGGCCGGCGCGCACGAGCAGCTTGTGGGAGGCGATTTCGGCGTCGGCCGGGCTCTCTTTCAGGGTGGGAATAAAATACTGGGACCAGAGTTTCATGAAGCCCGCCAAGGAAACAGCGGGTGCACCCCGGCGCAAATTTATTTGCGCGCCGCGCCCCGGGGGCCGTTGATGGCCGGCATGCCCGCCCCGCGCAGCCAACCCAAGCCCTGGCCGATGAAGTGGATCGTCCTGGTCATCGTCGTCTGTCTCGGGGCCTATACCTACCTGACGCTGCACTACCGGAAGCAGAATCCGTCCTTCCAGCCGTACGAGGACATGAAGTCCCGGGCCAACACGCTGCGCCTCCTCTCCGCCGGCTTCCAGCGCGTCACGGTCAGCGCCCAGCGTCCCGCCGATCCGATGCCGGTCCCGGGCGGCGCCGGCATCAGCCCGGCCCCCGGCGGCCTGCCGGAGACCCTGCGCGTCACCCTGGTCGAACCGCCGCAGCTGCCCGGCGACTACTCCCGGGTGACCGCCGCCGCGTCCGCCAACACCCTCCTGGCCTACCCGATCCAATTCACCTGCGCCGTGGGCGACCACCACCAGCAGCTGGCCGGGGCGCAGCTCTACCTGCGCGAGGACCAGGTTTACGTCGTGCCCGAGTTCGAGAAGCTCGACGGCGAGCTGCTGGCCCGCAGCCGCGAGAGCGTCGTGCTGATCACCGTCCCGGCCGGCGTCCTGAAGCCCGGATCGTACCAGGTCTCGCTCGTCGGCGCGCGCGCCTCGCGGACCTGGGCGCTGCAAGTGCATTGACGCGCCGCCCGGCATGCGTGAGAACCTGCGCACCACCGACATGAGCAAAGGCAACGGCCAGCCCACCACTTTCTCCACGAGCGCGCAGGCGACCACGATCAAGCCCACCGACTTGCGCGGCATCCTGAAGTACGTGCCCCGTTTCCAGGGCCAGATCTTCGTCATCGCGGTGGACGGCTCGATCATCGCCGACGAGAACTTCAGCAACCTCCTCGTGGATGTCGCCGTGCTCCGCAGCCTCGCCATCAAGGTCGTGCTCGTGCACGGCATCGGCCAGCAGATCCAGGAACTCGCCGCCCTGCGCGGCGTGGCGATCACGGACGCCTTCGGCACGGGCGTCACCGACGCCCCCACCCTCGATCTCGCCGTCCGCTCCGCCTCGCGGGTCTCGCACCTCATCCTCGAGGGCCTCACCCAGAACAATCTCAAGGCCGTCATCACGAACTCCGTCCGCGCCCTGCCGCTCGGCATCATCAAGGGCGTGGACCACCAGTTCACCGGCAAGGTCGAGCGCATCGACAAGGATTTCCTCACGGGCCTCATCAACGAGCAGGTCGTGCCGCTCGTCTCCCCGCTCGCCTTCGGCCCCGACGGCCGGACCCTGCGCGTGAACTCCGACCTGCTGGCGGCCGAGCTGGCCGAGGCGCTGCATGCCACCAAGGTCATCTATCTCACCCCGGAGGCCGGCCTGGAGATCAATGGCGAACTCCACCGGCAGGTCGCCGTCGGCGCCCTGCGCCAGGTCCTTGAGGAGCACCCGGAGCAGATTTCCGAGATCAGCCGTTCCAAGGCGATCAACGCCGTCCGCGCCATCGACACCGGCACGCCGCGCGTGCACCTCGTGGACGGCCGGGTCTTCGACGGCCTGCTCAACGAGATATTCTCCAACGAGGGCGTCGGCACGCTGGTCTACGGCAACGACTACCAGCAGATCCGCAAGGCCACCCGCCGCGACGTGCGCTTCATCCACAGTCTCACGCGCTCCGCCGTGAAGCGCGAGGAACTGCTGCACCGCACGCAGCAGGCCATCGAGAAGAACATCGACCAGTTCTACGTCTTCGAGATCGACGAGAACATCATCGCCTGCGTCACCCTCATCATTTACCCGGGCAAGCCGCCGCTGGCGGAACTCGGGTCATTGTACGTGCTGCCCTTCTACCACAACCGCGGCATCGGCAAGAAGATGGTCGAGTACGCCTGCCTCATGGCCAAGGAACGCGGCGCCACGCAGATCATCGCCCTTTCCACGCAGAGCTTCGGGTTCTTCACCAACACCTGCGGCTTCGAGGAGGCCGACAAGTCCATCCTGCCCGAAGTCCGCCTGAAGCTCTACGACGAAAGCGGCCGCAACGCCAAGGTGCTGACGAAGTCGCTGACCTGAGTCCGCAGATGTAGGGCGGGGATTCCGATCCCCGCCTGGGAGCGCGACCGCCCTCGGTCGCAATCGCCCGCAATCCTTTCGATCCCGAGAAAGAGAAAGATTAAGAGAACGAGAAAGATTGGATTTCAGCGCATCGTAGGAAGGCGGGGTTCGGAGACCCCGCCCCTACAACAGGCAAACCATCAGGCTTTGGTTGGAAAGATGGTTGGATTGTGCACGGTGCGTAGAGATACCCCATGCCAAAAAACGCGCACAAAAATAAACTGCACCCGCACCAATTTGCTGCACACAATCACGCTCTCCCATGGAAACCCGACTCCAGCCCCTGTCCTTCGTTCTCTCCACGGTCCTCCTCGCCTTCGGCCCCCTGTCCGGTTGCGTGCATGATCACGGTCACAGTCACCCGCCGGCCGCCGCAGTCGCCGCCGACGCCACCACGCCCGCGCTGCGCACCATCCGCGTGACGCAGGCGCCCGACGGCGGGGTCAATCCCTGGAACCATCTCGATTTCCGCAACGATCCCAACGCCTTCCAGTTCGCCCTCGTCTCCGATCGCGCGGGGGGCATCCGTCCGGGCATCTTCGAGGATGCCGTGCGCAAGCTGAACCTCCTGCAGCCGGAATTCGTCATGAGCGTCGGCGACCTGATCGAGGGCTATTCCACCGACAGTGCCCTGGTCAACCGGCAGTGGGACGAGTTCCAGGGCTTCATCCGCCGGCTCGAGATGCCGTTCTTCTACGTGCCCGGCAACCACGACCACTCCAATCCGGTCATGGCCGGGATCTGGCAGGAGCGCTTTGGCCTCGCCCATTACAGCTTCGTCTACCGCGACGTGCTCTTCCTCTGCCTCAACTCCCAGGAGCCGAAGATGCACCGCATCGGCGCCGCGCAGGCGCAATGGGTGCGCGACACCCTCGCCGCCCACCCCGCCGTGCGCTGGACCCTCGTGTTCCTGCACACGCCGCTGTGGGAGGAGGAATATCCGGACAAGAGCGGGTGGACCGCCATCGAGGATTCGCTGCAGGGCCGGAAATACACCGTCTTTGCCGGCCATTATCACGAATACCTCCGGCGCATCCGGCACGACTCGCGCTACTACATCCTCTCGACCACGGGCGGCGGCAGCGCGTTGCGCGGTCCGGCCTACGGCGAATTCGACCAGGTCGCCTGGGTGACGATGACCGACTCCGGCCCGATCGTGACCAATTTGCTCCTCGATGGCATCCGCGCGGACGACATTCGCACGCCGGAATCCAAGGGCCTCGTCGACACGCTCATGGCCACGGGATTCATCTCCACCGACATCCTCTGGCACACGGAGGGCCAGGCTCCCTCCCGGCAGGCGGAAGTGCGCTGCGCCAACCCGCTCGACCTCCCGGTCAGGGTCACGTTCAACGCCACCGCTCCGACGGGCCTCACCATAGAAATGTCCCCGCGCTTTGCCGTGACCGAGGACGGCCGCCAGACCTTTGTGCTGCAGCCGCGCTCCACCCGCAGCCTTGACTTCCGCGTGACGGGCCCGCTCCCGACCCATCCGCACCAGGCGCAGATCGCCGCGGCCATCAAATGGGAGGCCGACCTGCAACCCGAGGGCATGTCCCCGATCAAGCTGCGCGAGAGCGTGGCCGTGCCCATCGTGCCCCGCCTGGTCCTGCCCCGGCCGGCGAACCCGATCCAGACCGATGGCGAAACCGCGGACTGGCCTGTCGCCGCGTTGTTCGATTTCGCATCGCCGCCTCACTTCCAGAAGGGACCCGCCACCTGGACCGGCCCGGACGACTGCAGCTACCGGCTCGGCGTTTGTCGCGATGATGAAAACCTCTACGTCCTCGTAGAGGTGAAGGACGACGAAGTCATTGCCCTCCCCGACACCCCGCCGTGGAACCAGGACGGCATTGAACTCCGCATCGACACCCGTCCGAAGGCGGTGCGCAACAAGGCGCGCCAGACCTCCGAGGGCGGCCTGCTGTTCATGGGCGCGAGTCCCTCGCCCGCCGATGGCGCGGATCCCGCGTACATCGTCAATATCCGCAAGCTCCCGGCCGGCACGCGGCACCACTGCCGGCGGACCGCGACCGGCTACGTCTTCGAGGCCGCGATCCCCCTGCATGCGCTCACCGAATCCGGCGGCGGCGAGTTCTGGCGCGAGGAAGGTCTCCGCCTCAATGTCGCCGTGAACGACCGCGACGGCACCGAGCAGGCCCAGCTCTGGTGGCAGCCCGACTGGCGCAGCACCGGGAATCTCCCGGCCTCGGGGACGTTCTTCGTGGAGTGAGTTGGGGTCGAATTCCAATCTTTCTCTTTCCTCTTTCTCTTAATCTTTCTCCGGTTCGGGTATTTCCAAGCAGGAGAAAGAGAAAGATTAAGAGAACGAGAAAGATTTGATGTCAGCGGCGAAGCACGCGAAGGCGGGGATCGGAATCCCCGCCCTACAACAAATTTTCCCCTCACTCCCGCCGCGCCTGCCGCACGCGATCCAGGAACACCGCGGCGATGATCACCGCGCCGATGATGATCTCCTGGAAATAGGTCGGCCAGCCCATCTGCTGCGAGCCGTTGCGCAGCACCGCCATGATGAGGGCGCCGATCATCGAGCCGAGCACCGTGCCGACGCCGCCGCTCAGGCTGGCGCCGCCGATGATCACGGCGGCGATGATGTCGAGCTCCACGCCCACCGCCACGGTGGGGTCGCCCTGCCGGAGCCGGGAGAGCTGCATCAGCCCGGCGAGGCCGAAGAAGCATCCGGCCAGCGCATAGATGAGTATCTTGGTCCGCACCGTGGCCACGCCGCACAGCCGCGCGGTGGCCTCGTTTGAACCGATGGCAAAGATGTGCCGGCCGAAAACCGTCGAACGCAGCATGACCGAGGTCAGCACGGCCAGCACGAGGGCGATCCACGCCCCGGCGGGCAGCGCCCAGCCGAAGGGATCGGCGGTCGTCATCCAGTGATTGATGGGCGAGGCGTCGTAATTGACCGTCTCATTGTTCGCGAGCCACTTGGCCGCGCCGCGGGCGATGCCGAGCGTGCCCAGCGTGATGATGAAGGGGGTCATCCGCAGGCCGGCGATGGCCGCGCCGTTGAGGAGTCCGATCAGGCCGCCCGCCACGATGACCGCCAGCACCACGGCCGGCACCGGCCAGCCCTGCTGGATCAGCAAAGCTCCCACCACCCCGCAGAACGCGATCACGGAACCGACGCTCAGGTCGATGCCGCCGCTCACGATGATCAGCGTCATCCCCAGCGCCCCGATGGCCACGATGACCGTCTGGGTGAGGATGATCTTGAAGTTGGCGTAGCTCAGGAAATACCCGCGGATCTCGTTCGAGAGGGAAAACAACCCGATGACGAGCAGGAGACCAAGAAATGGACCAGGAGAAGCCGAGCGGGGAATTTTTAACCAGGATCACACGGATTTCCGATGGGGTTTTTGTAAAACATGGCCCAAGGCTCATGAGGCTCAGGAAGCAGAAAGTATTGGTTTTGTGCATTTTGACGCCTCCATTGCCTTGGTTGAATTTCCCAATCCGTGTCATCCGTGAAATCCGTGGTTAAAAAAGTTCACGCCGTATCCGCCCCCACCGCCGCCGTCATCAGCGTCTGCTCGGTCCATTCCGTGGTCGGCTTGCAGGCGACGACTTCGCGGCGGCGCATGACGGCGATGCGGTCGCAAAGGCCGAAGAGCTCGGGCAGGTACGAACTCACCATCACGACGGCGCAGCCCTGCCCGGCGAGCTTGGCGATGAGCTCGTAAATCTGCGCCTTGCTGCCGACGTCGATGCCGCGCGTCGGCTCGTCGAGCAGGAGCACGCGCGCGGGATACGCGAGGAGCCGCGCCAGGGCGACTTTCTGCTGGTTGCCGCCGGAGAGTTCGCCCGCGCCCTGCCCGGCATCGCGGGCCTTGATGGACAGTTTTTCCAGCCAGGGAGCGGTGGCCGCGTTCAGCACCGACACCGGCAGCCAGCCCCAGCGCGCCAGGGTTTTGTATTTCGGCAGACTCGCATTTTCGGCGAGGGAAAGCGGCAGCATCAGCCCCTCCTCCTTGCGGTTCTCACTCAGGAAACCCACCCGCTCCGACCAGCGGCGCGCCGGCGTGGTGTGCACTACGGTGCTCGGATCGAGGCCGAAGGCCGCGCGCAACAGTTCGGTCCGGCCGGCACCGATCAATCCGGCGATGCCCAGGATCTCCCCTGCCCGCACCTCCAGCCCGCCGGCCGGCAACGCAAACATCGGACCGCCAAATTGCGGCGAGCGTTGCGGATAAAGGTCGGACATCTCACGCCCCACCATCAGGCGCACTATTTCCGTCTGGGCGGTCGCCGCTACTTCGCCGGAACCGACCGTCTGCCCGTCCTTGAGCACGGTGAAGCGCTGTGCCACGCGGCGCACCTCCTCGAGGAAGTGGCTGATATAGATCACGCTCACACCATGGGCGCTGAGTTGGGCGACGACATCGAAGAGCTTCTCCGTGTCGGCCTGGGTGAGACTGCTGGTGGGCTCGTCCATGACCAGCATCCGGGGTTCGGCCAGTAGGGCGCGGGCAATCTCGATGACCTGCTGTTCGGCGATCGAGAATTCTCCCACCGGCCGGTCGAGGTCAAGGTGCTCGTGCGCCAGGCGGGCCAGCACGCCGCGCGCCCGTTGACGGGCCTCCGCGCGATCGAGCCAGCCGAAGCGATGCGGCTCGGCGCCCAGCACGATGTTTTCCCAGACGCTGAGATGCGGCGCGAGGCTGAGTTCCTGGTAGATCATCGCGACGCCGCGGCGGCGGGCGTCGAGGGTGTCGGCCGGAATGTAGGGCACGCCGTCGATTTCCATCGTACCGGCATCCCCGCGGATCACCCCGCTGAGCACTTTCATGAGCGTGCTCTTGCCCGCCCCGTTCTCGCCGATGAGCGCATGCACCTCGCCCGGTGCGACCACCAGCGAAACCCCGCGCAGCGCCTGCGTGGCCCCAAAGGCCTTGTCGATGCCGGAGAGGCGGAGGCGGGGGGTGTTGATTGGGGTGGGCATGCGACGACAACGAATGCTAAGTCCGCATTCCAGAGACCACATGCTTGTCCACTTGGCCACACCTGTTTATTGTCATTCTGAGCGGAGCGAAGAATCCAGTGCGACATCCGCGCGCTTGTTCATCATGCGAACATCCAACTGGATTCTTCGCTGCGCTCAGAATGACAATGCGGGAGTTGTCTTCTTAGAGAGCGGCGGTGGTCTGCAACGGGCGGATTGGTCTACTTCAAATACTTCTCCAACGGCGGGCGCAGCAGGTCGGCGACGGCGGGGTTGTCCATGTTCTCCGGCGTGACCAGCTCGCAGCCGGTGTCGATCTCGCGCTCGACCTTCTGGCCGCGCAGGTGCGCCACCAGGGTCTTCACGCCGAGGTAGCCCATCTTCAGCGGGTTCTGCACCACGATGCCCTGGATGTCGCCGGACTTGAGGGCCGGCACGATCTGGGTGCCACTGTCGAAGCCGATATACTTCACCTTGCCGCCGGCGAGGCCGGCATCGCGCAACGCCAGCAACATGCCGGTGGCCGACGATTCATTGGGGGCGAAGATGCCGTCCACCTCGCGGCCGAAACGGTTCAGGAGATTCTGCGACGCCCGGTAGGCCGTGTCGCGCGTGGGACCGGCGTGCTGGTCGCTGGAAATGACGGTAATGCCCGGAAACTCCTTCTTGATCGTGTCAAGGAAGCCGGCCTCGCGCTGCTCCGTGCTGTTGGAGCCGGCCAGCACGCGGATCAGAATGACGCGGCCCTTGCCTCCGAGCACTTCGCCCAGGCGGCGCGCGCCGAGGACGCCGCCCTTGTAGTTGTCGGTCGAGACCGTGCTGGCAGGCTGCGTGGATTGGAGCGCGGAATCGATGATCACCACCGGGATGCCGGCCTGAACGGCGGACTCGGCGGGCGCGACGAGCGCGCGCGCATCGAGGGGGGCCAGCACGAGACCGCTGACGCGGCGCGCGATGAAGTTTTCCACGACCTGCACCTGCTGCTCGCGGTCGTCCTCGCGCAGCGGACCCTTCCAGATGATGTTCACCTCGATGTTTTCGGCCTTGAGTTCCTGCGCCGCCTTGATCGCGCCGGCGTGGATGGATTTCCAGAACTCATGCGTCGTGCCCTTGGGGATGACGGCGATCTGGTAGGGCTCGGCGCGGACGGTGACCGCGGCGGTGGCAACGAGGAGCAAGCAGAGGGGAAGCAGTTTTTTCATGGGGAAAGGGGGCAAACGGAGACGGGGAGAGAGGCAAAAACTGATTGAATGTGGAACTCAGGAAAGCGGGAAGAAAAACCTGGGTTTGGGAATTCTTCCCCGCTTCCTGATTTCCACATTCAAATCCTCAGGCCTTCAGTTCAACCACGACCTGAATCTCGGCCGTGGTGCCCTTGGGCAGGCCGTTGGTCGCGACGGCGGCGCGGGCGTGTTTGCCGGCCTCGCCGAAGACCTTCACGAAAAGGTCGCTGGCCCCGTTGATGACCGCCGGGCTGTCCTGGAAACCGTCCACGGCGTTGACGAAGCCGGTGACGAACACGATGCGGGCGACCTGGTCGAGCGAGCCGACGGCGGCCTTGATGTTGGCGAGGGTGTTGAGCGCGCAGATCTCGGCGGCCTTGGCGCCGGAGGCGACGGTCTGCTCCTTGCCCACCTGGCCGGTGTGGGTCATCTGGCCGTTGACCATGCAGATGGTGCCGGCGCAGTAGAGCAGATTGCCCGTGCGGACCGTGGGCACATAGCTGCCGGCGGCGGCGGGCGGATTCGGGAGGGTGAGGCCGAGTTCGGCCAGTTTTGCTTCGGGATTCATGCCGCAAAGTGGTGCCGCATTCCCCGGACGACGCAAAGCGGATTTTTTGCAAGTAGGGCAGGTCTCTGACCTGCCATTTCGACGTCGAATCCGCGGTTAAGCGTACACTGGGCAGGTCGGAGACCTGCCCTACTCCCTCACTCCACCCGGCGATAAGGAAATTCCACCCGTCGGACCTTCCCATTGCGCTCTCCCTCAATGCTGGCGAGCAATGAGCCATCGGGCTGGCGCGTGTAGATGATCCGCTGGGGAAAATCGTTGGCCTTGTTTTCAAATACCGCCGATCCGTCAATGAGACTTATGAGATTGAAGGCGGTCGGCTTCTGACCCGAGGGCGAGGCGATATACTGGAGCGTCCCGGACTCGTCCGCCCGCAATACGATAAACTCATACTCCACGGTCCGCCCGGCTTTTACCGTGCGGCTCATCCCCAGCATGGTGCCGCCGGCCGGTGCCATCCACTCCTCGCTCACCACGCGACCGGCCTTTTCGAACTGCCAGCGACCGGCCAGCCAGCCGAAATCGGCCACGCTCGGTTTATCGCTGGAATCTGCCGCCGTAAGCACGCAGACGAACAAGCCAACGCCCAACATCACACCCAGATTCGTGGCGCGGATTTTCATGGGCGGCACCCAACCACGAAAACCGCCGGATATCACGGTCAAATCCAGCGGGAGCGGAGAACTCCTTGGCAAATGCCGCCACCCCGCATTAATGCCCGGGTGTGACTAATCGCTGTCTCCCCACCCTGCTGGCAATGAGCACCCTGGCCTGCGGCACACTTGCGTCCGGGTCGCCCACCCTGCAGCGGCTCGAGTCGGGGCAGTCCGTGAGAATCGTCTGCTTTGGCGACAGCATCACGGGCATCTATTACCATACCGGCGGCCGGCGTGCCTGGGGCGAATTGCTGGGCGCGACGCTGCAGCAACGCTACCCCAAGGCCCGCATCGAACTGATCAATGCCGGCATCAGCGGCAACACCACGGCCGATGCCCTCAAGCGCCTGGAGGCCGACGTCCTGCGGCACCAACCGCAACTGGTCGTGGCGATGTTTGGCATGAATGACACCGCCCGGCTTTCGCCGGAGGAATTCCGTGCGAACCTCGGCGAAATCATCCGACGCACCCGCTCCGCAGGCAGTGAATTGATTCTGCTGACACCGAATTCCGTGAATCCCGGCGACAGCTCGCGTCCGCCGGAAAAAGTCGCCGCCTACGCCGCCCTCGTCCACACCGCCGGACGCGAACTGCAAGTGCCGGTTGCCGACGTGTTCGCCGCGTTTGCGAGCGTCCAGGCCCAAGAACCCGGCGAGTGGGTGCGCCTGATGAGCGACACCATCCATCCCAACCTGCGCGGCCATGCCCTGATCGCCGCCACCGCGGCGCGCGCCCTGATCGGTGAGTCTGCAACGGCCGTGATTCCGCCGCAGTCGGCGGGAATGGCCCCACTCGCCCAAGTCCACGCCAAGCTGCAGTCAGGGGAGCCCCTGCGCGTGCTGGCAATGCCCCCCGTGGATGCCCTGATCGGTCCGGCCCTGCGCCGGCTCTATCCGCAGGCCCGCGTGGAAGTGACCGCCTGCGACACCGCCGGCAAATCACTGGGCGAACTTGAAATCGCGGCCAAGGAATACGGTTGGTTCAGATTTCGCGCGCAGCCCGGGCTGACCCCGCCCGATCTCGTCGTGGTGGCCGTGCCGGCCGCGGCGGCGGGTGTTCCGGAAGTGCCATATTACCGCACCTACGGCAGCATCCTCAATTGGTCGCAATGGTTCGACGGTTCCGGCTGGGAGTGTGTGGTGGTTTTGCCCTCAATCATCCAACCCGTGCTGACCATGGACGAAACCGAACGGGAGCAGATCGCCCTGGCAGCGGCGCGGGACAAGGACCTGCCGGTGATGTGGCGGGAGTCGGGAGAAAACGGCAGTGCGGAGGAATTGATGGTGCAAAAACTGCGGGAATGGCTCGATTCCGGAAATTTGATATTGTAACGCGGCCGCACTCTTTAGGTGCATGCCTTGGCGGCAATAAGTCGGAAGCGCTACGAGGATCCGCGGAAAGCTTGAATGAGGCTTCGCGGACCAACGGTTCCGCACCCTACATTTTCCAAAGCTAAACCGGATGGACGGACTTCAGTCCATCTCCTGGGGCGTTGCCCCAGGCTGTTATGGCGGCGCGCCGTTGGCGCTGACCCTCCCACCCGCTTAGAAAAACATCGCCTCGTTCAGCGCGGCCTCGGGGCTCAACAGACTGACAGACGCCGGCAGGATCGTGCGACCGGCGCCGAAATCGGCTTCAAACCGGGCGTGGCCGTCGGCGAGGTTGCCCGCCCATTTGAAGTATCGCGTCGCCTCGGCGTAGCCAAAATCCACCGCCAGCCGTCCATTCTCACCCGGCTTCGTCGCGAAACTGATCGTGTCCAGCCTGGCCCCGCAGGCCGTGAGCCGGCGCTTCAGCCAGGCTTGCATCACCTGGCCCTCGGTGACGAGGTCGGGCGCCGTGGTTACCGTGACCGACTGGAGCCCGGCGATGAGCCCGGCCGGTTGATAGGCCGAGAGGAACTGCCCGATCGTCTGGCGCACGGGCAGGAGCCGGGAATAGACGAGGTCGCGCAGCGCCGTGGGGTTGGGCCAGGGATAGGTCATCGCATCGGCCGGCGCGATGGAACTGTCGATGACCACGCGCTTCGCCCGGCTCAGGAGATAGCGGTAGTCGGCGAGACGCGCGCTATCGCTGAAACGGTGCACCCAATAATAAAGCGGGAGATCGCTCGAGAGGCAGATGGACACCTGGTCCTCCAGATGCAGCCGCGCCGCGCGCGGGTAATTCAGCATGACGAATTCGACGCAGCGCTTGTCGTCCTTGGATTTCCCGAGGTGGCATTCGCCGTAGATCTTGGCGCGCATGTTCTTCTCGCCGCCTTCCTGCACCATGGGACAAAGCACGACGATGCGGCTCGGGCAGCGCTGGGAAAACCGGACCGCGGTCCGGAACTGCACGAGCGCGTCCTCGGGCGTGGTCTTGAAACCGAGATGCAGGACGAAATTGACCTGCGTGGCCTTGGCGTCGTCGTTCAGCACCGGGGCATCGCCGCCGACCGCGGGGCCGCTCCACATCTCCGCCAGGCTCTTCGCAATCGCGCCGACCGGGACCTCCAGGCCGGGCAGGGCTTCGAATATGAGGGGCATGACTCAGGGCTGGCGCCAGACGTGACCGTGTTTCTCGAGCAGGGTCTCGGCCGCTTTCGGACCCCAAGAGCCGGCATGATAGCTGTCCATGCCTTCCCGACCGGCCGCGGCCCAGGACTCGAGGACCGGCGTGCAGAGTTTCCAGGAGGTCTCCGCCTCGTCGCCGCGGATGAACAGCGTGCCGTCGCCGATCATGGCATCGAGGACGAGCCGTTCGTAGGCCTCGGGGGTGTTCGAGCCGAAGGTCGTGGCGTAGCGGAAGCTCATCTTCACCGGCTGCGTGCGCGTCTCGAGGCCGGGGATCTTCGTGTTGAGGATGAGGCTGAGGCCCTCGTCGGGCTGGATCTGGAACGAGAGCGTGTTGCCCGCGAGGTCGAAGCGGCCGCCGGCGGCGAAGAGCGTGCCGGGCGGGCACTTGAAATTAATGGCGATCTCCGAGACGCGGCGGGCCATGCGCTTGCCGGAGCGAAGGTAGAACGGCACGCCCTGCCAGCGCCAGTTGTTGATGCTGAGCCGCAGCGCCGCGAAGGTCTCGGTCGCGGACTCGGGCGAGATACCCTCCTCCTCGCGGTACCCCGGGGCGCTCTTTCCGCCGACCATGCCGGCGGTGTACTGGGCGCGGGCGACGTCGCCCCCCTCCCCAAGCACGAGCGGCTGGATGGCGCGGAGCAGCTTGACCTTCTCGTCGCGGATGGCCTCGGCGTCGAGCGACACGGGCGGCTCCATGGCGGTGAGGGCCACGAGTTGCATCGTGTGGTTTTGGATCATGTCGCGCAACGCCCCGCTCTGCTCGTAGTAGCCGCCGCGCGAGCCTACCCCCACCTCCTCGGCCACCGTGATCTGCACGCTGTCGATGAAGTTGCGGTTCCAGAGCGGCTCGAAGATCGCGTTGGCGAAACGCTGCACCAACAGGTCCTGCACCGTCTCCTTCCCGAGATAGTGGTCGATGCGGTAAACCTGCCGTTCCTGGAAAACGGAGCCGATGGTGGCATTGAGCGCGTGGGCCGACGCGAGATCCCGGCCGAAGGGCTTTTCGATGATGACCTTGGCGTGATGCGGCAGGTCGATGTGCCGGTGGGCGAGTCCGCTGGCCCCGAGGTTGAGCAGAATGGGCGTGAAAACCGTCGGCGGGGTCGAGATGTAGAACAGCACCTGCACGTCCCGGCCGGTGCGCTTCTCGATGGCATCAATGTGGGCCGCGAGCCGGTCGAAGGCGGCTTTCTCATCATAACCGCCCGCGACGTAGGAAGTATTGGCCGCCAACCGGTTCCAGACAGCCGGGTCGGGTTCGCGGCGGGAGAACTCCTTGATGGCCGCGGCCGCGAGATTGCGGAACTCCTCGTCGGGAATCGGTTTGCGGCCGAAACCGACCAGGTGGAAGTCCGCCGGCAACAGGTTGTCGTGGCCGAGGTTATAGACGGCCGGGATGAGCTTGCGCGCGGTGAGGTCGCCCGAGGCGCCGAAGATGACCACGACCGTCGGCGGGGCTCCGCGATGCTTGCTCAAGCCATGCAAAAATGGGTGACGCTGGGGGTCGGCCATGGTGTGTGAGGGGGCGCATCCTCGGAGTCGCTCCGGGATGCGGCAAGGGAAATGGTGATACGCGTATGGATCCCTTTCTATCCTCATTCGGAAATGTAGGGCGGGGTCTCCGAACCCCGCCTTCGCTCCCTCGCCGTGCTAGAATCCAATCCTTCGTCCCTTCTCTTCTCGGCTGGGATAAGGTAAGGCGAGGATTGCGACCGAGGGCGGTCGCGCTCCCAGGCGGGGATCGGAATCCCCGCCCTACATCCGACCCGTGCCATGGAACTTCGGAAACAGCGGGATGTTTGCGAAATGTCGGATCTCCGGCGGTCCGCCGTCCACGGGCAGCGTCACTTCCACGATGTCGAGCCGGAAGGTCCGGGGCGGCGGCCGCAGTTGCCGCAGGTAGGCCGCACCCGCGCGCAGCAGCACGCGCTTTTTGCGCCGGCTCACCGCATGATAACCCGTGACCAGGGCGGCGCTGCTGCGGGTCTTCACCTCCACGAAGACCAGCGCGTCGCCGTCGCGGCAGACCAGGTCGAGCTCTTCGCGCCGGTCCCGCGGGTTCCGCCAGTTGCGCACCAGGATGGCAAAGCCGTGCTCCCGCTGCAGGAAATCCGCGGCCAGCCGCTCGCCGCGCGCGCCGGCATCCCCGCGGCCCAGCCAATGCAGGATGATATTCAGCCAGGAAAACATGTTTACCGGGGTTGCACGTGTTTCTCATTGCGGCATACTGCATTCGCTGACAATTCCTGAGTAACCGCCCCTCGTTTGAGGCACTCCCATGGCCACACCCAATCTCGCCAGCGCCCTCCGCCGTTCCCTGCTCATCAAGGTCATCTCCAAGCCGGCCCCCAGCCGCGAGGACCTGACCTCCGTCATTGAGCTCACCGCCTCCAAGGTGGTCGAGGCGCTGCAGGCGCAGTCGATGACCTTTTACCTCGTGGAGGGCAACGACATCGCCTTCAAGCACGTGTTCTATTCCCCCTCGCTCTGGGGCAAGGACAAGGAGAAGGAAAAGCAATTCCAGGAGACCCAGACCAAGCTGCTCGCCCTCAAGCTCCCGCTCGGCACGGGCAACGTCGGCAAGGTCATCCAGACCGGCGAATCGCTCTTCTTCAACAAGGGCGGCGCCGACGCGGCCAGCCTGATGTCCATGGCCAAGACCACCGGCTTCGAGGTCAACTCGATGCTCACGGTGCCGCTCAAGTCCAACATCGTCATCGGCGCCATCCAGGTCCTCAACAAGGAGCCCTCCGCGGGCACCGACGGCCAGTTTACCGACAAGGACCTGACCCTCCTCAAGGAAGTCGCCGAATACTCCTCCGCGCTCATCCAGCGCATGGTGGACCCGAAGTTCCAGCTCGGCGCCGACGACACCGCCCGCTTCATCGCCAAGCTCACCGACCTGCCGCTCGTCACCAAGATCGAGGAACTGGAGATCGACGACAAGCTGATCGAGGTCACCGGCGACGCCATCATCCGCCGCGAGGGCATCTTCCCCCACAAGCGCCTCAGCCCGAACTCGGTCGCCGTGGTGATGACCAACCCCCTCGACTTCGCGAAGCGCGAGTCGTTCTCCCAGGCCACCGAGATGCACATCGAGGAGGTGCGCGTCGTCTCCGCCACGCTCTTCGACAGCCTGCTCCAGAAATTCTTCAAGGCCGTCAAGGCCGCCGTCCCGGGCAGCGAGGAAGTGGACATCAGCTCGGTCGCCGACGTCATCAGCACCGCCTACTCCGAGGACGGCAAGAGCGACGTCAAGGCCAAGGACCTCGAGAGCGAGGACTCCGCCCCCATCATCCAGCTGACCAACCGCATCATCGAGGACGCCTACGTCTCGGGCGCCTCCGATATCCACGTCGAGCCGATGGAAAAGGAGCTGCTGGTCCGCTACCGCATTGACGGTCTCTGCCAGGAAAAGCTGCGCCTGCCCAAGCAGGTCTCCAACGCGCTCGTCACCCGCCTGAAGATCATGTGCAACCTCGACATCGCCGAGCGCCGGTTGCCGCAGGACGGCCGTATCGTCTTCAAGAATTACACGAAGAAGAACATGGACATCGATCTGCGTGTCGCCACCGCCCCCATGAAGGACGGCGAAAAGGTGGTCATGCGTATCCTGGACAAGACCAAGTCCACCCTGCCCCTGCCCGCCCTGGGTTTCTCCGACGAGAACCTCGCCCGCTACCGCGAGTGCATCCGCCAGCCCTACGGCATGATCCTGCACTGCGGCCCCACCGGTTCCGGCAAGTCCATGACCCTTTACTCCGCGCTCGGCGAGGTGAACACCCCCGACGTGAACATCCAGACGGCCGAGGATCCCATCGAGTACACCCTGGCCGGCATCAACCAGATGCAGATGAGCCGCCAGATCGGCCTCACCTTCGAGCGCGCCCTGCGGTGCTATCTCCGTATGGATCCCGACATCATCCTCGTCGGTGAAATCCGCGACAAGGAAACCGCCCAGATCGCGGTCGAGGCCGCGCTCACCGGTCACTTGCTCGTCTCCACCCTGCACACCAACGACGCCCCCTCGACCGTCGCCCGTATCGGCGAGATGGGCGTGGAGTGCTTCAACATCTCCGCCGCGCTCGTCTGCGTGTGCGCCCAGCGTCTGCTCCGCCGCGTCTGCAAGAACTGCAAGCAGCCCTACGAGCCCAAGGAGCGCGAGGCCGAGTTGCTGCAGAAGGCCATCGGCTGGAGCGGCCAGATCTTCAAGGCCAACCCCTCGGGTTGCCCCACCTGCAGCGGCAGCGGTTACAAGGGCCGCGTCGGCATCCACGAGCTCATGGTCAACAGCGAGGAGCTCACCGAGGGCATCAACAAGGAGGTCGAGGTCGCGCAGCTCAAGCGCATCGCCATGAAGAACGGCATGAAGACCCTCCACCAGGACTCGATGCTCAAGGTCAAGATGGGCCTCACCACCATCGAGGAAGCCCTCGTCAACGTCCCGCCGGATCTGATTCTCTGAGGTCGCGGCCTTTGCCAGAGACAGGAGCCTGCTCGCAGGCGATTCACCGTAGTCTGCGGTCAAAACGTAGTGCCGGCTTTAGCCGGCACTGGTTCATTAACGTCAATAACTGCGCTGCGTCCCAACCGCGGGCTGAAGCACCGCGCTACGAGATCGGCTTTTCAGCCTTCCGCCGGTGGGTGCTCCGGCCTCGTGTAGCATTTGAATACGGGGACGTTTATTCGACATTGCCATGTCAAGGTCCCAACATCGTCGCAGTTCCCCCATCATTCAGCCGCGCCACGAATGACCGCATAGAGGACAATGCCGCCGAGGGCCATGGACACCATGCCGAGCCACTTGAGGAAGGGGATCACCCGGGGCACCGCGCGTTGGGCAAAACGGCGATGGAGCGTCCACGGAACACAAATCAGGACGGCGGTGGTGATAAGAATGACCCAGCCAATGACAGCAAAGGCGCCGGCGAATTGCATGTTGGGCGCACGCAGCACCAAGGCTCCACCCACGGCAAGCCGGAGGCCCAGTTCCAGGTAGTGGCTGAAAGCGGATCCGGCAAAACCGAGGAGAAAACGGGCGGCCAGCGCCGGCGCGAAAAACGCCGCCAGCGCCAGTCCGATGAAATAAAGCCCGGTCAGCAAAACCACGGCCGCAGCGAACAGGTCGATCATGTGTTCGCATTCGTGGCAGAGAGTTTCCATTAAATCACGACCTTTAGGTATGTCGGCCCAACATTCTGGCGAAGGCCGGAACTGGATCAGCCCGGCAGTCATAACGTAGTGCCGGCTTCAGCCGGTACTGGTTCGTTAACGTCAAACACGACGCTGCGTCCCAAGCGCGGGCTGAAGCACCGCGCCACGAGACCACCCGGTCACCTCTTCCGCTTCGACTGCCAATACGTGAACGGGGGCTCAAAGCAGGTAGCCGGCAAATCTTCGAGGCGCTTCCGGAAAAACTCCTCCGCGTCCTGCACGCCGCGATTATAGCCGAGCGGAACGATTTCCTTCAGCAGGTAGTCGAGAAGCAGCCGCGCCCGGAGGTCGCTGAGCTCCCCGTCCATTTCGTCGGCGAAGTATTGCTTGAGCGAGTGCGTCGCGGCCTCGCGTTCCTGCGGGTTCAATTCGATGGGCATGGGCAACAGCTCCTGCACCGACCCTGCCCAATCCCCGGCGAATGACACGGCAAATTATCGCAACTCCCCCCGATCCTCCGCGCAATGACTGGAATCACTTCGATTGAGCCGGCAGATACGCGGTCGTCGCCACCGCGTCGGCGCGCAGCGCCTTTTCCAGTACTCCGAATTCCAGGAGCCGGTCGATTTCCTGCTGGATGCGCTCAAGATTAAGCCGGCCGGTCGCCTCCCCACGTTCCGCATGCCCCGAAACCAGGGCATGCTCGATGAGCGCCTGGCGTGAAAAAGCCAGCTGGCCCGCGGTCATGTCACGGTTCCGCGCGAGAATCAGCTGATGCGCCGGGGCGGGATCATTCGTGATGTAATCCTGCCAGCCGCGAATCGAGGCCGCCACAAATGCGCGCACGATTTCAGGCTCCTTCCGGAGCAACTCGCGCCGGCAGATCACGGCATGATAAATATCGTAGCCGGTGGCGGTCAGGGGCAGGACGCGGACCGCCACGCCCTTTTGCCGGGCAAAATAGGGTTCGCTGGTGAGGAAACACTGCTGGATGACGGACCGGTCCACCAGGAAGCTCGCCAGTCCGTAACTCGTCGGCACGAGGCCGAATTTGATGCCATACTTCTGCTGGATGTAGGGAATCCACGTCATCCCGACCGCGGCGGTCACGGTGCGTCCGTCCAGATCGGGGAAATCCTTCACCGGATCATCCGCATGCAGGAGCAGGGCCTGGGGATCATGCTGGAGGGTCGCCATCACCATCATGAGCGGCAAACCGCGGCTGACCGCGAGGATGGCGTCGTCACCGCGGTTCATGCCGAAGTCCGCCTCGCCCTTCGCCACCTTCAGTTTGATGCCAGCCCCGGGTCCGCCGGTGAGGATGTCAACGTCCAGCCCGGCCTCGCGGTAATAGCCCTTGGCCAGCGCCTGGTAGAACCCGCCGTGCTCGGCCTGCGCAAACCAGTCCGACTGGAACACCACCTTGCGCAGGGCCGCATCCCCGGCCGGCTGACGCGGACAACCGGTCAGCCCGAGCGCAACCAGGCCCAACCAGACAAGAAGCAGCGACGGCACTTTCACGGCCGTGACCATGCCGCCGGTTTGCGCAAGGGGCGAGTCTCAAGCGCGTAATATTGCACCGCGGTCCGGTGCCGCCATGATCGCGGCGATGAATTTCGCCGCCTGGCATGACCTTACTCCTGAAGACGCCGCACGGCATCTCCTGGCCCGCGTCGCCAGCCTGTCCCCGGACCAGCGCCGTGCCACCCTTGCCAGCCTCCCGGATGAAGCGGCGCTCACCGCCCGCTTTGCAGCGTCCGACCGCAGTTCGCCGTTCGGGGCGGTGCCGTATTTCGCCAAGGACCTCTTCGACGTCGCCGGCGAACCCACGCGGGCCGGTTCCACCTTTCTGCCCGAGGTGCGGCCCTTGCCGACTCGTGACTCCGCCCTCGTCGCCCGCCTGCGCACCCTGGGCGCGGTGCTGGCGGGCAAATCGCACCTGCATGAGTTCGCCTACGGCCTGACCGGCGAGAACCCGCACTACGGCGACTGCGAACATCCGCACTTCCCCGGCCGCACCACCGGCGGATCCAGCAGCGGTTCCGCGGCGCTGGTGGCGGCGGGCGTGGTCCCGTTCGCCCTCGGCACCGACACCGGTTGCTCGGTGCGCCTGCCTGCGGCCTTCTGCGGATTGCATGGCTTCCGCCTCACGCCGCACGACGAGTGGATTTGCGATGTGTTTCCGCTCGCGCCGACCTTCGACACCGCCGGGTGGTTCACCACCACCGCGGCCGACATGCGCCACGCGCTCGGCGCCCTCATCGGCTGGCGGCAAAGTGAGCGCGAACCGCGCGGAGCCTATCTGGCCTGGCCCGGGATGGATCCGGAGGTGGCATCCGCCTGTCAGCGGACCGCGGACACGTTCTGCCTGCCGGCGGAGGCGGCCATGCAGCGCGACCTGCACGAAGCCTTCGTCCCCGCCGCGGACGCGTACTCCACCATCGTGGCCCACGAAGCCTTCGCCGGTCATCGCGCGTGGTTCGGGCAATACCGCGAGCGCTATGATCCGGCGGTGCGGGCCAGGATTGAGGCGGGGTCGCGTCTCACCGGGCAGCAGGTCGCCGCCGCGAAGGCCACCCTCGCGAGCGTGCGGCTCAAGTGGACCCAATATTTCCTGACCTTTGATTTCCTGGTGCTGGCGGCAGCGCCGTGCGCCGCGCTGACCAAGGCCGAATGCACCCTCGCCAACCGCCAGCGCATCCTCGCGCTGACCGCCCCCGCCAGCGTGGGCGGACTGCCGGTGCTCACTTTGCCCGTACCGCTCCCGGGTGGTTTGACCGCCGGGTTGCAGGTGATCGTCAACCATCCGCAAAGCCCGGTGCTGCCGTGGGTGCTCGGGCGGAAGGAATTCTCATAACTGTAGGGCGGGGTCTCCGACGGGTCCTCCGCAGCCTCGGCGAAGGAGGAACCCCGCCGAGCGGGCCAGCGGCCCGCGCTCCCAGGGCTTCGTTCTCTTTCTCGTAATCGTTCTCGTTCTCGATACGCACGTCCAAGCCGAGAAAGAGAAAGATAAAGAGAACGAGAAAGATTTGAAATTCGCGGGAGACTGAAAGGCGGGGTTCGGAGACCCCGCCCTACAACAAAACTCTGCTCATAGCTTCAACAAACGCCGGGCGTTGCCGGACACGATCGCCTTCAGCTGATCCGCATTCAATTCCGAGCGGTGCGCCTCGGCGATGAGGCGGTCCATGTTCGGACGCGGATCGATCTTCGGATACACGTTGAGCGGATAATCCGATCCGAACAGCACCCGCTCCGCCGCTACTCTCGCGCAAAATTTCCGCCAGATGTCCTGCCCGTAGAGCAGCGGCGAGGCGGCGGTGTCGTAACAGATGTTACCGGGCAATTCCTCCTCGCCGCGCAGCGGCAGCAGGCCGCCCCAGTGGGCGAGGACGAAGGTGGTCCGCGGAAATTTTCGCGCCACGCGGACGAAATCCTGCAGCGGGGTCTCCACGCGGCCGGGATAGTCGCGGCTGTCGGGATCGGTCACGTGCAGGTTCACCGGCAGGCCATGTTGACCGGCGAATTCCATGGCAGCCTCAAAGACCGGATCGTCCATCCGGTAACCCTGCGAATGCGGGGATAGTTCTCCCAGACCGGTCAGTCCTGCGTCCCGGCTCGCATTCAGCTCGTCCAGCACACCCTGTCGCCCGGCGGCGGAATGCAGGGTGGCGAAGGCCGAGAGCCGGTCGGGATGCTGGCGCACGCACGCGGCGTAGAAACGGTTCTGCCAGCGGCACGTCTCCGGCTTCTCCCAATACCACCCGAGCAGGACGGACCGGGCCACGCCGGCCCGGTCCATGGCGCGCAGCAATTCATCCACGGAAGGGAAATCCTGCACTGGGGTACCGTCCTTGCGCCGCCGCGTGCTGAGCCGGGCCCAGTGGGACTCGCCCGCCGCGGCCGCCCATCCGGCCGGGTCGCGGTTCGCTTCCGTCGGATAGAGATGCACGTGGGCGTCAATGAGGGTCACGACGGAAACGTAACGTGTCGGTGACGCGGCTCCAGTTTGTTTTGCCAGTGCGCGGCGGGATTTCTATTTGCGACCCAATCGGGGGTCCTGCTACATGCCGGTATGCAGCGAGTTTTCCTGATGTTTATTGCGACCGCCTGTCTCTTGGCGGCACGCACCGGTGACTTTTCCGCGCGGTTCGAGGAACTCCGCCGGCAGGCGCAGCCGGCGGAACTGTACGCCCTGCTCTACGACCTGCCCAAGGGGGGTGATCTGCACAACCATGCCGGCGGTTCCAACATCGCGGAATGGATGCTCGCGATCCTGACCGATCCGCAACGCAACGGCGGCGATGCGTTTTACACGCGCCTCCGCTTTGCCGCCGAGCCCGACGCCATCGCCGCCACCGCGCGCTTTCACACCATCCGCCAGAACACCCATGACCGTTTTCCGCCCGCCAGGCAGGCCGAATACGTGCCGCTCACCGCCCTGACTGCCACGGAACGCGCCGCCTGGTGCGATGCCTTCCGGCTCGATGCACCCGGCGAAGGGCGGGCGGAGTTTTTCAACGTCATCTGGGCCCGGCTCGGCGATATCGGCCGCAATCCCCACGTGCGGATCGAATTGCTCGCGGAGAACATCAAGGCCTTCGCCGCCGAGGGCCTCTGCTACCTGGAGACCCAGTTCGGCGTTGACGGTTTCGTCGCCAATGACGGCCGGGCCATTTCACCCGATGACGGCCTGGCCATGGTGCGCCGCCGGCTGGCACAGCCGGATGTCGCCGGCACCGGCCTGGTCGTACGGTTCCAGGACGGGATCATCCGCTTTGCCCCGCGCGCCGAACAACAGTTGCGTGAACGCTACGCCTTCGTTTCCGCCCACCGCGACCTCTGGGTCGGGCTCAACATGGTCGGTCTGGAAGAGCGGGGTCCGGGGCATCCCGGACGCTTCCTGGAAACCTTCCGCGAACTGCGCCGCACCCTGCCCGCCATCCCGCTATCAATCCATGCGGGCGAGATGGACGGCCCCAATTCACATGTCCGCGACACCCTGTTGCTCGGGGCCACGCGCATCGGGCACGGCGTGAATCTCATCAAGGACCCTGACACCCTGCTCCTCCTCCAGCAATCGCGCCGTGTCCTGATTGAGATCAATCTCATCTCCAACCGTCTCCTCGAATACACGCCCGACCTGGCCCGGCATCCCTTTCCGGAATACCTCCGCACCGGCATTCCCGTCTGCCTCAATACCGACGACCGGGGCATGTGGGACAGCAACCTGACCGACGAATATTACACGGCGGTCACCACCTATGATCTCACCTGGGACGAACTGGTCGCACTCGGACGCAATTCCCTGGTCCACGCGTTCGTCGAGCCGGAGGTGAAGGCCCGTCTGCTGGCCGATTACGAGGCCCGCATCGCCGCCTTCATGGAGCGCTATGGCGCGGACAGTGTTGCCGGGGCCCTGATGCGACTGCGCGCGGTCAAACCCGTCAGCTACGGCTACGCACGCCGCACCTGGGGTTTCAGCTTTGCCCCGTGACGCGCGGGATTTCCTGATTTGCCTCGGACGCGAATAGCGCCCTCCCTGCATCTCTGCGCATGCTCAACCGTTTCTTCAAACTCGACCAGATGGGCACGACTCCCGGCCGGGAGGTTCAGGCCGGTTGCACCACCTTCGCCGCGATGGCCTACATCCTCGCGGTCAATCCGGCGATCCTCGCCGCGGCCGGCATGCCGGTGGAGGGGCTCGTCACCGTGACCGCCGTCAGCGCCGCCGTCAGCACGCTGATCATGGCGCTCTACACGAACTTCCCACTGGCGCTCGCGCCGGGCATGGGGATCAACGCCTATTTCGCGTACACGGTCTGCCTCGGGCTCGGCGTGCCCTGGCCGCAGGCACTCGGTCTGGTGTTCGTCAACGGTGTCGCCTTTCTCGCCCTCTCCCTCACGGGCATCCGGGAAAAGATCATCATCGCCATCCCCTACCAGCTGAAGATGGCGATCACCTGCGGCGTGGGGCTGTTCATCGCCTTCATCGGCCTGCACAAGGGCGGCCTCATCGCGGCCCATCCGGTGACGCTGGTCACGCACGGGGCCCTGGGTTCGCCGCCGGTGCTGCTGTGCTTCGCCGGCATCGTGCTGACGGTCGTGCTCATGGTGCGGCGCGTGCCCGGCGGCATCATTCTCTCCATCCTCGCCATCACGCTGCTCGGGCTGGTCGTGCCCGACGGCTCGGGCGGCACGGTCACTCCCTGGCCCAGCCAGTTCGTCTCCCTGCCCGCTTCCATGGGCGACACCTTCCTCAAGCTGGACTTCGGCTATTTTCGGCAGGATTTCGTCAAAGCCCTCACCGTCGTGCTGACGCTCCTGCTCATCGCGCTGTTCGACAACGTCGGCACCCTGATCGGCGTTTGCCAGCGGGCCGGTCTGCTCGACAAGCAGGGCCAGCTCCCCGGCGCGGGCAAGGCCCTGGTCGCCGACTCCCTCGGCGTGATCGCCTCGGCCGGCTTCGGCACCTCGAATGTGGTGAGCTACATTGAATCGGCCTCCGGCGTGGAGGCGGGCGGCCGCACCGGGCTCGTCGGCGTGACGGTGGCGGCCCTCTTCATTCTCGCCCTGTTCTTCACGCCGCTCATCCAGGCGATTCCGGCCGTGGCCACCGCGCCCGCGCTCATCGTCGTGGGCATCTTCATGTTCCAGTCCGTCGCCGAGCTCAACCTGCGCGACCTGCAGGAGGTGGCCCCGGCCTTCATCATCATCGTCGCCACCCCGCTCACCTTCAGCATCGCCGAGGGCATCGGCCTCGGGCTCGTCGCCTACGCGCTGATCTACCTCGCCACGGGCCGGGCCCGTCAGGTCACGTGGATGGTCTACGTGCTGGCCGGCATCTTCGCCCTGCATCTCTTCCGCGACATTATCCACTGATTCCATGCCGTACATTCGACTGTTGTCTTTTGTACTCACTGCCAACCTGCTGGGGTTTTCACTCAACGCGGCCCCCGCAGGAGCCGACAGCCGCCGGCGAGAAGCCTTCGAGGGCCTCACCTTCGAATACCCGGCCAAATACGAGTTGCTGGCTAAAGAACTGGCGCCGCAACTGGCCCAACTTAATCAAGCGAACGCCGCCCGCAGTACTTCCGCCGTTCATAAGCCACCCGCGCCTTTGAGCGTGCGTGATCTGCGCGCGCGCCGCGCCATTTATCTCGCGCAAATTGCCGCGAACATCGGTCTCGCCGAACCGACGCCGCTGCAGGTCGAGTGTTACGACGCGTTTCTCGAGGACTTCGAAACCAGCGCCCGGCTTTACGCCAAGATGGCGGCCACGATGCGAGAATACGCCATCGTTCGCACCGTGGCCATATGGGAGAAGTCCGATCTGATGGCGCGCCTTAAGACTGGAGAATCAATCCCTGGTTTCTCCATCGATCCCGACGGGAAACGCGTAAATTTCAATTGGTCGAGCAGTTCCACCGGTTATGATGCCGACCTGGCCGGCCTGATGGCAGCCCGTGAAAAACGCCGGCTCGATTACAGCTACAATCTCACGGTTAAAAACGGCATCGCCTCCATTGCCGGCAATTTCCGTTCAAAACAGACGCAGCAGGGCGCGAAGGCGCAAACCCCATCACCCAATCCAGGCGAACCGGAATCGGGAACGCCGACGTTCGTGCCGATTGTCCTCCGCCCGGAAGACCTGGAGATGCCAATCAAGGACCTTGCCGCAACGCAGTTGAAAGTCCTGCAGGGGCTGGGCCAATTAGCCGCGACGACAGAGGAATCGTTCCAAAATCCCGCCATCATTGCTTATTTGATCCTGCACGAGACGGCCGAGGTTGGAATCGTAGAGCGCTATCTCGGCAGTAGCGACCGTCGACGGCTTTGCGATGGCATGGCAAACTTCGTCGCCTGGAAAGTTGCCCATGATCAATTCGGGCCGGACCTCGCCCGGCAGGTTTACGATCTGGAGACCCAGCTGAAGCAGTATGCCGGCCTTAAAGCGAAAATCGACTTGCGGCACTGGCCGGCGGTCGAAAACCAGAACGCCGCGGATGCCGGGTCAGACCTTAACAAGGCCCATTACGCTTTCGCGACCCGGGCCGTCCGCATGATCGCACAGCGTCATGGCGACGACTTCCTGCCCCGCCTTTTTCGCGAGATTGGACGCACACCAAAAGTGAAAACAAACATGAGGACCGTAGGGAAAGCTTATCGGAAGCTCACGACGGAAGACCTCACCCAAGTGCTGGTGGACGCAATCCAGTAAAGCGTTCAGGAGCCCGTGATTGAGGAAAACCGGAACAGTGAAATCATGCATAAAATGCATCCGCCTGAGTCATCAGCCAATGCCACGATCAGTTGATTCCTGATGAAGCCTGGTATTCGAACAGTCACGGCATTAATCTTTGTCCTGAACAGCCCGTTCGCGTCTGCCCAATGGACCATTACGGTTCTGCATCCCTATGCCGTCAGTCCCTATGGCGACAGCACTGGCACCGCCGCCTATGGCAACAAGCAGGGCGGACAGGGACCTGACGGCGCAAGCAGTGGCGCCATGTGGCTGGGGACGGCGGAGAGCTATATAAACCTTCGTCCATCCGAAACCTTGGGGTATTCCTACGTTTCAGCGATGAATGAAAGCCACCAGGGTGGCGTGGTGAAAGTCCTGGTCGAAGGCAGTCTGCAGGAACAGGCGGCGCTGTGGAACGGATCCGGAGCCAGTTACATCAATATGAACCCCAACGGAGCCACGAGTTCCGGCATCGCGGCCATGAGCAGTTCGCAACAAGGCGGGCACGCCAAGTTTGGCGGAGTCGTGCAGGCGGGAATTTTGGTCCGGCATCCCCGGAATCATGGGGTAAGCCTGCATCCCTCGGGGCCGAGCACTCCAGCATTTCCGCCATGAATGAAACCCAGCAAGGCGGTTCTGCCTGGTTTGGCGGGGTCATCGGGGCAACGCTGTGGTCCGGCACCGCCGACAGTTGGACCAGCCTGCATCCGGCAGTTGCCAGTTCGTCGCGGGTCCAGGGAATGAGCGCGTCCCGCCAGGGCGGGATTGCCATCATCGGTGGCGTGAATCATGCCGCCGTCTGGTCGGGTACGGCCGCCAGCTTTCTCGATCTGCACCCACCCGGGGCCACGGAATCCGGTGTATGGCGTCACGGAGGATTTCCCGGCGGGCAGCGCCACCTATGCTGGCAAGCGGCATGCGGTGATCTGGCGAGGCACGCCGGAAAGCGCCGTGGATCTCCATGGCCTGGTCACCCAGACCCTGGGGACGGAATTCACCGTGTCCGTCATCCATGCCGCCACAACCTACGGCGACTCGACCCACTTCGTGGGGTACGCCCTGAGCCAGTCCGGGATCATGCAAAATGTCGCCGTCATGTGGACCTATACGGCCCGTGACTTTGCCGCCTGGGCGCAAGCCAAGTTCACCCCGGAAGAATTGGCTGATTCCAGCCTCAGCGGACCCACCGCGGTTTATTCGCAGGATGGACTGCCCAATCTCGTCAAATTCGCCCTTGGTCTCGAACCCAAGCAAGCCATCACCTCCGGCCTGCCGGCCGTTGCCGTCACCCCGGCCGAATGGACCTACACCTACTCGCGCCCGAGCGGCGTGCTGAACGTTGCCTATGAGGTGGAAATTTCCACCGACCTCGTCAACTGGACCACAGAAGGTGTGGTGCATGAGATGACTGGCGCCACGATCAATGACCAATCCTGGAGCGCCCGTTACCCGTTGGATTCCACGGCCAATATCTTCTTCCGCCTGAAGATCACCCGGACGGATTCCTGATGAAATCCTATCGGATTCTAAGGTTTCTGACAGACCTATAACGGCCACACCAGCCGCAGCACCGGCGTCCAGTCAGGCGCGCTGCGCGTCACGCCGACGTACAATGCCAGATCGAGCGTCAGCCCGCGCTTCGTGGTGTGGGTCAGGCCGACTCCGAGCTCACCCGACCATTCGCGTGACGCCCCCTCGGACACAATCGCCACCGTTTCCAAGTAGGCGCACAACTGATGACGGCACGGCCAGGTGACCGACATGCTGCCATAACAGGTCGGACTGCGGCCGCCGTCGCCATCGGCGAGCCAATCCAAGCCGATCATGCCGTTGAACGCCTTCTCCCCGGCCAGCGGCCGGCCGTAAACCAGGACCAGGCCCGGTTCGGTCTCCCCGTTGCCAATGTCCTCTTGCGCGAGCGGCAGCTTGACATAAGGCAGCAGCGCCCAGGCCGGCCCGGTGGCTTCGTCGCCGGCAAAATTCCACTTCGCCCGCAGCCACGCATCGCCCAGGCCGCGCCCCCGCTCCACCGCACCGTTCGATGTGGCCTGCTCCTCCCGCCAAAACTCGAGCCCGAACTGCACATCCAGCCTCTCCACCACGCCCGTGCTGAGGAGGGTCGAGCCCAGATAGGTCGAGCGGAAATGCACGCCGTCGCGCTGGTAGGTGTGACGGTCATAGGCCACGGAAACCAGGTCCGCCTCCACGAGCCACTGCCCCGGTGCCACCGTCGTGGGCGCTTCGGTGACCTGCGCCGTCAAGGGCAGCCCCAGGACCGACCCCAGCAGGCCGGCTCTCATCAGCAGGCGCAGCAGTGTATGGGCAACGGGGCGCTTCGGCATGGACTGAATATCAGCCGAGAAAACGCCACACGGTCGCAACCCCAAAAGTGACGGCGAAGCCGAGCACCAGCGGCAGCAGGGCGGCGACCGTGGTCCACTTCACGCTGCCGGTCTCCTTGTAGATGGTGTAGATCGTCGTGCTGCACGGATTGTGCAGCAGGCTGAAGAGCATCAGGTTCACGGCCGTCAGCAGGGTCCACCCGCCGGCCTGCAGCAAATTCTTCGTCGCCTCGGGCGAATCGAGCTCGAACATCACGCCCGCCCCCTCGCCCACGCCCTGGTTGCCGGTGACCAGCACGGTGAGCATGAGGACGGTCGGGATGACGATTTCATTGGCGGGAATGGCGACGATGTAGGCCAGCAGGATCACGCCGTTCAAGCCGAGCACCACGCCGACCGGGTCCATGTACTGCATCAGGAATTGCGCGAGGGTGACGCCGTTGACGTGCAGGTTGGCGCTGAGCCAGATGGCCGCGCCGGCCGGCACCGCGAAGACCACGGCCCGCCACAGTACGAACACCGTGCGATCAATCAGCGAAGTGTAGAGGGTCTGCCAGAAACGCGGCGGACGATACGGGGGCAGTTCGAGACTGAAGGCCGAAACCTCGCCCCGCAGCACGGTCCGCGACAGGCCCCACGAGACGGCCAGGGTGAAACCGATGCCCAGCAACGCCACCGCCGTGACGGCCCCGGCGGACACCAACCCGGCCCAATGCGCCGGCACAAGGCTGCCGATGAAGAGGGTCGCGATCAGGATCTGCGTCGGCCACCGGCCGTTGCAGAGGGAAAAGTTGTTCGTGATGATCGCGATGAGGCGCTCGCGCGGACTGTCGATGATGCGCGCCGCCACCACGCCGGCGGCGTTGCAGCCGAAGCCCATCATGAGGCTCATGGACTGCTTGCCATGGGCGCCGACCTTCTTGAAGGCGCGGTCGAGATTGAAGGCGACGCGCGGCAGGTAACCGAAGTCCTCGAGCAGCGTGAACATCGGGAAGAAGATCGCCATGGGCGGGAGCATGACGCTGATCACCCAGGCGGTGGACAGATACATGCCGTCAACCAGCAGGCCGCTCAGCCACCACGGGAGGCCCGAGGCCGCCTGGCGCAGCAGCGGCCAGAATTTCCCCACGAGCAGGTCGGCAATCCAGCCCGAGGGCACGTTCGAGCCGATGATCGTGAGCCAGAACATCAGCGCGAACAGCAGGAGCATGATGGGGAATCCCCAGATGCGGCTGGTCAGGACATGGTCCAGGGCCCGGTCCAGCGTCGGCCGGGCCTGGTGGCCGGGCCGGCTGACGGCGCGGTCCGCGATGCGCGCGGCGTCCGCGTAAATGGCCTCGACGAGATGCTCGTGCACGTCGCCCGGCACTTCCCGGCGGAGCCGCCGGGCGGTCTCGAGGATATCGGCGGCCGATCGGCGGTGAGGGTGTTTGCAGGTGTGGTTGCCATGGGTGTCAGGCGACAGCCGGGTTTGACGGGCGGTTCACGGCCGCGCCGCCGATTTCCCCGCGACGCAGGGCCTCGGCCAGGTTTTCATCACCGCCGAGGAGCCGCATCGCCACCCAGCGGGCATTGGGCAGTTCCGGGTGCATCTGGCGGATCTTGGTGACGAGTTCGTTGAGGGCGTGGCGGATCGCGGGGGGCTCGTCGGTCAGGCGGTGGGGCCGGCAGACGACGCGGCCGGCCGCCACATCGGAAATGACCTTCAACAATTCGGGCAGGCCCTCGCCGGAGCGCGCCGAGGTCGGGACGACGGGCACGCCGAGATCCCGCGCGAGCTGGCGGTCATCCACGACCGCCCCATGGCGGCGGGCCTCGTCCATCAGGTTGAGGCAGAGCACGGCCCGGTCGGTGATCTCCAGGACCTGCAGCACGAGGTTGAGGTTGCGTTCGAGCCGGGAGGCATCCGCCACGACCACGGTCACGTCGGGCTGGCCGAAAAGGATGAAATCGCGGGCGATCTCCTCGTCCGGGCTGGTGGAGAGCAGCGAGTAGGTGCCGGGAAGATCCACGATCTTGTAGCGCTTGTCCGCGTAGGCGAAACCGCCCTCGGCGCGGGTCACGGTCTTGCCCGGCCAGTTGCCGGTGTGCTGCCGCAGGCCGGTGAGGGCGTTGAAGACCGTGCTCTTGCCGGTGTTGGGATTGCCGGCGAGCGCGATCATGTAGTCCCACTGCTCCATGTTCACGCCGAGCTTCTTGAGGTTGGCGGCCCGGTAGACGCTGCAGGTGGCGCAGGCCTCCGTGGGCGGCGTGACGCCGGCGGGGATGGGTTCGGCTTTCATCGGGCGGCGGTCTCCATGGGAATGGTTTCGCGGTTGCCGATGCGGATCAGGCGCGCCTGCTCGCGGCGCAGGGCGATCACGGTCCCGCGCACGCGGTAGGCGGTCGGGTCCCCGGCGGGGCTGACCAGATCGACCTCGATCATCGTGCCCGGCACGAAGCCGAGGTCCAGCAGCCGGCGGCGCTCGGCGCCGCGGCAGGCCGTGCTCAGGCCGAGCATGCGGGCGCGTTCGCCGGCCTGCAGTTCGCTCAGGAATTCCTCATCGAAGAGATCCTCGGGCGTCGTGCCCGGCAGCGGCACATAGGTGAGGTTATTGGCCAGGATCGGCGTGAGCACATGCTCGCGGCCGTCGGCCCAAAAGCGGATGCAGCCGTTCTCCTTGGAAAAAATGCACGCCTTCACGCCCGGGCGCAGGCCCAGGGCCTGGATCTGTTTATAGACCGCCTCGGGCTCGTCCTCGATGTGCGAGATGAGCACCGGCGTGTCGAGCGGCGCGGCATTGAGCGGCTGCCCGATGTCGGCCGGCAGGTCGGCCCCCTCGGCCGGAATCGTGTCGCCGTGCGGATCCTGGAGCGGATTGCCCAGCCGCGCGGCGAGCGCGATCGTGTCCTCCGGCGAGAGCTGGTGTTCCTTGCGCTCGGCGAGATGGTGCCACTTGGCCTCCGCCACGCCGGTCTGCTCCGCGAGGTAGCTTTCCCACAGGCGGTGGGCGCGGACGACGTGCAACGCCAGTTCGCGGCCCGGCTGCCGGAGCCGCAGGCGGCCCTCGCCGAGCGTCACCAGCCCGTGCGCCTCCATGTCGGCGAGCAACTCGGCCGCCTTGCCGTCGCGGATATGCAGCGCACCGGCCACACTGTTGAGGGTCGGCACCTGGCCGTTCACCTCGCACTTCAGAACATGCTTCAGGGCGTCCTCGCGGCGCACCCGCAGGGCGCGCCGGCGCGCCTCCCGCCAGCGGGCCACGACCCCGACATCCGGCCAGAACAGCAGGACGGCGATGATGAGCAGGGAAACGATGAAGGGCAGGCTGATCATGGCGGTGAAAGGTTCACGGAGCCTCTGAAAAACGAATCTGGAACTCAGGAAAGCAGGAAAGAGATCCCGTTTGCCCTCTGTTTCCAGTGTTCCTGAGTTCCATATTAAATCCGGTATGAGTTTTCAGTGCTTCCTTAACTGACGGCGATCTTGGCGGCTTCCGGCAGGCCCAGGGCGATCTCGCCGCCGGCGCGCACCTCGCAATGGAGCACCCCGCTGGCCGGTTCGCGGCGCAGGACCCGCAGCCGCGTGCCGGGTTTCAGGCCGGTCTTCTGCACAAAGGCCAGGAAATCGGTGCTCTGGTCGGTGATGCGCGTCACCCGCAGCGGCTTGTTGAGGGCGCAGTCCAGCAGCGTCGCCGCCTCGGCGTCGTCGGCCAGGTGACCGTTGGCATCCGGAATCGGGTCGCCATGGGGATCGGTGGCGGGATGTCCCAGAAATTCGTCAATCCGCGCCAGCACCCGCTCGGACACCGCATGCTCGAGCGCCTCCGCCTCCTCGTGGACCTCGGTCCAGTCCATCTTCAGGGTGCGGACCAGGAAGGTTTCCACCAGCCGGTGCTTCCGGAGCACCTCCAAGGCCAGCCGCCGGCCCGAGTCGGTCAGCCGCACGCCCTGCCGCGCCTGATGGTCGAGCAGCCCCTGTTCCGCGAGCGACTTTACCATCGTGGTCACCGTACCCGGCACCACGTCCAGGGCCTCCGCCAGCACCCCCATGGGCACCATATGGTCCGGCCCCTCCGTCCGCAGGAGGATCGTCTTGAGGTAGTTCTCGACGGTGCTGGTGGCCATGACGACGGTTAACAAAACTATTGGTTTTGATATGGCAATGTATTTATTTTGATTAGTCAAAGTATGCTGCAGGCGCAAATTTTTCGGCAGTGATCGTAGGCAGCCCGCTCGCGGGCGCGGCTCGGGCGCCCGCGAGCGGGCTGCCTACGAAATTCAATCCACACCTTCGCGAACTTCGCGGTTCGACCTACCCGCCCCATCGGTCGGCCGCCCTGCAATTCGGCCTTGCCGCCGCTTTCCCGGCCGAACCACACTGCCGCCCGTGTCGAAAAACTTTGCGCGCGTCGTCTTCGCCCTCACGGCCTGCTTCTTTGCCGCGTTCTTCATCTGGCCCATTCTGCAGATCCTGAAGGGCGGATTCATCGACGCCGACGGCCACTTCACGCTCGCCTACCTGACCGCCCTCCTGGCCGACCCGGTTTACCTCGGCGGCCTGCGCAACTCCTTCCTCCTGGCCTGCGCGACGACCACGCTCGCGCTGCTCCTCGCCCTGCCCCTTGCGTTCATCTCCGACCGGTTCCTTTTCCCCGGCAAGGCCCTGCTGGGCTCGCTCATCCTCATCCCGATGATTTTGCCGCCCTTCGTGGGGGCCATCGGCATCAAGCAGATCTTCGGGCAGTACGGCGCGGTCAACAGCCTCCTCATCTCGCTGGGTCTGCGGCCCGAGGGCTGGACCTTCGACTGGTTCGCCGCGAACCAGTTCTGGGGCGTGGCGGTGGTCCAGGCCCTCTCGCTTTACCCGATCATCTACCTCAACGCCGTCGCGGCGCTGGCCAACATCGACCCGGCCATGGAGGAGGCCGCGCAGAATCTCGGGTGCACCGGCTTCCGCCGCTTCTGGAAGATCACGCTCCCGCTCATCAATCCCGGGCTGTTTGCCGGCGGGACCATCGTGTTCATCTGGGCCTTCACCGAACTCGGCACGCCGCTGATCTTCGATTACGCGCAGGTCACCTCGGTGCAGATTTTTTACGGCTTGAAGGACATCGGCGGCAATCCGTTCCCCTACGCCCTCGTCGCGGTGATGCTGGCCAGCTCGGTCGCGCTCTACGCCATCGGCAAGGGGCTCTTCGGCCGCGCCCACTACGCCATGATGGCCAAGGCCACCAGCTCCGGCGGACCGCGGGCCCTCCCGCTGGGCCAGCGCCTGCTCTGCACCGCGATCTTCGCCGGCGTGATCACGATCGCGATCCTGCCGCACTTCGGCGTCATCCTCGTGGCGTTTTCCAGCGAATGGTACGGCACGATTCTGCCGCAGAATTACACGCTGGAGAACTTCGACATCGCCCTCGGCCACGACCTGACCGTGCCGGCCATCGCCAACAGCCTGAAGTTCGCCAGCATCTCCACGGTCATCGACATCATCCTCGGCATCGCCATCGCCTACGTGGTCGTCCGCTCGAAGCTCCGCGGCCGCCAGATCCTCGACTTTCTCGCCATGATGCCCCTTGCGGTTCCGGGCCTGGTGCTGGCGTTCGGCTACCTCGCGATGTCACAGGAGGGGAAGTTCTTTTCGTTCATCAACCCGGTGAAGGATCCCACCATCCTGCTGATCATCGCCTACTCCGTCCGCCGCCTGCCCTATGTCGTGCGCAGCGCCGCCGCCGGGTTCCAGCAGACCAGCGAGACGCTGGAGGAGGCCGCGCAGAACCTCGGCTGCCCGCCGCTCAAGTCGCTCTTCAAGGTCACCCTGCCCCTGATCGCCGCGAACCTCATCGCCGGCGGCCTGCTGGCCTTCGCCTTCGCGATGCTGGAAGTCTCCGACTCCCTGGTGCTCGCGCAGAAGCAGCTCTATTACCCGATCACCAAGGCGATCATGGAACTCTTCCAGCTGCTCGGCGACGGCAAGTTCATCGCCAGCGCCCTCGGCGTCTGGGCCATGGCCTTCCTCGGCGTGACCATCGTCGGCATGAGCCTGCTGCTGGGCAAGAAGCTCGGCGCCATCTTCCGGGTGTAAGGGCCGCGCCACCCCGGCCATGCTCCTGCTCCTCCTCGCGTCGCTCGTCTGGGCCTTTTCCTTCGGCCTGATCAAGGGCCAGCTCGCCGGCGTCGACCCCACCGCCGTCGCGGTGCTGCGCCTGCTCTGCGCCCTGCTGGTATTCCTGCCTTTTCTCCGCCGGCCCAGCTGCCCCGGCGCGCGCAACTCCGGCTGGCCGCCATCGGGGCCGTGCAGTTCGGCCTGATGTACATCCTCTACCTCCACGCCTTCGCGCTGCTGCAGGCCTACGAGGTGGCGCTGTTCACCATCTTCACGCCGGTCTATCTCGCCCTGCTTGATGCCGCGCTCGAGCACCGCTGGGAGGTCCGGCATCTGCTCGCGGCCGTGCTGTCGCTCGGCGGCGCGGGCGTGCTGCTCTGGCGGACCGGGGTCGGCTCCGGCGCCGTCGGCGGCTTCATGCTCGTGCAGTTTTCCAACCTTTGCTTCGCCGCCGGCCAGCTGGCCTACAAGCGGGAGCGGCCGAAACTCAAGGGCGTCAGCGATGCGGAAGTGTTCGCCCTGCCCTATGCCGGCGCGCTCGCCGCCACGCTGGTCGCCTCGCTCTTCACGACCGACTGGCCCGCGTTCCGCCTCACGCTCCCGCAGGCCGGGGTCATCGCCTATCTCGGCATCGTCGCCTCCGGCCTGTGCTTCTTCTGGTGGAACCTCGGCGCCACCCGGGTCAACACCGGCACGCTCGCCGTGTTCAACAACGCCAAGATCCCCCTCGGCATCGCCGTGTCGCTGCTCTTCTTCGGCGAAAACGCCCATCTCCCGCGCCTGCTGCTCAGCGCCGCGCTGATGTTCGCCGCGGTCGCGGTCGCCGAAAACTGGTTCAGCCGGACCAAGGCAACTTAACCACGGATCACACGGATGCCACGGATCAATCCCGACAAGGCATATGGCCACAAAAGGCTTAAAATGCACAGAACTGAAACCTGGACCGATCCTCTTGAGCCTTCTGAGCCTTATGTGGCCATTCCATCCGTGCCATCCGTGAAATCCGTGGTTAAATAATTTCCCTCTCACTTTCCCATGACCCCCGTCACTCCCAACGTCGCTTCGCTCGGCAACTGGCTCCACTCCTGGGTGCAGCCCAATGGCGCCATCCACGGCTTCCATAATCATCCGGTCTGGGGCGTGAATCCCTACCGGCTCGCCGACTACACGGCCGGCCACACGACCTGGGCCTCGCCCTTCCTCGCCGGCCTCGCCGAGGCCGTCGCCCTGCGTCCGGACGCCCGTGCCAAGGCCCTGCTGGAACGCCTGGTCAATTTCCAGACCACGACGTTCCTGCCCGACGGCCAGTACGACCACATCGGCTTCAACGCGGGCGAGATCTGCAAGCGGGGCCTAATTCACAACGCCCTGCCCAACGCGTCGCTCGGCCTCACCGCGTTCCGCACCCGCGACTGGCTCGCACCCAAGCTGCTCGACCAGATCAAGGCCGCCATCATCCGCAACCTCGACACCGGCTGCCTCCAGTACGGCAAGCAGGGCCGGCCCGACGCCAGTTCCGTCGCCAACCAGGACTACGCCCGCATCTGGGCCAAACTGCTCTTCCACCGGGCCTTCGATGACCGCCGTTGGTATGACTCCACGCGCGAGGACATCGACTACATGATCAAGACGTTCCACCTTTCCGGTATGCCCGATCCGGATAGTGCCGGCACGCTGCGGATCCTGGGCGTGAAGGATATTCTCGAGCCTTCCGAATACTACGGCCTCATGATCTGTCCGCTCCTGCTCGCGGCCGAGATCTATGGCGAGGACCGCTACATCGACGAGGCCGCCAAGCTCTGCCGCCATGTCGCCCGCTCGCACTGGATCGACGAGCGCGGCCAGACCCGGTGTCACCGCATGTGGTACTACGCCGGCAACCGCTGGCACCTGAACCGCGGCCCGATGCTCATCGCCGGCATGGGCGATTCGCTCGAGGGCATCCAGCGCTACGTGCGCCTGCGCCCCGATGCCGAACTCGAGGCCTTCCTCACCGCCTGCGATCGCACCTATGCCACCTACCAGCACCCGCGCGGCTTCCTCGTGTCCGGCACCGGCTGGCAGAGCGAGGTGGACATCGCCCCGAGCACGGGCTGGCAGAGCCATGATTTCCGCCACCTTGTGCACCGCCATGGGGTGGACGCGGGATTCTGGGATGCGTTCTTCGCCCCTGATGACCGGATTTCGGTCCTCCTGGGCGACCAGTGCATGTGGGTCGAGCAGGGCCAGAACTGGGCCATCAGCGATTATCTCTGGCAATGCGTCTTCGGCCTCATCGGCCGCAAGGACTGCGTGCGCTTCGGTCCCGACCTCCCCGACTGGATCGAGGGCGGCTGGCATGCGCCGAAGAATTACACGATGGCCGCCAAGCCCGTCTTCATCAAGACCGACGACCACATCGCCCTTTGGACCGGCACCACGGGAAACCTGGCCGTCACTTCCATCGCCAAGCATCCGTACGTCCCGGGTCCGGCGATGTCGGGGGCGACGCGGGCGCCGTAAATTCTCTCGTTGTTGCCCTGGGATGCAGGACGGGGTCACCGAACCCCGCCGCTGGGTTCCCACGCTGAATTCCATCGTTCTCTTTCTCGTAATCGTTCTCGTTCTCGACGCGCACGTTCCGAACCGAGAAAGGGAAAGATTACGAGAACGAGAAAGATTGGATTCTAGCGGTATGTACGAAGGCGGGGTTCGGAGACCCCGCCCTACACCACTTCCAAATCAACGTGCACCGCGGCCTTAAGCCGGTCCATGGCGGATGCCACGACACTCTCCGTCGGCCCCTCCGCCAGCAGCCGCAGCTTGGGCTCGGTGCCGGAATAGCGCACCAGGATCCGGCCCTGGGCGCCGAGTTCCTGCTCAATCTCCGCCATCGCCTTCGTCAGCACGGGGCAATTCTCCAGCGGCCGCTTTTCCTTCACGCGCAGCGCCGCGGTGAGCTGCGGGAATTTCCGCAGGCTGCGGCGCAACTCGGAAAGCGGTTTGCCGGTGGCCAGCATGACCTCGATCACGCGCATGGCGGCGACGAGTCCGTCTCCGGTCGGTGAAACATCCGCGCAGATGATATGGCCGCTCGATTCGCCGCCGAGCACCGCCCCTTCGGCCAGCATGCCTTCGATCACATAGCGGTCGCCGACCGCGGTGCGCCGCACCCGGCCGCCGGCGGCCTGGATGGCCGCATCCACGCCGAGGTTGCTCTGCACGGTGATCACGAGGGTCTGGAGCTTCAGCCGGCCGCAGGCGATGGCGTGGAGGGCGAGAATGGTGAGGATCTCATCCCCATCGAGCACCCCGCCCTGTTCGTCGCAGAGCACGCAACGGTCGCCATCGCCATCGTGGGCGATGCCGAGCCGCGCCGCGTTCGACCGGACCATCGCCGCGAGCTGCTCCGGGTGTTCGCTGCCGACGCCGGCGTTGATATTGGAGCCGTCCGGCGCATCGCCCAAGCCGATCACCACCGCCCCGAGCCGGCGCAACACGGCGGGACTCGTGGCGCAGGTCGCGCCGTTGGCGGTGTCCAGCACGATGCGCCAGCCGTTCAGGGATCCGGCCGGCAGCAGCGCGGCCGCCGTGGCGCAGTAATCCTCGGCCGCGCCGCTGAGGATCACCGGCGCGGAAATGACCCCGCCCGGCGCCTCGCCCAGCAGGGATTCGATGGCGGCCTCGTCCTCGTCGGTGAGTTTTACGCCGCCGGGTCCGAAAAACTTGATGCCATTGTCCGCCGCCGGGTTATGCGACGCGGTGATGACCACACCGAGCCGCACCGCCTTGCGCACGACCGCGCGGGCCACCGCCGGAGTCGGCACCACGCCCAGGGAAACGGGCGTCAAGCCGGCCATGCGCAGGCCCTTGGCCACGGCCGCATGCAGGTCCTCGCCCGAGGCGCGGGTATCGCGGCCGATGAGCACAACGCCGGCGTCCGCGTGCTTCTGCCTGATCCAGGCGCCGGCCGCCGCGCCCAGCCGGGAGGCGAATTCCGCGTTGATGAGCGGACCGCCATAGGGACCCCGGACGCCATCGGTGCCGAAATAAAGGCGCTTCATGGGCGGAAAAATTCCTTCGTGGCCGCGATCTTGGCCCGGACGGCGCCGCCCAGCAGCAGTTCCTTCGCCTGCGCGAGGCCGCTGCGCACATCGGGTACGCGTCCACAGATCCAGAGGCCCACGGCGGCGTTGAGGATGATGGTGTCCGCCAGACCCGCCGGTGCCTTGCCGTCGAGAATCGTGTCGGTCAGCGCCAGGTTGGCGGCCACGTCCCCGCCGAGCAGATCCGCGAAGGGCGACACCGGCAGGCCGAAATCCGCGGCGGACCACACGCCGTCTTGGTCCCGCAGACGGCCGAGGCCCCGCACCCGGTTGCGGGTGGCCGTGGTCAGTTCGTCAATGCCGCGGCCGTCCCCGATCACGCCATGCACGGCCAGTCCCGACTCCGTCCCGAGATTTTCCAGGGCGGCCGCCAACCTGGGCACCCAGGCGTCGGAAAACACGCCCAGCAGAATGTGCGCGGGCCGGCCGGGATTGATGAGGGGGCCGAGGATATTGAAGACCGAACGCTGCCCGCGCGCCGCGAGGGCCTTGCGGACCGGTGCGATGTGCTTGAAGGCCGGATGGTAGTTCGGCGCGAAGAAGAAGGCGAAATTGAGTTCGTCGAGCGCCCTTTGGAGCTGTTCGGGGGAGGCCGTGAGATCAACGCCCAGACCGGCCAGCAGGTCGGCGCTGCCGCACTTGGAGGTGATCCCGCGATTGCCGTGCTTCATCACCTTCACGCCGGCGCTGGCGAGCGTCAGGACCACGAGGCTGGAGATATTGAAGCCCCCGGCATGGTCCCCGCCGGTGCCGACGATATCAATGGCCTCCGCCGACCAGCGGCCCACGCCCGGATCGGTGGCCCGCACCCGAAAGGCGCGCGCAAACCCCGCCACCTCCCCGGCGGTCTCGCCCTTGGCCGACAGCGCCGTGAGAAAATCCGCCTTGGCCGCATCCGCCACCTCGGGCGACGCCAGGGACGCCGCCGCCGCCTCAATCTGCTCGGGGCGGAGTTCGAGGGCCTGCGTTAGCTGGGTGGTGAGTTCCGTCAGGCTGGACATGCGCGGACTTCAGAGAGTCATCTGTCCGCATCTCCGCAAATAAAATTGCTACCGTTCGCCAAAACGCTGACCTGCCTGCGTGCGTTTGCTTATTTCCATAATCGCCCTCGGGGTGCTGCTATCGTCCGTGCGCGCGGCCGAACCGGCGGCAGCCCCGTCCGGGGCCCCCGCGGCCGAGCTCAGCATCAGTGACGCCGTCATCCTCGGACTCGTCGAGGGCGTGACCGAATTCCTGCCCATTTCCTCCACGGGCCACCTGATCATCGCCACGCACACGCTGGGACTCGAATCGCAACAGCCCCTGACCGGCCGCGACGGCCAGCCCCTCTGGTATAAGAAGCCCTCCGCCCGGAATCCCGCCGGGGAACCGCTCACGCCGAAGCTGGCGGCCGACACCTACATTGTGGTCATCCAGGTCGGGGCGATCCTCGCCGTGGTCCTGCTTTATTGGGGCCAGCTGGCCAGCATGATGCAGGGCCTCGTCGGCCGCGACAGCGCCGGCCTGCGGCTGCTCCGCAACCTGTTTTGCGCCTTCCTGCCCGTGGCCATCGTGGGCCTGGTGGCGAGCAAGTGGATCGAGCGCCATCTCTTTTCGATCGGCACCGTGATCATCGGCCTGGTCGGCGGCGCCGTCCTCATGTTCATCGCCGAGCGCCGCCGCCGTCACTGGTCCGGAATCGGCCGCGAAATCAAGGATCCGGCCGACCTGTACGCCAGCCAGGCCCTGGGCATCGGCCTGATGCAATGCCTGGCCCTTTGGCCCGGCACCAGCCGCTCCATGGTGACAATCGTTGGCGGTTACTTCACCGGCCTGACCCCGGCCAAATCCGCCGAATTCAGCTTCCTGGTGGGCCTGCCGGTGCTGGCCGGTGCGGCCTTCATCAAGGGCCTGCGGTCCGGTCCGGCCATGATCGAGGTCTTCGGCTGGGCCAACGTGTTGCTGGGCATCCTCGTGGCCGCGGTGTCCGCCGCCGCCGCCGTCAAGTTTCTCGTGGCCTTCCTCACCCGCCAGGGCCTGACGGCCTTCGCGATTTACCGCCTCATCCTCGCCGTGCTTTTGGCCGCCGTCTTTTACCTCTGATCCGCGGCGGTTATAGCGCTTGACGCGCATACCCCCCGCCTTTTACTCGCACCCTTTCCACGTATCACACGGCCGTTTTTAACGACGCCACGCACTTACAAAACCACTCCCATGGCCAATCCGAAACGCAAGCAGTCCAAACGCCGCAGCGCCAACCGCCGCGCCGCCAACGCTTTCAAGGCACCTGAGTTTGCCAAAGACCCGACCGACGGCAGCACTTTCCGTCCGCATCGCGTCAATCCGAAGAACGGCATGTACCGTGGCCGTCAGGTGCTCAACGTCGAGGTCTGACCCTCGCGTCCCACCCCCACCCCGCCGCCATCCCTGCGATGGTCACGTCTTCCGGTGACACCGGGCGCATCGCGGTCGACGCCATGGGCGGCGACCTTGGACCAGCCGAGGTAGTCGAGGCTGTCCGGCTGGCTGTAACCCGCACCGAGGGTCTCAATCCCATCACGTTGGTGGGGGATGAGGCCATTTTGCTGCCCCTGCTGGCCAAGGCCGGTTTGAACGACCGCGCCCGGGTTTCGGTGTATCACGCCTCTGAGGTCATCACGATGGATGACAAGCCGCTGGCCGGCCTGAAGCGAAAGAAGGATTCCTCGATGGTTCGCGCCATCGAACTGGTCAAGGACGGCCACGCCCGCGTCGTCGTGAGCTGCGGCAACACCGGCGCCCTCATGGCCGGCGGCACCATCAAGCTTCGGACCATGGACGGCATCGCCCGTCCGGCCCTGGCCGCCATCGTCCCGCGCGAAGGCGGTCATTTTGTCCTGATCGACGCCGGCGCCAATCCCGAGGCCAAGCCCGAGCACCTGCTCCACAACGCCATCCTCGGCAGTCATTATGCCCGCGTCATGCTGCATATCCCCCGTCCGCGGGTCGGCCTGATGACCATCGGCACCGAGGAGGGCAAGGGCAACGCGCTGATCACCGAGACCCACGAACTCCTCAAGCGCGCGGCCGACATCATCAATTACGCCGGTCCCATCGAAGGTTTCCAAGTCTTTGCCGAGCATGTGGATGTGGTGGTTTGCGACGGCTTTGTCGGCAACATCATGCTCAAGAGCTGGGAATCGCTGGTGAAGTTCTTCACCACGATGCTCAAGGAGGAACTCAAGGCCAACCCGATGCGCTCGGCCGGGGCCATCCTCTCGAAAGGGGCGTTCTCCGCCCTCAAGGAACGGGTGAACCCGGAGCGCTACGGCGGCGCCCCGCTGCTCGGCGTGCGCGGCAACATCCTCAAGGCGCACGGCTCGAGCAACCGCCACGCCATCCGCAGCGCCATCCTCGCGGCCAACGCCATCATCAAGGCCGACCTCAACCACCGGATCGAACCCGACATCGCCCGCGCCAACGCGCTGCTCGATACGCCGGCGGCCGTCTGATCCCTTCTCCCACTTCATGGTCCACAACTCCTGCGTCATCCTCGGCACCGGGTCCTACGCCCCGGCACGTGTCGTTACCAATGATGAATTGGCCAAAACCATCGATACCTCGCCCGAGTGGATCTTCACCCGCAGCGGTATTCGTGAGCGCCACATCACCGCACCCAACGAGGCCACTTCGGACATGGCCGTGGAAGCAGCCAAGGCCGCCCTGCATGACGCCAAGCTGGCCGCCGCGGACATCGACCTCCTGATCCTGGCCACCCTGACGCCCGATCTCCTTCTCCCGGCCGCCGCCTGCCAGGTCCAGCACAAGCTGGGCATCCCGACCCACGCCGCCTGCTTCGATCTCAACGCCGCCTGCTCCGGTTTCATCTACGCGCTCGATACGGCCAGCGCCATGATCCAGTCGGGCCGCTACAAGCATGCCCTCGTGATCGGCGCGGAAAAGCTTTCAGCCATCGTGGACTGGAAGGACCGCACCACCTGCGTGCTCTTCGGCGACGGCGCCGGCGCCGTGGTCCTCGGCCGTTCCACCAAGGCGGGCGTCGGTGTCATCGGCGCCAAGCTCGGGGCCTACGGCGACAGCACTGACCTCCTTTACATCCCGAAGGGCGGCAGCCGCCACCCCGCCACCGCCGCATCCATCGCCGCGGGCGACCATTTCATGAAGATGAAGGGCAAGGAAGTCTTCAAACTCGCCGTGCGCGCCATGGACGAGGCGGCCCGCGATATATTGGAACAACACCACCTGCGGGCTGATCAGATTACCCTCGTCATTCCGCACCAGGCCAATTTGCGCATCATTGAGGCCGTCGCCCAATACCTCGAAATTCCCATGGATCGTTTTTACGTCAATCTTGACCGCTACGGCAACACCTCCTCCGCGTCCGTACCCATCGCCCTCGACGAGGCGCGCAAGGCCGGCCGCATCAAGCACGGCGACATCACCCTGCTCGTCGCATTTGGGGCGGGCTTGACCTACGGTTCCGCACTGATTCGCTGGTAAAACATTGACCATGGCTTTGCACCTCCTCCGCCGTCTGCCCCTTGGCCTGCTGATCGCGGGACTCCTTTGCCTCGCTCCCGCCCGGCTCGCCGCCGACCTCGTCTGGAATCCGGAAACCGGCTGGCGCATGGAGGGCGGCGCCCTGGCCGGACTGAGCAGCGGCGAGGGCCGCAATGCCCTGGAATTGATGAACAAGGCCCGCCTGCAGGAAGAGCGCGGCAATGCGGGCAGCGCGATCAAGAACTACAAGAAGGTCGTCAAGAAGTACGGCAACTCGGTCTATACCCCCGAGGCGCTTTATCGCAGCGCCCACCTCTATCTCGCCCGCAAGCAATACATGAAGGCCTTCGAGTCCTTCCAGCAGATCGTCGGACGCTACCCGAACACCAGCCGCTTCAACCAGATCATCGGCGAGCAGTACCGCATCGCCAGCGCGCTCCTTGATGGCGCCCGGCCGCGCGCCTGGGGCATCATCCCGCTGCTGCCGGCCCGTCTCAAGGGCCTCGAATACTTCGAGTACATCCTCCTCAACGCCCCGTACAGCGACTACGCCCCGCTGGCCCTGATGAACATCGCGCGCGGCCACCAGCGGATGCACAACACCGAGGAGGCGATCGATGCGCTGGACCGCATGATCAACAACTATCCCCAGAGTCTGCTGGCCCCCGACGCCTACCTGAAGCTGGGCGAGACCCACGCCAGCCTGGTCCAGGGCCCCGAGTACGACCAGACCTCCACCAAGGAGGCCATCACCTACTTCCAGGACTTCATGATCCTGTTCCCCAACGATCCGACCATCTCGTCCTCCGCCAAGGGGCTCGACCAAATGCGTACGGTGCTGGCGGAGAGCAAAATCAAGATGGCCGATTTCTACTTCTACAAGCGGGACAATTACACCGCCGCCCGGGTGTTCTACAACGAGGCCATCACGGTCTATCCCGATTCGCCCGTCGCCCAGCTGGCCAAGAGCCGGCTCGCCGCCGTCGAGGCCAAGGCCGCCGGCCGCAAGCCGCCCGTGGATGACACCGCCCCGGCCGTCCCCGCAAAGAAGAAGCGCTTTTTCTTCTTCTGATTCGCCGCGCACCGCGGCCTTCGCCAACCTGGGCCCATGATCGTGCGTCTGCGACTGCTGTTCCTTACCGCCCTGCTGTTCTCCGGACTGGCCGGCTGCAGCCATTACCGTCTCGGCACCGAGGCGAAGCTCGCGTTCAGCTCGCTTCGCATCGAGCCGGTCGTGATGAAGGCGCTCATCCCGCAGTCCCAGGCCCTGTTCACCACCCAGTTGCGCGAATGCTTCATCCGTGACGGCCGCGTCACGCTGGCCAACTCCGTGGAGGAGGCCGACGTCTCGCTCCAGGTGGTCGTTCATTCCTATGCCCGCGACGTCGCCACCGTGCGCCCCGGCGACACGGGCCTGGCCCGCAAATTCATCGTCACGCTCAAGGCCGACGCAACCCTGCACGACCGCCGCACCGGCCGGGATCTTTTCACCCAACGCCCGCTGGTCGTGAAGCGCGAGCTGTTCACCGATAGCGGCCAGGGACAGGCCGAGTACCAGCTCCTGCCCCTGCTGGCCGCCGATCTGGCGGACAAGGCCCGCCACGCCGTGCTCGATGTCTGGTAATCCCGCGATGCATTCATCCCTCCCCGCCCCCTCCCTCCTCGCCGGCGACCACGCCAACCTCGGGGCCAGCGCCCAGGCCGTCGCCGACGCGGGCGCCGCCTGGCTCCACGTTGACATCATGGACGGGCATTTCGTGCCCAATCTCAGCTTCGGACCCGAGACCGTCGCGGCATTGCGCCGGGCCGGCATCAAGCTGTTCTTCGACACCCACCTGATGTTGTCCGAGCCCGCGCGCTACATCGAAGCCTTCGCCAAGGCCGGCGCAAACCTCATCAGCATCCACATCGAGCCGGCTTACGACCATGCCGCCACGCTCGCCCGTATTCGCAGCCTCGGTTGCCAGTGCGGCATCGTGCTCAATCCCGGCACCCCGGCCGGCGCCGTCGAACACCTGCTCGACCAGGTGGACCTTGTCCTCGTCATGACCGTGCAACCCGGTTTTGGCGGCCAGTCCTTCCGCGCCGACATGATGCCGAAGCTCGCCCAACTCGCCGCCTGGCGGAAGGAGCGCGGGTACAATTGGCGCCTGGAAGTGGATGGAGGCGTCGATCTCCGCACCGTCCGCGACTGCCACGCCGCCGGAGCCGACACCTTTGTCGCCGGCACTTCATTCTTCAAAGCCACCGACCGCGTCGCGTTCCTGAAAGAGATCGAGGGACTGCCGGGCCTGGAGGCCCGGAACGCTGAACGCTGAACTTTTAACGCTGAACGCTTAAGGTCGGGCAGCCAAGCAGGGCAGGTCTTTGACCTGCCTCCGGGTACGCGAAACAATAGATGAGGCACAAACCCGCAGGTCAGAGACCTGCGCTACTTTCATCCCCGCCATTCGGGACTCATGACCGCCAGCGCCAAAGGCGCGACGCCATCACAGCCTGGGGCAGCGCCCCAGGAATTGATCGAACCATCGGCGAGGGCTGAAGGCCCGATCCATGGTCCGGGCTTTCAGCCCTCGGAATCTCGGAGGCGGACTAATTTCCTGGGGCGATGCCCCAGGCTGCTATCGAACGCGCCCGTGGCGCTGAATCCAGAGGTCAGCGCTGTAGCTACGAGCGTGAGCGAGTGGAGAACAGGCCGCGAATGCCAAACTCCACTCGCTCACGCTCGTAGCCACCCCGCCTATTCCGACCTTAAGCGTTCAGCGTTAAAAGTTCAGCGTTCAGCGTTCGCCCGCGCCGCCGCGGCGCGCGCGATCTCTTCCGCCCGCCGGTACTGCGCGCGGAACGTCGCTCCGAGGGCGTTCGCCAGGCGGATTTCCTCGACCTTGTTCTTCGCGTTGAGCGCCTGCTTGATGCTGCCGGTCACCTTGTCGTAACTCACGGCCTCCATGTCGCCCAGCACGGCCAGCGCCTCGGGCGGTGAGCCCGCCGCTGCAATCGCGCGCCAGGCCCGCACCAATTCCGGATGCGTATCCAGGGCCATGACCCGGATGATGAAGGCCATCTGGCGGAAAACCCCGCCGGTCCAGGCCGGCCGATAGACCAATTGCGCCGAAACCTCGAAGGGCTCGGCATCCGGGTCGGACCGCAGGTCGCTCCATTCCTGGTGCGCGTAAAAATCCCGCCGGATCGGCAGACGGCGAAGCGAAAACTGCGCGGGACCGCCGGGCGCGCCGACTTTGAAGTTCCACAGTTTCTGCCCCTCCATTGACAGGGTGTATTCAATGAAGTCCTCCGCGACTTCCCGGTTCGGTGCGCCGCGCAGGAGGGCGATCGGGTCGACCGAGCTCACCGTGCCCCCGCGGGGCGTCACGAACTCCAAACGCGCCGAATCATCGCGCCGGCGCACGGCCTCGGCCTGGTAGCGGCCGTAGAAATCAATGCAGATGCCCACGGCGGAATTGCCCTGCGACACGTCGATCGGCGGCTTCTGGGACGAGTCCGTGAAATAGCGCGAATTCGCGCCGATCTGCTGGAGGATCTGCAGGCCCCGCACCCAGCCCTCGCGCACGGCCCGGGACTCGATTTCAGCCGCGGGCCGGCCGGGTTCGGCCGCCTGCAGCGCCGTGAGCCGGTCCTGCATCTGCTGCTGGATGAGATTCTCAAAGGCCTTCGCAATGGAACTGCTCTTCGTCGGATCCGCGAGGGCGATCTCGCCCAGGTACCTGGGGTCGGTGAGATCCTGCCACTGGGTGGGTGATTGCGTGATGCCGAGCCGCTTGAGGGCATCGCGGTTGTAGAGGACGCCGTAGCTGCTGAGGACGTTGCCGATCCACCGGCCCTGCTTGTCCCAGAACGGCTCGCCGGCGTAGCTGGAGGGAATCACGTCGTCCCGGAACCATTCGGGCTTCGTCTGCAAAATGCGCGACGGCACCAATCGGCCGGCCTGCGCCTGGCGGATGAAATCGTAGCTGCCGCCGCCGAAGAACACGTCGATGCCGCAGCTCACCTCCGAGGCGAGGAACACGCGGCGCGCCTCCTGCGCCGCCGCCGGGGCGTCGGCGGCCAGCCGGGCATTGGCAAACGCCGCCAGCACTTCGGTGCTCCAGGGCTTGCCGAGCTCGCGCATCCAGTGGTTCTGGAAGGAGGCGACGTACTCCGACTCGAGGAAACGGGCGATCTCGCTGGTGCCGCCGATGACGCGCCAGTCAATGAACACGTTCCGGCCGGTGCGCTGCTTGTACCACTGGCGGAAGCCCAGGCCGTATTCGTGCCGGATGGCCTCGTTGTGCGGGGTGATGATCACCAGGGTCACGTCGGCCTTTTCGTTGGCGGTCCGCTTGGGCCGCAACACGAACGGCAGGGCGACGATGCCGACCAGGGCCAGGATGATGACCGCCTGCTTGATCATGCCGGGGGTCAGTCCACCAGCACGACGACATCCTCGGGCTCGGCGGTGGCATAGAGTTCCCCGCGGGCCGAGCCGTCCACGAAGCGCGGATTGCGCTCGAAGATCTTCAATTGCGTGCCGTTGCTGGTGATGAATTCGTACTGGGCCACTTCCCCGAGGTAAACCGATTCGCCGATCGTGCCCCTGACCGCGTTGCGCGTCTGGTGACTGCGGTGCAGCTCCCAGCATTCGGGGCGGATTGACACCGTGACGGTGGCACCCTCCGCCGGCGGCTTGGCCGGGTTGCCGAGCACGCCGTCGAACCGGCCCACACCGGTCTCCACGGTCACGTAGTTGTCGACCATGCCCAGCACGCGGCCGGTGATGAAATCCGTCTCGCCGATGAAGTTGGCCACGGTCCGGTGCGCGGGCCGCTTGTAGACCTCACGCGGCGTGCCCACCTGCAGGATGTGGCCGCTCTCGAGGATCGCCATGCGGTCCGAGATCGACAGCGCCTCCTTCTGGTCGTGGGTCACATAGACCGTCGTGAGCTTGAACTCCTTGCAGACGCGGCGGATCTCGGTGCGCATCTCCAGCCGCAGCTTGGCGTCGAGATTGGAAAGCGGTTCGTCGAGCAGCAGGCAGCGGGGGCGGATGACGAGCGCGCGGGCGAGCGCCACGCGCTGCTGCTGGCCGCCGGAAAGCTGGTTGGGCTTGCGCTCGGCGTACTGGTTCATGTGCACCGATTCGAGCGCCTCGCCCACCCGGCGCTTGATCTCGTCCTTGCTCACTTTCCGCTCATGCAGGCCGAAGGCCACATTCTCCGCCACGCTCATGTGCGGCCAGAGCGCGTAGCTCTGGAACATCATGCCGGTGTTGCGCTTGTGCGGAGCGAGGTTGGTCACGTCCTCGTCGCCAAAAAACAGCTTCCCCTCCTCGGGGATGTAAAAACCCGCCATGCTGCGCAGCAGCGTGGTCTTGCCGCAGCCGCTGGGACCCAGGAGGAAGAACAGTTCCCCCGGATTGATGGTCAGGTCGAGCCGCTGCAGGGCGGTGACCGCCCCGAACCGCTTGGTGAGTTGTTGAATCCGGATTGAAATCATGCCGCGCCCAGGAAGAGGCGAGGCAAGTTTTCAGGTGGGGTTAAGTCAAAGGAATTAGGGGCAAGCGTTCGAAGGATCGATGGCAGGGCAGGTCTTTGACCTGCCCTTGCATGCATCCACGCGGATGAAACGGCCAAGGGCGGGCCGGAGACCCGCCCTGCTCACGGGCAGCCCCTCGGATTACTCCTCCCCATTGATTCCGCGTTTTCACCTCTCCCGTATTGCCACTCCCGGCGCCGTTTGTCTGGCTGGGTCCATCCTATGCCCGCTCCCACCCTTCATCCCGACCTGGAAAGCATCTTGGTCACCGAAGCCCAGATTCTAAATCGTGTGCAGGAACTGGGCCGGCGGCTCAAGGAAATCTACGGGAACGAGGAGTTCACCGTCATCTCGATCATGAACGGCGCCATCCTCTTCACGGCCGATCTCCTGCGGCAGGTGGACAATGCCATCCGCCTCGATTGCATCCGCACGACGAGCTACGGGAGCACCACCGAATCGCATGGCACGCCCAAGGTCATCCACGGCCTGACGTTAGACGTGACCGGCCGCCATGTCCTGATCGTCGATGACATCCTCGACACCGGGAAAACCCTTTCCCTCATCGCCGGTATGGTCCGCGGCATGAAGCCCGCCAGCGTCCGCGTCTGCGTGCTGCTCGACAAGAAGGGCCGCCGCCAGGTCCCCTTTGAGGCCGACCTCGTCGGCTTCGAGATCCCCGACCGCTTCGTCGTCGGCTACGGCCTCGATTTCGCCGAGCGCTACCGGAACCTCCCGTCCATCGGCGTCCTCAAGCCCGAGCGACAGAAGGCGTAGGCGCCCCGCCGGCGGATGAGCAGCAAGTAGGGCGGGTTTTAACCCGCCCTTTTGACGCTTCACCCGCAGTGTGGCGCCCGAAGGCAGGTCAGAGACCTGCCCTACCTCAAACCTTCCGGCGCGCTCGATCATGCGGTGATCCAAACTTCTTACAGGAGGACGCAGAGGGAGCAGAGGGGATGAAGTCTGCTCTCTGCATCCATCTCTGCTTACTCTGCGTCCTCCTGTGAACGGTTTGGATCCTTATGTGCCTTTTGTGGCAATCCTCAGATCCGTGAAATCCGTGCTATCCGTGGTTAAAATTTCCGGGTTCGCCGGCCGTAGTTTGCATTGCGGCCGTTCTTCGCCGGCTTGCGGTAGTCGCCCGACTTAAGGGCGTTGATCTGGTCGCGCAGCAGCGCGGCGCGCTCGAACTCGAGCCGGCCGGCGGCTTCCTGCATCTCATCCTCCAACTCGGCGATGACCGCGGCGACGTCATCGGCGCTCTCGGCCACCGCCGCCTCCTCCGCCTTTTCACCGGAGCCGTCGTAGACATGCAGGCTGGCCTGCGCGGAGCGCTTCACGCTGCGCGGGGTGATGCCGTGCTCGGTGTTGTAGGCCACCTGCTTCTCGCGGCGGTAATTCACGATCTCCATGGTGCGGCGGATGGAGTCGGTGATCCGGTCGGCATAGAAGATCACCCGGCCCTTCTCGTGGCGGGCCGCGCGTCCCGAGGTCTGCACCAGGCTGGTCTCGCTGCGGAGGAAGCCTTCCTTGTCGGCGTCGAGGATCGCCACGAGCGCGACCTCCGGCAGGTCGAGACCCTCGCGCAGGAGGTTGATGCCGACGAGCACATCGAAGTTGCCCAGGCGGAGATTGCGCAGGATCTCGACGCGTTCGATGGCGTCGATGTCGCTGTGCAGGTACTCGACGCGGATTTTCGCCTCGCGCAGAAACGTGGTGAGATCCTCGGAGAGCCGCTTGGTGAGCGTGGTCACGAGCACGCGCTCGCCGGCCGCGACGGCGCGGTTGATCTCGCCGATGAGGTCCTCGACCTGTCCCTTGATGGGCCGGACTGTGATCTCGGGATCGACCAACCCGGTGGGCCGGATGAGCTGCTCGGCCACGACAGCCGAGGCCTTGAGCTCGAATTCCGACGGCGTGGCCGAGACATAGAGCGTCTGGCCGGTGACCTGCTGGAACTCCGCGAAGCTCTGCGGCCGGTTGTCGAGGGCGGAGGGCAGGCGGAAGCCAAAGTTCACCAGGGTCTGCTTCCGCGCCCGGTCGCCGTTGTACATGCCGCCGATCTGCGGCACGGTGGCGTGGCTCTCGTCGATCAGAGGAGGAAATCCTTCGGAAAGAAATCGAGCAGGCAGAACGGCCGGTCGCCCGGCTTCCGTCCCGTGAGGTGGCGCGAGTAGTTCTCGATGCCGTTGCAGAAGCCCATCTCCTGCAGCATCTCGAGGTCGTAGTTGGTCCGCATGCGGATGCGCTGGGCCTCCAGGAGCTGGCCGTTCTTCTCAAAGTCCGCGACCCGCTGCTCCAGCTCGGCCTTGATCGCCGCGATGGCGGGCTCGAGCTTGCCGCGGGTGGTGACGTACTGGTTGGCGGGATAGAGATCGAACTGGTCCAGCTGGCGCAGCACCTTGCCGGTCAGGGGGTCGAATTCGCTGAGCGCATCCACCTCCTCGCCGAAGAACTCCACGCGCAGGCCCAGCTCCGAGTACGCCGGCATGATGTCCACCACGTCGCCGCGCACGCGAAAGCGGCCGCGCTTCAGCTCGTAGTCGTTCCGCTCGTAGAGATTGTCCACGAGTTTCTCGAGCAGGACGTTGCGCCCCAGCGGATCATGCTTGCGCAGCGCGATGCGCAGCTCGGTGAAGTCCTCGGGCGAGCCCAGGCCGTAGATGCAGGACACGCTGGCGACCACGATGACGTCGCGGCGCGAGACCAGCGAACTGGTCGTGGCGATGCGGAGGCGCTCGATCTCCTCGTTGATGGACGAGTCCTTCTCGATGAACGTGTCACTCGACGGGATGTAGGCCTCGGGCTGGTAGTAGTCGTAGTAGCTGACGAAGTACTCGACGGCGTTTTCCGGGAAGAAGTTCTTGAACTCCGAGTAGAGCTGCGCCGCGAGGGTCTTGTTGTGCGAGATGATGAGCGTCGGCCGGTCGCACTGCGCGATCACGTTCGCCATGGTGAAGGTCTTGCCCGAGCCGGTGACGCCGAGGAGGGTCTGGTGCCGGTGGCCCGCCTTGATCGAGGCCACCAGCTGCGTGATCGCCTGGGGCTGGTCACCGGTCGGCTGGTAGTCGGACTTGAGCGGAGCGGCCAGGAACCGGGAACATGCACGGGCCTGTAGCGGCAGCCAACGGAAGCCGGGGGCCGGAGTTTTAACCACGGATTTCACGGATGGCACGGATCAAAGGCTGGCCACAAGAGGCTCGGGAGGATCAAGACCGTTTAACAGGAGCAAGCAGAGGAAACGGAGGTATGGAATTCCGATCTCTGCTCCCTCTGTTGCCTCCTGTTAAAGGATTGGATCCTTATGAGCTTCCTGTGCCTTATGTGGCCATTGCCTCGGTCTCCATCCGTGCTATCCGTGTAATCCGTGGTTAACTTCCTCCGACGATCTTACGCAGGTCCTCCACGGTGAGTTCGTCCAACTGGTGTACGACCCGGTCCACGTTTTCCTCCAATGCGCTCAGCGGATGGGTCGTGGCCACGCCGACGACCTTCATGCCGCCGGCGCGGGCGGCCTCGATGCCGGCGTGGGCATCCTCGAACACGATGCATTCCCCGGGCCGCTTGTTGATCTTCGCCGCCGCCTTGAGGAACACCTCGGGGTGCGGTTTGCCGTGGCTGACATCCTCCGCCGTCACCATGCCGGCGAAATAATCCGGCCAGTCCAGCACACCCAGAATGGTCTCGATGTTCTCGCGGTGCGTGGATGAACCGATGCAACAGGGCACCCCGTCCGCCCGCAGGCGTTCGAGGAACACCTGCACACCGGGCAGGGCCTGGAGTCCGCGCTCAACAATGATTTCGCGATAGAGGGCCTCCTTGCGCAGGGAAAGCCGGTTCACCTCCGTCGCCTCCGCGGTCCAGCCGAGCAGCTGCGGAATGATCCATTCGTTCTTGCGGCCGAATCCGCGCACGAAGTGGTCGGCCGGCAGCGGCTTCCGCTCCTCGGCGGCGAGCCGTTCCCAACTCTCCTCATGTTGCGCGGCCGAGTCGATGATCACACCGTCCCAGTCAAACAGGATGCCCGGATTGCTTTTGGTCATGTTCAAAGCCCGAAGGCTTTGAGCGTGCCACCCCACATGCCAGCCCAGAATTTTCGGGCGGCGCTGGCGTCACCCGTGGCGGAAATCTGCTGGCACAGGAAAATGCCCTGGCCGGAAAACAGGTCGTCGAACAGCGGGTTCATGTCGCGGTAATAACCCCAGAACGTCTCGGCCCGCACGGGCAGGTAATCGAGGTTCGGCGTGAAACCGATGGTCGAGTCCTGGTTCGTGCGCCGCGCCGAGCCCGCCCCGGTCAGATGTTCGGCCCGGATCCCGCGGTTCCCGGCGATGACGAGGCGGCAGGGGCCGGCGAATTCAAAGAAACGGAACTGGAGCGTCACCCAGGCCTGCCAGCGGAAAAGCTGCCAGCGCCGGCGGATGACCAGCCGCTCCCCCGCCCCGGCCACGACGCCCACGAGAAAACTCGGCCGCAGGATCAGCGCGCTGCCCGCCGGGAGGGTGATGGCGGCCAGCTCGATGTTCGGGTTGGCCTCGTTGGAAAGGGTGACGCGGCGCGGGGTCTCCGTGCCCAGGTTGCGCATTTCCACGAGTTCAATCAGCCCGCTGGCCAGGCACGTGAAGGGAATGCGCCAGTCCAGCAGGAACCGGGTCTTCCGCTGCATGCCCTCATCGGCCGTCTGCAGGAAGCGCTCCTTGATCCACAGCCTTCCGCCCGGCGGCAGGGTCAGGTTCAGGGCGACCCGGCTTTCGGCTATCTCCGGCACCGCCTCCATCCCGGCCGCGAGCCGGACCGGCCGGCCGCGCATGACCAGCGGGGCAAAGCCGTAAAACATCAACAACTTGCCGGCGGTGGGCCCGAAGAAATACAGCACCAGCGCGGTGATGATCCAGACCTTGGAGCGTTCCCAGGCATCCAGCAGGTAGTGCGCGGCCTTCGACCGCTGCGCCTCGGCCTCCTTCAACCGGATATCGAGCCGCCCCAGGGCAATGCCCAGCCCGTCCTTCTCCCAGGTGGTGCGGGTCAATTCCGTCTGGCGTTGCTCCAGGGTGGCCACCGCTTCCGCCCGCATCTCATCCATCCGCTTCAATTGCGCGACATTCGATTCCTGCTGCTCGGGATTGCCGATCACGCGGTCCCAGGTGCTCTCCAGGGCCTTCAGCCGCTCCCGCACACTGTCGATCTGGCTGATCCGCTCCTTCGTCGCGGCGATCGCGGCCGACGTCTCGTCGAGGCGCTTCTGCACATCACCCAGCGCCGCCTGCACTTGCGCGCGCTCTCCGGTCAGCGCCCGCACAAACTCGTTGTGCCGCAGGTCAAAGTCCACGTTGTCCCGCAAAAACAACCAAAGGCCATACGCCGAAAGGCCTAATATGATGATGCCGAGTGCCACTGCGCCCTTGGCGAGCACCCAGCGAGCAAATTTAAGTAGCACAGCCATGTATGAATACGCAACGTCAGGAGGATAAGCCGGCTTCATTCAAGTCCGTTCGCGTCCGGAAGCCAATTGCTAATGCCAGGTGCTTCAACCAAGCTGCGCACAATCAAAAGACTGGGTTAAATCCCATAACCTCACCCCTAGAAATTGTTCCATGTCTAAAGTCATCATTTCGTCCCTCTATGACTCGGATGTATTCAAGATGGCCTGCCGCCAGTTCGACAAGGCGGCCGACGCCATCAATCTCCCGGAGCACATCCGCGATCGCACCAAGTATCCCCGGCGCACCTTCGCGGTCGCCCTGCCGATCAAGCGCGACGACGGCAGCATCACGGTGTTCGAGGGTTACCGCGTCCAGCACAACCTGACGACCGGCCCGGCCAAGGGCGGCGTCCGGTTCCACCAGCACGTCACGCTCGGCGAGGTCGCCGCGCTGGCCATGTGGATGAGCTGGAAGACCTCCCTCGTCGGCCTGCCCTACGGCGGCGCGAAGGGCGGCGTCATCGTGGATCCCAACCAGCTCTCCAAGGGCGAGTTGGAACGCCTGTCCCGGCGCTACATGCAGGAACTCATCCCCTTCATCGGGCCCCACGTGGATGTCCCGGCGCCGGACGTCGGCACCAATGAGCAGGTCATGGCCTGGATGATGGACACCTATTCCAACCATGTCGGGCACATCGAACCCGGTATCGTGACCGGCAAACCCATCTCGATCGGCGGCTCGCAGGGCCGGCGCGAGGCCACCGGCGCGGGTGTCGCCTACCTCGTCACCAAGTACCTGGCCGACCTCAAGATTCCGGTCAAAAAGGCCACGGTGGTCATCCAGGGCTTCGGCAACGTCGGCAGCGAGACCGCCGCCGCGCTGGATAACTATGGGGCCAAGATCATCGGCATCGGCGATCACACCGCATCCATTTACAATCCCAAGGGCATCAACATCAGGAAGGCCCTCAACTACGTCCGCTCCCAGCGGGTGCTGAAGGACTTCGACGGCGGTGAGGAAATCAGCAGCGCCGACCTGCTCGAATTGAAATGCACCGTGCTGGCGCCCTGCGCGCTGGAACGCGTGATCACGGATCAGAACGCCCCCCGCCTGAAATGCCGCATCCTGGCGGAAGGCGCCAACGGCCCGACCACCAACCAGGCCGACAAGATCATCGACGCCCGCGAGGACATCGAGATCATCCCCGACGTGCTCTGCAATTCCGGCGGCGTCATCGTCTCCTACTTCGAATGGTGCCAGAACCTGCAGAACTACTATTGGACCCGTGAGGAAGTGCTCACAAAGATGTATGCCATCCTCGACCGCGCCAAGGAGTCGGTGGAGTTCCAGAAGCGCAAATTCAAGTTCAGCCGCCGCCTCGCCGCCCTCACCCTCGGCATCCAGCGCGTCGCCGACGCCAAGATCGCCCGCGGGTTGTTCCCGTAAGCCGAGGTTTGGCCAATCCTTCAGGCGGGCACCGCAAAGTGCCCGCCTTTTTATTGGGTAGGGCCCGGCCTCCGGACGGGCCGGCTGGTCATGCGCCCGCCGAACCGGTCCGTCCGGAGGCCGGACCCTACCCAGGATACATACCTCCACTCGCTCACGCTCGTAGCCACTTCCACCTGCTGGCTCCGAACATAACCAATAGCCAATAAGCCATAACCAATAACCCATAAATAACCCATAACCGACTCGACTGAGCCGGTTATGGCTGCCTGTCTGAAAGCTCCATGCAGTCACCCATCGGCGGCCCCCGTTTCTGGCGCCGGCTTGTCAGCCGGTGGCTGCATCCTGCCCGCCGCATGCAGCGCGAATGGAACGAGCGCGCCCAAACCGATCCGCAGGGCTACATCGGCCGCGGCTACGCCGGCAGCGACGCCCAGTTCTGGGCCTCGGGCGCCCCGGACCTCGACGGCCTGATCCTCGACGGCCTCGAACTCGACCGCCGCGCCACCGTGCTTGAAATCGGCTGCGGCGTCGGCCGCCTGCTCCGTCCACTGGCCGCCCGGGCGCACCGGGTCATCGGCGTGGACATCGCCCCCGCCATGATCGAACAGGGCCGCACCCTGCTCGCCGACCTCCCCGAGTTTCTCTGCATGTCACCCATGGCCGCCTGGATGCGGTCGCGGAAGCCTCGCTCGACCTCGTCTATTCCTTCGCCGTCTTCCAGCACATCCCGTCAAAACGCGCGATCGCCCTGTACGTGAGCGAGGCGGCCCGCACGCTCAGGGCGGGCGGCGTGTTCAAGTTTCAAGTCGACGGACGCCGCCGGCCCTTCTGGCGCGGCACCGATACCTGGCTTGGCGTCTGGTACACCCCGGAGGAAATCCGCCGCGTGCTCGCCGACCGCGGTTTCACGGTCGCCGACGCCTGGGGAGCGGAAACCCAGTACTACTGGATCACCGCCGTGCGCCAGTCCGCCGCCGGCCGGCCCGCCACCGATCTGGTCCGCGTGCGCTCCAACACCTGGAACCGGACCGCCCTGGCCGCCCTGCTCACGCGCCTCGGACACGACCCGGCCGCCGCCCTCCCGGAGATCACCGCGGACGGCCGGCCCCTGCGTGATTTTGTGCGCCATTTTCTGGACGACAACCGGCATCATTCGCCCGAGGCCTTTGTCTCCGCGGCCTTCCAAGTCCTGTTCAACCGCGAACCCGACGCCGATGGCCTGGCGTTTTACACTGCCGAACTGCGCCGCGGCGGCTCCCGCGCCTATCTCCTCGACTGCCTGCTGGCCTCCGCCGAGCTCCGCCGCGCGCTGCGCGAGTGAATTGGCGGGTGGATTGAATTGTAGGGCGGGGATTCCGATCCCCGCCTCGCGTGCCAAACGGGATTTCGAAGGCGGGGATCGGAATCCCCGCCCTACACCCAATCAAAACAGCATGAAGCAGAATCCCATGATGATCGTCGGGATCAGCGCCCCCACGAAGAGTCCGCCGGGCGCGATGCCCTCGGGGAAAAACCGGTTGAGGATCGACTGACCCGCGGGATTCGGCGCATTGGCGATGACGGTCAGCCCGCCACCCGTGACCGCACCGGTCACCACCGCATACTTGAGCTCATCGGTGAAGCCCGGCACCAGCGTCGCCAGATACGTGATCGCGGCGTTGTCATTGAAGGCGGTCAGGATCGTGGCGCCGAGGAAGAGCTGCAACTCACCCAGGCTCTTGAGCACGGGTTCAATCCACCAGCCCTGCAACCCGCCATGGATCACGAGTCCGGCGAGGAAAAAACCGACGAGCAGCGACGGCCGGAGGTCCAGCTTGTTCTGGTGGTGGGCGGTGGCCTGCGCGAAGGCCAGGAAGAACAGGAAGCCGCCGATAAAGAGCGCGGGGTGATGGGCGAAATAGACCGTCAGCGCCATGAACAAGAGCTGCACCACGGTGATCCAGAGTGGCACCGCCCGTTCGGGCCGGCTCACGGCATTCTGCTCCGCCTGCACGCGGACCTTGTCGAGTTCCGCCAGTTCCTGGCGGAAATAGGCATAGAACAGCGTCGTCGAGATCACGATGCCCACGACCGCCTTCCACCCGATGTGCAGGAGCATGTAGGTGGTGTTCCAACCCCAGGGCGCGGCCACCATGAGCACCGGCGGCGCCGCGAAATGCGTGAGCGTCCCGCCCACCGAAATGCTCACGAAGAGCAGGCCCAGCGTCGCGTAGGCGAACTTCGGCGAGGGCTTGAGCTCATAAAACTGCCGCGCGAGCAGCAGCGCCGCGATGGTCATGGCCGCGGGTTCGGTGATGAAGGAACCCAGGATCGGCGCGAGGATCATGATGGACAGCCACCACGCGCCGGCCGATCCCCGGCCGAGGGAAGCGACGGCGCGCATGCAGCGCTCGGCGAAACTCAGCACCGGCCGCGTCGACGCCATCGCCATGATGATGACGACAAACATGGGCTCGGTGAAATTCACCTGCTCGCCGATGTAATGCACCATGGTGTCCCAGCCCTTGAACCAGGTGATGGCGCCGGCCAGCACCAGCACCCAGAGGCCGAAGACCGCCTCCACTTCGCCGAGGAAGTGCAGCACCTGGCCCTTGAAACTGACTTCATCGGGCCAGCCATCCTCGTCCGAGTCGGGCATGTTCTCGCGACGGAGCTTCAGCTTCTCATGGTGGGCCGCCTCGACCGCATGCGCCCAGTGCCGGAATTTGGCGGTGAGAAAGGTGTGCACGACCGCGAGCAGAAAGATCAGGCTCGCGGCCACGTTGAACGGCTCGGCCGTCATGCGGGCCTGGAGCACCTGGAGCACGCCCGCGTCCGCCGCATCCTGGTAGGCGTTCAGGGGGACCGGCAGGACCACGTCCGGGGCCGGCGTCGCCGCCTGCAGTTCGCCAAATGCCAGCAGGGCCGGGAGCAGCCACAGGAGGACACGGGATTTCTTGATCATATGCGCGGCAGGAGTTCGTCGAGTTGAAGCAGAAAAAGGTCGGCTTGGGCCTTGACCAGGGGGCGGGCGACATAACCGCCAAAGCCGGCAAACAGGTCAACCCCGGGCTTCATTTCCAGGTCGCTCACGCCGTCACCCACCGCGATCACCCGCGCCGGCCGCAACTCCACGCGCAGTCCCGCGACGATCCGGGGCTTCCCGCCGGAGCGGGTCGTCGGAAATTCGGTGTCGTAGCCGCGGTATCCTCCGGCCGCGTCGAAATGCAGGTCCACCGCCTCGACCCGCTCCACGCCCAGGAAATCCGCCAGCGGCCGGATCGCCTGGCGGAATCCGCCGCTCACGATGACCGGGGTCCACCCGCGCGCCTTGAGTTCCGCGATCGTGGCGCGGGCGGTGGGCTCCACGGTGGCGATGTACCGCGCCCCGACCGCCGCCACGTCGGCCGCGGTCGGACGGATGATCTCCAGCCGGCGCGCAAACACGCTCTCGACCGGAATCCGGCCGTTCATGGCCTCGTTCGTCATGGTCTCGACCTGACGGAACACTTCGGGTCCGCGCACGCGCGCCAGTTCGTCGATGCCCTCGATGGCGCTCAGGGTGCTGTCGCAGTCGAAGATGATGAGTTTGCCGGCTTCCACCACTCCAGCAGTCAGCAGCGCCCCGCCGCGGGCAACAAAAAAGCCCTCCGTTTTCACGGAGGGCTGGAAATCGGACCAGGCGGCTTACTTCTTGGAGCTGCGCTTGAACTTCGTGGTGAACTTCTCGACGCGGCCCGCGGTGTCGACCAAGCGCTTCTCGCCGGTGTAGGCGGGATGCGAATCCATCGTCACATCCCGGAGGATGATGTGGTACTCGACGCCGTCGATGTCCTCCTTGCGGGCGGACTTGAGCGTGGACCTGGTGAGGAAGCGCTTGCCGCTCGAGACATCGAGGAAGCAAACGTTGTTGAGGGAGGGATGACCTTCGGCTTTCACGGCGTTATTAAAGGGTTATATCAACCTTGGCGGGCCTTGTAGCGCGGCTCGACCTTGTTGATCACGTAGATTTTGCCTTTGCGACGCACGACCTGGCAGGCCGGGTGACGCTTCTTGGCGGACTTGATGGAGGAAACAACTTTCATAAAAGCGTGGAAAACAGAGTGCGGCCCAACCTCTGTCAACTGAAATGTCCGCCGGGAACCGAGTTCAGTTCAGCCCGGGGTCGTCGGGCTCGCCGGCCAGCAGGCGCCATTCGTCCCCTTCCCGACCCAAGATCGAGCTCCAGAGCGAGTTATCCTGCGCATTTTCCAGCAGGTCGACCGGGATATCCGCCACGACCCAGGTGTTGTGCTTGAGCTCTTTTTCCAGCTGTCCGCCGGTCCACCCGGAATAGCCGAGAAAGGCGCGGACCATGGTGCCGGGTTCGGCAAGCAGCAGCCCGGCCTTCGCCGGCTCCAGTCCGAAATGCAGGCGAAAGCCGTCATCCTTCGTTTCCCACGCCGCCAGGATGAGCTGCTCCGGGTGAACCGGCCCGCCCTGATAGAGCGGGACGCCGGCCAGGGGACCGAGGGCGAAATCGCCGTTCAGCTCCCCCAAGCGCTTGCCCAGCGGACGGTTAAGCACCACGCCCATGGCCCCGTCGGTGTTGTGTTCCGACATCAAAATAACCGTGCGGCGGAAGTTGGGATCCTGCAGCGCCGGATGCGCCAGCAGGAGCGATCCCGCCAGGCTTTCCTTGGTCTTGGTGCTGCGTTCGCGCATGGTGGAATCGGGCGGCTCTAGGTGAGCTTCAGGATCTTGACCCCGGCATCGGTCAACAGGGTAGCGACCAGCGGATCGTTGCGGTAGTTCCGGCGGTAACGGATTTCCGCGATGCCGGCCGAGGCGAGGATCTTCGCGCAGTTGATGCACGGGTAATGCGTCACGTAGGCGACACACCCCTCCACCGAACTGCCGCGGCGGGCCGCATCGGCGATGGCATTCTGCTCGGCGTGCACCGTCGCCTGCTCGTGCCCCTCGCGGACGCGCGACACGTGCGGCGATCCCGGCAGGTAGCCGTTGTAGCCGGCCGCGACCAGGCGGTTGCGCCGCACGCCCCCGGTGACGATCACGCAGCCGACATGCAGGCGCTCGCAGGGCGAACGCGTGGACATCAGGACGGCCGTCGCCATGAAATACTCGTCCCACGAGGGGCGGTGCGGAAACTTGTCCGTCGCTTGGGCGATCAGGTCCACGGGATGGGCGGAGGCAGATTTCATGATAACGCACGGCGACGTTGGACATCCGGACCGTCGCGGGCAATCTTTCCTCCACATGTCACCGCGCAGGCTGCACCCCGAGCTGCTCGACACGCTTCCGACCGACCATCCCGACGCCCGGCACAGTCGCCGGGACCTGCGTGTGATCAACCGTTTCATGGGCAATCACCGCTGGTTCGCGCGGACGCTCCCGCCCCTGCTCCGCCCCGGGGAGTCCATCCTGGAACTCGGCGCGGGTACCGGCGAGCTGACGCAACGTCTGGCTGCGCGCGGGTTGACCGTCACCGGCCTCGATCTCTGCCCCCCGCCCGCCGACCGGCCGGAAACGCATGGCTGGCTCCAGGACAACCTCACCACCTTCACCGGCTATGCGGACTACCCAGTCATCATCGGCAACCTGATCCTCCACCATTTTTCCGACGGTACCCTCGGGCAACTCGGCCGGCAGTGGCGTCGGCACGCGAGACTCCTCGTCTTTTCCGAACCGGTCCGCCGCCGCTTCTCGCAACACCTCATCCGCGGACTCGGACCACTCTTCGGGGCCAATCGGGTCACGCTGCACGATGCCAGCGTCAGCATCGCCGCGGGCTTTCGCGGGGATGAGATGATCCGGCAACTCGACCTCCCGGACTCCGAGTGGAATTGCTCCGTCACCCGTACCCTCGGCGGCGCCTGCCGCCTGGTCGCCCAACGCCGCCCATGAACCCGCACCGGCCGATCGAAATCATCGGGGGCGGCCTGGCCGGTCTCTCGCTGGGCCTCGCCCTGCGGCGGGCCGGCGTGGACGTCAGTCTGCACGAGGCGGGAGATTATCCGCGCCACCGGGTCTGCGGTGAATTCATCACCGGGCTCGATGCCCGCACCATCACCCGGCTCGGGCTCGCGACATTTCTCGCCGATGCCCTGCGGCATCGCGAGGTCGGCTGGTTCATCAAGCAGAAGCTCGCGCGCACCCAGCAACTCCCCCAGCCCGCGCTCGGGATCAGCCGCCATTGTCTGGATGCGCGCCTCGCCGAGGCCTTTGTCGCGGCTGGCGGCAAGCTGCACACCCATAGCCGCATCGCCGCATCCACTGCCCGGGCGGGCCGTGTAATCGCCACGGGGAAACGTGCCACCAAGTCTCCCTGGATCGGCCTGAAGATCCATGCGCTGGACCTGCCGCTGACCTGCGATCTGGAAATCCATCTCGGCACCCACGCCTATGTGGGTCTCGCCCGCATCGATGCATTTCGTGTGAACGTCTGCGGCCTCTTCCAACGGCGCGACGTTCGTGGACAGGGCCGGCATCTGCTCCTCGGCTATCTGCACGCCGCCGGACTCGGCAAGCTCGCGGCCCGCCTCGCCGCCACCGCCACTGATCCGGATTCGTTTTGCGCCATTGCCGGTGTCGGTTTCAACGCCCGTTTGCGCCCGGACGAGTGCCTGCGTCTCGGCGATGCCGGCGCGTTGATTCCCCCCTTCACCGGCAACGGCATGGCGATGGCCTTCCAAGGCGCCGCCATCGCGCTCGATCCTCTGGTCGGTTATGCGGAAGGTCGCATCGCTTGGCCGGAAGCCGTGAAAAAAATCCAAGCCGGCCTGCGCCGACGATTCCGTCTGCGCCTGGCCGCGGCGGCGTTGATGCATCCCTTCCTTCTCGATCCGCCCTGCCAACGCTGGCTCGCCGCCTTCACCCGCGCCGACCTGCTCCCCCTGCGTCCGCTTTACGCCGCGCTGCACTGACATGTATCTCCACGCCCTCGCCACCGCCGTCCCGCCCCTCGCCCTGACCCAGCCGCAATGCTGGGACAAGCTGAACCTGTCCTCCGCCAAGGGGCGGCTGCACAAGCGCTCACGCCTCCTCCTCCACGGAATTTTGCACGGCTCGAACGGGATTCGCACCCGGCATTTCGCCGACCCGGACATCGACCGCATCTTCGATCGTGATGCCGACGCCCTGCACGCGCATTTCCGGGCCCAGGCCCCGCGGCTGGCGGCCCGGGCGGTCGCCGACGCCCTCGCAACCGCCGGCATCGGCCGCGAACAGCTCGACGCCCTGCTGGTCTGCACCTGCACCGGTTACCTTTGCCCCGGACTCACCAGCTATGTCGCCGAGGAACTGGGCTTGCGCAACGATGCCTTCCTGCAGGACCTGGTCGGACTCGGTTGCGGCGCCGCCATTCCGACACTGCGAGCCGCGAGTCACCTCCTGGCGGCCCACCCCTCGGCCACGGTCGCCTGCGTGGCGGTTGAGATCTGCTCCGCGGCGTTTTATCTCGATGACGACCCCGGCGTGCTGATCAGCGCCTGTCTCTTCAGCGACGGCGCCGCGGCCACGGTCTGGCGGGCCTGGCCCGGGCCGACCGGTTTGCGCGCCTTCGCCTTCGACACCCATCACCAGCCCGCGGACCGCGACAAGCTCCGGTTTGAGCAGCGCGACGGGAAGCTGCGCAACCTGCTCGACCGTTCCGTGCCAGCCCTCGCCGCCGGCGCGGTCGAACGCCTCTGGAACCGGCGCGGCGAACGGCCGGTGGGCCGGGTCATTGCCCATCCCGGCGGACGGGATGTCCTCGATGCCCTGGCACCGGTGGTTGCACCCCACACCCTCGCCGCCAGCGCCGATGTGCTGGAGCGATACGGGAACATGAGCAGCCCCACCGTGCTGTTCGCCCTCCAGCATGCCATGGCAGAACCCGCGCCGACCGGGCCCGAGGATGACTACTGGCTGGTCAGTTTCGGCGCCGGCTTCAGCGCGCACAGCTGCCGGCTGGGCCGGGCCTGAAAATCATGCTCGTTCCGGGTTGAGTTCCGGCTTTCGCTGGCCTCGAAACTCAAAAGCCCCCAACGTCCCGCCGTCATGCCCACGCTCAACGCTCTCGTCGCCTACTGTGACCGGCGCACCCGCCGCACCGCCTTCCAGGACGCCCCCGGCGCGGTCAACGGCCTGCAGCTTGCGAACAACGGACGCGTCACCCGCATCGGCGCCGCGGTTGATGCCGGCGTGGTCCCCTTCCGGCAGGCCGTCGCCGCCGGCGTCGATTTTCTCATCGTGCACCACGGCATGTACTGGGACATGCCGCGACCGCTCACCGGTCCGGCCTACGACCGCGTCGCCACGCTCATCCACGGCAACTGCGCCCTCTATTCCAGCCACCTGCCGCTCGATGCGCATCCGGCGATTGGCAACAACGCCCTGCTCGCCCGCCAGCTCGGCCTCCGGCCCGACCGCGGCTTCATCCCCAACGAGGGCGGTCCCATCGGCTGCACCGCCCCCTCCCGCCTGACCCGCTCCGCCCTGCGCGCCCAATTGGAGAAACTCTACCCGCGCGTCATCGCCATCGAATGCGGCTCCGACCGCCCCCGGCGGATCGCGTTCTGCAGCGGCAGCGGCAACAGCGCCATTCCACTCCTGGCCGCCGCGGGCGCCGACACCCTGGTCACGGGCGAACTGCGCGAGGAACATTTCAACTTCGCCCAGGAGCACGGGCTCAATCTCTTTCTCTGCGGCCACTACGCCACCGAGGTCCACGCCGTGAAAGCACTCGCCGCCGAGCTTGCGGCCAGGTTCAAACTTCCTTGGGAATTCATCCCGACCGGCAACCCGCTCTGATTTTCGCATGAAACGCATCGCCATCCTCCACGGCCCCAACCTCGACCGCCTCGGCAAACGCCAGCCGGAGATCTACGGCCGCGCCACGCTCAAGGATTTGGAAAAGCTCATCCGCACCGAAGCGAGGCGGCTCGGGTTCACCACCACCATTTTCCAGTCCGCGCACGAGGGCGCCCTCGTGGACAAAATCCACGCGCTCACCGACCGCGGCATCGAGGGCTTCATCGTCAACTTCGGCGCCTATTCCCACACCAGCATTGCCCTGCGCGACGCGCTCAGCGCCTCGGACCGCCCGGCCATCGAGGTGCACATCTCCGACATCAAAAAGCGGGAAAAATTCCGCCACACGTCCATGACCGCCGGCGCCTGCCGCGCCATGATCTGCGGCAAGGGCTTCCCGGGCTACCTCGAGGCGTTGCGGCTTTTGTCGAAGCTCTGAACCACCCTGCAGCGTGACCGACCCCGCCGACCTCACCTGGTTCGTCTGCCACACGCGTCCGCGCTGCGAAAAGAAATTCGCCGCGCTCATGGCCGCCGAGCGCTTCGAGCACTACCTTGCCCTCGTCACCAGTGTGCGCCGCTACCGGCAGCAGACGAAGCGTTTCACCAAGCCGCTTTTTCCCGGCTACGTGTTCGCGCAGGTGCCCGCGGAAAAAAAGGCCCGCATCTACCAGCAGGATTTGCTGGCCCGGGCCATCCCGGTCACCGACGTGCCCGCCTTCCTTCGCCAGCTGGCCGACGTGAAGGCGATTGTCGCCTCCGGCTTCGAGCTCAGCCTCCTCCCCCTGCTCGCCAAGGGCCGGCGCGTGAAGGTCACGGGCGGCCCGTTGCACGGACTCGAGGGCTACGTGGACGACCCCAAGAATCCCGCCGGCATCGTGATCTCCGTGGACGTCCTCCAACAAGGCCTCCTTGTCCGCGTGCCGGTGGAGAACCTCGAAGCGCTGCCGTAGGTGGATTTTTGTAGGGCGGGGTCTCCGAACCCCGCCTGGCGGAATTGTAGCTACGAGCGTAAGCGAGTGGATTACCCGCTTCGACCGCCAAACCTCCACTCGCTCACGCTCGTAGCTACCAAAACTTGGCAGGTCAGAGACCTGCCCTACTACCCGAACCGCACCCACGCCCATTGCCCGAGGTGCATCACGCCGCAGCTCACCAATGCCGCGGCAACATCGTCCGCCACCACGCCCCAGCCGCCGGGCAATCCCTGGAGCCGGTTGATGCCGAAAGGCTTGGTAATATCGAACAGGCGGAAGAGCGCAAAACCCGTGAGAAACACCGCCCAAGGCGGGGCCGAGGCCACCAGCAGCGGCCAGCCGAGGAAGCACAGCGGCATCGCGACAAATTCATCGAGGATCACCTCGCCGGGATCGCGCCGGCCCAGCCTGAACTCGGCCTCGCCGCAAATGGCCACCGCGACATAGGCGCCGAGGGCGCTCAGCAGCAGCGACCCGATCAGGCTCATGGGATAAAAGACCACCGTGAAGTACAGCAATCCCGCCACCGAGCCCCAGGTGCCGGGCGCCTTCAGCTTGCGGCCGATCGGTCCCAGCGTGGCGCAGGCCAGCACGGTATCGGTCGGGAGGAAACGCGGCCAGACGGGTTGCGGCAGTCGCATCGCTTCAGTCCCGGACCACGTGGCCGTGGCGCCGGTAGTAGGCGTAGCCGGAGGTGATCGTGAGGATGACGGACAGCACAAAGAAGCCCAGCCCCACATTGTGCACGATCGCGACCTGCCAGTTCTGGTCGCCGTTGAAGACCTCGCCGAAATCGGTCGTCAGCATGCGCGTGCCCAGCAGCCAGCCGATGGCGTTGAGCTGCAGGAAGGTCTTCACCTTCCCGCCGGCATCGGCCTCGACCACCACGCCCTTCGTGGCCGCGACCATCCGCAGGCCGGAAATCATGAATTCGCGGCCGATGATCGCCAGCACGAGCAGCATCGCGGTCGTGCGGTAGCCGAGGAAATACCCGCCGTTGACCAGTGCGACCATCAGGCCGATGACCATCACCTTGTCGATCACGGCGTCCATGAACCGCCCGAAGGTCGACACCTGGCCGCTCGCGCGCGCCAGTTTGCCATCGAGCCAGTCCGAAAGCGCCGCGGCGATGAACAGCCAGAACGCCCCGGTCGCCGCCCACACAAAGTCCGAGTACATCAATGCCACGATCACAAACATCGCCGGTATCCGGGACAGCGTGAGAATGTTGGGGAGATTGAAACGCACAGACTCACAAAAACGCATGTCACCCCGGCAAAGGCAATCCCGGAGAGGCGGAAGACGTCATCCCGCTTACCAATCCTATGTAGGGCCGGACCTTGGGTCCGGCCTCGTACGCGAATACCGCGGCAACAACCCCATAAGGCTGCACCACGGTGCAGCCCTGCATTCGCTGACGGTGATCTGATTGAGTTTCTGCGTTTCCTTATGCCGAAAAAGACATTCGCCACCCGGCGTCGAATGGCTATCTCTGACACGCACTCATGCGTCATTGCATCTATCCCGGCACCTTTGATCCCATCACGCACGGCCATCTCGATGTGCTGGCGCGCGCCGCCAAGCTGTTCGACCACGTCACGGTCGCCATCGCGGAAAACCCCGGCAAGGGACCTCATTTCAGCGCCAAGCACCGGTTCGAACTGGTCAAGCCGAACACCGTCCAGTTCAAGAACGTCACGGTGACCACCTTCAGCGGCCTGCTCGTGGATTTCGTCGTCGCCCAGAAGGCCCAGGCCATCATCCGCGGCCTGCGCGCCCTTTCCGATTTCGAACTGGAGTTCAACATGGCGCTGATGAACCGCCATCTGAAGCCCGAGATCGAAACCATCTTCGTCATGCCCAACGAGCAGTACAGCTACACCAGCTCCACGCTCGTCAAGCAGGTCGCCAAGTACGGCGGCGACATCAGCCACTTCGTCCCCGCCAACGTCGCCGCCGCCCTGAAGCACGCCTACGGCCACTGAGCCACGGGTGGAGGCGGGTCCAGGGGTAGGAGCCATCTTGTCCATGAGTTGCTGTGAGCGGGGAATGAGGATTGTGGAGCGCCAACGGCGCGCACCATCACAGCCCCGGCAACGCCCTGGGTCTTGAACTTAACCCCACATGAGTTTTTCAGGGCCATCGGCCCGGTGGCCATGGATCGGGCTTTCAGCCTCGTGAACCGGACCATCCATTCGATTCCTGGGGCGATGACCCAGGCTGTCACCTGGGCATGCCCTTCGGGCGCGAACTAACCTCACCGCTCACGCTCGTGGCTACGTCACCCCGACCAATTTCCCTGTCACCACCCGCCCGCCGCCGGCGTCTCCCTCCGTGCGGCACGGACTGTCCTTTTGAAAATCAGGCGGTTTCGGTTGCCGGTTCCCGTTTTCCCGGCACATCTAATCCTTCCACCATGGCCAAGTCCCGCAGCTCCACCGCTCTCGTTGTCATTATCCTCCTGCTCCTGGGCGCCGCCGCCGCCGTCTGGTACTTTTTCTTCCGGACCAGCGAGGGCGCGCCGGTCTACACCACCGTCACCGCGGGCCGCGGCAACCTGGCCCAGGTCGTGACCGCCACCGGCTCCCTCCAGCCGGTCATCTCAGTCGAGGTAGGCAGCCAGGTTTCCGGCCTCATCACCGAGGTCCTCGTGGACTTCAACTCCCCGGTGAAGAGCGGCCAGCTCATCGCCAAGATCGACGCCTCCACCTACGAGCAGCGCCTGCGCCAGGCCGAAGCCGACCTCGCCTCGACCCGGGCCAGCCACACCCTCACCCGCCTCAACACCGAGCGCACCCGCGCCCTGCGCGCCGGCAACCTGGTCTCCGCCCAGGAACTCGACCAGGCCGAGGCCCAGCTCTCCCAGTCCAACGCCGCCCTGCTGACCCGCGAGGCCGCTGTCGAAAACGCCAAGGTGGACCTCTCCCGCTGCTCGATCTTCTCGCCGATCGACGGCATCGTCATCGACCGCCAGACCGACGTGGGCAAGACGGTCGCCGCCAGCTTCAACGCCCCGGTGCTCTTCATCATCGCCAACGATCTCACCCGGATGCAGATCCACGCCTCCATCTCGGAGGCGGACATCGGCAGCGTCCAGGTTGACCAGCCGGTCAATTTCACCGTCGACGCGTTTCCCAACCGCCAGTTCCGCGGCCGGGTCGTCCAGATCCGCAACTCGCCCAAGACGGAGTCCAATGTCGTCACCTACCAGACCATCATCGAGGTCCGGAACGATGATTCGAAACTCAAGCCCGGCATGACGGCCAATGTCTCCATCGTGATCGCCGAGCGCCCCGATGCCCTGCGCATCGCCAACAGCACCCTGCGCGTCCGCATCCCCGAGCAACTGCTCCCCGCCGCCAAGCCGGCCGCCGCCGGGACCGCACCGGCCGGGGCGGCCGCCGCGCCCGTCACCGCCACCCGCGAGCAGATGATGGCCATGCTGGCCGAGGTCGGCTTTGTCCGCGGCTCCGGTCCGCCCTCACCCGAAATCCGCGCCAAGCTCGACGAGCTCGCCAAGTCGCGCGGCCTCGTGCTCCCGGAATTCGGCAGCCGCGGCGCCGGCCGCACCGAACAGCCCGCCTTTACGATGCGCACGGTCTACAAGCTGGGTGGCACCGCCGGCCAGCCCCGGCCCGAACCCGTCACGGTCAAGCTGGGCATCACCGACGGCACCCACACCGAGGTCCTCGACGGTCTCGCGGAAGGTGACGTGCTGATCATCAGCGCCTTCATTCCCGGTGCCGCGACGAACAACAACTCGCCGTCCAGCAGCCCCTTTGGCGGCCCGCGCCGTTTCTGAGTCCGCCGTCCATGAGCGCTATCGTCCAATTGCAGGACATCCACAAGGTTTACGACTCCGGTGAGGTGGCCGTCCACGCCGTGCGCGGCGTTTCGCTCACTATCGGGCGCGGTGAGTTCCTCGCCATCATGGGCGCCAGCGGCTCCGGCAAATCCACGCTGATGAATCTCATCGGCTGCCTCGACCGACCGACCAAGGGCGTCTACCGCCTCGATGACATTGATGTCGCCGGCCTCGGGCGCGACGAACTCGCCGACCTGCGCAACCACAAGCTCGGGTTTGTCTTCCAGGGCTTCAACCTCCTGAGCCGCACCACCGCGCTCGAAAACGTCGAGCTCCCCATGCTCTACGGCCGCCATCACGTCGGCGCCCGCACCATGCGCGAGCGCGCCCTGCACTCGCTCGAGACCGTCGGGCTCGGCAACCGCGCCGACCACTTCCCCAGCCAGCTCTCCGGCGGCCAGCAGCAGCGCGTCGCCATCGCCCGCGCCCTCGTCAACGAGCCGCGCCTCCTCCTCGCCGACGAGCCCACCGGCAACCTCGACAGCAAGACCTCGGTCGAGGTCATGGGCGTTTTCCAGCAGCTCAACGAGGCCGGCATCACCATCCTCATGGTGACGCACGAGCTCGACATCGCCCACTACTGCAAGCGCAACATCGTCATGCGCGACGGCCGGGTCGTCAGCGACACCCCCGTCACCCAGCGCCTCGACGCCAGGGTCGAGATGAAGCGCCTTTTGACCGCCGAAGCCGAGCACCAGTTGACCGAGCAAAGCTGAGCCATGCGCCTCACCTCCACCCTCATCGTTTCGTTCCGGGCCCTGCGGCGCAACATCCTGCGCTCCGCCCTCACCTCGCTCGGCATCATCATCGGCGTCGCGGCCGTCATCGCCACCGTGAGCATTGGCAACGGCGCCAAGGCGCAGGTCGAGGGCCAGATCGCGAGCCTGGGCCAGAACATCATCAGTGTCTTTCCCGGCACCTCCACGGCCGGCGGCATGCGCGGCGGCTGGGGCTCCGCCAGCACCCTCACCCCCGAGGACGCCCAGGCCATCCTGACCGAGGTCCCCGGCGTCGTCGCAGTCAGCCCCGAGATGCGCGACCGCAGCCAGGTCCTGGCCAACGGTCTCAACTGGAACACCATGATCATGGGCGAGAGCCCGGACTATCTCTCCATCCGCGTCTGGCCGATCGCGGAGGGCGGCATGTTCACCGAACAGGACGTGCGCAGCTACTCCAAGGTGGCCGTCATCGGGAAGACCGTCGCCGACCAGCTGTTCCCCGACGGCGACGCCGTGGGCGGCACCATCCGGATCCGCAACATTCCCTTCAAGGTGCTCGGGATCCTAGAGACCAAGGGATTCAATTTCTTCGGCCAGGATCAGGACGACACCGTCATCATCCCCTACACCAGCCACCTCCGCCGGGTCTCGCGCCGCCAATACCTCAACTCGATCGTCATCCAGGCCGTCGCACCGGAGCAGATATCCCTGATCCAGCAGCAGATCACCGACCTCCTGCAGCAGCGCCGCAGCGGCCGCGAGCCCGACTTCACCGTGCGCAACCAGGTCGAGCTCGCGCAGGCCGCGACCGAGACCTCCCGCACCATGACCTGGCTGCTCGGCGCCATCGCCGGCGTGTCCCTCATCGTCGGCGGCATCGGCATCATGAACATCATGCTCGTCTCCGTCACCGAGCGCACCCGCGAGATCGGCATCCGCCTCGCCATCGGCGCGCACGGCAAGGAGATCATGCTGCAGTTCCTCACCGAGTCCGTCGTCCTCAGCGCCTTCGGCGGCAGCCTCGGCATCGCGCTCGGCATCGGCGCCTCGAAGCTCATGACGCACCTCAACGGCTGGCCCACGCTGGTTTCCACCAACGCGATCCTCATCGCCTTCGTCTTCAGCGCCGCCGTCGGCATCTTCTTCGGCTTCTACCCCGCCCGCAAAGCCGCCCAACTCGACCCCATCGAGGCGCTGCGGTATGAATAGCGGAACCCCCCCGGCGCCGAGCGCCGCCAAATTGCCTTTAACGCTTAGCGCCGGCTCAGCCGGGGCCAGCGGGTGCGGGCGCCACCTCACGGCGCAATTCGGCACCTATCCGCCATCCGGTATCCGCCATCCGGTTTTCATAAATTGAGCGTTGAGCGTTAAAAGTTAAACGTTGAGCGTTCTCCCCTCCGCTGTCCCCACCGCCACCATGCCGCCCCTCCGCCTGATCCCCTGGTTTCTGCTCGGAGTCCTTGCCACCGCCGCCGAAACGCCGAAGACGCATTTCGACTACCGCCGCGAAGCCGTCGCCGCCTATCAGCGCCAGGATTACCCCGCCATGGCCGCCGCCTGCGAGGCCGCGCTCCACCTGCGACCCGACTCCCCGCGCTACCTGTTCAACCTCGCGCTGGCGCAGACCCTGCTAAAGGAACCGGACAAGGCGACCGGCACCCTGCACCGGCTCGCCGCCCTCGGTGTGAGCATGCCGGTCGAAACGACCCCGGAATTCGCGCCGTTGCAGACCCGGCCCGAATACGCCGCGATCCTCGCCCGCTTCGCCGCCAACCGCGCGCCGCAGGGTGAAGCCAAAACCCTGCATGAGCTCGCCGGCACCGCCGGAATCATGGAGGGACTGGCCTGGCGCAAGGCGACCGGCGATCTGTTTCTCGGCGACGTCCACTCCCGCTGCGTCTGGCGGCTGGAGCCCAATGGCACGCTCTCGAAATTCTCCGCCCCGCCCGAACTTTTCGGCGTCTTCGGCCTCGTCGTGGACGAAGCCCGCGGCGCCCTGTGGCTCGCCACGACGGCGGGTCCCGAAATGTCCGGCTATACCGCGGCCGACAAAGGCCGCGCCGGTCTGGCCGAACTCGACCTTGCAACCGGCGCTCTCCGACGGCTGTTGACGGTGCCCATGAACGGGGAGGACCACCTGCTCAGCGACCTGACGATGGCCGCCGACGGGACGATTTACCTGACCGACAGCGCCGCCCCGCTGGTCTGGCATCTGCCGCCAGGCGCAACCCAACTGGCCGTATTCTGCGAATTGCCCGCGTCCACCTCGCTGCAGGGCCTCGCCCTGGTCAACCGGGGCAAGACACTGCTCATTTCCGACTACGCCAACGGTCTGCTCACCATCGACCTCCTGGACCGTGCCGTCCGCACCCTCTCCCCGCCCCCAGAAATCACCCTGCTCGGCATTGACGGCCTGCTCGCGAGGAATCGCACCATCGTCGCCGTGCAAAACGGCATCAACCCCCAGCGCGTCGTGCGCTTCACGCTGTCGCCCGACAGCCGCACGATTTCGGAATTCACCGTCCTCGCCGCCAACCTTCCCGGCATGGACGACCTCACCCTGCCCGCCCTCATCGACGGCCAACCCGCCTTCATCTCCGACAGCGGCTGGTCAAAATTCACCGGCGCTCAGGCGAACCGCCAGCCGCCGCACAGTTGTCGGATTATGGCAAATAACTGCTGCCCCTAAGCGGGCGGCGGAACATTCAACGCTTAACATTTAACGCTCAACATTCAATGCCTGAAATGCCAATCGTTGACTTGGAAGCGTTACCGGCCGTTAGAAGAATGAGAATCAAAGGATTTGAATTGGATGTCGGATGTTCAGCGAATTGCCCCCTTCTTGCCGCCAAAACTTGAGCGTTAAGCGTTAAAAGTTAAACGTTAAGCGTTCTCCCCCCCCTCCGCTTCGCCACCGCCATGCCATTCCGCTCCGTCGTCCTCGCCCTCCTCCTATCCGCCGCTTCCCTCCCCGCCGGTCCGACCTACCGTGACGCCCTCGACCTGTACAAGGCACAGAAATACCCCGAGGCGCGTCTCGCCTTCCAGCAGCTGGCCGCCGACGAACCCGGCAATCCGAAGTACCGCTACTTCCTCGGCATGGTCGCCCTGCGCCGCAACGACTACGACGAGGCCATCAGCCAGCTCGAGCAGGCCACCGTGATGGCGCCGGACAACTCCGACTACTTCGCCGAACTCGGCAGCGCCTACGGCAGCGCCGCCCGCAAGGCCGGCATGCTTTCCCAGATCTCCCTCGCCAAGAAATGCCGCCTCGCGCTGGAGAAGGCCGTCGAGCTCAATCCCGACAGCCTCGACGCCCGCAACGGCCTCATCAGTTTCTACCGCCAGGCCCCCGGCTTCCTCGGCGGCGGCATGCCCAAGGCCTACGTCCAGGCCGAGGAGATCCGCAAACGCGATCCCGTCCGCGGCGCCCTCATCCTCGGCCAGCTCTACGCCGGCGAGCGCCGCTTCGACGAGGCCTTCGCCGTCGCCCTTGACCACGTGCAGCTCCAGCCCGAGTCCTACCTTGCCCATTACACCATGGGCCGCCTCGCCGCGGAAAGCGGCCAGCGCCTGGAAGCCGGCGAGAAACACCTCCACCATTGTCTCGCACTGGCCCCCGCCCCGAACGAACCCCCGCATGCCGCCGTCCACTGGCGCCTCGGCAACATCGCCGAACGCCGCCGCGAGTCCGCCGCCGCCCGCACCGCCTACGAAACCGCCCTCAAGCTGGACCCCAACTTCAAGCAAGCCGCGGCGTCGCTCGCGAAGCTGAAGTAGTGACAGAAACAGGGAGAAATACCGGATAGCGGAAACCGGAGACCGGAAAGTTAAAACCGGTCGCCAGAAATTTCAGGTCTCAGGTCTCAGGTAGTATTCCGGCCTTCCTTTCCGGTTTCCGGTATCCGCAATCCGCCATTCAATACCTTCCGTACTTTTTCCCTGCCGCAAAGTACGCATCCAGATTCTCCCTTGGCGTCCCTTCGCGAAAACTGTCCGAGCTGCCGATGATGAACCCGCCGCCGGGCTTGCCGATCTCCATGGCCGCCCGCACCGCCGCATCGATACTCGCCGGCGTGCCGTCCTTCACCACGTGCAGCAGATCAATGTAGCCTTTCAACGTGGTTCGACTGCCGATGGTGCGCTTGGCCAGTGCCAGGTCGAAGTCCCCGTGGGCGGCGGCGTGCAGGTCTCCAGCACATCCACGCCCGTCGCCGCGATCATCTCCATCGAGCCCGCCAGCCGGCCGTCGTCGTAGTAATTGTAGATCGCGCCATACTTGTGCGTGAGTTCCACGTGCTCGCGGATCAGCGGCACGAACACCTCCGCGAAGATCGCCGGCGACCAGCCCGCCGACAGCGACGCGAAATACCACGTGCCGAAGATGCACTCGGCCCCGCCTTCCAGCGCCGCCTTGATCTGCGCCAGTGAACGCTGGTGGAAGAGGGCGATGCATTCGTCGAAAAACGGACGGTCGTCGTAGTAGTCCACCATGAGGTCCTGCATGTCGCGGGCATGTCCGGCATTGTGGTCCAGCGCGCAGCGGACGACGACCGAGATCAAACCCCGGTCACCCACCTCCCTGACCAGGGGCGCGAGAAAATCATAATTGGCATTGATCGGGGCCAGCACGTAACGGAGCGCCGGCAGGTCCGCCGGGCTCTTCACAAGGTGCTCCGTGCGCACCGGGTTGGGTGTCACCCCGAATTCCCTGCCGGACGGCGCGATTAAAATGCGATCCGAAAGTGCGCCCACCGGCGTATGAAACGTGCGCTCCACCGCCGTGAAATCGCCTTCCGCCACTTTCCGCTGCTCCACCTTCACCTCCGGCAGGTCGTAGTGATCCGGATAGGCGTCGAGCACGTTCAGCGTGCCGTCTTCCACCGGGTACATCTGGTCCATGTCCGGGAACACCCGCAGGTGTGTGGAGAGTTCCTGATCCCCATGCTCCGCGATCAGCCAGGCCCAGACCCGCGGCGCAATGGGCACACGGTCGGGAATTTCGTGGCGAATCGTCGCCAAAATGCGTTCGCGGCCGGTCATCGCAGGCTTGGGCATGGATTGGGTGAACGACATCCGCGTCACGCGAACGTCGTCCACGTCCATGCTGGAGTCCCGACATCATCTTGTCGACTTCGCAGGTCCTGCGCTCGCGCAGGTCAGCGTTCGTCCAAGCCAACCACGGATAGCACGGATTTCACGGATGGAATGGAGGAAGTGAAAAGCAATGACGCTGACGGTAGCGCCGATCCGGCGGCGGTTTGGCGTGCGCCGGCCACGTATCGTCCGGCCTACCACCTAGGCGGGCGAAAGAGGGAGGCCGGGCCCCACCCAAAACACCCTTTTCGCCTTGACCACGGGCAACCCCCAGGAAGGCTTCCACCAAAGGCGCGAGGGCTGGAAAGCCCGACCCAGATTGGGATTTTAGCCCATTGCCCTTTTCTAGCATCTAGATTTCACCCCCAGAATTCAGTCCTTCCCGCGGATCACGCGGATCGACGCGGATGCCGGAGGTATTATCCGCGTAATCCGCGGGAAAGTATTCGCCGAATCCCCGCCAGCGAGGAGACACTTCCCAACCACAGCTTCGCGCTCGCCACGCCGTAAAGTGATTCATATAACAGGCATCCGCTCCCGGTAAGGAAAACGGATACCGAATGGCACTGAATAGAAAACCCCACCACCCCGAAGTTCAGTCATTCCCCCGAATTCCTACTATTCACCGCTCGCTTCAGAGCATTTCATTTTCGCGAGCCCCAGTCTATGCAGGAGTCGAACGCGATGGTGTGCTGCTCTACGTCACTCATGATCCCCGCATGGCCGCGCTGCTGAAGGGCAGTGATCTGCATCCCGAGATTTTCCTATGGGTCCAGGATATCGATAGCGTGTTCGAGGAGCATCGCAGGAATGGCGCGAGGATTATCGAGGAGGTTTCAGATCGCGCCTGGGATGCGCGCCAGTATGTGATCGAGGACCCCAACGGTTGCCGATTGAAGATCGCGGAGCCGATTGAGGAAAAAGCCTGAGCGACCAACACCAGAGAACTGACGCTACCCGGCATTGCTGACCTCAATTGATTGGGCCATGGAGCATATTATGAAACCGCCGGTTCCATTGCTGCTCGCTGCGACAACGCTGTTGTTCGCGATTACAGGCTGCGGCCACCAGCCAGCTTATATTGGTTCAGCGCGCGACATCGCCCGAACCTCGTCGACCGAATCTATGATCGCTGTGGGCCAATTGCCGCTGGAAGACTGGCCCAAGCTCCAGAAATTCGCGGCGCTTGAGCACATGCGAACGGCGCCAGGAACGGCCCCGGCTGTCACGGATGATCATATCATGGCACTTTCAAATTTGAAGGTGCCGAAACTCCGGCAGATCTCTTTGTCGTATTGCCGGGAGGTGACGGATGTCGGCTTTGGCGCCCTGCGAAGGCTCACCTCGATTGAAGGCCTGCAATTGATCGGCACCTCGATCACCGACGACGGGCTCAAGGTCCTCGTGACGGAGCTTCCTAACTTGAAAGGCATCAATGTCGAAAAGTGCAGGGCGATTACGGTCACTGGGCTTTCCGCGATTCGCGAATCGAAATCCATCAGGTCGGTTGGACTTTCCCTCGACCCGCTATCCCAAGCTTCAACCGGACTTCGTCAGTCCAACGTGGCAGGTCACAGACCTGCCCTACTTCCGAACCTTCCGTGCTGAATTGCCTTCGCTTCGCGTCCCTTCGCACCCTTCGCAACCCCATATCCCGCACACTGCGGAAGGCTTGCCTCCGCGCCGGGTCGCGTTGTCCTTACGTGCGCCCATGCCGGTCCCGCCCATCGTCGCCTTCAACCACGTCGTGAAACGCTACGGCGACGGGCCGGTCGTGATTGACGGAATCGACCTCACCGCCGCGCCGGGCGACTTCATCAGCCTCATCGGGCCCAGCGGCTGCGGCAAATCCACCCTGCTCCGGCTCATCGCGGGACTCAGCCCGCTCACGGGCGGCTCGCTGACCGTGGATGGCCGCACGCCCGAGGATGCCGCGGCCGAACTGGCGTTTGTCTTTCAGGAACCGACCCTCCTGCCCTGGCTCACGGTCGCGCACAACATCGAGGTCGCCCAGCAGCTGCGCGGCGTGTCCGCCGCCGACCGCGCCACCGCCCGCCGCCGGGCCGTCGAGCTGGTCCGCCTCCACGGCCGCGACAGCGCCTACCCGCGGCAGCTTTCCGGCGGCCAGAAGATGCGCGTCTCCCTCGCCCGCGCGCTCACCCTGGAGCCGAAGATCCTCCTGCTCGACGAACCCTTCGGCGCCCTCGACGAAATGACCCGCGAGCACCTCAACGAGGAACTGCTCGACATCCGCGAGAAGCAGGCGTGGACCGCCTTCTTCGTCACCCACTCGGTCGCCGAGGCCGTGTTCCTTTCGAACCGCATCATCGTGATGTCGGCCAATCCCGGGCGCATCCACCGCGAGGTCCGCGTGGATTTCCCCTACCCGCGCACCGAGGCCACGCGCCTCTCGCGGCCCTACCACGATCTCGTCGCCGAGGTCTCCGGCCTGCTCCGGTCGGTGGAGAACACCTGAGCCATGCGCCGCCCCTTCCTCAATATTCTGCTCCCGCTCGGCACCGGCCTGCTCATGGTCGCCTGCTGGTATGCCGTGCGGCACGCGCTGTCCGAGGACCTCAAGTTCCTCCTGCCCACGCCCGACGAGATCTGGGCCGCCCTGCAGGCCAATTCCGAATCGCTCAGCCGCGCCACCCTCAACACCAGCAAGGGCGCGGTGCTCGGCTTTGTCCTGGCGGTGGTCGTCAGCTTCGGCCTCGCCCTGATCCTGTCCCTCTCCCACCTCATCCGCGCGAGCCTCTATCCGTACCTGATGATCCTGCAGATGATGCCGATCATCGTGATCGCCCCGATCCTCGTGCTCTGGGTCGGCGCCGGCCTGAACAGCGTCGTGATCATCACCTTCCTCATCTGCTTCTTCCCGCTCGTGGTGAACACGACCCAGGGCCTCATCTCCACCGATCGCAACCTCGTGGAACTCTTCCGCATGTACCGCGCCACGCGCTGGCAGGAAACCTTCTGGCTCCGCGTCCCCGCCGCCCTGCCCTATTTCTTCACCGGCCTGCGCATCGCCGCGGTGCTCGCCCCGATCGGCGCGCTGGTCGGCGACTACACGGCCGGCAGTTCGGCCGGCGACGGCGGGGGGCTCGGCTTCCAGGCGATCATCTACAGCAGCCAGGCGAAATACTCGGCGCTCTTCGCCACGGCGGCGGTCACCTGCATTCTCGGATTTGTGTTTGCGGGCGCGGTCAATATCCTCAGCTGGCTTGCCCTCTCCAAGTGGCATGACTCCTACCACCGCACCGACAACTGAGCTGAAATTCAACTGATGAACCGCAATGTTCAGAATACAGGCCTTTGCGCCTCTTCGCGCTCTTGCATGTTGTAGGGCGGGGTCTCCGAACCCCGCCAAGCGAACGTCGCTGGTCGTCGAGGCGGGGTTCGGAGACCCCGCCCTACAACCAAATCCTTCACGTCACTTCGCTTCCTTCGCGGTTAATTCTCATTCCCCTCTTCACACCATGATCGCACCCCGCCTCATCGCCCTCCTCCTGCTCCTCGCCGGCACCGTCCACGCCGCCGAGCCATTCAAGCTCACCGTGCAATTGGACTGGGTCGCCGAACCCGAGCACGGCGGTTTCTACCAGGCCCAGGCCAGGGGGTACTTCGCCGCCGAGGGCCTTGACGTCACCATCATCCCGGGCGGGCCGAATGCGTTCGTCCTCGCCAAGGTCGCCACCGGCCAGGCCGACATCGGCCAGGCCGACAGCACCAACACCCTGCTCCAGCAGGCGGAGGGCCTCCCTCTCGTGCAGTTCGCCGCCGTCTTCCAGGACGATCCATCCGGCCTGCTCGTCAATGCCGGCAGCGCCGTGCGCTCCTTCCCCGACCTGCAGGGCAAGACCATCATCGCCCGCCCCGAATGGGCCTTCCTCCCCTTCCTGAAAAAGAAATACGGCATCACCTTCAACGTGATGCCGCAGAATTTCTCCGTGGCCGCGTTCCTCGGCAACAAGGAGGCCATCCAGCAGGGCTATTACATCGCCGAGCCCTACCACATCGTCGCCGCCGGCGGGAAGGAGCCGCGCTTCCTCTCCACGTGGGAGGCCGGCTTCCGCGCCTACGCCGTGCTGGTCACCAGCCGCAAATTCGCCAACGCCCATCCGACGGAGCTGAAGGCCTTCCTCCGCGCCTACATCAAGGGCTGGCGCGATTACATCGAGGGCGATCCCGCCCCCGCGCATGCCGCGATGAAGGCCGCCAACGGCAACAACACCGATGCCTTCATGCTGGCGTCGCGCCAGCTTTTGATCGACGGCAAGCTCGTCACCGGCCGCGATGCCGACGGCGGCCCCCAGAATATCGGCCGCCTCTCCCCCGACCGCTTCGCCACCCAGATCAGCCAGCTCGAGGAGCTGGACATCCTGCCCAAAGGCAAGGTCACCGTGCCTCAGGCGATGACCACCGCCTTCCTGCCGGTGGAGTAACAAGGCTTGGGATTGGTTGTAGGGCGGGGATTCCGATCCCCGCCTTTCTTTAAGCACTTACCCCATCTTTCTCTTTCCTCTTTATCTTTCTCTTTCGTCAAGGCGCATCTCTCGCCCGTTCCAAGGCCGGAGAAAGAGAAAGATTAAGAGAACGAGAAAGATTGGATTCTAGCGCGGACAATATCAAAGGCGGGGATCGGAATCCCCGCCCTACATTTCGGGCCTGCCCTCCGTAGCCTTGGCGCAGGAGGGGGAAATCCCATTAGCGGTCAATTCCCTCCCCTGTCTCTCATCTTTATTTGTATCCGCCCCCGCTTTCACCTTTGCTCCCGCCATGCCTGCACGCCAGCTCGAGCAATTCCATGAAATCCTGCGCGCGGCCGCCGCCGATGGCTCGCTGCTCAAGCTCACGCTCGGCAAATACCGCGGCGCCGACGTCACCCTCCGCAACGTCTTCGTGCGCACGGTCACCCTGAAAAGCGGTCCGCATCTCACCTTCGTCTGGCGACACGAAACCCGCGACATCACCAAGAACCTGCCTCCCGCCGACGCCCTCACCCAGCTCGCCGCGCTGATCGGCCATGACTTCCTCGACGCCCATCTCTTCACCACCGCCACCACCGCCCAGCTGGAATGCCAGCCCGGGGAGACCGCGCGCCTGAAGCTCATCCCAACCGCCGGCGGTCTGTCTCCCGCCTCCGCCGCCCCGGCCCACGACCAGGCCAAGGCCCACCTCATCCCGGCTTCGGCGCCCTGGCTCAGGGCGCTCGGCATCACCAACGACCGCGGCCAGCCCCGCGAGGGCATGTCGGACAAATTCCGCCAGATTCAGAAATTCACCGAACTCCTCGGCCACCTCATCGCCGAGTCGCCGCTGCCGGCGGACCGGCCGCTGCGGGTCGTGGATATGGGCTGCGGCAAGGGTTACCTGACCTTCGCCGTCGCCAGCCTGCTCGGCGCGCGCGCCACCGTCCTCGGCATCGAGCGTCGCCCCGACCTCGTGGACAAATGCAACGCCGCCGCCAGGGCCCATGGTTTCGCCAACCTGCAGTTCACCGTGGGCGAGATCGGCGCGACCGATCCGGGTGCCATGGACATCCTCATCGCGCTGCACGCCTGCGACACCGCGACCGACGACGCGCTCGACCAGGGCCTGAAAGCCGGCGCGACCCTGCTCGTGGTCTCGCCGTGCTGCCAGAAGGAGCTGCGCGCGCAACTCGCCGCCCCGGCCGTGCTCGCCGACGCCCTGCGGCACGGCATTTTCCAGGAGCGCCAGGCCGAGTTTGTCACCGACGCCCTCCGCGCCCAGCTCCTCGAATGGGCCGGCTGCCGGACCAAGGTGTTCGAGTTCATCTCCACCGAGCACACTGCAAAAAACCTCATGATCGCCGCGATCAAGTCCCAACCGCCCGGCGACCCCGCCCGCGCCGCGCGCCTGCGAGATTTCGCCGCCTTCTACGGCATCCGCCACCAGCACCTCGCGGCGCTGCTCGGCCTCAACCTCAGCGCTTGATCGTGCACCCCATCGCCTCGCTTACTGTAGGAGCGGCTTTACGCCGCGACAAATACGCAAACTCGCGGCATAAAGCCGCTCCTACAGTCCGATCCTCAATGCCTCCACTCGCTCACGCTCGTAGTTACCTGCTTTTTTCCTGCACATGAACTGGACTGAACTCGACTGGCCGGCGCTGGACCGGTTGCGCCAGGGATTCATCAGCGGTGGCGCCGCCCAGGGGCCCTACTGGCAAAGCGAATCCGCCCTCGCGAGCTACGACCTGACCTACGGCGAGCGCATCGGCTGGAAATGGGACCATGTGCTCGCCGAGCTGCGGCTCCGCGGCTGGGCGCCGACGGCCCGCTCGGTCGTTGACTGGGGCTGCGGTACCGGCATGGCGGCACGGCGCGTGATCAATTGCTTTGGCGCCGGGAGTTTCGACGAGCTGCTGTTGTGGGACCACGAGGCCATCGCCGCCGATTATGCCGCGGCCGCCGCCAGCCGGGCCTTCCCCGGGCTCCCGGTGAGCCAGCTCACGCCGGGTTTCCTGCACTCAAGCGAGCCGATCGGCCTGCTGCTCATCAGCCATGTGCTGAACGAGCTTTCCCCGGAGCAACTCGCCGGATTGTGCGACCTGATCGACCGGGCCGCGGCCGTCATCTGGGTCGAACCCGGCACCCATGCGGTCAGCCGTCAGCTCGGCGCGATCCGCGACACGCTGCGCGACCGTTTCCGCATCATCGCCCCGTGCACGCATCAGGCAACCTGTCCGGCGCTCGCCGCCGGCAACGAGCGCGAATGGTGCCACCAGTTCGCCGCGCCGCCTTCCGAGATCTTCGCCAATCCCGACTGGGTGAAATTCGGCCAGCGCGCCGGCATCGACCTCCGCAGCCTCCCCTATTGTTTTTTCGTCCTCGACCGCACCGCCCCGCTGCTGGAGCCCGGCTGGTCGCATGTCATCGGCCGCCCCGAGCACTTCAAGCCCTACGCCCGCCTGCTCAACTGCGACGCCACCGGCCTGGCCGAGCTCACCGTGCCGAAGCGCACCGCCCCCGCCCTCTTCAAGGAACTGGGCCGCACCAAGGCCCCCCTCGTGTACCGCTGGACCCGCGAAGGTGACAAGGTCGCCTCCGGCACCCGCCTCGGCACCGGGTCCGCGTCGCCGGAGTAGGTGCTGGCGCTGGGAGCGCGACCGCCCTCGGTCGCAATGTAAGCGAAGCCTTTCCCCTCTCCCCAAAGATCATCACCCTGCATTCGCATTCAATGAGTATGCGTTGGCTTACTTGGTTTGCGCGCAATTGCGACCGAGGGCGGTCGCGCTCCCAACAACCCCCACTCGCTCACGCTCGTAGCTACAAGGCAAGGCCTTGGAGGTTGGATGTTGAACGTTCGATGTTGGATGTTGGGGCGTCCGACCCGGGCGCCCGCGCTTCTGCCTCGCACTCGCGCCCGATTCCATTTCCATCGCGGCAATGCTCAGATGTCTCGCCTTCCTGCTGGGTGCGACCCTGGCCACCGCGGCCGGGCGAACGCCCATTGACTACACGCTGCACTTCACCGCCGCCGCTTCGCATTATGTTGATGTGGAAGCGGTCATCCCCACCGGCGGCCAGGCCCAGCTGACACTCTTCATGCCGGTCTGGACGCCGGGTTCCTACCTGGTGCGCGAATATGCACGCAACATCATCGCCATCGAGGCCCGCTCCGATGCCGGCACCCTCCTGCCCATCACGAAAATCACCAAGAACCGCTGGACCGTCGAGGCCGCGGGCCAGACGCAGGTGAGGGTGAAATACCGGCTGTATTCCCGCGACCTCAACGTCCGGGGCAACTGGGTCGAATCCGACTTCGCCGTGATCAACGGCGCCGCGACTTTCATCACCGAAGCCGACGCCGAGCAGCGGCCGTATCGGGTCCGCCTGGAAATGCCGGCCGGCTGGACCACCTGCCAGACGCCGCTCACGCCCGGCGCCGCGGCGGACACCTTCACCGCCGCCGATTTCGACGAGCTCGTGGACAGCCCCATCGTGGCCGGTTCGCCGCTGGTGAACGACTTCGAGGTGGAGGGAGTGCGCCACGTCCTCGTGACCGTCGGCGGCGACGGCGTGTGGGACAATCCCCGGGTGACGCGCAACCTCGCCCGCCTCGTCGAGGAGCAAAGCAAATTCTGGGGCGGCCTGCCCTACCGGACGCCCTATTACTTCTTCAACCTGCTCGCCATCGGGCGCGGCGGGCTCGAGCACAAGCAGAGCACCGTCATGGGCGCCGACCGCTGGAATTCGCGCACCCGCGGCGGGATCAATTCCTGGCTCTCGCTGGCCAGCCACGAATTCTTCCACGTCTGGAACGGCAAGCGCCTCCGGCCGGTCGAGCTCGGGCCGTTCGACTACGAACACGAGGCCTACACGCCCTCCCTCTGGATCGTCGAGGGCGTCACCAGCTACTACCAGCACCTTATCCTCCGGCGCGCCGGCTTCACCACCCGCAGCGATTACCTGAAAAGCGTCTCGAGCACGTTTGGCGATGTGCAGAAGAGCCCCGCCCGGCTGGTGCAATCGCTGAGCGACGCCTCCTTCGACAGCTGGATCAAGGCCTACCGCCCCGATGAGAACTCCGTGAACGTGCTCTTCAGCTACTACGGCGGCGGCGCGCTCGCCATGCTGCTGCTCGACACCGAGGTCCGCCGCGTCAGCGACGGGGCCAAGTCCCTCGATGACGTCATGCGGGCCGCCTACAGCCGGTACAGCGGTGAAAAAGGCTACACCGAGGCGCAGTTCATCGCGTTGGCGGGCGAGGTTGCCGGCCAGGATCTCGGCGCCTGGTTCAAGCGGGTGGTCCAAACCCCCGGAGAGTGGGACTACACGCCCTTCCTCGATTGGTACGGACTCAGCTTTGAAACCCCGAAACCCGAAAAGAGCGTATCGCCGAATGGCATCGAACCGCCCGATCCGCCCGGCGGCTGGCTCGGCGCCGACACCAAGGTGCAGGACGGATTGCTGATGGTGACCGCCGTCCGCACCGGCACGCCCGCCGCCAGCGCCGGACTCAGCGCCGGCGACGAGATCATTGGCATTGATGACCATCGGGTTCCAGCCGGCCAACTCGGACCGCGGCTCGGCGCCTACAAGGCCGGGGACGCCATCATCCTCCTGGTTTCCAGGCGCGAGCGCCTGATGCGGCTGCCCGTAACCCTGGCCGAGGAACCGGTCACCAGCCGGTCATTGAAGATCAGGGAGGATGCCACCGAGGCCCAGAAGGCCCGGTTGCGGGCGTGGATCGGTGAAGACCCGGCTCCGGCAACCAAAACGGAGCCCAAGTCCGAGACCCGGCCGAATGGCCTCATGCCCGTGCAGGAACCCGAGGAAGCCCCGCCGCCCGTCCCGGCCGAACCCCTGCAGTCGGCCCAGTCCGGCACTTGACTCGCACCGGCTAACCCGAATGCTGACCCCCTCCATTTCCAAACCACATGAGCAAACAGTATAACAAGACCATCAAAAAGAAGCGCCGCATTGCCTACCTGAAACGCAAAAAGGCCCGCACTCCGGCCGTCGCGAAGAAGAAGTAACCCTGCGAGCGTTCCTGCCGGCGACACCAACCGCGGCCTGCGCCGCGGTTTTTCTTTCCCTGCCTGCGCCCGCCCAGAAAGACAACTTTCCGTAGCTACGAGCGTGAGCGAGTGGACCACACGCCTCCCAGGTCCAACTTCCACTCGCTCACGCTCCTAGCCACCAGTCATTATAATCCCGTTCTTTTCCGGCCCGAATCAGCATGATCAAAGTCAGTCTCATCTCCCTCGGCTGCGCCAAGAACCTCGTGGATAGCGAGATCATGGTCGGCCATCTCCATGCCGCGGGCATGAAAGTCATCCCGGAGGCGGAGAAGGCCGACGTGGTCATAGTCAACACCTGCTCCTTCATCGATTCCTCCAAGGAGGAGTCCATCGGCCACATCCTCGAGGTGCACCAGAACCGCGGCATGACCAAGCGCCGCAAGGAGCAGAAGCTGATCGTCGCCGGCTGCATGGCCCAGCGGTTCTCCAAGGACCTCTCCACTTCCCTGCACGACGAGGTCGACGCGTTCATCGGCCTCGACCAGGTCACCAAGGTCGCGCCCATCATCCAGGAACTCTACGCCAAGGAGCGCAACCGGCAGGACGCCCCGGCCTCCTTCATCGAAGGCAAGTCCACCTACATCCCCGATTACGACACGCCGCGTTTCCGGCTCACCCCGAAGCATTTCGCGCGTACATCAAGATCGCCGAGGGCTGCAACCACCCCTGCACCTTCTGCATCATTCCCCAGATCCGCGGCCGGCACCGGAGCCGCACCGTGGCCAGTGTGGTCGCCGAGGCGCGGCAGCTCGTGAAGGAGGGCGTCCGGGAGCTGAACCTCATTTCCCAGGACACCACCTTCTTCGGCATGGACACCTGGGCGGAGCGCCCGAATCCCCGCACCCCGGTCGATTCCGCCCGCGGCACCGCGCTCACGACCCTGCTGCGCGAGCTCAACGCCATCGAGGGCGATTTCTGGATCCGGCTGCTCTACACCCACCCGGCCCATTGGAGCGACGAGCTCATCCGCACCATCGCCGAATGCCCCAAGGTCGCCCGCTACATCGACATCCCGCTCCAGCACATCTCCGACCGCATGCTCGAACGCATGCAGCGCGAGACCAGCGGCGACTACATCCGCGACCTTATCCGCCGCATCCGCGCCGGCATCCCCGGCATCGCCGTGCGCACCACGTTCATCGTCGGCTTCCCCGGCGAGACCGAGGCGGATGTCGACGAGCTCTGCCAGTTCATCACGGAGACCAAATTCGAGCGCCTGGGGGTGTTCCGCTATTCACAGGAAGACGGCACCCGCGGGGCCAAGATGCCCGACCAGATTCCCGCCAAGGTGAAGGAGGCGCGCTGGCACCGGGTCATGGCGCTTCAGCAGCAGATCGCGGGCGAAGTCTCCAAGTCCTGGGTCGGCCGCAAGCTCAGGGTCCTCGTCGAGGAACCCGGCGTCGCCCGCGGCGAGGCCGACGCCCCGGACATTGACGGCCGCGTCTACGTGCCGCGCACCCTCGCCCGCGGCGAATTCGCCGAGGTCACCATCAATGCCTTCCGCGACTACGATTTGCTCGCTCTCGCCCCGGGTGAACAGCCCGTCACTTGGAAGGTTGCCCGTCAGGCCCAGTAACGCTTTCATCCGTCCGTGAGCTCCGATCCCGGTTCAACGAAACCGCCCGTCACCCTTCACCTGCCGTACCCTGTGCTCTGGTTGCTGGGTCTGCTCCTGGTGGCACCCTGGCTGATTTTGCTCTACCTCGGCCAGCGGCCCCTGCCGACCCCGGCCGCCGCCCCGGTCAGTCAGGTCCCCGAAAGCAATCCCGGCCAGATTGCCGTCAAGACCGGACCCTGGGGAGAATTGTTTTACACCCGGATCCTCATCGAACCGCCCGAGTCCCTGATCAAGGCCGCCCATACCGTGACCCATAGCCCGTTGTGGGTCTTCAATGGCTACAATGCCGCGTCCCTGGCTGCCCTCTGGGATTCCGCGTCGCTCAATGATCGCCAGCGGCTGTTCGCCGCCGATGCCGCCAACTCCGAGATCACCCCGGCCGGCATTCTCTTCCGGCCATCGCGCGACTTCGTCGAAGGACTGAGTCCGGAGTCGCGGGCCGTCATTTACACCGCCCTGTCCGAATTCAAGGAAAACCCCGAGCAGCACGATCCCTACCGCTTTCGCGCGGAGGTGGCCGACGAATGGTTCCGGCACAGCGGACTGCCCGCGCCCACCGTTGAGCATGTCAAGCGCCTCCTCTACCGCCGCGGCTCCTCGCTGGTGTTCTCCGACCAGAACCTCGTGCTGTCGCAAATCCCGTCGCTGCAGGAGCGCATGCTGCTGATCAAGACCCTGGCGCGGAAGTCCACCCTGATGGTCAAGCTGCGCATCAACGCCAACTCGGACATCGACGCGCTCGACAACTATTGGGGGCGCGGCCAGCGCTCCAAGGACATCCGCCCGCTGCTGCAATCCCTCCTCCGCGACGGCGCCGGCGCCTCCATCGACATCATCCACCTGCTCCCGCGCGTCCCGCGCTCCCTGCTCTACACCTACCCGGCGGCCGCGGAACCCGGCAGCACGACCTACCTCGACTGCCACTGGACCGTCCTGAATTTCTTCAAGCTCCGGCCCGACGACCGCTACCAGCAGCTGGAGGAAGTGACCGCCGCCTTCCTCAACGAATACTATCCCGTCATGGGGAACAGCACCTTCGGGGACATCATCATGTTCACCAAGCCCGACGGGAGCGTCATCCACTCCTGCGTCTTCATTGCCGGCGACATCGTCTACACCAAGAACGGCGCGTCACCCAACGCCCCCTGGATCCTCATGTCGCTCTCCGACGTGGAAGCCTTCTATCCGAGCAAAGAACCCCTGGACATCCAGTACTACCGCGCCAAGTCCTACGACCAGAACCTCAGCGTGAACTGATATTGGGACGTAGCAGGCCAGCCCGCTTTAATGCAGTCCTGTAGGGCGTCACCTTGGTGACGCCTGATCGGCCCACGCAGCCGTCATCGCGGTCGCGGCCGGACCAAGGTCCGGCCCTACATCGAGCCGTAGCCTCATCGCATGGTGCCCCTAAAGTAAGCGACATTCCCCGCTGGCGGGCGCGGTCCGGGCGCTCGCCAGCGCGCCGGCCATCCCCAGCCCACCCTCACCCGCCCGCCGCCACCGCCGCCACATACCGCGGGATGATCCCGTCGAACGACCCGTTGCTGAAAAAGATCACCACGCGCGGCTTCGCGCGGTCCTGCAAGGTCGCGAGGGTGAGTTCCTCCAGGAGGGCGGCATTCGTATCCGCGGCGTGCGCCTCGATGCCCTGCGTGTCCAGCAACTGGACCACCGCCGCCGTGTCGAACCGGTCCCCGGCCGCCAGTTTCTCCGCGCGGTTGACCGCCCCGAGGTAAACCTCGTCGGCCTGCGCCAGCGCGCGCATGAAGCCCGCCTGCAGCACCTTGGTCCGCGCCGTGTTGCTGCGCGGCTCGAACACCGCCGTCAGCGTGTGTCCGGGATGGCGCTGCCGGAAGGCCTGCAGCGTTTCCGCGAGCGCCGTGGGATGATGGCCGAAATCCTCCACCACCTTCAGCTGCGCCGAGTCGTAAAGCAGCTCCTGCCGCCGCCGCACGCCGCGAAACCGGGCCAGCGCCGACAGCGACAACCGCGTGGGATCCTCCGGATGCAGCACCAGTCCCGCCGCCGTGGCCGCCATCGCGGCATTGCGCGCGTTGTACAGCCCGGAAAGTGCCCAGCTGACCCGGGCCCAGGGCTGGCCGCGCCAGGCCAGGCGGAACTCCACGCCGGCCGCCGATTCGGTGAAATCCGTGATCCGCACGTCGTTGGCCTCGCCCGTGCCGACGCGCACCACCTGCGTCCACGGCATCGCCCCCAGGGCCTGCAGGTTGCCGTCGTCGCCATTCATCACGATCCAGCCGTTCCGCGGCACGATGCGCGCGAGGTGGCTGAACGTGCGCTGGACATCCTGCAGGTCGCGGAAGATGTCCGCGTGGTCGAACTCCAGGTTGTTCAACACCGCGATGTGCGGCGCGTAGTGGATGAACTTGCTGCGCTTGTCGAAAAAGGCGCTGTCGTATTCGTCCCCCTCGATGACAAAGGGATCGCCGGCCGCGCCGAGGTGGCTGCCCACGGGCGGATCGATCGGCACGCCGCCGATCAGGAAACCGGGATCGCGTCCGGCCTCGCGCAGCAGAAACGCCGCCAGCGCCGTCGTCGTCGTCTTGCCGTGCGTGCCGCAGATCACGAGGTTGCGGCGCCCCGCCAGCACCTGGTCGTGCAGCAGCGCCGGCAGCGAGGTGAAGGGCAGCGCCCGGGTGTCCAGCAGCCATTCGATCTCGGGGTTGCCGCGCGAAAGCGCATTGCCGATCACCACGAGATCGGGCGCGAGCCGGGCCAGCCGCGACGGGTCATAGCCCTCGTGCACCGCGATGCCCGCCCCGGCCAGCACCGTGCTCATCGGCGGATAGACCCCCGCATCCGACCCCAGCACCTCGTGCCCCGCCGCCCGCGCCAGCAGCGCCGCATTGCCCATCGCCGTTCCGCAGATCCCCATGAAATAGAGTTTCATTCCGTGCGCTTGTTGTGCCGGCAAGGCTTGGCGCTGCGCCCCCCGCGGCAACATTAAAGGCGACCGGATGAGGGGCCCACCGGATCCTTCCCCCGCGGATCACGCGGATGAACGCGGATAATTCCTCCGCCATCCGCGCAGATCCGTGTGATCCGCGGCAAGGATGGAATTCATGGGGCCGGCCAGGCCGTCAGTCCGCACTGCGCCCTGAGCAACGGCTTCCGGGATTCATTTCCGGGGAAGAAATTCGCCAAAAGTCGCCGGCGGGATTATTTTGAACACATGTTCGAAGCACGCATCAAGGAACTGGAGCTGCAGCTGGCCGCGGCCAACGAGTCACTGGCGGCATTGACGCTGGTCAACACGGGGCTCACCTCCCAACTGGCGGACGCCGAATCCCGGAACAAGAAAATGAAGCGCAATTCGCGCCAGGCCGAGAGCTCATTCAATGAGAAGCTCGCCGTGGCGCAGAGTCGCCGCGGCTGAAGCCATGAACCTCTGGGGCACCCTCGCCTTGGTGGTGGCCATGCTGTGCACCCTGTACCTCATCACCGCCGTCATGATGCGGGCCGACGAGAGGCGCAAAAAGCAGGAGGACAAGAAGGCCGGCAAGGACGCCTTGAAGTACGGCGCGTACAAATAGGCCCGGGCGGTCCATTGATCGCCCATGGCGGGTATTGGTAATTGATGTAGGGCGGGGTCTCCTCCTTCGCCGGGCCTACGGAGGACAGGTCCGAACCCCGTCTGCCCTGTCCTGCAACCAACTCACCCGAGCATTGCATGACGCCGGCCGGCTGTTAGCCTCGTGTCATGGACATCGCCGTCATCACTGTCATCGCGGTCGTGGTCGCCCTCATGCTCGTCATCATTTACGGCATATACCGGGGCATGCAGAGCCCCGATGAGCAGCACGAGAAGAAGGAACGCCGCCGACAGCAAAAGGAAGCCGCCCGTCATGGTGAGTATCACCAGACGCCGCGTCACTGACTCCGCCCGGCCGTCGCGTAATGAGGCCTGAAGCAGGGCAGGTCTTTGACCTGCCCATTTGACGCTAAGCCGCGGATCAGCGTGCCAAGGGCGGGTCAAAACTCGAGGATCGTGACCAACCGGTGCCGGGCGGCCGGCGCCGATACCAAGGCCAGGCGGTTGATCGGCTCATAACGCCAGTTCACGCCGCACACCGCGGCGCTTTTTTCCACCGCCCAGTCCGCCCGCACCGTGAGCGTCAGGCACCGGCCCCGGATCTCCACCAGCTCTCTTCCCGCACTCATGGCCAGGGGCGAGTGCAGGTAAAACGTGACAGCCCGCGGTTCGGCCAAATCGAAATCATCACATATCTCGATGCGTCCCGGGGTCGGTGAACTGATGCTCCGCCGGCAACTCAACACCGGTGGCAGCCATGTCCCGCTGGTGTCAACCGACGCGTGCAATGCAACCTTTCCACCCCGCGCCTTCCAGTGTGAGGCATGGGGCGCAGGGTTCTGCTGGATGCAGCCGGCGGGCACCGCGAGATTGTGGGCCAGCTCGCTCTTGAGGAACGGCAGGTTGTCGGAGTCATGATAGGGCACCATGCCGCGATCCACGGCAAAGGCCTCGCCGCCGGCCTCGAGAATGAAGGAGCCCTTGTCGCGGTGGCAGTGCCCGGCGTTGGCCATGGCGCCGACCAAAAACAACCGCACACTGCCTCCGTTGAACGGACGGCAGCTGGAAACATGCCCGGCCTTTGCCAGCCGGCTGAACACCGGCAGCCGGATCGCATCCTTGGGACACACGGCGGGACCATGGATCACGGACATGGGACCGTCGCAGGACCAGCGCTCGGCCTTCGGCAGTTTGCCGCGGCGCAGACAATCCGCCACGAGCCCGCGCCACAGCGGCGAATCCGTGGCCGCGGCCATCATCGTGATCGCATCCACCGCGAGTGAATCCGCCACGGTGTCGGCAATCGTCAGATAAGCCCCCGGCTCGCCGGTGGTGGACAGCAGAGAGGCCATGAATCCGTCCATCGCCTTCACCTTCGGCGGCACCATGTCCGCCAGCTTTTTGCCCCGGTAGCGGGCCAGGGCGGCGAGTGCCGGAATATTGGTACGGAAGGTGGAATTCCAATAATGCAGGCCCTCGTCGGTGGACCCGTCCGCCTGGATGTAGCGGTCGATGATCTCGTAAAGATCCCGCTCGAACACATCGATGTCCGCCCGCGTGCGCGGCCACGCGCGCTCGAGCACGAGCAAGCCGAGGAGCCGGCCCAGCGCGATCATGTGGCTCTGATTGCAATTCAGCATGTACTCGTACTGGAGGAAGACCGTGCGCACCCGGGGCAGTCCCTTGGTGGCGATGGCGTGCCGCACGAGATGTTCGCCCTTGGGGGTGAACCACGCCCCGGCCCAGTCCAGCGCCAGGACGAGCCCGGCCATGGCAAAGGCCTCCGGAAAACCGCGCTGGTCCCACGAGGTGCCGGGAAACTCCTGCATAAAGTGCGGCGCCCAGGTGCCGGCATGCGCCAGGCTCATCACAATGCGCGCGGCAAAGCGCAGGCACTCCGGGTCCCGGTCAATGAGACCCACCAGTGCACAGATGGGGGCGTCCGTGTGGAACGAGCGCGTTGCGAGATCCCTTTCCCGCACCAACGTGGTCGAATTGTCCCCGGCGCCAATGAGCGGGCCTATCTGGGCCTCCGGCGAACGCCGCGCAGCCATGGCCGCCCGCGCTGTCTTCCGCAGATCGTCCATGATCGGACGGTAAAGCGGCGACCGGGCCTTGCGGCGCAGCTTCGCCACCTCCTCGTCGCCGAAGAAAAATCCGTAGCGCAGTTTCTCTCCCACGTCGGTTCCCTCGGGATGCAGCCAGCCCTCCCACTCCGGTCCGTACAGCGGCGGCCGGGTCAGCATGGCATGGCGCACCGCCGACCGGGCGCAGCCCACCCAATCCAGCCACGCTTCGGCCGCACCGGCCTGATTGGTCGCCAGCTCAAGCCTGATCGCCTGCAGGCGGGTGCCGTGCAGCCGGCCCTCAAATTCATGCCCGATGCCGCGGCCCGGCTCGGCCCTGATGAGAACGCGGGTCCGGCCGTCGATCCGGGCCGTCACCGTCAACCGCGCATGCGGCGGACACGCCATGCGCACCACGAGCCGGTCATAACCGGACAGATCCACGTCGAGCGAGCGCGCAAACGAAAGCACCGGCCGGGCCCGGACTGCGCCGCGACGCTTGCCTGGCTGCGGCTTCGGGGCCGTCCGGTTCCAGTCGAACGTCAGCCAGCACCACGCCTGCGTGGCGCGCACCCGATCCGCGCCCAAGGGGCCGACCACCAGCGGATTGGGCGCGCCCGCGGCCACCGGCTTCGGACGCTCCCGGGGCGGATCATCGTGCGTCCCGGCCCCGGCGGCCGGCGCCAGGGTATAGCTGGCCAGCGGTGACAGGTCCTTGTCCCAGAATCCGTCAATTACGGCTTCGGCCTCATTGATCGGAATCGGCCGCCGGGGATTTTGCTTCGGCAATGCAACCCTGACTCGCTGCTTTTTCATGGAGTGAATGACAAGTGAATGGGAAGGATTGAAGACTCTCCCTAACCAGCAGGCAGGGGCGGAGCCACCACTGCGGCCTGCTGCGCCCGGACTTTTTTCTGCCATTCCAAAATGAGCAGGCTGCAGGCCACGGTCGCCAGTGCGGTGAGCACACCGCAGAGGATGAAGATGTACCGGTAATTGCGCACATGCTCGAGGATCCATCCGACGGTGGGGTGGGTGATCATGAGGCCGGTGTAGCCGAAGGCCACGTTGGCGCTCACGAACTGCCCGAATTTCTCCCGGGGCAGCACGATCGGTGCGACCACGCATACACCCACCAGGTAGACGGCCATGAAGCATTGGTTCACGCACCACCAGGTCAGCAGGCTCACCTCATCCTGCACGAGAAAGAAGCCGCAGAAGTAGCTCGCGCACACCAGCATGATGCCGATCAGGGTGAGCCGCATCGCGTGGAATTTGTCGATCACCGGTCCGGCGATGAAATAAATCGGGATGCTGACCAGAAACGTCCAGCCCTTGACCTCGCCGAACTGCTCCAGGGTCAGCCCCAACGTGGCCGCATACCCCGGCTGGCCGGCCTGCGTGGAGAAGAAGACCATGAACGCCAACGGCACGCCGGCGCTCCAGACAAAGAAGGTGAAGAAGTAGTAGCAGACGTACAGCCGCTCACTGAAACACTCCTTGAAGTAGTTCGGGATCACGCGCCAGTTGAGGCTGCCGCCCGCCCGCGGCGGCGGCGGGGGATAGTCGCCTTCCTTCACCCGCCAGACGATCATGTAGAACGCCAGGGCATAGAGCAGCGCCACCAGCAGATACACATGAAAGGTGTGCGTCTCGGCCCAGCCGAAGACGTAGCGGTTGAAGGCGAGATTCCCCAACGCCCCCACTGCGCGGTACAGGCCATAATAGGTGCCCAGCACCTTCGGCGGGATCACATCAACGACCAGGCAGGAGTAGACCTGCACGATGTACGCGTTGAAGACCACGAAGACGATGAGGCACAGCGCAATCCACACAATCGTGCAGCCGGCCATCGTCACGGTCAGCCCGGCATGCGTGGACAGCACCTCATAGACGAACGCCCCGATCGGCTTGGCGGCCCCGAGCAGGACCAGGCCGAGCACCACGGGGGCCGTGCACCAGAGCAGGAACGGCCGCCGCCGGCCCAGTGATCCGCGGTGCCGGTCGCTCTGCACGCCGGCGACCGGGAACAGAAAGAAACCGATGAACGGCGGCAGGCTGTTGATCCAGCCGATGGTTGAGTCCGTCGCCCCCTCCCAGCGCAGCTGCAGCGGGATCAGCGCCGGCAGCGATTCCATGAGCTGGAAAAAAAAGTCGCCCCACAGCATCCAGAACATCACCTGGATCAGTCCGCCCCGCGTGTAGGTCAGCGTCCCCACCTGATATTGTTTGGTCGCCATGAGAGTTGGAGCGGAACTGCACGTTACGGACCGGCAGGACCAGCAGGACAGGCTTGGCGGAAGACAGACAAGACATTTGCGGGGATGAATGCATTCAACGTGTAGAACCGCGCGGATACTGGACTTGCCGCCGCCACCCACTCCCGGTCAAATCCCGGCATCGCTTCTTCTCCTCCCCGAGCTGAATCCAATCTTTCTCGTTCTCCTTATCTTTCTCCTGCCTTGGAGATACCCGCGCAAACGCAAACCCTGTCCGTCTGTACCCCATGCCCCCCGCCCCCGAAATTCTCGCCCACTCCACGTTATATCAGGACCCGGCGCATTACTGCGCCTGGCCGGCGCTGGTGCGGGCCGCCAATGGCGACCTGCTCCTCGCGTTCGTCCGCACCGAGCACCACATGTACCCCGACGGCGCCATCGTGACCATGCGGTCGATGGACAACGGCGCCAACTGGACGCAGCCGGTGGTGGCCTTCGACACGCCCATCGATGACCGGGAATGCGGCCTCACGATCATGCCCGACGGTCGGATCGTGATGCATGTCTGGTCCACCTTCTGGAAGGCGGAGAGTTTCACTTCCCTGCCCTTCGATGCCTACCCGCCGGAAATCATTTCCGCCTGGGTGAAACAGGTGAACGAACCCGCCTACCGCGCCGAGGCGGCGCGTCATGGCGGCTGGGTGATCGTGTCCTCGGATCACGGCCACACCTGGTCGGCCCCCGTCCGCGGGCCTGACAGCGTGCATGGCGGGATCACCTTGCGGAACGGCTCACTCCTGGTTGCCGCCTACCGGCAGGACGGCGGCCATGTCAACATTCACACCGCCCCCCAGCCCGAAGGTCCATGGACCGTCTTGGCCCTGGTGAAATGCCCCACCCCCGACACCCACCACTTCGGCGAGCCGCACGTCACCCAGCTGCCTTCCGGCCGGATCCTGCTCATGATCCGCTACACCGCGAAGCAGTATGATGATCGCCGCGACGACCTGCATCTCTGGGAAAGCTACTCGGATGACAACGGCCGCACCTGGAGCGAGCCCTTCCGCACCCCGTTGCTCGGCTTCCCGCCGCATCTGCTGTTGCTGCAGGACGGCCGCACCCTCTGCACCTACGGCTACCGGCGCGCGCCTTTCGGCGAACGGGCCGCGCTCAGCCGCGACGGCATCACCTGGGATGTGAGCCGGGAGATCATCCTCCGCGACGACAACGGCAACCATGACCTCGGCTACCCCGCCTCGATTGAGGTTACGCCCGGGGTCATCCTCTCCGTGTATTACCAGAAGCCCGCCTTCGACCCCGCCGACATCCACAAGCACAAGGCCTGCATCATGGCCACGCTCTGGCGCGCGCCGGCGGAGTGATTAAACGCAGCTTCGTAGTGCCGGTCTTCAGCCGGCACTGGATCGATAATCGCTACGCAGCGCGACACCCCCGAGCCGCGGGCTAAAGCTCCGCGCTACGTCAACCCCACCGGATCCACATCCGGCAGTGCGAGCAGACAGCTTCGTAGTGCCGGTCTTCAGCCGGCACTGGTTCGGTAATCGCTACGCAGCGCGGCACCCCCGAGCCGCGGGCTAAAGCTCCGCGCTACGTCAGCCCCACCGGGTCAACATCCAGCACCTGCGTGATTTCCTCCGGCCATGGAAACTCCGACCTGAGCCTGTCCAGTTCGCCGATGACCTTCGTCACGCTGCCCGTAAAAATCCAAAGCTGCCAGCGGTACTCGTCCTTGATCTTCTCGATCGGGGCCGGCGACGGTCCGCGCAACTCGATGCGGTCGCCAAACGTCTGCTCGACCCGCTTCGCCCACTGCTCGGCGAAGAATTTCAGTTTCTCCTGACTCTTGCCGCGCAGCCGGTGCTGGATCAGATGCCGGAACGGCGGGTACTTGAAATCCTTGCGCAGCTTGAGTTCCGCCTCGGCGAACCCGGCAAAGTCGGCATGCCGCGAGAACTGGATCGCCTCGGCCTGCGGCGTGAACGTCTGCACGATCACCTCGCCCGCCCGGTCGCCCCGGCCCGACCGGCCCGCGACCTGCACCAGCAATTGGAAGGTGCGCTCATTGGCGCGGAAGTCCGGGATGTGCATCGAGATGTCGGCATCCACCAGGCCCACGAGGGTGACATTGGGGAAATCCAGTCCCTTGCCGATCATCTGTGTCCCCACCAGCACATCAATCTTGCCGGTGCGGAACTGCCCGAGGACTTCGCGGAAGCGGTTCTTCTTGGACATGGTGTCGGTATCCATCCGCTCGATCCGTGCCCGCGGGAGCACGCGCCGCACGGCCTCCTCGACCCGCTGGGTGCCGAGGCCCTTCCAGCGGATCTTCGGCGAGCGGCATTTTGGGCAGGTGACGGGCGCGTTCCGCTGCTCGCCGCAGAGATGGCAGCGGAGGGTCTCATCCGTGCGGTGGTAGGTCATGGCGATGCTGCAGTGCGCGCACTCTTCCACGTGGCCGCACTCGGTGCACAGCATCGAGGAGGAATAGCCCCGCCGGTTGATGAACAGGATGGTCTGCTCCTTCTTCTCGAACCGCAGTTGCATCGCATCCGCCAGCTTCCGCGAGAGTGTCGTCAGGCCGCGCGAGCGCATGATCTCCACGCGCATGTCCACGACGTTGATGTGCGGCAGTTGGCGGTCGTCCACCCGCTGACGCAGTTCCTGCAGGGCGTAGCGCCCGGCCTGCGCGTTGGCGTAGCTTTCCAGGGAAGGCGTCGCGGAACCCAGCAGGCAGAGGGCGCTGTTCAGTTTGGCCCGGTACACGGCGACATCGCGGCCGTGGTAGCGCGGCGTCTCGTCCTGCTTGTACGCGGGCTCGTGCTCCTCATCCACGACAATCAGCCGCAGGTCGTGCACCGGGGCGAAGACCGCCGAGCGCGCCCCCACGACCACACGGGCCTCGCCGGTCGCAAGCGCGAGCCAGCCGTCGAGCCGCTCCCCCTCGCTGAGGTGGCTGTGCCAGACCACGCAGCGGTGGCCCGGGGCGATGGCCTCGAGCCGCGAACGCAGGCGCGCCACGGTCTGCGGCGTCAGCGCCACCTCGGGCACCAAAAAGATCACGCCGCCGCCGGCCTTCAGCGCGGTGTCGATCGCATGCAGATAGACCTCGGTCTTGCCCGAGCCCGTCACGCCATGCAGCAGGGTGACGCCGAACTTCGCCTTCGCCAGGCCCGCCGCCGTCGCCGCGACCGCCGCGGCCTGCTCCGGGTTCAGCACCGGCGGCTGCGCCGCCACCAGTTCGCCCCGGGCGAAATCGTCGGCGTAGGCCTCGCGCTCGACCCGGTTGAGGTCCTCGCGCAGCGCCCCGCGCTTGACGAGGGCGTTCACCACGGCCGCGTTCAGGCCGAGCCGCTTGAGCACGAGCGCCTTGCGCTGGGGTTTGAACTGCTGGCTGAGGAACCGGTAGAGCCGCGCCTGTTGCGGGGCGCGCTTGTCCAGCGCCGCCAGCGCCTCGTCGTCGAGCCGCTGCGCCACGACCAGCAGTTTCTCCTGCTTGATCGCGGCCCCGCCGCGCACCGCGGCCGGGATCATGGTTTCGATGATGCTGTCGAGCGGGCACGCATAATAGCCCGCCATCCAGCGGGCGAGCTGCAGCAGGTCCCGGGTCAGCGCCGGAAACGGGTAGACCACCTGCGCCACCGATTTCAGGCGCTCGAGCGGGAAATCCTTCGGCCCGCCAATCTCGCCGACCAGGCCCAGCCGCAGGGTGTTGAGCACCGGCACGCGCACGAGCGTGCCCACCGCCACGCCGGCACGAAGGTTCTCCGGCACTTTGTAGTGCAGGAGCTTGTCAAAGCCGGCGAGCGGATGGACCCCCACGATCATCACCGCAGATGACGGCGCGCCCGCCGCGGCATGGCAAACATGCAATTTCCTCCAAAGTCGCGAGGAATTGGATTAACCACAAAGAGCACAAATTCCCAATGCGGATGAAGCGGGCGAGGCCCTTATAAGGGCGCGGGAGACTTCCACCAACCGGACGGAAACCTTGTGTTCTTTGTGGTTAAAAAATCAGCCCTCCACTTTGAATGAGGCTCCGCCGCGCTAAGCCTTTTACGGCCAACCTTCCGGACCTGGTCTGCCTCCGTGAATTTGCGGAGCCGCTGCCCCCGTCCCACCCACGAACAGATTGACACTCCCCCGCTCCGCTTCAAACAGTCTCACTGTGAGCATCACCGCCGCCCGCGAAAAATTCCGGCACTTCCTGACCCGCAAGGGGCTGCGCGTCACCAACCAGCGGCTGGCGATTTTTGACACGGCCTTCGCCCAAAAGGACCATTTCACCGCCGAGCAGCTCCTGGACCATGCCCGCAAGGTGGATGATTCCGTCTCGCGCGCCACGGTTTACCGCACCCTGCCGATCATGACCGAAAGCGCCCTCCTGCGCGAAGTGGACATCGGCTCGGGCGAAAAATTCTACCTGCCCAACACGGGCGGCGCCACCAGCCAGGTCGCCCAGGTGGTCTGCCTCGACTGCGACAAGATCTTCGAGATCAGCGCGCCGTTCATGGAATGGTACGGCAGCACCGTCTCGTCCAAGCTCGGCCTCACGCCGGTCAGCCAGCGGCTGCAGGTCAGCGCGCATTGCAACGCCTTCCGGGAAACGGGCCACTGCCCCCGCCGGGGCTGACCGCCGACATGTCGAAGCCGACGGACCACGCCTTCGAAATGACGTTCTTCGAGTCGGTGCTGCGCCGCGCGCCCGACTACACCGAGGTCGTTGAAATCCTCGGCGGACTCTACACGAAGCACGGCCGCATCGCCGACGGCCTGCGCATGGACCGCAAGCTGGTGCGGCTCCTCCCGGAGAACGCCACGGCCCACTACAATCTCGCCTGCAGCCTGGCGCTACTGAAGCGCAAGCCCGACGCCCTCCGCGCACTCAACCGCGCAGTGGAACTCGGTTACAAGGACTTCGACTGGATGGCCCAGGACCCGGACCTCGAAGGCCTCAAGGAGCACCCGGAGTTCGTCTCCCTCCTCGACCAGCTGAAGCCGCAAAGCTGAGTCCGGTGGGAGCGCGACCGCCCTCGGTCGCAATTGACCGAAGTCTTAAATGAGCAAAAAGGCAACGGACGCCCTGGGGGCGCGGGCGACCCGCCCGCATTCTGCAGATTGCGGGCCAGCGGCCCGCGCTCCCGGGGGCAAGCCAAGCGCGCAGGCTGCTCCGCCAGACTTCGCACGATTGCGACCGAGGGCGGTCGCGCTCCCAGCTTCACTTCAGCCCGAACAGCTGCTGCAGCACCGTCTGCAGATCCTCGCCGGGCACCCAGCCGCCCTTGCGCGAAACGGCCAGGGACTTGCTGCGCTGGCGCCGCTCCTCGGCCTGGTTGACCTCGATGATGCGCACCTGGTTCGGCCGCATCCCGACGACGTCGACGCCGGTCAGCGGGGTCCAGCGGTAAGGCAGACCCGTCCAGTTGCACCAGATCTCCCAACCCGCGACCATCAGCGGCAGGTCCTTGGTCACCAGTGACGGGTAACGCTGCACAAAATCAGGCGTGCGGGTCGTGGCGATGCGCAGTTTCACCACGGGTTCCATCCGGTCAAAGTACTGCTGGAAATTGTTCACGCGGCGGGCGCGGTGCTTCCGATAAAAATCCAGCGGATCAAAGCCCATGAGATTCATGCCGTTGTAGATTCCCTGCTCGTTCGGGCTGCCGAACTTCCTCGCGTTGTACCACCGCTGGAAATCGCGCGTGACCATCAGGCCCATTTCAAAATGCAGGTGGGCCCGCTCCTTCGGGATGGCGTAGCCGCTCGCCGACCGGCCCATGACGCCGAGCGTCTGTCCGCGTGACACCGTCGCCCCCAGCCTCAGCCCCGTGGTCACCTTGGCGAGGTGGGCGTAAAGCGTGTAAATCGCCGGGGTGACGCCGGGATGCTCCAGCACCACGTAGCGGCCGTAGCTGCTCTTGCCCGGATGCAGGCTGATGTGCCGGACCACGCCATCCATCGCCGCAAACACGGGGTCCGTCGCCTCGCCCCGCCGGTCGCGCTTGGTCGGCTGGATGTCGACTCCCTCGTGAAACTGCCCGCCGCCGCTCCGCACGCCGCCAAAACCGCCGGATTCCGCCTCGCCCGAGCCGGCATGCTGCAGCAGTTCCGAGATCGGATGATCCGCCGTGAAGGCATCGTTCGGCGCCGGCCACGCGAGTTCAACGCGCTGCGCCCGCGCATGGACCGCCAACAGGACGAGCAATGCGGGCAGAATGCGGAGTCTGTTCATGAGAGCCTCCCCGTCTCGCGCGCCCGTGAAGTAGGAGCCTGCTTGCAGGCGATTTGAATGGGAGCGCGACCGCCCTCGGTCGCAATCGTTCGCTGGCAACATCACTGCACGGATGCCCCAATCCATCGCCTGCAAGCAGGCTCCTACCTTCTGTCCAGAATCCACCTGACGGGACCGAAGTTCCGCCGTGGTCCGCTTCAGGCGCTCAACCAAGCCGGGCAGTTCGGCATCGGGCACCTCACAGAAAACCAAAACCGTGCCGCCCAGCAGCGGCTGGTCGATCACCCGGGCGCCCATGGGCCGGTCGTTGATCAGCAGGGCCAGGCGGCGGCCGTGGTTGGCCGCCGTCAGGCGGGACAAGTCGCGGGCCGCGTCCGGTGCCAGTTGGAACAGCAGGCACCGGCCCAGTTCCACCTGCGCCAGTTCCACGTTGACGATGTCGTATTCCAAAATCACCGGCTTCGGCAGGACGCGCAACCGCACGCCGCTCACCGGCAGCGTCACCGCTGCGGTGCGATCCGCCTCCGCTTCCAGCAGGAACCGTGCGACCGCCGGCTTGGGCGCCGTCGCGGTCCGGGACTGGCAGCCGGCCAGGAGCGTCGCGACGCAAAGCATCAGCAGGCCGTTTCTCATGGCGTCAGTTTTTCCACGCGGACGCTCCACTCCGCCCCGCTGCTGACGCCGTGTTTGCGGACGAAGCTGTCCATGTTCAGCGCGATGGCCACGTGCATCAGGCTGTTGAGGTAGAGCAGCGGCGCTCCTTTCGGCACATCGCCAAAGGTGCGCACGTACGGCATCTCGCCGGCATACACCGCCTGCTCTGCCTTGCTCACCGTGACGCGAAACCTGTCCCCTTCCCTCGGCTCAAGTTTCTGAAACCAGGCTTCATCCAGATTGGTCCACACATTGCCGAATTGGGGATCGAGCACCGGGATCGACCCGATCAGGACCTTGCCCTCCAGCTGCGGCCGGGCATAGGCGAGGCGCACCACATCGGCGGCCAGTTCCGGCCCCACGTCGACAAATTCGATCCTGCCCGACGCCAGTCCGGCGCCGACCAGCGAGAAGACATCGCGTCCGTGAAACGTGTGCGACTTCTCGGAACCGGCGCGGTGATGCCGGGTGACATCGATCTCGCGCACGGCGGTCACGCCCAGGTCCTCGGCAATGAGCGTCCACGTGCCATTGTCCGGACCGACGAACAGGTGCCCGCTCCGGGTCCGCACCACCACGGGCTTGCGCCGCGTGCCGACCCCCGGGTCCACGACGGACACAAACACCGTGCCCGCCGGCCAGTAAGGCGCGGCCTGGCGCAGACGGTAGGCGGCCTCCCAGATATCGAAGGGCGTGTTTTCGTGGCTCAGGTCGTGAATCACCAATCGCGGACTGACCCCCACGGCCACTCCCTTCATGGCGGCGACGGCGCCATCCCTGGTGCCAAAATCGGTCTGCAGCACCAGCACGCCCTCCGCCAGCGCCGTCGAACCGGCGACGGCCAGGGCCAGTGCCAGGATTTTCAGAAAGTCAGGCATGCGCCGGTTCGTGAAACGCTTCCATGACCTCAAGTCCAACCGAATCCGCCAGCAACCGTCCCCGATCGGTCAGTTTCAGGCGCGTGCCGGCAATCGTCGCCAGGCCCTCGGCCGCGAGTCGTCCGGCCAATTGATCCACCGCGGTCCAGGGCGCCTCCGGGCAGCGCGCCCGCCAGGTTGCCAGATCCACCCCGGCGTTCATGCGCAGGCCAAAGATCAGCGCGTCCTCGGCCAGTTGGACGGGAGTGAGCGCGAGCCGGTCCTCGGTCAGGCGGCGGCCGGCGGCGAGATGCGCGCGCCATTGGACCAGGTCGGACACATTCGCGCCCCGCCAGCCGTCATGCTGCGAAGCCGCCGAGGGGCCGAGCCCGATCCACTCATGCATTTCCCAAGTGTTGACGTTGTGCCGGCAGACGTGGCCGGGCCGAGCAAAGTTCGACACTTCATATTGCGCATAACCGGCTGCAGCCAGCGCCGCCCAGGTCGTTTCATAGAGCCGGGCCTCATTCTCGGGATCCAGCTTCACGCGTCCCTGCGAAAGCTTGATCCACAGGGCGGTGTCTTCCTCAAAGGTGAGGCAGTAGGTCGAGAGATGATCCGGCGCCAGAGCCCTGGCTTCGGCCACGTCGGCCAGCCACTCGGCCTCGGTCTGACCCGGCAGGGCAAACATTAGGTCGAGATTGACGCTGGCGAAGTCCGCCGCGCGCACCCGCTCGTAGGCCTGGTATATCTGTTCCCGCGTATGCATCCGGCCCAGGCCGTCCAGCAGCGCCGGCTGAAAACTCTGCGCCCCCATCGAAATCCGGGTAACCCCCAGTTCCTTCAGCACCGCGAGCCGCGCCACGGTCACCGACGCCGGTGCCATCTCCACGGTCCACTCCTCCGGCCGGCCCCCGCAGCAGGCGAGCACCTTTTCGCCCAGGCGCCGCAGGGCCGGCGGCGAGAGCAAACCCGGCGTGCCGCCGCCCCAAAACACGGTGGTCACGGGTCGCGGCCAATGCACCATGGCCGCCTCCTTTGTGATGCCATCAAGGAACCCATCAATGCCTTCCGCGGTCGGCTTGACCTGATAAAAAGCGCAGAAGTCGCAGGTCGAGGCGCAGAAGGGCACGTGGACATAGAGTCCCAGTGGTGCCGCCCCAGCAGCTTTGTCTTGCCCTGATGCGAAGTCGCTCATTATTAACGCTCTTTAACTGACCGGTTTTAATTCAAAACCAATGCAAAACTCCCTCCTTTCCCATCCGAGGAAAATCTTCACCTGGCTGGCTGCCATTTTGAGCCTGGCCCTCCTCAGTGGCTGCGAAACCGTCACCCTGACCAACCTGACCCCGGGCAGCCTGCCGGAGAATCCCTCGAGCATCTACACCATTACGCTCCGCGTCACACCCACGCGCAGCGCCGCGGCGACGCCGCAGAACATCACTCCCTTCATCGTAATCGACGGCCGGAACTACCAGATGGCCAGGAGCCGGCTGGGCGAGAACATCTTCGAATACGATTACCAACTGCCCGCGGGCCGCACCGAGATGGCCTATTACTTCCTCGTGAAGTACCAGTTGGAGATCAACGGCCGCCTCGAGCCCCGTGAATCCTACTCCGAACTCACCCGCGCCACCACCGTCAACCGCTACGTCCTCTCCCTCGAGGTCAACCGCGGCCCGGTCGGCGCCCGCATCAGTGTCCTCGGCCGCGGCTTCTCCCCGCAGGATGTCATCTACTTCGACAACATCCCCACCCGCACGGTGTACGAATCGCCCAATTCCCTCAGCTTCTACGTCCCGGCCCTCGATGCCTCGCGCAACTACCAGATCATGCTGGGCAGCTCCTCCGGCAATTCCCCGGTGGGCACCTTCCGCATTGATGCCAGCAGCCTCTCCGTCATCCCTTCGGCCCTCACCCTCCGCTCCGGCGAGACGCAGGTCCTCACCTTCACCGTGGCCAACCCGGCCCCGGCGGGCGGCCTCCTGCTCGACGTGACGACCGATGTGCCGGAATGCGTCATCATGCCCGAGGTCGTCGTCCCGGCCGGCCAGACCACCCTCACGGTCAACGTGCAGGGCGGCAAACCCGGCTCCGGTTCCCTGTTCCTCAAGGGCTACGGCGCCGGCGAAGTCACCATCCCGGTCACCGTGACCGAGAAATAATTCCGACACCAAGCTGCACCAGCACGAAGGCGGGTCCCGCAACCCGCCTTTTTTGCGCCCGGCTGTGTTTCAATGTAGGGCGGGGATTCCGCTCCCCGCCTTCTTTTTATGGGCTGGAATCCCATCTTTCTCTTTCTCGTAATCTTTCTCTTTCTCGTGGCTTGAGGTTTGAGTCCAATTGCGACCGAGGGCCCTCCTTCGCCGGGCCTACGGAGGGCAGGCTGGTCGTGCTCCCAAGGCGGGGATCGGAATCCCCGCCCTACATTTTCATTCAAGTACCCACCCGCCCGGACCGCGCATTGTATTCCGCGCCGGATGTGTCACAATGAACGGCGAATCCTCCGTCCATGCTCACCCACCCTGCCTTCTGGCTGGCCCTTGCGTGTCTGCTGCTGCTCGCCGCCAATCTCTATTATTTCCTCACGCGGAATTGGGAAGCCTCGCACCGGGCCGTGGATTACGCCCAGCTCAACTATCCACTGGACGCGCCCACGGTGTGCCATTGGGAAATCGACGGCGATGGACGCATGCGCCCGGAACTGGCCTGGCTGCACCGGCCCGCCCAGTGGCAATTGCTGATCGACGGCCAGCCCGGCCCCATCCTGCCCGGTGACGCACCCTGGATCGACCTCGCCGGAGCGCCGTATACCGGAGCCGAAGGTGAGAAAATACCGGATTTCCTGCACCGCTATATCCTGCGTCCGCTGCCCGAAGGCTCCGGACCCGATGTGGAATTCTCCATTTCCCGCATCACCCGTGAATTCTATCTCGAGCGCGGCATGCATTTTCCCACCGCGCTCGCCCAGGTCAGAACCAAGTTGCCGGTCGGTCGGTTCAAACGCCATCCGGTCAGCTATTGGACCGACGACTACCATTATCTCGGCGCCGCCAAGCTCGCCGAGGCCGATCGCATCGTGCGCGAGGAAATGGAAATCGCGGCCGGTGACTCCCCGCTGGTCCGCATGGAAAAGATCATCCGCCACCTGCGCACCCGCTGGGTCAAGGCCGGCGGGGTGCCGAAGGACGACTTTCGCTGGGTGGATCCGCTTCAGATCTATCAGGAAATGTGCGCCGGTACCGGCAAGGGCTGGTGCACGCAGAACGCCCAGGTCTATACCTTCTTCGCCAATCGCGCCGGCGTCCCCACCCGGTACGTCTTCGGTTCCACCACCCAGGACAACCGCCTGGTTTACAACGGCCACTCCTGGGCCGAATCCTATCTGGCCGAACATCAGCGCTGGGTTTACGTCGATCCGCAGGCCTCGATCATCGCTGTCTACGGACGCGACGGTGCACCCTTGAACTCGGCCGACCTCCTGCACCTCTGCCTGCACGATGCCCTCGACGGCATCACCGCCCGGATTTTCAAGGACTGGGGCTGGAAGGACCTGCCCCATGAGGCGGCCCCGGGCACCGCGGTCAATGTGCCCTTCAGCCTCGTCTGCCGCGTCGCGAAGCAGGAGTTCAATCTCCATACCATCATCAAGTACCGCCGCCCGCCCAACGTGGAGGACATCCGCGACCTGTACGGCATGCTGCTAAAGAACCCGACCTTCGCCTGGACCAATTTCAAGCGCTACCTGTGCCAACCCGCCCCGGCCTACTCGCTGCTGCCCACGGAGGGGGCCCGGTTGTATCTCGTGCGCCAGTCACTCTTCGCCGGCTTTGTCCTCAGTGTGATCTTGCTCGGCGTGAGCATCTGCTAGGCGGCAATACTGTAGGAGCGGCTTTATGCCGCGATGTTGCGCGCTCAATCGCGGCATAAAGCCGCTCCTACAAATTCGGCCACAAAGGTTTGTTTCGGCACAGTTAGAAGCCTGCTTGCAGGCGATGGTTAGAGGTAGGGCAGGTTCCGACCTGCCTTTTGACGTCTATTCACGGTGGAGCGTGCAAAGGCGGGCCAGAGACCCGCCCTACTGGTCGCAATTCGTGCATCACTGAATTATTCGAAGATCAGCCGACTCCGGAATCTCCAACGTGACCCACACGGGCCGGTGATCACTGGCCTTTCCGGATTGCGGTCCATCCTGAATCACCGCGCGTCCACCCTGCACCGACGACCGCAGCCCGGGTGAAACCAGAATGTGGTCCACCCGCTGGTAGGTGTCCTCCTTGCCATAGTGGTAGGTCCAGTTTTCTCCCCGGGAATCGGCGGCGGAGAGCAGCTTCGCAATCACCGTGCGTCCCCGCTTGAGCATATAACGCACCGGAGCGCTGGCCTTGGCATCGTTGAAATCTCCCAGCACCAGAAACCGGGCCGTGGCCGGATCCGGAAACTGCGTCAGAATGTGATTACGGATAACCGTCGCCTCGCCGGCGCGCCGCTTCGCCGACTGCGGGTCGTCGGGACGGTCCGTGTAGCGGCTCTTGAGATGCAGCGCCCAGACGGTGATCTCACCGGATGCGGTCGCCAGCCTCACCTCCAGCAGTCCGCGTTTCACCTCCGTCATCGCCCCGAAATATTTGAACCGCAGTTCCCGGTGCGGCACGACCGTGAGGGGCGGCTGTTTGGCCAGCAGGGCGATATGCCGGTCATCGTCGCCCGCCTCGAGCACGGTGGCATGGGCATAGGGCAAACCCTCCGCCGCCAGATCCCGGCGCAGTTCCTCCAGGTGGGCCGGACTGCCCATTTCCTGCAGGAAAAGCAGGTCCGCATTCATCGCCCGGATCACCTCCCGGAGCGCCCGTTTCGCCTCCTCCGGTTTCGGGTAATCCTGCCGGTAGCCCGCGGCCGTCATGCGGTTCGCCGGGCCGTAGTTTTCCACGTTGTAGGTGCCGATCTTCAGTGTCGCCGCCGGCGCCACCGCCACCGCCAGCAGCAAACCGAGGCCGGCCCTGACCAGGGCGAACCTCATGCCGACTGCACGGAGCGTTCCCGTTCCACCAGCGTGGGATGGGAATGGAAGAAAGCGCTGAACCACGGGTGCGGCGTCAGGTTGCTCAGGTTTTTCTGCGCCAGTTTGCGCAGCGCCCCGACAATGGGAGACGCGCCGCCCATGGCGTCGCGCGCAAAGGCGTCCGCCTCGTATTCATGCCGGCGGGAAAAATAATTTGTCAGCGGCGAGAACCAGAACATCACCAGGCCGCTCAGCAGGCCGAAGAGCAGGAAGGCCGGCGCGAGTTCGCCCGGCGGGAAACCGAAGGCGGTGTTGAACCACGGGCTGCGCGCCAGCCACGCAATGAGGGCGAAGCCGCCGAGCTGCATGGCGGCCGACACGGCGAGCATCTTCGGGATGTGCCCGCAGCGGTAGTGCCCGATCTCGTGCGCGAGCACCGCCTCGAGTTCCTCCGCGGACAGCTGCGCCATGAGCGTGTCGAACAGCACGATGCGGCGGAAGCGGCCGAAGCCGGTGAAGAACGCGTTGGAATGCCCCGAGCGCTTGGAGCCGTCCATGACCTGGATGGCCCGCGCGCGGAAGCCCGTGCGGTCGCCCAGCGCCAGCAGGCGGTTGCGCAGATCGCCATCGGGCAGCGGCGTGAGCTTGTTGAACAGCGGCAGGATCAGCTTCGGGTAGAGCACGAGCATCAGCAGCTGGAAGCCAAACATCAGCCCGAAGCCCCACCACCACCACGCCGGCCCCACCCAGGTCACCAGCGAGAGGAGGACCCACAGCAGCGGATAGCCGATCAACAGCATGAGCAGCAGACCCTTGAGCTTGTCGGTCACCCAGAGCCTGGGCGTGCATTGGTTGAAGCCGAACTTCGCCTCCAGGCGGAACTGCGACCACCAGTCGAAGGGCAGCCCCGGCAGGGTCAGCAGCACCCCCGAGGTGAGAATGAAGAGCGCATCATCCCACACGCGGTCCGGTCCGCCCCAATGGGCGAACTGTTCATAAATCACCGGCAGCACCCCGCCGAAAATGACCATCGCCAGCACCAGGGAGTCGAAAATCTCAACCAGCAGGCCGAAGCGGGATTTCTCCAGGGTGTAGTTCACGGACTTCGCATAGGTCGCCGGATCCATGATCGCCGCGGCGGCGGGCGGCGGGGACAGGGCATGGCGGCGGACCTCCGCGCGGTTGAGGGCGCCCAGCACCCATTCACCGGCCAGGCGGAGCAACATCAGCAAGGCCGTGACCCAAAGGACGATAGTCATGCACCCCAGTGCATGCAAAACGCGTTTCGCCGCCAGTCCAAAGATTGTTTGAAATAGACCGACCGGCTCCCATCTTGGCGACGTGGAAGCCAAAGAAGCCAAACTCTCCTTCGAAACCGCCCTCGCCAAACTCGAGGCCATCGTCGAGTCGATGGAGTCGGGAGACGTGCCCCTGGCCGACCTGCTCGCGAAGTTCGAGGAGGGCAGCAAGCTGCTGAAAGCCTGCGAGGCGCGCCTGAAGGAGGCCGAACTCAAGATTGAACAGCTCAAGAAGTCGAAGGACGGCGCCACCTTCGGCAGTTTCGATCCCGAGCGGACCGCCTGAGCCGCCCCCGGTCCCGCTGATGAACAACGCTTCCTCACCTTCCCGTCTGCTGGATGGAATTCGCAGTCCCGCCGATCTCAAGGCCCTCGCCCCGGAACAGCTTCCGCTCCTGGCGCAGGAAATCCGCGACGAGATCATCGCCGTCACCGCCCGCAACGGCGGCCATGTCGGCCCCAACCTCGGCGTGGTCGAGCTCACCCTCGCGCTGCACCGGGTGTTCAACACCCCGGCGGACCAGTTCGTCTTCGACGTCGCGCACCAGGGCTACGTGCACAAGCTGCTGACCGGCCGCGGCGGCGCGTTTTTCCACCAGCTCCGCCAGACCGATGGCGCCAGCGGCTTCCTCTACCGCCGCGAGAGTCCGCACGACGCCTTCGGGGCGGGCCACGCCGGCACCGCCCTTTCCGCCGCCCTCGGCATGGCCACGGCCCGCGACCTGCGCGGCACCGACGAGCACGTGGTCGCGATCTGCGGCGATGCCGCCTTCACCTGCGGCATCACCCTTGAGGCGCTCAACAACATCGTCTCCTCGACGAAGCGCCTGATCGTCATCCTCAACGACAACGAGTGGTCCATCGCCAAGAACGTCGGCGCCATCTCGCACTACCTCAACCGCATCAGCACGAGCCGCACCTATAACAAGCTGCACCACGACGTGGAGGCGTTCTTCAAGAGCTTCCCCACCGGCGCCGAGATGAACC